>NZ_CP048115.1:3887178-4535041 GCF_010093045.1 Mucilaginibacter sp. 14171R-50 | reverse complement strand
GATCGACGACTACTATAATATCCTGAAAGAACTTAGCGAGGATGATACCGTGCCCAAATATGCCTCGCAACTGGTGTATTTAACCAGCGCCAACTTCAACTCCGAGATAGAATCAAAGATCATTTACTCGATATTGCAAAAGCAGCCCAAGCGTGCAGATGTTTACTGGCTGGTGCATGTAGATGTGGTAGACGAACCATATAAAAGCGAATACGAGGTTAATTTTTTAGTGCCCGGCAAACTTATCCGCATCGATTTTAAACTCGGCTTCAGGGTAGAACAACAAATAAACCTGCTGTTCCGCAAGGTGGTTGAAGACCTGGTGAAAAATGGCGAAATAGATATTACCAGTACTTACAGATCGTTAAACAAACACAAAATTGTGGGCGACTTTAGGTTTGTGGTGATAGAGAAGGTATTATCGCGTTCGCATCATCTATCCTTTTACGAAAAAATTATCATGTTCATTTACCGCGGCCTTAAAAAGGTGAGTATCTCAGAAGAGCGCAACTTTGGCCTCGACATGAGTTTTGTAACGGTAGAAAAGGTGCCGCTTATGCTTACTTCGCCCGAGAGCGTAAAGCTCGACAGGATGTAGTACCATCAGGCTTAAAGGCAGGTTATATACCCAAAACCTGCTTCAATTTTACGTAGCCGGTTTTGCTTACCGGTATTTTGGCCCCCGATTTAAGGATAGCCAGGTGGCTGTCTTTTTCGTATGGGTCTAAACGTGTAATTTGCTGTATGGCGATAATGTAAGAACGGTGCACCCGGACAAAGTACCGCGGGTCGAGCGTTTTCTCAAAAAAGGCCATCGTCTTATTTTTGAGAAAAGCACCCTCGGCGGTTACAACACTTACATAATCGTCGTCGGCCTGCAGGTATTCAACATCCTGTACAGATATGATCTTTACTTTGGTGCCGGTTTTTACCACAATGCGTTCGTTTTGCGCGGGCGACTGTGCAGCTTCTTCCAGCAACGGATTGGTTTTGGTAACCGGGGTTGGGCCTGCGGGGGCCTGCGCCAAAAGTTTTTCAATGGCCTTATTAAAGCGCTCTTTACTAAAAGGTTTTAAAAGGTAATCTACCGCGTGCGCTTCAAAAGCCTTTATGGCGTACTCGTCAAAAGCGGTGGCAAATATTACAGCAGGCGGGTTATCTACCAGCTCCAGCATTTCAAAGCCGTTTATTTTTGGCATTTGTACATCCAGGAATATCAGGTCGGGTTGGTACTGTTGTATGGCTTTCAGGCCCTCAAAGCCATCGCCGCATTCCTGCACAACCTCTATCTGAGGGAAAGCCTGCAAATATTCTTGTACAACCATACGGGCCAAAGGCTCGTCGTCAATAATTAAAGCGCTGATCATAACTGCGGTATTTTTATTACGGTTGTAAATATATTATCATTTGCGTGAGTTTCCATCAAATCGTTACGGGCAAATATCAAATAAAGCCGCCGTTGTACCCCGCTTAAACCAAAACCTGTGCCTTTGCGGGGCCTGCTTGTTTTTGGGTCGTACGGGTTTTGTATCATGATGACCAGATACTGGTCCTCTGTTTCGGCGCGCACGCTTATTGTAACCTCGTCGGTCGTATCGTATAAACCAAATTTAATGGCGTTCTCTACCAATGGCTGCAGCAGCAGCGACGGCAGCGTTGCTTCGCCGCATTTGGCGTCGCAGCTAATTTCGGTTTGCAGGCGGTGCCCAAAACGTACCTTTTCAATCTCAAGGTATAAATTTAGATGCGCAAGCTCATCGGTCAGCGGAACCAAAAGCTGATCGTCTTTCTTAAGTGTGCCACGTAAAAAGTCTGATAACTGGTGTATCATTTTACGGGCCAGTTCGGGCTTAAAACCAATAAGCGCGTTTATAGAGTTTAAGCTGTTAAATAAAAAGTGGGGCTGCAATTGTTGCCTAAGGTTATAAAGCTCGGCGTCGCGGGCAAGCTTTTCGGCCTCGGTTTTACGCTCAACGGTTTTTTTATGGTCAAGCTGCGAATACCACAGGGCGCTGATCATAGCCATCCATCCAATAGCAAGGAACAGCGTAAAGAACCTAATGACCAGCGATTGCTGCAGGAAATTGAAATATACCTGTCCCATATTAAATAGCGGCATTATGTAACGGCATCCGGCAATGCAGGCGGCGGCCAGGGCTGCGCACCAAATTAACAGGTATACATAGCTTTCTTTATCGGGCTGGTAGTAGCGCAGGTTATTGTTGATCAGCCAGCATGCGCCGGATAACAACATAGCGCTTACGGCACTGTCGGTGATGGCCGTTATCCAGGGGAAACCAAAGCTATGTATGATATAGGCCTGCAAGGCAGCCCAAACCAGGCCGCAAACCGCGAAGGCCCCAAGTAATTTTGATTGTGATATTTGTGATTCCGTCAAAACTTTTACTTAGTTAGGTTTAGTTTTTTGCACCCAGCAGGGCGCTTTTATGGTGTGCCCAGGCAATGTAAAGGTCCGGGTCAGGTGCTTCATGTATGTTGTAGTAAAGCTCGGTGCCATCTGTTAAACCACTTAAAGCGTTTAGTTCGGCAACATCAATAAATTGCCATTTAACAGTTTGCTTTTGTACGTTTAAAAAGCTGTCCTGGTTGGCATGGCCAATCAGGCTCGCTTTTTCATACGCCTGTATTTCGGTATCGGCGTTTATTAGACGCAGTTGCTCGTCAAACTGCGCGTTATGGTCACCGTTGCCGCTTATTACCCTGAAAACCAATTTTGCTACATACCAGTTCATAAGATACCTCCTTTAGCCTCACCCAAACCCTCTCCAAAGGAGAGGGCTTAAAAGGTGCTGTTTGTTATTTAGCCTCATCCAAACCCTCTCCAAAGGAGAGTGCTTAAAAGGCGCTGTTTGTTAAACCTCACTCGATCTCCAAAATAGAGCGTTAGTGATCTTTTAGTTCCCTTTATCAATAACTGCGGATATCGATCCCTGCAAACACCGATACTCCTTTTAATACCAAAACCTTATCAGTAGTGCTGGTTTTGGCCTGTTTTATTCTTTTATCATCAACGCCCGCAAATACAGCCGCAAGGTCGGGCACTACATGCCAGTTGGCCGGAACTATTATTTTTGTACCGCCAAACATTTGGGTAATGTCAATAATAACCCGTCCGTGAATATCGGCCTGTGTAAAATCAAGCTCGGTACCACCAAAAACATTGGTGATATCGCCGCCCCTGAAATTTTTTGACAGAATGGTTTTATTAACCCCGCCAAAAATGGCGGTAGCGTTTAAGAAATCGTCTTCAGAGGGGGGCGGCATGCTGCCGGTAGGGTTAGCCGCTTCGTCGCCGTTGTTCGCGGTGTCAAAATTTGCCAAGGGTTTATCGCCTGTGTAAGCGTCAGCGCTGTATTTTTTATCCCAATAAGCGGTGGTTTCTGTATGGGCTTCACCTCTTTTCCTCATGATGATCCACAGGCCAAAAGCGATCAGCAATACCGGCCATGTAACCGCGGTTACGTCAAAACTTGGAAACGCCTCGTCAAGTAAATTGCCTACGCCGATAATGACCAGTATAAACCAAAACGGTTTACGGAAGTTGTGTTTGGCGCCATAGTAAAGCCCCCAAACTATAACCCACATTGGCCAACTGAACAGCCAGCCGGGGAAAAAGAAAAAGTTGAATTGTTTTATAAGCAGTATACCGCCCACTGCCAATAGGATTACCCCGGCTAAAACCTTGTTTTTTGGGGTGCGGTTTAAATCGTTTATATGATCGGACATGGTATTGTTCTATTTAATGTTAACCAAAACTAACTTAAGATTGCAGATATGCAAACTCAATATTGGCAATATCATTAAAGTAGTCGGTAAGGGGGTGTAAATTGTCGGTAAAAAATTATGTGTAGCCATATACATATTTCTGCATACTTTAGGATACCTAATTAATTACAATGGCACAGGAGTATAGGGTGGGGCTTTTTTGGAAGATGATTTACGGGTTGATAATGGCCGGGATAGCAGTACTTCTTATAAACTTAATAGCAACCCGGGCACAAGATAACAAGTCGGTTTACATATTTATTTTATCGCCGGCAATAATGCTGTTTGCCTTGTTTATCAATCTTATCATAAGAAAGGTTGTTATCACCAATACCGCTATTATTTACAAGAATATCTTTCGCAATAAGCGAGTGGCTATAGTTGATATTTTGGGGTACAGAGCAAAACAGAAATATGTAAGCTTAGAGACAAATTCGGGTGAAAAGCTTATCATAAGAAATTTTAACGACTATTATCGGTCTGAAGACCTTTTTAAATGGATAAAAGGCAATTTTACAGATCTGGATAAAATTGAATATGCCGCCCGGGAGAAGATGATATTGCAGGATGAAAGCATAGGAGACTCCGAACCGGAACGTAAGGAAAATATTGATAAGGCGAAACTGGAAGCCCTTGGATACAACCTTTTTGGATTTATGATGCCATTTATTGCTATTGTGGCGCAACAAAGTTACGTGATGGTGTTTATTGGTATTGCATGCCCTGTTGGTGGGTTGTACATCTTATCAAGGTCGCAGCACATCGTAAAGTTCTTTAATGAAGGTGATAAAAGTAGTTACCCTGCAATTGGGTTTGGTTTTATGTTTTTGGTTGCGTCGGTATTAATGGCAGCGCTGATAGACAATCACGTGTTGAATTTTCTACCTATTTTATTTCCCGCTTTGCTAATTGCAGTGGTGCTGTTTATTTTTTTGTATAAAAACGGATTGGACAGATCAGTAAAAAATATAAATACACAAATAGCAGCTATCGCCATTACTTCTATGGCCTATGGTTTTGGATTAAATGTATTGGTAAACCAGGTATTTGATTATTCAAAACCTGTAATGTATCAAAGTTCTGTAATAGATGCTTACATAACAAAGGGCAAAGGCGGCACCCATTACTACTTTAAAATAGCGGCCTGGCCAGGACAAATAGAAAATCAAAGCGAGAGCGTAACCAGGCAACAATACTTATCTCTCCCTTTAGGTACAAGTGTTGAAGTGTATCAAAAGAAAGGATTATTTCATGCGCCTTGGTATTATGTTGTGCTGCCAGAAACTACACCGCCGGCTCCTGCTGGCTCAGGCAATGGAAACTCCCCAGGCCCCAGATGATGTCCGTGGAATCGATGCCTACCACCTTCCGGTCGGGAAAGCAGCCTTGTAAAATATCCAAAGCCTTATCGTCATGATGCGACCGGTAAGTAGGCACCACCACCGCGGCATTGCCAATATAAAAGTTGGCGTACGATGCCGGCAGGCGCTGGTCATCGTATATCACCGGCTCGGGCATGGGCAGCTCAACAATGTTCAGCTGTTTGCCGTTTAGCAGGCGCATGGTTTTCAGGGTTTGCAGGTTCTCCTGCAGTATGTGGTAGTTCTCGTCGTTCTTGTTTTCTTCCACAACGGTAACCACGGTATCTGTGTTTACAAAGCGGGTAATGTCGTCAATGTGGCCGTCGGTATCGTCGCCAACAATACCATCCCCCAGCCAAAGTATTTGCTCAACACCGTAGTAGTTTTGCAGGTAGCCTTCAATCTGCTGCTGGTTTAAATGCGGATTACGGTTTTTATTGAGCAGGCAGGCGGTGGTGGTAAGCAAAGTGCCCGCGCCGTTAAAATCAACCGAGCCGCCTTCCATTACAATACCGGGGTTATACACCGGCAGGTTAAAGTGGTTGGCTATTTTTGTTGGGATAACATCATCCAGATCGTACGGAGGATACTTATCGCCCCAGGCGTTATAGCCCCAGTCTACAATTACTTTTTCTTTAGTATCGTAGTTCACCAAAAAAGCCGGACCATGATCGCGGCACCAGGCATCGTTTGTTCCAAACTCAAAAAACTCAACCTTGCGCAGATCGGCGCCAACCACATCCAGCTGTTGTTTGGCAAAGGCCGCCATTTGCTCATCAACTACGTTAATGCGGACAATTTCACCCTCGGTAAGCACTTCGATAAACTCAGCATACTTACCGTAGATCATCCCCAGTTTACCCGGCCACGAAGCCTCCTTATGCGGCCAGCTAAGCCATGTGGCAGTATGTTTAGCCCATTCGGCAGGGAAGTGGAATCCGGTAGGTAAGTTGATTGGTTGGCTCATGGTTATATTTTCAAACCGTCATTGCCAGGTACGAAGCAATCTCTTTAAGCAAGTCTATTGTGCAAAGTGTATAATTGTCCTGAAGAGATTGCTTCGTACCTCGCAATGACGCGTGGGTGTTATTGGTTATTATATTTTCAAACCGTCATTGCAAGTGGTGGCGTGGCAATCTTCGCCATGCTTGTCGCCGGCCTTTCTATCGAAGATTGCTTCGTACCTCGCAAGGACGCGTGGGATGTTGTTAGTAATTTAATCATTATCTAAAAGTCTCTTCGTAATAGGTTGATAAGAATCTATCCTCCTATCGCGCAAAAACGGCCAGTGACTGCGGTAATAATCAGATTGGTTCAGGTCAAGCTCTTTAACAATTACCTCTTCCTGGTCAACGGTGGTTTGGTGCAATATCTCGCCAAACGGATCAGCAAAGAATGACCCTCCCCAGAATTTTACACCAGCTTCATCGCCCGTACGGTTTACGCTTACCACGTGTACGCCATTGGCAACCGCGTGCCCGCGCTGTATGGTTTGCCAGGCGTTGTATTGTTTAATGTTGGTTGCTTTGTCCTGCGTAGTGGCCCAGCCAATAGCGGTAGGGTAAAACAATATCTCGGCGCCCATCAAGGCGGTGATACGTGCAGCTTCGGGGTACCACTGGTCCCAGCAAATTAATACGCCTATGGTAGCGAATTTGGTTTTGAAAACCTTGTAACCCAGGTCGCCGGGGGTAAAGTAAAACTTCTCATAAAAGCCCGGGTCGTCGGGTATATGCATTTTACGGTACTTGCCCAGGTAACTTCCATCGGAATCTAACACCGCGGTAGTGTTATGGTACACACCCTGTGCGCGTTTTTCAAATAACGAGGCTATGATAACCACGCCCAGCTCACCTGCTACAGCCGATAAAGCATCGGTTGAAGGGCCGGGGATAGGTTCGGCCAGTTTAAAGTTGTCGTAATCCTCTACATCGCAAAAATACAACGATGTAAAAAGCTCTTGCAGGCAAACAATCTGCGCACCTTTAGCGGCAGCTTCCCTAACTTTTACAATGGCCTTATCCAGATTTTCCTGCTTATTTGCCGTGCAGCTCATTTGCACTATACCAACATTTACCTTGCCCATATCTGATAAAAATTTTGCGCAAAAATACCTTTTTTTAAAGATTAGTGATAAGTTAATTAGAGATAGGCAGGCTTCTGCCCTCATCTAACTGTAAACTTTTTATCAAATTGTCAATGCCTCCGCACCTGCTGCCGCGAAAAGTTAACTGGCCTCTGATCAAAAATCCTTGCTCAATCAACTTTACTGATCTCTAATCTCAAATCAACTAATCGCTAATTTATTACCTTTGCACCCGAATGAAAAATTTAGCCCAAGCCGAAGAGGACGAAGCACAGGAACTGGTTGCCCCCAAAACCTGGAAACAGCGCTTATGGAGCATCACCAAAGTGGTGCTTAAATTTGCGGTTACCTCGGTGCTGTTGTACTTCGTGTTCCGTAAAGTAAATTTTCAGGACGTTAAGTACAGGCTGCTGCATGCCAATTACTGGTGGATGTTTGCCGCGCTGTTAAGCTTTTTCGCCTCCATGGTGTTATCATCATGGCGCTTGTCCAGCTTCTTCAAATCTATAAGGCTTAAGCTCGACCCCAGGTTCAACTTCAGGTTATATCTATTGGGTTTATTTTATAATTTCCTGCTACCCGGCGGTATCGGCGGCGACGGATACAAAATATACCTGCTTAATAAAAACTACAAGCTGCCGGCCAAAAAAGTGTTTTGGGCTATTATGTTCGATAGGTTAAGCGGCCTTTGGGCAATAGGTTTAATTATTGTTGCGCTGATATTTTTGATCCCGCAGATAGATATCCATATCGGTATACCTTTAAGCATTTTTGTAGTAGCATCGGGCATATATTATTTTGTGGCTTATAAATTTTTCAGGGAGTACACGCTCTATTTTTGGCAGGCGCACGTAAAAGCTATAGGTGTGCAAAGCCTGCAATTGTTGGCCATTGTTTTTATTATGATAGGCCAGGATTTTGATGGCAAGTATTCGCCCTACCTGCTTTCGTTCCTGATATCGGCCCTGGCTACTATTGTGCCCATAAGTGTTGGCGGCGCGGGCATACGCGAAACCGTATTTACCTGGCTCACCAAATTTTTCCCGATGGAAAAAAGCCTGGCGGTATTTTTACCCGGCACATTTTATATCATATCATTACTGGTGGCCTTGTTGGGTATATACTACGTTATCAGACCAAGCCGGTTGTCTGATGGTTTACCTAAGGCAGAAGATAATTTTGAAACTGGCGACAATTAGAATATTAAATTCTTATCCCTGTTCGCCTGTCGCAATTATAGGCTATTTTTCTGCAAATTATCTGATACAATAGCAATTTACCTAAACCTAATTTCCTAATTTTGGTTACTTATAAACCCGGAGCTAACCAATGAGCGATTTTAATGATTTTAATAACCCGCAGGTTGCGGCATTGCCACGCCATTTAAAGCAATTTATAGTTGACCAGCATTACGAGCACTATACTCCTGTAGATCATGCTGTGTGGCGCTACGTAATGCGCCAGAACTATAGCTATTTAAAAGATGTGGCCTATTACCCATATATCCCGGGCCTGCAAAAAGCGGGGCTTACCATCGAGAAGATACCCGACCTGCAGGACATGAATAACGCGCTGGCCAAAATTGGCTGGGGAGCGGTGACAGTTGACGGATTTATACCGCCTGCCGCGTTTATGGAGTACCAGGCTTACCGTGTACTGGTTATAGCTGCAGACATACGCCAGTTAAAGCATATCGAATATACCCCTGCTCCCGATATTATTCACGAATCGGCAGGCCACGCGCCTATCATTGCCGATAAAGATTACCACCAATACCTAAGCTATTTTGGGTCGATAGGTGCTAAAGCGATGTTCAGCGCGCAGGATTTTGAATTATATGAAGCTATACGCGCCCTATCCATATTAAAGGAAATGCCTGATGCTGATGAAGCTGCAATAAAAAAGGCCGACGAACTGGTTACCTGGCACCAAAACAATATGGGTGAGCCATCTGAAATGGCCATGCTGAGCCGCTTACACTGGTGGACGGTGGAGTACGGACTGATAGGCACTTTACAAGACCCAAAAATATATGGGGCCGGGCTGCTGTCGTCTATCGGCGAAAGCGCCAGCTGCATGAGCAACGAGGTTAAAAAACTACCCTATACCATAGATGCTGTTAACTATAGTTACGATATTACCAAAACGCAGCCGCAGCTTTTTGTAACGCCAACTTTTCAAAATCTGATAGATGTGCTTGAAGAATTTGCCGATACTATGGCCTTTCGCAGGGGAGGTGCTTACGGGCTTCAAAAGGCTATCGATTGTAAAAACACCTGCACCGTTCTTTATAGTTCGGGCTTGCAGGTGTCCGGAACGTTTACAGCGTTTACGGCGGATGAAAATGGCAATCCTGTATTCATCAAAACTACCGGCCAGTCTGCCCTGGCGTTTGATAACAAAGAGTTAAAAGGGCACGGTAAAGATTATCATAAAGATGGGTTCAGCTCGCCGGTGGGCAGGTTGAAGGGTTGCGATAAACCACTCGAAAATTTTACCGCCGATGACCTTAAAACCGCGGGAATTGAAACCGGTAAGGAAGCTTCGCTTACTTTTGAAAACGGCATTAAAGTTTCAGGAAAAGTAACGGAAATTTCTTCAAAAAATTCGAGAATTTTCTTGATAAAATTCGAAAATTGTATTGTTTTAGACGAGGTGGGGCAGGTCTTATTCGACCCTTCATGGGGTGTTTACGACATGGCTGTTGGTGAAACCCTAACATCGGTTTTTTGTGGCGCGGCCGACAAGGATGCCTTCCTGGAGATAGCTTACAAATCGAATACCGGTACCCACCATCCCGAGTATGACCAACGCACAAAAGAGCTGCATAAGTTGTACCAGCAGGTACGTAACCGCCGGCATACCGGCGGCGATCTCGGCTTTTTGGGCAATGTGTGGCTGATGCTTCAGAAATTTCATTACGACGACTGGCTGTGTGCTTTAGAAATACTGGAACTGTTAGAGCACGAAGGCGCAGAGCCGGCCCTGGCTGCCGAAATAAGACAATTTTTAATACAGAAGGCCGCAAACCAGCCCGAGTATAAGAAACTGATAAATGATGGCTTGTACCTCATTAAACATCCGGTAGAAGAAAGGTTGGTTGTTTAAGATCTTCCACTATTTTTGCACAGAATTATATCATTCCCCTTAAGGGGTTTAGGGGGGCTACATGAACATTATTATTACAGGCGCCAGCAGCGGCGTAGGGTTTGAAGCTGTATTAGAATTGATATTATCAGGTAAACACAAGGTAATAGCGCTTGCGCGTTCGCAGGATAAACTGACCCGCCTGCTTGAAATTGCCAAAGGCCTTAACCCCGAATGCGAACTATATGCCATAACTTTTGATATTGTGCATGATGATTACGCGGGGTTGCAGCAGTTCATCACCTCTAACTTTGACGGCCGCGTTGATGTGCTGATAAATAACGCCGGTGTGCTGATAAACAAACCTTTTACCCAGTTGCTGGAAACCGACTTTGTAGAAATGCTGCAAAGTAACTATATAGGGCACGTGCGCATTATTCAAAGCTTGCTGCAATTTATGGGCGATGGCTCCCATATCCTTAACATCGGCAGTATGGGTGGGTTTCAGGGTAGCGCCAAATTTAATGGCCTTTCTGCGTACTCTGCAAGCAAGGCCGCTTTGCATACCTTGACCGAGTGCCTGGCGCAGGAGTTTGCTGAACAAGGCATAAAGGTAAACTGCCTGGCCCTTGGCTCGGCACAAACCGAAATGCTTGAACAAGCCTTCCCCGGTTATGAATCGCCGGTTATGGCGTTTGAAATGGGCAAATATATTGCTGATTTCGCGATAACCGGTCAGCGCTTTTTTAACGGAAAGGTACTCCCTGTAGCAGTATCAACACCCTGATGCACCTTAATTATTGGCCCCGCAGGCGCGATCCTGCCAAGCCAATAATCAGTGCCACTCTTTTGTTTTTGAATCCTATTGTTAGCCACACGGTCACTGCACCTGGCTTGTTCAATCCACGTTTATTCCTTGTTGCTTATTTTTATAAACTCATTTACCACCACTTCGGTTACGTAGCGTTTTACGCCATCCTTGTCGCTGTAACTGCGGGAAGCCAGCTTGCCTTTCACAAGTACGCTGTCGCCCTTTTTTAAAAAGCTTTCGGCCATGGTTGCCTGCGCACCCCACATCACCACATTATGCCATTGGGTGTCGGTAACCTTTTCGCCCTTATCGTTTTTGTAACTCTCGTTGGTAGCTAACGACAGGCGCGCCATTTTGCGATTATTATCAAAGGTCCTTACATCAGGGTCCATGCCTATGTTGCCTATCAACCTTACACTGTTTTTTATTGTTGCCATTATATCGGGTTTTTATATTTAGAAAATTATGTACAGCACAAAATTGTGGTAGTGAGCAAAGTAGAGTCGGTTATTAAGCGCTTATAAACGACAGTATCCGTTTGCAAGCGTTTGCAAACGGATAATTTTTTGTTTATCTTTAAGGTATGATCGCGGAAAGAAATGCCTTGATTGCGGCACGTTGCTGCATGGGCGTGCCGATAAAAAGTTTTGTAACGACCTGTGCCGTAACAATTACAATAATCAGCTTAATAGTAATAGCTATAACCTGGTGCGTAACATCAATAATGTATTACGCCGGAACCGCCGGATTATGGAAGAGCTAAACCCCGGAGGTAAAACCAGGGTAAGCCGCGAAAAGATGTTGCAAAAGGGTTTTGACTTTGACTATTTTACAAGCAGCTATCAAACACAGGCAGGAGCGAGGTACTATTACTGTTACGAGTACGGCTACCTGCCGCTTGATACCGACGACGTATTATTGGTTATAAGCAAAAAGGAAACCGACAAATTTGCAGGCGATGCACACAATTAAACATCTTTAAACTCCTGCGCCGCCGATTTTTTCGTGCCAAGAAGGCCCAAGCTCATGATAATGCTGGTACCTAAAATCACCACAAACAATAAGCCTGTGCCAAGGGCAGGTATTTTAACTGATGTGGGAATATTATAAAAGAGCAGCACGCTGATCAGTCCGCGGGGAATGATGACCAGCTCAGGCATCAGGCCTGTACGTAAAACAATCTTAAGATATAAATACCTAACCAGGTATATCAGTAATAAAACCAAGCCGCCGTTTACTATGGTCATCCAGTTTTGCAACTGATAAACATCCATAGTGTAGCCGAAAATAATAAAGAAGAAGGTGCGCATGATAAAAGCGCTCTCGGCCGATAGTTGAAACAGTTGTTTAATATCGTGCCCTAATGTTGGATATATAAAGTACTTGCGAAACCAACTGATATTTATCTGGCCGGCATTGTTTAGAAACAAACCCAGGGCTAAAACGATAATAAGCGACGATAAATGGTATGATTGCCCGACGCTGTAAACAAGGATCAGTATCGAGATTATCAGGAACGATTTGATATGGTGCGTTAGGCGGCCGATGAGGTACAGCAGCAACAGGCAGGAGCCGATGGCAACCAACAATATACCGCCCAGTTCGGCGCTTAGCCGGGCAAAGGCCGATATGTTGATGGACTCATTACTGATCATGAAATTGAACAGTATTACCGCCAGGATATCCGAAAAGGACGACTCGTAAATGATGAATTCTTTTTTTTCTTTATTGATGCCCGATGCAGATGGAATAGCGATAGACGAGCTTACCACGCAAAAAGGTATGGCGTTAACAAAACACTTATACACGCTTTCGCCGGTTATGTAGTAAAAGGCGCCGGTAATTAAGCAGGAAGTTAACAATAGTGTAGATAACGCCGAGAAAAAAGAACTTTTGATTACTCCGTTCTTATTTTTAGTGTATTTAAGTTCAAGCGCGCCCTCAAATACTATCAGGATCAATCCCAGCGTACCTAAAGCAGGTAAGATGCTTGTGAAGTTAATTTTAAGCAGATTAAAGTAGTCAACCGCCAGGCGGATACCTATCCCCAAAAATAGCAGCAGTATCACCGAGGGTATCTTGGTTTTGCCTGCTATCAGATCAAACAGGTAACTAAATATTACCAGTCCGCTTAGTATAATTAATGTGGTGTAAGTAGTCAAATTAGTTTTTTTATCAGGTAAACATACTATTAAATGCTTACGCCATCAACGTAAAAGGGTTGTATTTATTCGGCATTCATCATTTGGTAGTGCTAACTTAAATGACAAATCCATGAATGGCAATGCCTTTAACTTTTGTTTATTTGCTTAAAACAAAAGAATATGACACATCTGTTTTCGCCTATAAAAATAAAGAACATCAGTTTTAAGAACAGGATAGTGGTATCGCCTATGTGCCAATACTCCAGCACCGATGGTTTTGCAAATAACTGGCATCTGGTGCATTTAGGCAGCAGGGCTGTTGGTGGCGCCGGCCTGGTGATTACCGAGGCCACAGCCGTATCGCCCGAGGGGCGCATTAGTCCCGGCGATTTGGGTATCTGGAAAGATGAACATATTGCTAAACTGAAAGAAATTACAACGTTTATTGAAGAACATGGCGCGGTAGCGGGTGTACAGCTTGCACATGCGGGCCGTAAGGCAAGCCATACCGAGCCATGGAATGGAGGCAAACAAATACAACCCGACGCGGAGAACGGGTGGCAAACTTTAGCACCGAGCGCGCTACCCTTTAGCCGGAGCGAAACAGCCCCAACCGAAATGGACAAACCAGCCATGGCAAAGGTGATTGCAGATTTTAAGGGAGCGGCTGTCCGGGCGTTGGCGGCTGGTTTTAAGGTGATTGAGTTGCACGGTGCACACGGATACCTGTTGCACGAATTTCTCTCACCTGTAAGCAATATTCGTACAGATGAATATGGCGGGTCGTTTGACAACCGCGTACGCTTTTTACTGGAGATAATTGATGCAGTGAACGAGGTATGGCCGGCAGATTATCCGCTGTTTGTAAGGCTATCAACAACTGAATGGACACCGGGCGCCTGGACAATAGATGATTCTATAGCGCTGGCAAAAATATTAATTGACAAAGGCGTAGACCTGATAGACTGCTCAACCGGGGGCAACGTTGCCGGCGCGCAGATACCGCTTAAGCCCGGCTACCAGGTGGAGTTTGCCGAAGCCATAAAGAAACAGGCAGGTATACTTACCGGAGCCGTTGGGCTGATCACGACACCTGAACAAGCTGATGAGATCATACAAACGGGGCAGGCCGATATGGTGATAATGGCCCGTGAACTGCTGCGCGACCCACATTTTCCGTTGCGCGCGGCGCACCAGCTTGGCCACGACGTTAAATGGCCGGTACAATACGAGCGTGCTAAGTGGTAAACTGGCGTATGCATGTTAGTGTTACTCACCCCGCGGCACTTCGTGCGCGACCCTCTCTGCTTCGCAAAGAAGGTAGAGAAATAATACAGGTCTACCCTCTTTGCGCGAAGCGGAGAGAGGGTGGTCGAGCGAAGCGGAGACCGGGTGAGTAAATCGCCGAATGGATCGCATCACATTTATCATTACTTAACATCTAATATTTTTATACAACCTAACATATCGCTATTTTAGCAAAAACTCATTAAAACAACATCAACTATGAAACGCACGGCAAACGCACATTGGAACGGCACCTTACAGGAAGGTAAGGGCGAGATCAGCACACAAAGTACTACGCTTAACAAAACTCAATATTCTTTTAAAACCCGCTTCGCTGATGGCGTGGGCACCAACCCCGAAGAACTGATAGCTGCCGCGCATGCGGGCTGCTTTACCATGGCGGTAGGGGCGGCCTTATCGCAGCAGGGCATTACCCCCGGCGACCTGACCACGGACGCTATACTTGACCTGGATATGCAGGCGCTTGAAATTAAAGGCATTCACCTTGAATTGAAGGCATCCGTGATAGATGGCGTTGACGAGGCTAAATTCAAGGAAGTTGCCGAAGGCGCAAAGTCTGGCTGTATAGTATCAAAGGCGCTTAGCGTACCAATTACTTTGAACGTTACCTACGTTTAGCGGCAATAAATAAACTTACAGATAGCGATGGTGCAAACCATCGCTATTTTTGTTTGTAGGTATTGGTAAACAACGCCTCATGTTCAATACATCCCGTCCCCGCATATCCATTACCCTGGTGTTTGCCCTGGTTATTACCGGGTGTTTGATATTCCTTTTCTTTTACATCAAACACGAATTTGCCACTACGCGCACACAGGTTACACAAGACGCCATGGTAAGTAAAATTATAGCTATGGGCAAGCTGGAGCTGGTTAAATACGCCATGAAAGATGTGGTAGAAAAAAAGGAACTGCATACTATACTGCCCGATTCGCGGGTGCTGTTTGTAGCGGTTGGAGAGGTTACAGCGTGCATAGATCTTACTAAAGTTAAAAAAGCCGACATAAGTCAGGGGAAGGACACAATAAGTATAACACTTCCGCAGCCGGAGGTATGCTATGTAAAGCTCGATCATCAAAAATCACGCGTTTACGATGTATCGGGCGTTTGGTTTGCCGACAAAAGTAAGGAGATGGTAGAAGATGTTTACCGGCTTGCCGAAAGGAAAATGCTGAACGCCGCTACTGAAATGAACCTGTTGGGCAAGGCAAGGGAAAATGCAGGCCTGATATTTAAACCATTTCTTGAAAGTGTATCGGGCAAAAAGGTGTTGATAAAATTCAAGTGATTTTGACATAACCAAAATTTTAATTTAATGTAATATATTTAGGGGATTGTAATCTAATGTTATAATTCAATTAAATATGACCCTGAAAATTACTAAACTTTTGACCCTTACTGCGGTTGGTATAGCGGCCACATTGTGCGCAGTTGCCCAGCCAAGGTTACCCGAAGGCTACTTTTATAAAAAGTTACCCAACGGCCTGGATGTTGTTGTTATCGAAAACAGCAAGGTACCACTTACCACTATTGAAATAGCTGTAAAGAATGGCGCCTATACCGAAGGCCCGGAATTTAGCGGCTTATCTCACCTTTTTGAGCACATGTTTTTTAAGGCCAATAAAGATTATCCCGATCAGGAGAAATTTTTGAAACGCACGCAGGAGCTTGGCGCTATCTGGAATGGTACAACAGGCAACGAGCGCGTAAACTATTATTTTACCATAGGCAAAGATAGTTTGGAAGCGGGGCTTAAACTGATGAACGCATCGGTACGTTTCCCGATTTACCGCGAAGAAGACATGAAAAAGGAGCGCCCCGTTGTTGACGGAGAGTTTCAGCGGAACGAGAGCAGCCCGGGCTTTCAGTTGTACTATGATATCAGCAAAAACCTTTGGGGCGACCTGATAACCCGTAAAATGCCGATAGGGATACACGAGGTGATCAATACCGCTACGCCCGAAAAGATGATGATCATCAAAAACAAATACTACTTCCCCAACAATAGCCTGCTTATTGTATGCGGCGATGTGAAGCATGAAGATGGCTTTAAAAAGGTGGAGGCGATTTTTGGGGATTGGGCCAGCAGCGGCTTCAACCCACACGAAAAATATCCCATACCCGCCTTTAAACCGGTTGAAAAGAGCGTAGCGTTTGTAAAAGAAATGTCGATAGCGCGCACTCCGTTTATGATGTACGCATGGCAGGGGCCGGCTTACATGACAGATTCGGCTTCCACCGTTGCTGCTGATGTTTTCTCGACCATAACGGATTTAAACTCATCAAAATTACAACAGGCGCTTGTTGATAAAGGGCTTGCGTCATCGGCAGGTATAAGCTATGGTACCAGCCATTACACCGGTATGATATCGTTATTTGTGGTGCCTAACCCGGCAAAGATCAAAGAGTGTTATGATGAGATACAAAACCAGATGAGCCAATGGGGCAAAGCCGATTACTATACCGATGAACAGCTTGCTGATGCAAAAGCTATATTATTGCGTAATCACAGCCGCGAGCTCGAAAAACCGTCGTCGCTGCCGTCGCAGTTAAGTTTTCAATGGTGCAGTACATCGTTTAATTACTATACCGATCTGACTGACAACTACCAGAAAGTTAGCCGTGCAGATATAGCTAAATATCTGAACACTTATATAGTGGGTAAGCCAATGGTATCCGGAATAATATTAACGCCCGAGGCAAGCAAACAGGCAAATGTGGCTTCGTTTTTTGTAGCTAAATAACTAAATTGAAATTAAGATGAAGAAATATATATATCTATTGTTAATTGCCGCTGCCACAACAGGTGTGAAACCTGCCTTTGCCCAGCAAAAGGCATACGAAATGATGGTTGACGGCGTAAAGGTTATTGTTCAGCCAAGCGGTAACGACATTGTAGAGATACAAACCGTTATAAAAGGTGGGGTGCAAAATTACCCTGCCACAAAAATAGGTATCGAATCGATGGCTTTTAACGCACTTACCGAATGCGGTACCTTAAAGCACAGCAAAAACGAATTTAAAAACCAACTTGATAAAATTAGTGCAGCCGTATATGGCGGCAGCAACAAAAACTTTTCGGTATTAAAATTAAACTGTATAAAAAGCGACCTTGAAACTGCCTGGCCTTTATACGTTGAGGCCATTACCATTCCTAAATTTGACGCCAAAGAGTTTGAGCGCATTAAACAGGACGCTATAACCAATTTGAAAGCGCAGGACTCAGACCCGGACTACGCCATTGATAAATATGCCGATAAAGTGGCGTTTGCGGGCCGTGATTATGCTAAAGACCCGAGCGGAACACCCGAAACCATACAAAAGCTTACCGCCGAAGAAACTAAAGCTTATTATCATTCGATCTTAACAAAGTCGAGAATGCTGATAGTTGTAGTAGCCGACCTTGACCGTGCTGATATTGAAGCGAAGGTAAAGGGCATGCTTACCGGTATTAAACAAGGCGCCCCGTTTGAATTAAAGAAATCGTTTTTCAGGGCTTATAAAAATACCTTCTCGGCCGAAAATCGCGAACTGGCTACAAACTACGTTGAGGGTATTACCAGCGGGCCTGCACCCGGTACGCCGGATTTTGACGCCTTTAACGTGGCCATGCGAATATTCGCCGATAAGCACTTTTTAGACGTCCGCACTAATAACGGGCTATCGTATGCGCCGCAATCATGGTTCAGTGTAGGCGCTACATCAGTCGCTAAGTTTTCGGTATCAACTACCGAGCCTGATAAATACATCAAGGTGTTTGATAAACTGGTTGACAGGATAAAAAGCCAGGGTTTTAACGCCGCCGAGGTTGCCGATATGAAGGTTACCTACTTAACCGGCTTTTATTATAAGAACGAAACCAATAGCGCGCAGGCATCATCAATTGCTTCTAACGAGGTGCTGCATAACAACTGGAAACGCTCTTTAACACTTGCTGAGGATGTTAAAAAACTTACACCTCAACAGGTAAGCGATGCCTTCCGTAAATATATCGGCAATATTATTTGGGTTTACCAGGGCGATACCAAAAAGGTTAACCCGTTGCTGTTTACAAACGGCACACTAAACAAGGGCGATAACCCGGTAACGCATTAATTTAGTCCATAGTCGATGGTCCATAGTCCATAGATGAACAGGATCAATGAGAAAGAAGGTCTGCAGCGTATGGCTTGCAGACCTTCTTTTTTTACTATGGACTATAGACTATCTTGCTTTTTAGGCAGCACCGCGTTGCGCTTATTGCGGTTTCGCCACATTTCGCCCATATGGCGTGTGGGTACGTTATCGCCAAGCAGCTTACCCCATGGCTTAAGGTCGTCAATACGGTCGAACATTATTTTTAACACTGCCACAAAGGGGATAGACAGGAACATACCCGACACCCCCCACAGCGCATTGCCCAGTAGCACCACAATTATAGACATCAGCGCGTTTATTTGCACCTTGGATGACACAATACGAGGTACCAGTATATTATTATCAATAAACTGAATTACGATGTAGGCGATAATTACGCCCAACTGGGTAGAGTAGCCATCTTTGGTTACAGTGGCCATTAAAACAGGCAGCGCTATAGCTATTATACCGCCCAGATAAGGTATCAGGTTTAGAATAGCGCCTATGCAACCTATTAATATGCCATACTTTACACCAAGTAATACCAGTGCCGCCGAGTTCATAGCGGCTACAATTATCATCTCTATCAACAAACCAACTATATAGCTTTGTATGGCGCTTTTGGTCTCGCTTAGTACGTCGCTAACCTTTTTAGAGTTTTCTTCTGAAAAAACTTCGTATAAAAAATTAAGAATAAGTGTTTTATAAAACAGCATCAGAAAAATATATACAGGAAGCAAGAAGATAATGGCCAGCGTTGCTAAAACACCATTAACAGTACGGCCAAGCAGGGCCTGACTGTTTTTTAGCCCATCTTTAAGCATTTGTTCCTGCTTGGATATTTTTACGCCGAAAGTGCTCTGTATCCAGTTTTTCAGGTCGGCGGTTATGGCCTCAAACTTTTTTTGCAGCATGGGCAGCGAATCGCCGAATTGTGCTATCTGTGTGCTCAGGAAATAAAACACGGTAGCTACAACAATTATCATGATGAGCATAGCTATTGCAATAGATAGCACTTTGGGCACTTTGTAACGCTGTAAACGGTTTACAAGCGGGTTCAGTAATATGGCTAAAAAGGCCGCGAAGGCAAGCGGCACCAGTATATCAGCCAACTGTATCATTATATACACCAATAAAACAAGTCCAAACAGCACAGCGGTGCTTTGGATGTAAAAGGGCTGATCTTTAATTTTTATCGACATGTAGCTGTGTTTTCATATAACCCAAAAGGAGCGTAGCGGGTAATTGTTTGAAGATAACAAAAAGCGCTTGTAAAAAGCGATAGGAATTATATTGAGCTTACTGCAGGGATATTTTCCGGAGCGGTACCTGCGGCAAGGGCAAAGCCCAATTCGGTGCCTTCGTTTAAAACGCTTTTGGCCCATATTTCGCCATTGTACTTTTCAATCAGGTCTTTACAAAAAATAAGGCCCATGCCTGTACCACTTTCGTTCATGGTGCCGAAATGGCTTGTTACCTTGCTGATGAACAACCGGTTAAGCTGCTCTGTGCTCATGCCTGTGCCGTGGTCGGTAACTGTAAAATATACTTTTTGGTTATCCATACGGGCCGCAATTTCAATTACACTGTTCAGGTACGAAAACTTGATGGCATTGGTTAAAAAGTTATGTATCACAATCCTGACGGAGTTTGGATCGGCAAATGCCATATGGCCGGGGCCAACCTTATTTACGGCGGTAATGTTTTTTAATTTGAGCTGATCTTCAAGGTTAGCCAACTCGACTTTTACGAGATCGCATAAGCAAAAGCTTTTGGTAGTATCTTTAATATTATCTACCTGGCTGTTTATCCAAAATAAAAGGGTGTCTAAAAAGTCTGATGTATGCTCCAGCTTACTAAAAACCCCGGGCACCATTCCAATAAATTCGGTGTGGCTAATATCTTTATCGGCCATTAACGCAAACATACCCCTTAAGGTACTTAAAGGCGCGCGCAGGTCGTGGGCTAATACCCCTATTAAGCGGTCTTTTAATATATTAAGTTCATTAAGCTTATCGGTTTGTGTTAATACCTCTCTGTTTCTATCGGCTAATAACGCATTTACTTTAACCTGTTTGCGCTTTTCGTTGTAATAAACAACAAGCATTATGGTAATTACCACAATAATTACCGCCGCAACTATATTGGTGCGTTTTTGCTCTGCTATTTTTTCTACAAGCAAAGCCTCTTTCTGGCTGGTTGTACGCTGATTTTTTTCGAACTCAATTGCCATGTTGTACGATAGAAGTTTCTGTAAGCTTTCATCGTCTCTGAGGCTATCCTTCAGGGTTAAATACAGCTGGTTTTGCTTGTATGCCTGCTCAAAACGCCCTAAGCCGGCAAGGGCTTTGCTTAGTTGCAGCGTTGCTTCTACGCGGGTGTCAAGGCTTTGCAGGTTATCGGCAGTTTGCTGGGTAAGCACCGCGTATTTATAAGCGGCCAGGTAATTCTTTTCGAGGTTATATATCAGCGCCAACCCTCTGTAAGCATATGCTTTATTATATTTTATATTATTTTTTGATGCCGATTGCAGTGACTTATTAAGATAATACAAAGCCGAATCGGGCTTGGAGGTATAATAATGATATAACCCCAAATCGTAATAAATAAGGCTTATACCTTCCTCATCGCCAAGGGCATGATATATTGCAGATGCGCGTTTGAAGTAATCAATGGCTTTGTCATACTTTTTTTGCGACATCATCACCTCGCCTATGTTTTGGTATATAGTGCTTATGCCTTGCTTATCGTTTAGCTTTAGCCAAAGCTTATTTGCTTTATTAAAATATTCGAGGGCCTTAGGATAAAGTTCCAGGTGCTGCATTACCACACCTATATTGCAATAATTATCGGCGGCAGAAAGCTGATCGTTAAGCCTGATATCGATAATAAGCGATTTGAAATAATAATCGAGCGCCCGGCTAAACTTACCTTTATTGTCGTAAGTAATGCCCAGGATTGCGTAACAATCGGCAATGTCTATTTCTTTACCAAGTTTTTTACGAATAATTAGTGCCTTTTCAAAAAAGCTGATAGCTGCATCGTAGTCGCCCAAAAAATCCTGAACGCGGCCAAGGCCCATATAAGCATCGCTTACGCCACGCTTGTTATTGTTTTGGTTGTATAAAAGCAGCGCTATGTTATAATGCTTTTTGGCTGCTGCATAATCGCCTTTAAAGGAGTTTACCCGTGCAAGGTTTACATACGCCTGGGCTATGCCGTTCTGATAATTGATTTTTTTTGCCGCGCTGATGGCCATTTCTGAATAGTAGGCTGTACTATCCGGGGCTGATTCATAGTACTCGTCAGCAAGTTTATTTAAATGATTAACAGTTAAAGTGTCGTTAGTCTTTACCCGGCCATTAGCAAAAAAAAGCTGTTTTTTTAAACTATCTGCCTGCTTTGAGGAAGGAGCTAATGCAGTTATACCAACTGTATTAAGAAAAAGTAGGAAAATATAAATAGGTTTCAACCTCGGTTTACAATAATCGTTTAAAGGTATAAAGTTTATTGCGCTTAACTAAAAGATTTAACCCTATCTCACAAATTTATAATCTGTATAAATAATATCGGCAAAATTAAAAACCAAAAGCGCCGGTTAATCCCGGCGCTTTTGGTTGCGTATCGTCTTCGAATTTGATATTTCCGAACTACCTATCCCAATAGATTTTTCCAGCTCACCATGCTGCCAATGATCTTTTCCAGATCAGCGGCAGGTACACGTTCCTGCGCCATGGTATCGCGGTGGCGAATGGTTACGGTGTTATCTTCAAGCGTTTGGTGGTCTACAGTGATGCAGAAAGGCGTACCGATGGCATCCTGGCGGCGGTAGCGTTTACCAATGGCATCTTTCTCCTCGTATTGCAGGTTAAAATCCAGTTTTAGCTTATCCATAATTTCGCGGGCCTTTTCGGGCAGCCCGTCTTTTTTGGTAAGCGGGAAAATAGCTGCTTTAACCGGCGCAAGGCAAGGGTGCAGGCGTAGCACGGTGCGGCTGTCCTGTTTCTCAGGTGTGCTCAGGTCTTCCTCTTCGTAGGCGTTTATCATGGTTAGTAAAAACATCCTGTCTAACCCTATCGAGGTTTCGATGACATAAGGGATGTAGTTACCATAAGGTTTGCCGTCTTCGCCCAGTTCGGGGTCAAAGTACTGCATTTTTTTACGTGAGAATTTTTCGTGCTGGCTCAGGTCAAAATCGGTACGGCTGTGTATGCCTTCAACCTCTTTAAAGCCAAACGGAAATTCAAACTCAATATCGTAAGCGGCATCGGCATAGTGGGCCAGTTTGGTATGTTCGTGGTAACGGTACTTTTTGGGGGCGGTTCCTAAGGCAAGGTGCCATTTAAGACGGTTTGCTTTCCATTTATCAAACCATTCGCGCTGTGTGCCGGGTCTAACGAAGAACTGCATTTCCATTTGTTCAAACTCGCGCATGCGGATGATAAACTGGCGGGCAATAACCTCGTTACGGAAAGCTTTACCAATTTGCGCTATACCAAACGGTATTTTCATCCTGCCCGATTTTTGCACGTTGAGATAATTTACAAATATCCCCTGCGCGGTTTCGGGGCGCAGGTAAACCACGTCGGCATCATCGGCCACCGCGCCCATCTGGGTGCTGAACATCAGGTTAAACTGGCGTACATCCGTCCAGTTGGCGGTGCCGCTTATAGGGCATTTTATATGTTGGGCTATTATCAGTTCGCGCAGGCGGGGCAGGTCTTCGGCCTTTAGGGCATTATCCATCTCTATCTGTAGTTCCTCAGCCTCACTGGTTTTGCCTTCCTCGTCAAGTTTGGCAATGCGGTCTTCCAGCAATTGATCGGCACGATAGCGTTTTTTACTGTCCATATTATCTATCATCGGGTCGCTGAAGCCGTCAACGTGGCCGCTGGCTTTCCAGATGGTTGGGTGCATAAATATGGCCGAATCGATACCAACAATGTTATCATGCATTTGAACCATGGCTTTCCACCAGTACGTTTTGATGTTGTTTTTTAACTCCGACCCGTTTTGGCCGTAATCATAAACGGCGCTAAGGCCATCATATATCTCGCTCGATTGAAAAACAAAGCCATATTCCTTGCAATGCGATATTACATTCTTAAAAAGTTCGTCGGTTGGGTTGCTCATAATAGGGCAAAGATAGTTTTTCGTTTGGAAGTCCGAAAGTCGGAAAATCCGCAAGAAAAATTTCAAATCTTGCTTCCACTAGCTATCTGACTTACGGACTTTCCGACTTAATCTATAACTTTACCGCATGAGCATACAGGTGCACGCTTTAACAAAAGTTTACGGGCAGCAAAAAGCTGTCGATGGTATTTCATTCCATGCGGGTACCGGGGTGCTCGGCTTTTTAGGGCCAAACGGCGCGGGCAAAAGTACCACTATGAAAATGCTCACCTGCTTTATCCCGCAAACGTCAGGCACCGCATCTGTCTGCGGTTTTGATATTAACAAGCAACCGCTGGATGTTAAACGCAACATTGGCTACTTGCCCGAGAGTAACCCCCTTTATACCGATATGTATGTAAAGGAGTCGCTGGCCTTTATAGCGGGTATACATGGCATACACGAACCTGCCGGGCGTATTGCCGAAGTTATTGAACAAACCGGACTTGGCCCCGAGCAGCATAAAAAAATAAGGCAGCTATCAAAAGGCTATCGCCAGCGGGTAGGCCTTGCGCAGGCAATACTGCACAACCCGCAGGTATTGATACTGGACGAACCCACCTCGGGCCTGGACCCGAACCAATTGATCGGCATAAGGCAACTGATAACCGACCTGGGGAAAACAAAAACCATTATCCTTTCTACCCATATTATGCAGGAGGTTGAGGCGGTTTGCCAGCGGGTTATCATCGTTAACAGTGGTAAGATAGTGGCTGATGATACGCTCGCCGGCTTACGCGAAAGTAATAATGGCAATTCGCTCGAAAACATATTTATTGGCCTCACCAATAATTTATCAGGCAATTGAAATTTAAAATCATTTTATCGCCGGTTGCATTTTCTATATAAATAGGTTGATTTGCAATATGTTGTAATAACTTTTCGTTAATAAAAATACGAATTTGGAGCCATATTGAGTTTTTTTTAACGAAATTGAAAACTAAATGCCATCATTTTTGTCATCATTGACGATAGCAGTAAATGCAAAATTTATACTTTATTAAAAAAATGACTATGAAAAAATTATTATTGGCAATCCTGTTTGTAGGAAGTGCATCGGCTACATGTTTAGCCCAGGCAAATCAAGGCAGTAAATTTAACATTGGTGTAGAGGCTGGTTTGCCGGTTGGTTCTACCCATGACCTTTACAATTCTGTTATAGGTGGTTCTATCAAATACGAACTTTCTGTAGCCAGCAGTACTTTCTTAACTCTTTCTGCCGGTTACAATAGTTTTCATTCAACTGATGATTACCAGGCAGTTGGTGCTAAATCATCAGTTGGTTTTGTGCCCCTTAAAGCAGGTTTAAAGTATTATTTTAACGAAGGCTTTTTTGGCGAAGGCCAGTTAGGTGTTGCAATTAACACTGTTAAAGATGGTGGATCTGCATTTGCATACTCGCCGGGTATTGGTTACTCGTTTGATGGTGGCCTGGAGGCGGGCGTTCGTTATGAAGGCTGGTCAAAAGGTGGTACCATAAGCCAGGTAGGCCTGCGTGTTGGTTACAGATTCTAATATCGAAAACATGTGTACAAACAAGAAAGACCCGCGAGAATCGCGGGTCTTTCTTGTTTAATATGCTTTGATATAACAGTGATAGACACGGCATAAAGCCCATACCGGAAAAAGATCCGGGATGATTTTATGGTTTTAAGCAGGTCGGATATTATCATACAGCTTAGTGCTGTTGTACGCGGCCCTGCCCGGTGGCAGCTCACCCTTTTGCCGGGCTGAAACATGGCGTTTATGTATCCTGTAGTTAAGTGAATTAACATACGCGAAATCCAGTATTATCAATCCGAAGGGTGGCGTAAATTTTGTCGGATAATTTTGTTTTTTTGGAATATAGTTTATTTTTGTTGCTATTAATCAACCTTTTACAATTAAATTATGAAAAAATTACTATTGTTATTCGTAGTTGTAGCATGCGCAACATTCTCTGCATCGGCACAATCAGACAAAGCAAAGTTCAGCATTGGTTTTGAAGGCGGCTTACCTATTGGTTCTACCGGCGATGTTTACAGTGTAGCATTGGGTGGTTCGTTAAAGTACGAGATGCCAATTGCTACCGGTACTATGTTCACCTTATCTGGTGGGTATACATCTTTTAAAGTTAAAGATACATTTGGTGGCGGTTCGGTTGGGTTTGTTCCTGCAAAAGCCGGTATCAAATATTTCTTTAGCGATGGCTTTTATGGCGAAGCGCAGGCTGGTGCTGCATTTAACACCGAAAGCGGTGGCGGTACAGCGTTTGCCTACTCTCCGGGTATTGGTTACGCGCTCGAGGGCGGTTTTGACATCGGCGTAAGATACGAGGCCTGGTCAAAAAGTGGTACAATCAGCCAAATTGGTGTACGAATAGCGTATGGTTTCTAAAAAAACAGCAATTAAATTGAAAAAGCCCGAAATATTTCGGGCTTTTTCAATTTATGCCTCACACTGATTTGGACCGTAAACACTTTATTTTGGCGTAATAATATTGTATTTTCGGCCGGTATCTATTTATCAAAAATGAAAAAACTACTGTCGGCATTACTAATGTTATTTTCCTGTAGCGCTTATGCGCAAACGCCTACCAGGGCATTTAGTGCCGGCCTCGAACTCGGCGTACCTGCAAACAGCGTGTTTGCTATAGGCTTTGGCGGCTCGGGTAAGGCCGAAGTACCGTTGGTTTCTGCGCTAAGCCTTAGCGTTACCGGTGGCTTTACAAGTTTTCACTATAAAAGCGCTTTAATCGGCAGTTCAACTACACAGCCGGCAGTAAATTATATACCTGTGAAGGCAGGCGTTAAATATTATTTTAGCCCGGGTTTTTATGCTGAGGGCGAAGCCGGGAATGCCTTTCAAACAAATTACACCAAGGAGAACCTTTTCATTATTGCTGTTGGTCCGGGCTTTATAGTCTCTACAGGGGAACATAGCGGTATTGATTTTGGCTTCAGGTACGAAAACTGGGGAAGCGGCCGCTTAAGGCAAACTGCTATCAGGGTTGCGTACCGGTTTGGATGGTAATTCACACTCCTTAAATATTCACAACAACGTGTACAGCATCCTTAAAAAAGAAATAATTGCCTACTTCAGCTCGCTGGTGGCTTATATTACCATCGGCGTTTTCCTGCTTGTTCTGGGGCTGTTTTTATGGGTGTTTCCCGATACCAGTATCCTGGCTTATGGTTATGCCGGATTGGACAGCTTGTTTAGCACTGCCCCTTACCTTTTTATGTTCCTGGTGCCTGCCATTACCATGCGTTTACTGGCCGAGGAGCGTAAAGAGGGCACCTTTGAATTGCTATTGACCCGCCCGCTCACTGATGCACAAATTGTGTTGGGGAAATATTTTGCGGGCGTAGTTATAGTGCTCTTTGCGCTTGCACCTACGCTGGTATATTATTTTAGCATTTACACATTGGGTACGCCGCAGGGAAATATCGATACAGGGGCGGTTATCGGCTCGTATATCGGTTTGTTTTTGTTGGGGTCATCATTCGCAGCTATCGGCTTGTTTGCATCATCGGTAAGCAAAAACCAGGTTATAGCGTTTACCATAGCTGTTTTTTTGTGTTTCTTTTGTTATAGCGGGTTCGATTCGCTGAGCACCATTTTATCACTTCAAAACCTGGGCCTGCAAAGTTTGGGTATCACGCAGCACTATGAATCTATTAGCCGCGGCGTGCTGGATACCCGCGACCTGGTATATTTTATCCTTTTAGCCACATTATTTATCTGGCTTACACTTTTTGTACTGAACAGGCAGGCAGGTAAAAAATTTGTTAATACGGTGTTCCTGAGCGCCTTGGGCATTATGTTCTCGCTGAGCATCTTATCAGGAAAGCTATTTACCCGGTTCGATTTCACTAAGGAGAAACGTTTTACCATTTCACCTGTCAGTCGTGCAGTAATGGGCAGCCTGCCGCAAACGGTTAACGTTACCGTATACCTGCAGGGAAACGATTTCCCCGGCGGTATGAAACGGCTGCAAACATCTGTTAGAGACATGCTGGCCGACCTGCAGGCATATAGCCATGGCAAACTCCGGTTTGATTTTACTGATCCGCTAAAAGGCCTGTCCAACGATCAGCAGAAGCAGGCGTATGACGATTTACAGGCCAAGGGCATCGAGGCACAAAACCTGAGCGTTAAAACCGATGACGGTGTTTCACAAAAGGTGATATTCCCTTTTGCTTTGGTGTCGTACGGCGATAAAAGCATCCCGGTTAAGCTGCTGCAATCGCAGAACAACATGAATTTGGCGCCCGATGAGGTGTTGAACAACTCTATCCAAAATTTAGAGTACGGCTTTACATCGGCCATAAAAAAAATAACCAGTGGCGGTAAGCAGCGCATAGGTTTTACCGAAGGGCATAACGAACTTACTGACGTAGAGCTTAACGATGCCATGCGATCGTTAGCCGACGGTTATTTGGTTGGCCGTGTTAATTTAACCAGTATACCGTTTGATAGCCTTGCCAAAATAAGCCTGCTGGTGATACCCAAGCCCGATAAGGCCTTTACCGAACTTGAAAAATATAAGCTTGACCAGTATATTATGCATGGGGGCCGGGTACTCTGGGCGATAGACCAGGTGAGTGCCGAACTGGACAGTCTGCGGGGGCATGGCGGCGAGCAACTGGCCTTTAACAAGCAGCTAAATTTAGACGACCAGCTTTTTGGTTATGGCGTACGTATTAATTACGACCTGATTGCCGACATGAACTGTTCAGCTATCCCGGTAAATACGGGCAATGTGGGCGGGCAGCCGCAGATACAATTACTGCAATGGTTGTTTAACCCGGTTTACCTGCCATTTGCCAAGCATCCTATCGTTAAAAACCTTGATGGTATTACCAGCCAGTTTGCCAGCACTATCGATCTGCTTGATGTCAAGAACGTAGAGAAAACCATTCTGCTTACGTCGTCGCCATATAATAAAAAAATAAGCGCCCCGCATATGCTATCGCTGCAGTCGCTGCAGGACGAACCCAAACCCGCGGAGTTTCAGAGCGCGCCGAAAATTACAGGCGTTTTGCTGGAAGGGAGCTTTAAGTCGGATTTTAGGAACCGCCCCGTACCCGAAGGCCTGACTGATAAAAAATCGCCGTTACAACAAAGTAAGGCTACAAAAATGATCGTGCTGAGCGATGGCGATATATTGCGCAACCAGGTTGGCGCGGATGGTTCGCCGTACCCGCTTGGTTATGACCGCTACACCCGGCAAACCTACGGAAACAAAAACCTGCTTTTGAATATGGCCGATTACATGACAGATGATTCGGGCCTGATAGCATTACGCAGCAAAGAGATACAAATACGCCTGCTCAACCGTGCCCGTATAAGGCAGGAGAAGCTGTTTTGGCAACTGGTAAATAATATTGCGCCCCTTGGTATAGTGTTAATATTTGCTATTTTTCAACATTATATACGCAAGCGAAAGTATGCTCATTAAATTTTATACTTTTGGTACATAAACGTTAGTAAACATCATGAGATTTATTGTTTCCACATCAACACTACTCAAGCAATTACAGTCTGTAAGTGGTGCTTTAAGCAACAGCACCGTATTGCCCATACTGGAAAACTTTTTGTTTGAGATCAAAGACGGGAACTTAACCATTTCTGCCACCGATTTGCAAACCAGCATGACCACATCGCTGGCAGTTGAAGCCAAAGAGAATGGCCGTATAGCCATACCATCGCGTATATTGCTGGATACCCTTAAATCGTTACCGGAGCAACCTGTTGCTTTCTCTGTAGACGACAGTACCTTTGCTATTGAAATAAGCGCCGGCGACGGTAAGTACAAGCTTAGCGGCGAAAATGGCGAAGATTTTCCGAAGATACCGGTTGTTGAGAACGCATCGTCAGTAAACCTGCCCGCTTCTGTATTAGGCGAGGCCATTAATAAAACCATATTTGCTGTTAGTAACGACGAACTGCGCCCTGCCATGACGGGTGTATTTTGCCAGCTAAGCAGCCAGCACCTTACCTTTGTAGCTACTGATGCCCACAAGCTGGTACGTTACCGCCGTAAAGATGCAAAGGCCGACAGCACCACATCATTTATATTGCCAAAAAAAGCGTTAACACTGCTAAAATCAGCCTTGCCGGCAGATGATGTGAACGTATCTGTTGAATATAACAGCACAAGCGCCTTCTTTAAGTTTGGCAATATCAATTTAGTATGCCGCCTTATTGATGAACGTTACCCCGATTATGAAGCAGTTATCCCGAAGGAAAACCCAAATAAACTTTCTATCGACCGTTTGGCATTCTTAGGCTCATTAAATCGCGTAGCTATTTACGCTAATAAAACCACTCACCAGGTGAGGTTAAAGATAAGCGGCAGCGAGTTGAATATTTCCTCAGAAGATATTGATTTCGCCAATGAGGCACACGAACGCCTGAGTTGCCAGTACGAAGGAGATGATATGGAAATAGGCTTTAATGCCCGCTTCCTGATAGAGATGCTTAAAAATTTGAACTGCGAGGAAGTGTCGTTAGAGATGTCGACCCCTAACCGCGCAGGCTTACTGCTGCCACAAGGCGGCGACGAAAATGAAGATGTATTAATGCTGGTAATGCCGGTAATGCTAAATAGCTACGCGTAACCGGTAAGTAGCGGGAGTGAATCGTGAGTGGTTGCCGCCCGGATACTAACTACTCACCAATCAACCAGCCACAGTTCAACTCAAAAAAGTCTGGCACAAGCCGGACTTTTTTGTGCGCCTTATAACAAAAACCATTATAATTGAGTTATATAGCATCTGCTTGTTAATAATGAAAGTAAACAGACTTATTTTTATAGTTTTTATGGCTTTTTTAGGGGTGCAATCCTGTAAAAAAGGAGATGATGCCCCTATAACTAAACCTACTACGCTTATAAATTTCATTAACGCATCCACCGATACACTTAATTTTTATGTGAACGGCAGCAGGCTTAATACGCTGGCCTCATCATATCCGCAGGGCTCAACAGGGTATATCTCTACGCCGCTTGGCGAGCAAAACTACCAGGCAAAAAAAATGGGATCGCCTGTGGAGCTGTTCGATCTGCGGTTACCGCTGGATTCGGGCAGTATATATTCATTATATATTACCGACGGCACATTGGAAAATACATTTACTACCACTGATAGCTTGTACACACTGCCAGATACCGTAACCACCATACGTTTTGTTCATACATCTCCCAACCTGGGTGGTGTAGACGTTTTTGTTGGCGATACTGTAAATTTTAAGGCGCGGACATTTAAATCCGCCAGTGTATTTTTAGAAGTTAACCCGGGCGTAAAGCGCATACGTATTTACAAAGCGGGTACAACCGAACTATTGAGCGATGAGCAGCGCACTTTGCAAAGCCGCCGGGCTTATACCCTTTTTACAAAAGGGGCACTAAGCACCGCAGGCAGCGCATCATCAGGTACGGGTTTAATCATAAATAAGTAGCTATGGCTAATAAAAATAAAAGCGGCATATTATTGGGCCTGTGTTTATTTATAACATTAGGTATGGTTATACCTATTCTTGCATCGTGCGGCAAAACCGGGGTAAGTGCCAGCAGCGGCTTAAATGCCCGATTGAAAATTGTGAATTTAAGCCCCGACATACAGCCTTTTAACCTGTATGCCTTTTATATAAGGCAAAGCACAGCAGCTTATAGCTACCCCAACGCGTCAGATTATTTTTTGATTAACAGTATTGATACGCCCCTGCAAATAAGGACGGCTCAAACGGTGAACGGTGTAAGCCCTACAAATTTGCTGAGTTTAGGAGGTTCTTTAAAACCAAATTTACCATATACATGGTTTGTTACCGGCTTGCTGTCTGATAGTTCGCTAACATCCATTTTAACTATCGATACCGGCAGCACGCCTGGCAATGGCCGTGGTAAAATAAGATTTGTTAATGCATCGCCCAACAGCCCCGCTTTAAATTTAACAGCTAACGATACCATTGCCTTTAAAAATGTCACCTATAAAGGCCAAACCGGTTTTATAGAGTTAACGGCAGGTAGTTATAACCTTAATGTGAGCGCTACCCGCGACCCAAAAACCGTTTTGTCGGGTCGGCCGAATTTTACCATTGCCGACGGTAAATTATATACTATGTATTTTTATGGCCTTTCTAACAGGGCTGATACCGCAACCTATGGCACCAATGTTATATTAAACACGTTGCCCCCCGGCACAAAATATTAAGGTTGGGTATCTGTTTTATCTTTATATTTTTGTTAAAATTTTAAAGCCTTGGAAATAATACACAGTATCATCGACTTTATTTTACACATTGATAAGCACCTGGTACAAATAACCAGTGAATACCAAAGCTGGACATACCTTATACTCTTCGTGATCATTTTCGCTGAAACCGGTTTTGTGGTTACACCCTTCCTGCCGGGCGATTCGCTGCTGTTTGCTGCCGGCGCCTTAATTGCCGGGGGCAAATCAGGCCTTGATATCTATTTGCTAACGGTTATTCTGATAATAGCGGCTATCACCGGTAATACGGTAAATTATATGTTGGGTAAGTTTTTAGGGGCCAGGGTTTTTAAAGAAGAGAATAAGATACTGAAATTGAGTTATTACCTGCAAACCAAGGCCTTTTTTGATAAGCACGGCGGCAAAGCTGTAATATTCAGCCGGTTTGTGCCTATTATACGCACCGTAGCGCCGTTTGTGGCTGGGGTGGGGCGTATGCCATTTAGCCGTTACAGCCTCTATAATATTGTTGGTGGTATAAGTTGGATACTTATCTTTTTATTTTGCGGGTTTTGGTTTGGTAAGGTGCCTTTCATCGAGAAGAATTTTTCGCTGGTGGCTATTATCATCATACTGGTATCCATTATTCCGCCAATATTCGCCATCATCAAAAGTAAGATGAGTAAAAGGGGGCAGCCAATACGATAAAACCAAGGTTTATGCCGTTTTGATAATGGTTATTGCTTTGGCTGATTTTTCTCTAAGCTTATTATTTTTTATCTAAAAATATCAATTTATCCCCGCTATATTTATAGTAATGCAGATTTTTCCACGCAGCTTTTTTACGCCATTGCCGCCATTGTGGTAATGTTAAGAGTTGAAGCCCTGAATCGGTAAAAGTATCAAGATAGTATACGTTTAATGTTTTTGGATCGACGTAGAAGTGGAAGCTGGTCCTAAACATATCCATGTTACTTATCCCCACCTGCACTCCCCAGTAATTATTGAACGTTGGGTTAGGTTCATCATCCGTTATTATCAACGGTTTTGCGGCACTTGCGTCCTTGAAAAAAAGTTTGGTTTCCCTTAACGATTTAACTTTGTTAATGATCGATAACTTTACCTTTTTGTTGCCGTCAGCACCCGCCTGTTGTGCGGTGCACTTTTCGCCATAACCGCTTGTGATCACAGCGATCAGAATGAAGTAAACAAATGATTTCATGAGGAATTATGGCGTACCTAAAACTAACACTTTCCCCGCTTTATACAAAGCCTGTTCTTTGTCGATCTGCTGCCTTTCATACTTCGTCAACGGTTTCGCGATCAACTTATCCAGGTCGGGCTGCCCGGCATCAACCCATGCAGAAAACCAAAAGCTGCCTACGCTTAATATAGATGCCCGCATTTGCCTTTGCACCATGCCCCTGAGGCGCTTGTGGTAAGCCTTGCTATAAGCTACTGAATATACTTTTATTTTGCGATCGCCACGCTGCTCCAAGGCATATTTTTGTGCGGCCGGGAACGATTTATTCAACAAACGTTCTGCCCTTAGCACGGTATCGGCACATTTAAATGAGCCGCGGCATATTTTAAAGGCCTCGGCCAGCGGGTTTGCTATATACCTGGCCTTACCCACATTGTAGTTGTATGCATTGCTGAATAACTCGGGCAGGCGGCTTTCCCATAAGGCGTGGATACCAGCCTGACCGGTGAGCTGCCCATCGTAGTTTTCCGTTAAATGCAGCGGTGTATGCGCGTCGGATATATAATGCGCCAGGTTTGATGATGTGATGAGGATTGAGGTGGTATCGTGCGCCTTAAACGCCTTTACCAGCCAGTAGTAATTTGATGCTATAGCCCAAGGAACGGTGCCGTACTTGTTAAGCGTATCGCTCGAGTATTTGGCCGCCGCGTCGATCCAATGCTGCGGCACATCTCTGAATGGCTGCTTACCGTAGTGGTCTGCGTCAAAAAAATGGTGAGGGGCTTCGGTGCTGTCTACATAGCGCTTTTTATCGGCGCTAACGGCATGTTCTGTTATAAAGCCGATGTTGGCCTTGTAAAAACCTGCCATACCCTTAGGCAGTGTAAAAACCGCCAGCCGGTTAATGCGGTAATGCGCGAAGAAACCCCACGAGGAGCAAAAGATAATTATGGCTATGCCGGAGACGCTGGTTATAAGGGCACGCTTCATGCACAGTAAATATGGCGATTTTTGTGACAGCGTAAAAGAAATGTTTGCTTACTTTTTTCAGGTTTGCTGCCGTGAAGGAAACCCTGAACATTGATGAGATCTGCTCAACCAAGGTTTAGCCTTTCCTGTGCGTTAGGGGTAGAAGCGGGTACCGGCATGGCGCCTAAGGCCTGTGCAGTATGAGCGGATAACCCGGGCCGAAGGTAACGCTATAAGAGCTAACGATAATGCCGGCCGTACTATTAATTCCGTCCGTCCGCTAAACTGCCCGGACCCATGAGGACAGAACGGACATGTACTAATAACCAATGAACCAATGAGCAAATGAACCAACAAGCAAATGAACCAACAACCTATTTATCCACAATTTAAAAATAACATAAATAGCCTTGCATATTTAAATTTGTGTGCCTATATTTGCAACCTCAAAATAAAAGAAAAAGAATAACAAAGCTATACGATGGCAAATCATAAATCATCCATAAAAAGAATCAGGGCAAACGCTGCGAAGCGTCTGCGTAACAGGTACCAGGCAAAAACCACCAGAAACGCGATCAAGAAACTGAGAGGTACTACCACCAAAGCTGATGCTACACCTTTATTGTCGAAAGTGATCTCGATGTTAGATCGTTTGGCTAAAAAGAACGTTATTCACAAAAACAAAGCTTCGAACAATAAATCAAAGCTTACAAAATTTGTAAACGCTTTAAGCTAATAGCTTAATCAATATATTAAAAAGGGATAGTACGAAAGTATTATCCCTTTTTTGTTGGATGTGCGGGAGGGATACTCAGCCCCGTGGCACTTCGCGCGCGACCCTCTCTGCTACGCAAAGAGGGTGAAAAGTAAAAGAAAAACTCCCTCTTTGCGGAGGATAGAGGGGGCAGGGGGTGAGTAAAAATATTTTTCTATTTTTAGGTGCAGATAATCCCTAAACCAAGTGGAAGACTACCCCAATAAAATAAGCATTAAATCATGGGCCGAGGAAGACCGCCCGCGCGAAAAGCTGAGCGGGCAGGGAAGGCGCGCCCTTACCGATGCCGAACTGATAGCCATATTGATAGGCAGCGGCAGCCGTGATGAAAGTGCTGTTGAGTTAAGTAAGCGCATCCTGCATCATTATGATAACGACCTGAATAAGCTCGGCAAAGCAGGCATAAGCGAACTGTGCAAGTTTAAAGGCGTGGGAGAGGCTAAGGCCATATCTATCATAGCCGCGTTGGAGATTGGCCGCCGCAGGGGCGATACCGAAATAAAGGTGCTTGATGAAGTAAAAAGCAGCCGTGATGGGTACAATATTATGCGCCGCCATTTGATGGATTTGAACCACGAGGAGTTTTGGATAATGCTGATAGGCCGTTCAAGCAAAGTGCTGGCCAAGGAACTGGTGAGCAAGGGCGGGCTTAGTGGCACCGTTGCCGACCCGAAGATCATCTTCCATATGGCATTGCAGCACCAGGCCAGCGCTATTATTATGGTGCATAACCACCCTTCGGGTAATTTAAAGCCGAGCCGCGAAGATCTTGTGCTAACGAAAAAGATAGCCGATGCCGGCCGTATGCTGGATATTAACGTGCTGGATCATCTGATCATTACCGATGGCGGGTATTTTAGCTTTGGGGACGAAGGACTGTTGTGATTTCGGATTTTAGATGTACGATTTTAGATTTTGTACTGTTAAATAGGCGTGAGGCGCTTTTGTCTTTTTAAAACCAGCTTTGCGAAAAATTCCAAACAACCGGTGGTATAAGCTGTTCTAATTACAATATCTAAAATCGTAATTCTAAAATCTAAAATCATCATGATAGAGCAACCTAACGATCAGGACGATCAATTACAACAAGACGACCAGTTGAGCCAAACCGAGAATGAGGAGCAGATGAGCCAGCAGGATATCCACAGCAACGGCTTTGATGAAACCAATAACGATATTGGCGAAACCGACGAAACCGACCAGGCCAACCAGGCTTACGACGCTGCAGAGCCATCATACACCCTTAACCTGGATGATGGTGACAACAGTACCGGTGATGATGAATAAGTAAACGATGTTTGTCCGTCCGTTCCGGATTACGGAAGTATCCGGACGGTACGGACAAATGTTTGCAGGTTGTCCGCGATGTTCCGCACTGTCCGCATAGGTAAACGGACGGACTAAGCCGCAAAAATAGCAGGGTAAAACCTTTCGCCTTTAGCCTTTAACCTTTCGCCCTCAAATCATATCTTTGCTGCTATAATGAAGATATCGTACAACTGGCTTAAAGAATTTATTGATACAGATAAAACCCCTCAGGAATTATCTGCCATACTTACAGGTACCGGCTTAGAGGTTGAAAGCCTTGAGAAGGTACAGGCCATACCCGGCGGTTTGGAAGGCCTGGTTATCGGCTACGTAAAAGAATGCATCGATCACCCAAACTCCGACCATCTGCACATTACTAAGGTTGATGTAGGCACCGGCGAAGACCTGCAAATTGTTTGCGGCGCCAATAACGTGGCGGCAGGCCAAAAGGTGGTTGTAGCAACCGTTGGCACAACCTTATACCCAACAAGCGGCGAGGCGTTTGCCATCAAAAAATCAAAGATTAGGGGTGAGGCATCCGAAGGGATGATCTGTGCCGAAGACGAGATAGGCCTGGGCACCGACCATGGCGGTATTATGGTGCTTGATGCAGATACTGCAATAGGCACGGCAGCTAAAGACTATTTTAAGCTGAACGACGATTACATGTACGAGATAGGCCTGACCCCTAACCGTGCCGACGCGGCATCGCACCTGGGTACGGCAAGGGATATAGCGGCTTTTTTGAAACTGGAGATAAACAAGCCTGATGTAAGTGGGTTTACGATCGTTAAAAAAGACAACCCTACACAGGTTATAATTGAGAACGAGGCGGCTGCCCTAAGATATTCGGGCTTAAACATTTCGGGTATAAAGGTTGGCGATTCGCCTGCGTGGCTAAAAGAACGTTTAGCGGTGATAGGTGTGCGCAGCATTAACAACGTGGTTGATGTTACCAATTATGTACTGCACGAGTTGGGCCAGCCTTTACATGCCTTTGATGCCGCTGCTATTACCGGAAACACCGTTATTGTGAAGAACGTAGCCGAGGGCACTTCTTTTACAACGTTGGATGATGTTGAACGCAAGCTCACCGCCGATGACCTGATGATATGCAATGCCGAAGAACCGATGTGTATTGCCGGTGTATTTGGCGGCGCAAAATCAGGCGTGAATGAAAATACTACCAGCATCTTCCTGGAGAGCGCTTATTTCAACGCGGTATCGGTACGTAAAACGGCCAAAAGGTTTGGGTTAAAAACAGATGCTTCGTTTCGTTTTGAGCGCGGTACCGACCCGGATATGACCGTGTTTGCCCTTAAGCGCGCGGCCTTGTTGATACAGCAGGTTGCGGGTGGACAGGTAACCTCTGATATATTTGACCATTACCCTGCACCCGTAGCGCCGTTTGCCGTTGATATCACTTATAATACTATTAACAGACTGATAGGCAAGGCCATTGGCAACGATACCATTAAAAGCATCCTTACTGCCCTGGATATACAGATTGTGAGCGAAACCGCCGAAGGCTTATCCCTCAAAGTGCCCCCATACCGTGTGGATGTAACACGCGATGTGGATGTGGTAGAGGAGATACTGCGTATTTATGGTTATAATAACATCGAGATACCTACACAGATCAGGGCGTCACTCAACAACTCAGTACGGCCCGAAAAGGATACCGTGCAAAACGTAATTGCCGACTTGCTTAGCGCGAACGGCTTTAACGAGATGCTGGCCAACTCGCTTACCAAACTCAGCTACTCGGATAACCCCGATACGGCTGTTAAAATAGTGAACCCGCTCAGCAGCGACCTGGACGCCATGCGCCAAACCTTGTTATACTCGGGTTTAGAAGCTATTGCCTACAACCAAAACCGCCGTAGTGCCGACCTGAAGCTTTACGAATTTGGTAAAGTATACGCCACAAAAGATGATAAGTTTATCGAAACACAGCGCTTCAGCGTATTCATTACCGGTGCTAATACCGCCGAGCAATGGAACCAAAAGCAAAAGCCGGTAACTTTTTACAATATCAAGGCTATTGTCGATGGCATATTACAGCGCCTTAAAATAACCGACTTTGCGGTAGAAGATGCTACCTGCAGCAAACTGGCTTTTGGCCTGCAATACTTGCTAAATGGCAAGCAACTGGTTAAGTTTGGCCCGGTAGGCGCCAACGCGTTAAAAAAGGTTGATGTGGATAAAGAGGTTTTTTATGCCGACTTTAACTTCGACCTGGTGCTTGCTGCGGTGCGTAAGAACAAGATAGTTTACCAGGAGGTATCAAAATTTCCCGCAGTGCGCAGGGACTTAAGCATGCTGGTAGATAAAGCCATAACTTTCGGGCAGCTAAAGCAGATAGCCGGCCGGACGGACAAAAAGCTTTTGAAAGAGGTAAACGTGTTTGATGTTTACCAGGGCGATAAACTGCCCGCAGGTAAAAAGTCGTACGCGCTGAGTTTTACCCTGCAGGACACCGAAAAAACTTTAACCGATAAGGCAATTGATACCCTGATGCAGAAATTAATTTATAATTTAGGCAAAGAAGCAGGAGCGGAGATAAGGAAGTAAGCTAAAGCTTAAATTCTAAACCCTAAGTTCTAAATCCTAATTAGCTGCCCTTTAGAATTTAGAGATTAGAATTTAGAATTTTCTCCTTTTAGGATTTAGAAATTACATTTAGAGTTTAATCAAACCAATGGCCTCAGTTGCAGAACAATTAAATAAAGTTGTAGAAAAAACCGAAAGGTTAATTGAGCTTTGTGCTGCATTGCAGGAAGAAAATGATCTGCTGAAACTGGAAAGCGAAGCATTGAACGTGGCTTTAAAAGCCAGTACTAACAAAACAAAAGACCTGGAAGAAAAGCTTCGTGTATTGAAACTTGCTAAGTCGTTTTCAGAAACAAATGAAAAAAGTGTTGACATTAAGCAAAAAATTAACGACTTTGTGCAGGAAATAGATAAGTGTATTGTATTGCTAAAAAAGTAATACAGAAAGTGAAAAGCTCAAATGGGAGAAATCTCAATAAAAATAAACATTGCCGACCGGGTTTACCCCTTAAAGGTAAACATGGAAGAAGAGGAAATTATAAGAAGGGCAGCTAAACTGATCAACGACCGTATAAAAGAGTACCAGGAAAATTACGCGGTCAGGGATAAACAGGATTTGCTTTCGATGTGTGTGCTGCATTATGCAACATCATCATTAAAGGCGGATAAAAAGGTTACTACGGAAGATACCGAGGTAGCCGAAAAGGTTTACCAGTTAGATCATTTGCTGAACGATTTTTTTTCGAAACAATAACGTTCTTTAAAATGAGCTGAAAGCAAACAGCACAAAGCAAAAGCCCTGAAAAGCTTTTAGCTTTAGTCTTTAAGCTTTTAGCCAACCAGAGCTATTAAGATTTAACCGCAGTTAAATTTTAAGTTTTCACTATTAAAAACTTAACGCTTCAATATCTTCGGATTACAAGAGGCATGCGTTGATCGTGTATTTAACGGGAACCCGTGATCCACTCCATCCGACAAGAAGTTTTTACGATACATGAACACTTAGAAGTTTAGTTGCGGTTTTTTTATTTATATAACCTAAATAACCAATGAACAATATATTATACATTATTATCGGGCTCCTTATGGGTGTCCCTACAGGGATCGTCATAGGGCGTTTCCTGCTACGCAAGCTTTTTAAAGACCAGGAAATAGGCGCCCAGAACAAAGTAAAAAAGATACTTAAGGATGCAGAGAATAACGCCGAAATATTAAAAAAGAACCGCCTTTTGGAAGCAAAAGAGAAGTTCTTACAAATGAAGGCCGAGCACGAACAGGACGTAAACGCAAAAAACAATGTGCTGAACCAGCGCGAGAACGGCATCAAGCAAAAAGAGCAATCGCTTAACCAGAAGCTGGAGAACATGAACCGCAAGGAGATTGAGCTGGATAATGCCCGTAAAAAACTGGAAGCCCAAACCGATATATTGGTAAAAAAGCAGGACGAAGTTGAGCATTTGAAGAACCAGCACGTTGCACAGCTTGAAACCATTGCAGGCCTGAGCGCCGAGGATGCCAAAAACCAATTGGTGGATAACCTGCGCGAAGAAGCCCGCAGTAAAGCTATGGCGCAAATAAAAGACATAGTTGACGAGGCCAAATTAACGGCAACTAAAGAAGCGAAGAAAATTGTTATTCAAACCATACAGCGTACCGCTACCGAAAGCGCTATCGAGAATACGGTGTCTATCTTCAATATCGAGAATGATGAGATAAAAGGCCGTATCATTGGCCGCGAAGGACGTAACATCCGTGCGCTGGAAGCAGCAACCGGTATTGAAATTATTGTGGATGACACCCCGGAAGCGATCATCCTGTCGGGTTTTGACCCGGTTAGGCGCGAGATTGCCCGTTTGGCTATGCACCGCCTGGTGACGGACGGACGTATCCACCCGGCGCGCATTGAAGAAGTGGTTGCCAAAACCAAAAAGCAGATAGAAGAAGAAATTGTTGAGATAGGTGAGCGGACCGTAATTGACCTGGGTATTACCGGTTTGCACCCCGAACTGATCAGGATGGTAGGGCGTATGCGTTATCGCTCTTCATACGGGCAAAACCTGTTGCAGCACTCGCGCGAGGTGGCTAACTTCTGCGCTACTATGGCCGCAGAGTTGGGCTTGAATGTGAAACTGGCCAAACGCGCGGGCCTACTGCACGATATTGGTAAAGTGCCTGATGATAACCCCGAATTGCCGCACGCTATTTTGGGCATGCAGCTTGCCGAAAAATATAAAGAACACCCCGAAGTATGTAATGCCATTGGCGCCCACCACGACGAGGTAGAAATGACATCAATGCTGTCGCCGATAATACAGGTTTGCGACGCCATATCAGGCGCAAGGCCGGGCGCACGCCGCGAGGTGGTAGAAAGTTACATCAAGCGCTTAAAAGAGCTTGAGGAGCTTGCTTTATCGTATCCGGGCGTCGAAAAAACATTCGCTATACAAGCCGGCCGCGAATTGCGGGTTGTGGTAGAGAGCGAAAAGATCTCGGATGCGCAATCTGAGATCCTGGCGGCAGATATATCAAACCGTATACAAACAGAAATGACCTATCCGGGCCAGATAAAAGTTACCGTTATCCGGGAAACCCGTTCAGTAGCATTTGCTAAGTAATAACCCACCAAACCCTCCCCTTCAGGGGAGGGCTTTTTATTCTTAAATGGGTAAGCAGCATTCAAATATCAAGACCACTTCAGCTAAGCCTGGCGATAAACGCAAGATCGAAGTTTATTTCGACCGTTTAGACACCAGTCACCAAAACCCTGCTAACCGGTTGCTTCATTACGTTTTTGTGCCGATAATGGTGCTGGGGATATTGGGTATGGCATGGGCACTGCCTTTCCCGCATATCGGCTTTTTGGGCAAATATAATGGCTACTTTAACTGGGCATCGTTTGTTATCGCCTTTGCCATATATTTCTATTTGAAGCTGTCACCACTCTTATCATACTTCGCGTTATTTTTGCTTTTTGGCCTCAGCTATGGCGTTATGCAGTTGGAGCAATACGAGAAAGCCGGCGGCACTCCTTTGGCCATGTTAAGCGTAGTAGCGTTGATAGTTGGGTTAACCGGGCAATTTATTGGCGGTAAAATTGAAGGGAACGAAGAATCATTTAACGACGATACCAAATTGCTGGCCGTAACCCCGCTATGGGTATTGTATAGTTTGACTAAAAGATTTGGATTGAGGTATTAGCCGTTTTCTACACGCGTCATTGCGCGGAGCGTAGCGACAAAGCAATCTCTTTAAGCAAGTCGCTTATACAAGGTGTACAACTATCCGAATGAGGTTGCTTGGTCCCCTCTGTGATAAGTGCGGTTAAAGGTTCTTCCCCAATTTCTCCAATATATCCTGCGGTACTTTTTGCAGGTCTAACACCAGGAAACCGTCCAGGCAATCGGCGAATTTAGGGTCGATATTGAAACTGATGATATGAGCGTTCAAGGCCAGGTACTGACGCAGCAGCACAGGCACCTTCATATTATGCGTCTCAATTTCCGATATCAGGTTGTCGAGCCCTTTAAATGAGTCGCCGCCCGATAGCAGCAGGTCGGTATCAATATTTTCCAGGTTCACCTTAAACTTTTTGCGGGGCTTTACATACTGCGCCATTTCGTGATCAAAATGGTTGCGGTTAATGTAATCTACAATAAGCGATTTACTGAACTGTGAGAATGAATTGCTGATGCTCACCGGACCTATCAGGTAACGATAGCGCGGATTATCTATCACAAACTTCAGGATGCCCTTCCATAGCAAAAACAATGGCAGGGGCTTGGTCTGATATTCTTTACGTATCCACGACCGGCCCAACTCAAGGCTTTTTTTCAGTATAGGGGTGAACTGCTCTTTTAGCTTAAATAATTCGTTAATGTAAAATCCCTTTTTTCCAACGCCATAAAATATCTCATCGCCCAGGCCAATGCGGTAAGCGCCCACTATTACTTTAGCCTCGGTATCCCAAATAAACAGGTGGTGGTAGTAAATATCGTATTCATCAAGGTCGGTAGCTTTATTGGTGCCTTCCCCAACCTCACGGAATGTGATCTCGCGCAGGCGGCCTATCTCGCGGATGATACAGGGTATTTGCGCGGTCGGGGCGATGAAAACTTCGTAGTTTTTCTCGGTCCAGATCTTATAGTTTTCGCGTAGTGGGGCAACTTCCTGCTCCAATCTGGCCGATGGTGTTTCGGGCACAATGGCTTGGGGCTGTTTTTTTATCTTAAAAAGGTTACGTGGGTTAAACAGCCTTTTTTCCTCGTCTAAACCGGCACCCAGTGCGTAAGTTTTGGCGCGCAAAAAGTTCAGTATTTTAGCGCTGTTTGCATTATCAGGTATATCCTCAACCTTTATGGGCTTACCAATGCGCAGCTTTATAGTGTGGCCCTGCTTGTTAAACAACTCCGATGGCAGCTTGGCGGTGCGCAGGGTGGGATGTATCAGGCTAAGTAGGTTAAACAGCACACCATTATTGCCATGAAAATATATGGGCACCACGGGCACTTTTGCCTTGGCTATGATCTTGCCCACTACCGGGTGCCAAAGCCTGTCGGTAACCTCTTGTTTTTCTATTTTAAAGGTAGATACTTCGCCCGCCGGGAAGATACCGATAGGCGTACCCTTTGCCAGTAGTTCCAACGTATTTTTTAGCCCGCTTATGCTTGACGAATGCTCAACGTTCTCAAAAGGGTTTACAGCGATAAAATAATCACTCAGGTTAGGTATCTTTTTTAGCAGAAAATTAGCCATCAGTTTGGCGTCGGGCCTAACCATGGTTAATATTTTAAGCAGTACCAGTCCTTCTATTCCGCCATAGGGGTGGTTGGCAATGGCTATAAAAGCGCCATTTTTAGGTATATGCTTTAACTCATTTTCGTCAAAATCGATTTCAATACCACAGCCTTTTAAAATAGCGTCGATAAACTCGGGGCCTTTTTTGGGTTGGGCCTGCGCAAACAGGTCATTCACCTGGTTTATTTTCATGAGCTCCATCAACAAAGCTGCCAGGCCGGGCATTTTAAGTTTATCCAGTTTGGTAGCCTTTGCAAACTCTTCGGTGGTTATTATTTTCATGCTAAAAGCAATAGATCTGTCGAAAATTATTAATTTAACAACTCAATGGCCGTTAATGAAAGCGCAGTTCAAAAATCACATCTCCCTTACTAAAAAAGAATGGAATGGCATGGTTGTGCTGCTGTTATTAATAGCGTCGGCGCTTGCCGCACCGTACGTTTATCAATGCTTTAGCAAAGATACTACAATAAACGTTACGGAATTCAAAAGCAATATAGCGGCGCTTAATAATGCCGGCCGGAAGTCTTTAAACAGCCTTAAAATGTCTCGAACCCCGCTTTTTAAGTTCAACCCCAATACCGCCGCCGCGGCTGACTGGCAAAAACTCGGGATTACAACTAAACAAGCGGAAACCATAAAAAACTATATAACCAAAGGCGGCCGATTTCGGAAGGCGGATGACTTAAAAAAAATATACGGTCTTACAACAAGCGATTATGAGCGCTTAGCGCCTTATGTTGTTATCCCGGAAGAGAAGGCCCCACCTACAGCACTTGTAGAATTAAATAGTGCCGATTCAGCCGGTTTAACATCCGTTGAGGGTGTTGGCCCTGCATTTGCAAAGCGTATCATATACTACCGCGAAAGGTTGGGGGGATTTGTTGCAAAAGAACAACTAAAGGAAGTTTATGGGATAGACGAGTTGAAGTATAAAGAGATAGCAGGGCAGGTTAGAGTTGATGCAGCTAACATTCGCAAGCTTAATATTAATACCATCAGCTTTGATAAATTGCGCCTGATGCCATACCTTAATTATAAGCAGGTGAATGCCATTATAGAATACCGCAAACAGCATGGCGACTATGCATCCATCAGCGATATGGAAAATATCGCCATTATTGATGCAGGAATTTTGCGTAAAATTGAACCTTATTTAATTTATAGATGATAGAGCAGCAAATTAAAACAGCTATACGCGATATTCGCGATTTCCCGAAGCCGGGCATCATATTTAAGGATATTACCCCTATATTAAAAGATCCGGCGCTTTGCGAAAAAATTAATGATGCCTTTATTGAAAAACTTCAGGGTATGCATATTGATGCCGTAGCGGGGGTAGAAAGCCGGGGTTTTTTGTTCGGCCTGGCCCTTGCAAACAGGTTGGGACTGCCGTTTATACCGGTGCGCAAAGCGGGTAAGCTGCCACATACCGTTAACCAGAAAGTTTACGATCTGGAGTATGGCACGGCTACTATAGAGATACACACCGACGCCTTTAACCCTGGCGACCGGATACTGATACATGACGACCTGCTGGCTACGGGCGGTACGGTAACAGCTGCCAGCGAGTTGATACAAGAGATGGGCGGCACTGTTGCGGGCTTTAGTTTTATAGTTGGATTAAGCTTTTTGAACGGCCTGCAAAAAATATCGCCCATTAGCGACAATATTACTGTATTAGCCAATTACTGATCCTCGCTTTTTATCGAGCCATTCCGGTATGTTTTAGCTATAAGATTTAAGAGATTTTTCTGTTAAATACAGCTGCCCGCATCTTATTTATACGCTGCGGGCTTTTTTATTAGGGGTTTTATAAAAATGTGTGTTTTGTAACAAATTTGGCAGATAATTAGTAATATTACGTTCAGGTAGATTTACCAGTTGATCTATAAAACCAAGCAAATTATAACCAGCGTTACCACTAATCAACTTGATCAGCAGCTGCATTTATGGCTTGTTTTATAGCGTTTAAGTTAAATCCCTTTTTTTGTAAACAAGTATGCGGTTTTTTCTGAAGGTTTTATTTACCCTGTCCCTGGCCTATCCTGTTATTACTATCGGCGCCGGTACAGACACCATTCTTACAGCGTTAAAAACCGAAATAAGTCGCAAAAACATATACGATAACGCCAAGCAGGCGCGCATACTCCGTTTAAAGAAATTACAACGCACCACCTCCAGACTCAATTATGCTAAGCAATATGATATTTGCCTGCAGTTATATGATGAATATAAATCGTACCAATACGATTCGGCGTATGTGTATGTAAATAAGCTCAAGGATATCAGCGTATCTATGAACGATATGTCGCGCGCGTATTACAGCCAGATAAAGCTTGGGTTTATTTTACTTTCATCCGGGATGTTCAAAGAAACCTTCGATAGTATGCGTGCGGTGGACCCGAAAGTGCTTAACGATTCGATGAAGGTGGAATATTATTTTATTATGTATCGCTGCAATACCGATCTTGCGAAATATAACAGCGATAAATATTTTGCCCCCGATTACATCAAAAAAGGCTACGCCTATATTGATTCGGCTATAAAGCTAAGCAAACCCGGCTCGGTAAACCGTATTTACTATACAGGGTTGAAACACGTTGCCGAGAATGATAATATAAACGGATCGCAGGAGCTTAGCAAACTTGCAGCGCCCAATGCGCCTGTATCTATGCACCTGCGGGCGATGATAACCTGCTCTTTGGGGCAGATTTACCTCAACAGCGACCGCAGGAAGGAGGGGGTAGCCTTGCTTGCACAATCGGCCATTGCTGATATTAAATCGTCGACGAAAGAGACTGTAGCGCTTTTCACCCTTGCCGAGCAGTTATATAAATCAGGTAATATAAAAGATGCTTATGCTTTTATCCAACTGGCTAAGGCTGATGCAGATTTTTATGGTGCAAGGCAGCGTAAAATACAGATTGGTGCCATTTTACCTTTGGTTGCGGCCGAAGAATTAAACCACTCTGAAAAAGAAAAACAAACCATCCTGATGTATTTGCTGGCTATTACGGCCCTTGCATCGTTAGTTATTTTGTTTTCGGTAATGATATATAAGCAACTGGGGAAACTTAAACACAAGGAACGCATTATTGAAGACCAGAACGTACAGTTAAAAGATATTAATTATAAACTGGTTGAAGACGCCCATATTAAGGAAGAATATATAGGTCAATTTTTCAAGATCATATCCGGCTATATACTAAAATTAGAGAAACTTAAAATGTCGGTTGATACCAAGTTATCTATAAAAAAGTATGACGACATCCGTCTGATAATCAACGGTATAAATATTAAGAAAGAGCGCGAGGCGTTATACTACAGCTTTGACCATATTTTTCTTAAGATATTTCCAAATTTTATCTCGGTATTTAATTCTCAGTTTGAAGAAAAAGACCAGATATGGCCGCATGAGCACGAGGTACTAAACACCGATCTGCGCATATTCGCCCTAATCCGCATGGGTATAAATGATAACGAAACCATTGCCAAGATCCTTGAATATTCTGTAAACACCATTTATGTATACAAGATGCGTATCAAAGCAAAGTCTAAAAATCCTGAACAGTTTGAACAGCGTATTATGGATATAAAAGCTGTTGATACCATTGGATAATGAAAACATGTTTCTGTATCATTTTAGATACTTTAAAAACTATATAGCATACTTTTTTAACATATTTTGCCCATAAAAGTGTTAATATTGATTATATTTTTCACTAAAAAAAGCAATATAAGTTACTGTAAATAAGCGTTTTAATGTTTATAAAGCTTATATTTTTTTATAAACGCACCAAAGTAGTAGGGAATGAGGCGCAGGACACACATCTTTGTATAGAGATAAAAAGTTTAGGCGACAAATGTTTATTTAACTTATATCCGATTGCTTTACAAAGCAAAGCTATAAACCAATATATACCGTACTAAGTATTAAGTTTTACAGGGACAGCCTATTACGCCGTGTCATTTTTTGTATGGCCGATTTTATATGCAACCCGAATATTTTATTAGTAAATAACAAAACCATGTACTAAATTTATATAACCAATTATTAATTAAACCACAAACTATGCAATTTAAACACTTACTCACATTATGTTTTTTTGCTTTAACCTGCCTCTTTGCTCAGCCGGTCCTGGCGCAAAACACAGCAATTACAGGTAAAGTAACTGATGCCAAGACCAGAGAGCCGCTGATCGGCGTATCTGTAGGCGCGGCAGGTGGTCTCGGAACATTAACCAGTGTTGATGGTACTTTCAGGCTTTCGGTACCGGCAGGAACTTCTGCCTTAACTTTTACCTACATTGGGTATAAAAGCTTAACGGTTCCGCTTAACGGCCAAACATCATTATCTGTTTCGCTCGAATCTTCAAGCACCTCTTTAAACGAGGTAGTTGTAATAGGTTACGGCAGCCAGCGTGTTAAAGATGCAACCGGTTCTGTAGCCTCGTTAAGCCCTAAAGATTTTAACAAGGGTGTTATAGCTACCCCCGAGCAGTTATTGCAGGGCCGTATTGCCGGCGTGCAGGTAACACCGGCAAGTGGCGAGCCGGGTGCAGGCGCTACCATAAACATACGTGGTGCCAGTTCTATCCGTTCGGGTAGCAGCCCGCTTTACGTAGTTGACGGCGTTCCGTTAGACAATGGCGGTACCTCCGGCGGTTTTGATAGCGGTGCAGGTAGCTCATCTGCACGTAACCCGCTGGCGTTTATCAACCCTGCGGATATCGAAAATGTATCAATATTGAAAGATGCATCGGCTTCTGCCATTTATGGTTCGCGTGGTGCAAACGGCGTTATATTAATTACTACCCGTAAAGGCCGCAAAGGGCAGGGCGTACAGTTCGGCGCAAGCACAAGCATTTCTAATGCCGCAAAAACTTACGATCTGCTTAATCGTCAGCAATTTTTAGCCGGCGTAAAAAGTGTTGGTTCAAACCCCGGCACTGTTGCTAAGGGTGGTGTAGATTATGGTGCTAATACCGATTGGCAAAAAGAAATACTGCGTACTGCCATATCTCAAAACTATAACTTAGCTTTTGGCGGTGCCAGCAATACCGGTAACTACCGCGCTTCAATAGGTTATGATAACCAGCAAGGTATCATAAAAAGAACCGACCTTAAACGTTTAACAGGTCGTTTAAACGCGTCGCAATCATTTTTTGGCGAGCGCTTAAAATTTGATCTGCAATCAACTATCTCTAATGTTAAAGACAGGTTTGCGCCAATTACCAACAACGCAGGCTTTAATGGTAGCTTAATTGGTGCTGCAATTCAAACTAACCCAACCATCCCTGTGTTTGACAGCGAGGGCAGGTACTTCTCATTAAACGGCTACGAAAATGGCTTCCCTAAAGGTAACACCTTCAGAAACCCGGTGTCATTATTAAACCAGATAGATGATACCGATAATGTTAACCGTTACCTGAATAACCTTACCATGACGATAAGATTATTTGAAGGCTTATCGTATAAAGGCAATGCCGGCGCGGATATAGCAAGGGGACAGCGGGAAACTTATTACGACCCTACCATCGTTGGTTTTACTGACGAATCGAACATAGGCGATTTTAAAGTTCCGTCGGCAACCGGCAACGGCCGCGGCATATTGGTACACAACGAAGTTACCAACTTAACAACTGAGCATACCTTAAACTATGATAAAAAATGGACCGACAACAGCTCAATCACAGCTTTGGTTGGTTATTCATATCAAACCTTTAAAAACTTTAACCGTGGTAACCTGGCCTGGGGCACTGCAACAGCCGGAGAGTTTGTGAAGGATTTTGACAAGTTTAAAAGCCACATGCCATACGATTTTAGTAACCGGAACGGCCTGGATAGCAGCAGCTATAAATTACAATCGTATTTTGCACGTGTAAATTACTCTTATAAAGATCGTTATATCGTAACTGCTACTGTAAGACGCGATGGTTCGTCTCGTTTTGGTACAAACAACCAATATGCAACTTTCCCGGCCCTGGCAGCTAAATGGCGCATAAGCAATGAAAGCTTTGCTCCAAAAAGCATATTTGATGATCTGAGCCTTCGTTTAAACTACGGTAAAACCGGTAACCAGGACTACCCTTCATATGCTTCAAAAAAATTAAGACAGAGCAATTATCTGGGTACTTCAAGCGCCACAATAGGCGCCGATAACCCCGACCTGAAATGGGAAACCCAAACCGCTTATGGTGCCGGTATTGATTTCAGCGTACTTAAAGGCCGTTTAAACGGTACCGTAGATTATTTCAACAAATCGCAGTCGGACCTTTTATTCTTAGACATACTTGCACAACCGGCTTCTTCTACAACCATCTGGAGAAACTTAGATGGTAATGTTAGAAATACCGGTGTTGAGGTAGGCTTAAACTTTGCCGCAGTACAGGGTAAGGATTTTACCTGGGATATTGCCTACAACATGACGTTTATAAAAAACAGGGTAGAAGATTTTGGTGCACGTAACGTAATTACCGGTAACATTGATGGCCAGGGCTTATCTGGTGCATACGCGCAGTTTATTGGTAACGGTTACCCGCTTTATAGCTTTAACGTTCCAAACTACTCTGGCTTAGGCCCTGATGGTTTCGGTATATACCCTCAAGGTATCGACGTATCGAGCATCCAAGGCAGCCCGCTGCCAACATTTACCGCTGGTTTAACAAACAGCTTCGGATATAAAAACTTTAACTTTAGCTTCTTCATGAACGGGGCTACCGGATTTTATATCTACAACAACACAGCTAACGCTTTCTTTTACAAAGGCAACCTTGTTAGTGGTCGTAACGTAACAAAAGCAGTAGCCATGACAAACGAAAATGCACTTAACTCTGGCGAGGTATCAACCCGTTTCTTAGAAAAAGGTGATTTCTTAAGGTTAAGCAACGCTACTGTTGGCTATACAGTGCCTGTAAACGGTAAGGTATTTAAAACACTCAGGTTCTCATTAACAGGCCAAAACCTGTTCCTGATTACTAACTACAGCGGCCTTGACCCAGAAATTAATACAAATAAAGAAAGAAATGGCGTGCCATCAAGAGGTATAGATTACACTTCTTATCCAAGCGCACGTACATTCACATTAGGTTTAAATGCAGGTTTCTAAAAAAAATATTAGTATGAAAAAAATAACATTAAGAGCGACGATTTGCAGTTTTGTTCTGTTAGCCACTGCAGGTTGCGCAAAATTAGATGAAAAAACATACGGCTCGGTAATTATAGATCCAAACAACGCATCGTCTACAGCGGATCTTAACGGGGTGTATTCTCAATTAAACGGTCAAACAGATCAGGCTAACACATATGCCCTGCAAGAGCACTCGACAGACGAAATGATGGGCCCGACACGTGGAACTGACTGGGGAGATTTTGGTACCTGGCGTAAGTTACACACACACACCTGGACACCGTCGCACAACCAGGTAAGCGATACCTGGGATCAGTTAAACATTGGGGTGTTCCGTGCAAGCCAGGTGATAGCCCGCGCTACTGATAACCAGATAAAAGCCGAAGCAAGCTTTTTGCGGGCTTACTTTATGTTCCAGGTAGTAGATTTGTACGGACAGCAACCCTTCCGCGATCCTGATGCTCCGAACTCTGCCATACCGGTTGTATTTAACAGGGCCGACGCTACAGCGTTCATCATCAAAGATCTTGAGTTTGCCGAAGCAAATTTAGGTGCTGCACCAAACATTGGTAAAGCAAGTAAAGCAGCAGCACAAGCATTATTAGCAAAAGTTTACTTGAACAAAGCGGTTTACACTGCAGCAACTGTGGGCGGGCCTTTCACTTTCCCTAAAGAGGATATGGATAAGGTTATAGAATATGCCAATAAAATTACAGCCGCAGGCTACACATTAGAGCCGGCTGGTAAATACTTCCAGGATTTTGCATGGGATAACTCTGAAAAATCTAACGGAAATATCTTCGGTATCTACAATACCCCATCAAACGTTCCGGGGTCGGCTAAAAACCGTTGGAAAATGGGCTTGCACTATAACCAAACACCAGATGGATGGAATGGCTTTACAACGCTTGCAGAGTTCTACAACTCGTTCCAGCCGTCAGATGAGCGCCGTGGTGTTGCTTATCCAGGCTTAACAGATAAGGTTGGTTTAAGGGCGGGTTTTGCTGTTGGTCAGCAATATGGCCCGGGCGGTAAAAAGTTAACACAACGTAGCGGTACGCCACTGGTGTTCACTCCCGAAGTTAACCTGAACTATTCTACCGAAGCACAGGGTATCAGGGTGTTCAAATACTTTCCACACCCAAATGCTGACGGAACTGTTACCGATAGCGGAGAAGATAACGACTACGTAATACTGCGTTACGCTGATGTGTTGTTAGAAAAAGCGGAAGCAATTATGCGCGGCGGTACCGATCCTAATGGCCAAACACCGTTGGCTATTGTTAACGCTATACGCACACCTCGCGGTGCGACAGCGTTAGGCAGTGTAACCGAAGCAGACCTGCTTGCAGAACGCGGCCGTGAGCTTTACTGGGAAGGCTGGAGAAGAAATGACCTTATCCGTTTTGGTAAATTTAACGATCCGGTTGATCAGCGCCCAAATGCTTCTGATAAAACACGCACTTTGTACCCTATACCACAACGTGCTGTTGATACCAACCCTAACTTGAAACAAAACCCAGGTTACTAACAGTTGAAACCAGTTTCCAATTAGTTATATTTGATTTTAAACGTAGCGAAGAGATTCGCTACGTTTGTTTTTTTGTATACTCTGCAATGTTAAAAAAAGCCAGCCTTTACCCCTTTGTCGCTATTTTTATAGCGCTGTCGGCCTGCCATAATAACGATGTGAAAAACCCGCTTTTTACGCTGCAGGATAATGCAGATTTGGGTGTGAATTTTATAAACCAATTGGTCGAAAAAGATCAAACCAACGTATTCACATTCCGTAATTATTATAATGGCGGCGGCGTAGCCATTGGCGATGTGAATAACGACGGGTTGAATGATATTTACCTTACCTCAAACCAGGGGGGCAATAAGCTATACCTGAACAGGGGAAACTGGAAATTTGACGATGTAACCGATAAGGCCGGGGTTAAAGGCACTAAATACTGGAGCACCGGCGTTACCATGGTTGACATTAACGGCGACGGATGGCTGGATATATACGTTTGCCATAGCGGTAACGTAATTGATAGAAAAGGGAATGAGCTTTTCATAAATCAGCATAACGGTACGTTCAAAGAAGAAGCTGAAAAATACGGTTTGGTGGATAACGGGCTGTCAACCCAGGCAATATTTTTTGATTTGGACAACGACGGCGATCTGGATTGTTTCGTTTTAAATAATTCGTTCAGGCCCATCGGATCGTTTGATTTCAGCCAGGACCTGCGGGCCCGCGTTGATGAACTTGGCGGGGCACATTTGTATCGTAACGATGGCGGGCACTTTACCAACATTACCAAACAGGCTGGTATATTTTCAAGTGATATAGGCTTTGGTTTGGGCGTATCTGTTGCCGATGTTAACCAGGACGGGTACCCCGATATTTACGTTTCAAACGACTTTTTTGAGCGCGATTACCTCTACATTAATCAACACAACGGTACTTTTAAGGAAGATATCCAATCTGAAATGGGGCACTTGAGCCTCGCATCAATGGGGGCTGATATTGCCGATATCAATAACGATGGCCACCCGGATATTTTTACTACCGAGATGTTACCCGAAGGCGACAAGCGCCTGAAACAAATGACCTCCTTCGAATCATTTGATGTAATTAAGCTTAAACAGCACGATGGGTACTACAACCAGTTTATGCAAAACTGTCTGCAATTGAACAATGGAGATGGCACATTCTCTGAAATTGCGTTCAAGGCAGGGGTTAGTGCTACCGACTGGAGTTGGGGCGCACTTTTTTTTGATATGGATAACGATGGCTGGAAAGACATTTTTGTATCAAACGGGATATTTAAAGATCTTACCGACCAGGATTATATCGAGTTTTTGGGCAATCGCGAAAGCATGGATAAAATTGCCGAAAAGCGGAAGTTTAACTATAAAGACTTCGCCGATAAAATGGTATCAACTCCGCTGGTAAACTACGCCTATGCGAATAACCGCGACCTTACTTTTACCAACAAAGTAAAGGAATACGGGCTGGATAAAGCTGCTTTTAGCAACGGCGCCGCATACGGCGACCTTGATAACGATGGTGATAACGACCTTATAGTAAACAATGTAAACTCGCCGCTTTTTATTTATAAAAATAATGCCGAAAAGCTGCATAATAATTACACACAGCTAAAATTACAAGGAGAGGGGCTTAACCGCTTTGGGGTGGGAGCCACCATAAAGGTGTTTGCCAAAAATGCGTCGGTGATGTATTATCAGCAGCCAACCCGGGGTTTCGAAAGCAGCACATCGCCCAACCTGATCACCATAGGTATAGGTAAGATAACCAAGGCCGACTCAGTACAAGTGATATGGCCGGGCGGTAAGTGCCAGGTTGTAAAAAACGTTCCCGCAAACAAAGCCTACACGTTTAAAATTGCCGATGCTAAACTACAGTACAATTTTGAGAAACCGGCTGTAAAGACACTGTTTACCGAAACTGCCACAACCCTGTTCGACACCGTCCCAAAGCACACCGAAGACAGCTTTATTGATTTTGATAACGAGCGACTGATGCTGCAAATGCTATCAACCGAAAACCCGTATATGGCAAAGGGCGATATCAATAAAGACGGCCTCACCGATTTTTATTTCGGCAGTTCAAAAGATAGTCCGGCTGCTATATATGTTCAGCAAAAGAACGGCAGGTTTAAGCAATACATCCCGCCTGATCTGGAAAAACAAGTGTATCTTGAAAACGCCGGCGCCGCATTTGGCGATTTTGACGGCGATGGTGATGAAGACCTGATCATTGGTGTGGGTGGCAATGCCGAAGAGGCGGGCACAAATATCTATTTTCCGCGGTTTTACGAAAACGACGGTAAGGGCAACTTGCATCGTAATCCGCAAAAAGCCATTCCTGTGTCGGTGAACGCGTCGGTAATAGCAGCCTGCGATTATGATAAGGATGGGCACCCCGATCTGTTTATTGGCGGGCGCAGTGTGCCCGGCACTTACGCCGTATCGCCGAACTCCTACGTCATGCACAACGATGGTAAAGGCAACTTTACCGATGTAACCAAACAAGTGTTAGGTGACATAAAACCCGGGATGGTTACGGCGGCCCAGTGGGCAGATATTGACGGCAACGGCTACCCCGATCTGGTAATTGCAGGCAATTGGATGGGCATTAAAATTTACCGCAATAATAACGGCAAATTTACGCCGGATAATCAACTCGACGGTTACAAAGGATGGTGGAGCAGCCTTGCAATTGCAGATATCAACAACGATGGGAAATTAGATATTATAGCGGGTAACCTGGGCCTGAACTCCAAATTTAGGGCAACTCAGGCCGAACCTATGAAGATATATATAACGGATTTTGACGGCAACGGAACAAAGGAGTGCATTACATCAATATATCGCCAGCATAAACCTTATGTGTTTCACATGAAGCCCGACCTTACCGGCCAGATACCCATGTTGAAAAAGAAGTATCTGAAATACGCAGATTACGCAGGGAAGCCCTTTGACGAAGTTTTCACTGAGGAGATGTTATCAGGAGCTGAAATGCATGAAATAAATTATCTGGCCTCAGCGGTGTTTATCAACAATGGCAATAACAAATTTATAGATAACCCGCTGCCATACCACGCGCAGCTCTCAAACGTGGGCACTATTTTGTGCGATGATATCGACCATAGCGGCACGCCGTCTATTATGCTTGGCGGTAACTTTTATGGCTTTAAGCCGGAGGTAGGCCGCCTTGATGCAAGTTACGGGCAAATTTATAAGTATACTAAAAAGGGATTTGTTTATATTCCGCCTGCAATAAGTGGCGTTAAACTTAACGGTCAGGTAAGGTCATCATTGATGATAAAAAACAGCCGGGGAGATAAGTACTACTTATTTGGGATGAATGATGATAAGCTTAAAGCTTACAAACTACGTTAAGCATATATGCTAAAGGCTAAACTATTCAAAAAACAGATCGTAATAATTTGCTGTGTTGCGCTTGCAGGCGCTATTGTGTGGATTTCGTGCAAAACAAAAAAAAGCGGCAATGGCATTTTTAAGCTCCTTACAGCGGAACAGACCCACGTCGACTTTGTAAACAAGAACACCGTTACCGACTCGGTGAACATACTCGACTACCTGTACTTTTATAATGGCGCCGGGGTAGCAACAGCCGATTTTAACAACGATGGGCTCGAGGATATTTACTTTGTATCAAACCAGAGCCCTAATAAACTTTATCTGAATAAAGGCGGGCTGAAGTTTGAAGATATAACGGCAAAAGCAGGCGTGGCCGGTACGGGTAACTGGAAAACCGGCGTGACCGTTGTTGATATAAATGGTGATGGTTTAAAGGATATTTATGTTTGCGTAGTGGCCAACTTTAAAGGTTTTAAGGGGCATAACCAGTTATATATAAATAACGGCGACCTTACTTTTACCGAGAGCGCCGCTAAGTACGGACTCGATTTTTCGGGCTTCTCTACCCAGGCTTCCTTTACAGATTACGATAAGGATGGCGATCTGGACATGTTTTTGTTAACATCATCCGTACATAGTAACGATACCTATGGCGACTCTACCCTTCGTTTTAAAACCAGCCATGATGCGGGCGACCACCTGTTTCGTAACGACGGCAACAAGTTTACAGATGTAACCGCCGGGTCGGGCATATACTCCGCACCGATAGGTTACGGGCTGGGCATTAGCGTGGGCGACCTGAACAACGATGGATGGGATGATATTTATGTAAGTAACGATTTTTTTGAGCAGGATTACTACTATATCAACCAAAAAAACGGAACATTTAAAGAGGAAATGAAAAATGCCTTTGGGCATACCAGCTTATTTTCAATGGGCAACACCTTAAGCGATGTTAATAAGGACGGCCACCTTGATGTGATTAGCACCGATATGCTGCCCGAGGAAATGAGGGCGCTAAAATCAACCATAAACGATGAACCTCTTGATATTTATAACCAGGAGGTTAATGCGGGGTATTATTATCAATACTCCAAAAACAGTTTACAGTTGAATGTGGGCAACGGTAAAAAATTTGTTGACCTGGCCCTGTATTCGGGCGTGTCGGCAACCGACTGGACGTGGTCGCCGCTGGTGCAGGATTTTGACATGGATGGCCGTAAGGACATGTTTTTTTCGAACGGAATAAAAAAACGTTTGAACGATATGGACTACCTGAAGTATCTGGGCGACCCTAACGTTATTAAAGACTTTAAAACCAGCCGGTTTTTTGATAAGGAGAAAATAAATTTAATGCCTGATGGTGATGTGCACAACTACCTGTACCATGGCGGGGATAAGCTGAAGTTTGAGGATGTATCTGCAGGCAACGACATGAAGGACCCGTCTATATCTGCAGGCGCGGTAGCGGTTGACCTGGATAACGACGGCGACCTTGAGCTGGTAACCAATAATATGGACGCGCCGGCTTATATTTATCAAAACATGACGATGGAAAACAGCAAGGAAGCCAAGCCGTCGTTCGTCAAATTAAGCGTTAAATACACCAAAGCCAACCCCGATGGCGTGGGCGCCAAGCTATTTATGCGGTCGGTAAGGCAGGTAGACCATCAGGAGATACAAACCAGTACCGCTTATGAAAGTACACAGGGCAATAACCTGCTCTTCACCTTTTTGCCCGGCGACAAACCGGTAGAACTGATGGTGCTTTGGCCTGATAACTCGTATCAGCTGATCAGGGATTTTGCCCTAAACAAAAAGACCGTTATAACTTATGTAAAAGAAAAAACGCAGACGGTGGCGGATGTAGGGCAATTTATTACCGGCTACATACAAGGCCATAGTGAATTTACCTATACGGATGTAAAGGCAAATGTTTTAGCTACGTTGCAACCGTTTGAAACGCCCGACTTTAATTACTATAATCTTTTACCACACACCTATTTGCCACATACGCCGGCCATAGCGGTTGCCGATGCCAATAACGATGGTATCGATGATATTTATGTTGGCGGAATAGCGGGAGAAGAAAAATATATTTTAGCAGGCAACAAGGGCGGTACATTTAAAAAGATAGCTGTTGAAGCATTTAACCAGTTTAAAGATCATGGTGATACCGAAGCCCAGTGGGCCGATATAAATAACGACGGCTTGACCGACCTGATAGTGCTGACTGCCAATCACCCTTTTATCGAGTTTGAAAAAACAACACCTCCGCGGCTTTTTATCAACAAGGGTAATTTCAAATTTGAATACAAGGCTTTGCCCAAAGTAAATGCGCTGGTATCAAAAATACTGGTTTACGATTTTGATGGTAACGGGCAAAACGATCTGTTTTTTAGCAGCACCATACCTTTTCGCGACTACACCATGGCGGCAACATCGGTAGTGTTATTGAATAAGGGGGGGGGCGATTTCAATGTAGCTCCTGCAAAGCAATTCGCTGATTTAACCGGTATACGCTTTATAAGCAATATTTCTACAGCAGATATCGATCATAATGGCGCCGACGATATTATCATCAGTTCGGAATGGCAGCCTGTGCATATATTCCTGAACAAAAACAAAAAGTTGGTCAAGTTCTCTTCGGCACTGCTTGACGGCCAAACCGGCTGGTGGCAATCGGCAATTGTGACCGATATAGACGGAGATGGTAAGGCCGATCTGTTGGCTGGTAATTGGGGCGCCAATAACAAATATAACGTAAACCCCGATCAGCCGTTATATGCCTACAATAATGATGTAGATAAGGATGGTAAGAATGACCTGATACTATCCTACTTTTATAAAGGTGAGTATTATCCTTTCCGCCCGAAGAACGATTTGGAGCAGGAACTGCCCTACCTGAAAAAAGAATTTCTCAGCTATCAGAAAATGGCGGATAAAACTACTTCCGAAATTTTTAAAGATAACCTTACCGATAGCGGCCGGTTAACTGCTAATCAGTTCAGTACTATTTTTATAAGCGATGTTTTAAACGCTAAAGAAATTACTGCGCTCCCTTATTTGTACCAGCAGGCGCCTGTGCGGTCAATTCTTCCGATAAATAACAAGCAAGGCGACGTTTTGCTGAATGGTAACTTTTGGGGAGTTGTGCCATACGAAGGGAAATATGACGCTTTGGGGTTGGTAACCGCCCATTATGACAGGCGCACAAAACAGTTTGCCATGCCCGAATATTGGTTGAATGATATGTTCAACTCGCAGGAAATAACACACCTGTACCCTTACAAAAACAACAGCGGTAGCGGCTACATTATTACTACCTACGATGGCAAGTTAATGCTCATAACCAAATAAGCGCATTTAAAAAATAGGCCAGTAAATTCTGGTTGTCCATTTAGTGGTATCTTTTTCGGCAAGCCTGTTGGTTATCAATAATTCATATGGCATTGCCGGCGATATTAACCCGTGGTCTTTTTGATAGCGCTTAACCTGTCTGAAAGCATTGGCAACCGTATTTTTACCGCCTGTAACCTCGGCTTCCAAAACGTTCCCGCCTTTAACCAACCTGTTTATTACGGTATTGGCCCCTGGTGTTATTTGCTTGTCAACAGGGATAGCCACCATCACCGCGTATCCATTTTTTTCGTCCTTATGAACGTTCATCATGGGCGAATCTAAGGCCAGGGCACCCTGTGTTATTATTTGCTTTTTAAGGTCGCTTACCAAACTGTAAATAACCGTAGGGGTAGGGTAACTTGCGGTGTGCGTGGTCGACGCCAATACAATAGGATTTTTGATTTTGGCAAGTTTTATGTTCATGCCGTAAACGTTCTTTTCTGTTTGCATGAATCTTTTAAAAGCAGTTAATAAAGTGTCGATGTTTTTTGTCAGGCGTTTAATTTTTATGTATTGGGCAATACGTAAAAAAGGATTAGTGCTGCTTTGCATCTCGGTAAACCAGGTAACCTCGCACATGCCTTCGCCTGTTGTAGCGTAAATAACCTGGCTGTTAAGTTCAATATTGCCGCGCCTGATGGTTAGCCTCATCTCGCTGTTGGTGCTTTCAAGTAAGTGATAGCTGGCGCCCTGGTACATATACAAACTGCTGTCGCTTGTGTTATGCTGGCCCGGCCACCACTTACTCCACGGCTTTTTATTAACCAGGAACCTTGCCACATTTATGTCGGTAGCATCTATTTCAATAACACGCGCCGTTTTTATTTTTTGAGGGATGATGTAGTAAATACTTATAAAGGCTAAAAGCAGTAAGCCTATTGCTATCAGGGCTGGTTTTTTCATATAAAATACACAAACAATAAAACGGCGCCAAAAGCCGTTTCGGGTGGCTAATTTGCGCCGTAAAAGTAATTATTTAAGCGGGTTAATATCAAACAATTTATGTGCTTATCAATTGGCGAAAAAACTCTATATTAGCCTGTAATCCAAGAAAACCGATGTGTTTTGATGGGTGGCACCATCATTATTTTAAACTAAGATTTTATATGAACCGTTTCCTGTTTTTGATTGCGGGTGTGATTTTAATATTCGCATCCTGTAAGAGGCCCGACTACCAAAAGGTTACCCACGATCCCGAACTTTACCGCGTTACCGTAAAAAAATTAAATGATATAGTGCTCGAAAATAATTTCCCGCCGGTTATCGCGTCGCGTAATTATGTGTATGCCAATATAGCCGCCTACGAGGTTATTGCCGCCGGCGACCCGCAGCATTACCGCTCGCTGGCCGGGCAAATAAAACATTTGCCGGCGGTTCCGCAACCCGAAAAGGGCAAGGAAATAGACTTTCAGTTTGCATCACTGTTAGCGTTTTGTTTTGTAGGCAATGCGGTAACCTTCCCTGAGGGCAGCATGTTTGTTTATATTGATGAACTAAAGCAGAAAGCTAAGAATGCCGGCATGCCATCGGACGTGTTTGAAAATTCTGTGACCTATTCAGACGTTGTTGCAAAACATATCATGGCATGGAGTAAAAATGATAATTACGCGCAAACCCGGTCGGCAAGTAAATACACGGTTACACGTAAAGATGGCCGCTGGGTGCCTACGCCGCCCATGTATGCGCAGGCGCTTGAACCGCACTGGGGCGAAATACGCACCATGGTTTTAGATTCCGCATCGCAGATACCCGCGCCCGAGCCGCCGCCTTATAATATGACCGATAAGAACAGCCCCTTTTATAAAGCTGTAATGGAAGTGAAAACCTTAGGCGACAGCTTAACAACTGATCAAAAACACATGGCTGATTTTTGGGATGATAACGCCTTTAAAATGAATGTTGTAGGCCACGCCATGTTTGCTACAAAAAAGTTTGGGCCGGCGGGGCATTGGATGAATATTGCCGGTATCGGTTCACAAATAAAGAATTCTGATTTCGGGACGACTGTTGCGGCATACACGCAATCGTCTATAGCGTTGTTTGATGCCTTTATAAACTGCTGGTATGTAAAATTTAAAGCCAATAGTGTTCGCCCCGAAACGGTGATTAATAAGGTTTTAGACCCCGACTGGAAACCGCGTATTCAAACCCCGCCATTTCCGGAATACATAAGCGGGCACGCCGTAATATCTGCCGCCGCCGCTGAAGTGCTGACACATTGCTTTGGCGACAACCTGGCCTATACCGACGCTTCGGAGTCGGAGTTTGGCATACCCGCGCGTACCTTTACATCGTTCAGGGCCGCGGCGCAGGAAGCCTCTATGTCGCGGGTATACGGCGGTATCCATTACAAGAACGCCTGTATCATCGGCAATATGTCAGGTCGTAAAATAGGCGAACTAGTGAACCAAAAACTGCACCTGAAGATAAAATAAAACGGATGAGAAGAATATTTGCCTTACTGGCCGGGCTATTTTTAACATTGTCGTTATCGGCACAAAATATAAGCCCGTGGGTTGTTACGGCTAATAAAATAGATCCGAACAACTATTATGGCATAACAGTGGCCAACGGGATGATCGGCATAGTATCGTCACCCGAGCCTTTTAAAGTTAAAAATGTAGTGCTTGCAGGTGCGTATGATCTTTATGGCCGTGGCCGTGTAAGCAATTTTTTAAACAGCTTTAACCTGCTGAACATGTACCTGGAGATTGATGGCAGGCGCCTGGACGCTAAGATGGTAAGCAACATGAAGCAGGAACTGGATATGCAGCATGCGGCCATGACCACCACCTTTGATTATGGCGATAAGGCAAGTATCAAATACACCTACTACTCGTTAAGGCAATTACCATTTACCGTGCTGATGGACGTTGCCATCACCGCAAAAAAAGCCATTAATATTACCGCCGCAAGCGTTATGGAAGCGCCCGATGCATTAAAGGATGTACAGAATTATTACAACGAGATAGACCGCCCGCACGTAACTATCAGCCTGTTAACCTCAACGGCAAAAAGTCCCACGGGTAAGCTGCAGTTATGTGCCTCTACATCCTTTTTATTTAACGAGGAGCATGGTAAAGAACCGCGCGTTATCCACGAGATGTGGGACAATAACATGCACCTGATGAAATTTAGCCGCGCTATTGCCGCGGGGCAAACCTATAAATATGGGGTAACAGGCTCTTCGATAACATCGGCGCACCACGCCGACCCGCTGAACGAAGCCGAACGCCTCACCATTTTTGCCAAACTGGAAGGCCGCGACAGGTTGATACAATTCCATAACAAGGCATGGGATGAGCTTTGGAAAAGCGATATCCAGATAGAAGGCGATGCGCAGGCGCAGCAGGATGTGCATAGCATGCTGTATCACCTGTATTCGTTCTCGCGCGCGGGTACTGCTTTGTCGCCATCGCCAATGGGCTTATCAGGCCTGGGATATAATGGACATGTATTTTGGGATACCGACCTGTGGATGTTCCCGGCCATGCTGGTGATGCACCCGGAAATAGCCCGGTCGATGGTGGAATACCGCTTTGAACGTTTAGAGAACGCGCGCAAGAATGCCTTTTCGCATGGCTATAAAGGCGCCATGTATCCCTGGGAAAGTGCCGACAGTGGTGTAGAAGAAACCCCTGTTTGGGCCTTAAGCGGCCCGTTTGAGCACCATATAAGCGCCGATGTGGCTAATGCTGCCTGGGCTTATTACTGCGTAACGCAAGATAAGCAATGGCTGCGCGAAAGGGGCTGGCCCATACTACAAGCCACCGCCGATTTTTGGGCAAGCAGGGTAGAGCGCAACGGCCCCGGGCATTATGATATCAAGAATGTAGTTGCCGCCGATGAATGGGCCGAAAATATTGATAATAACGCCTTTACCAATGCCGCCGCGCAGGCCAACCTGATGAACGCTGCAGCTGCCGCAAAAATTTTAGGTATGCAGGCCGATACCGATTGGGTACACGTTGCCAATAATATCCCCATTTTAAAGATGGCTAACGGCGTAACGCAAGAACATGCCCAATACAAAGGCGAGGGCATCAAACAAGCGGACGTGAACCTGCTGGCCTATCCGCTGAAAACCATAACCGACCCGGCGCAGATCAGGAAAGACCTTGAGTATTATGATACACGCGTACCTAACGAAGGTACCCCTGCCATGACACAGGGCGTATTCGCACTGCTTTATGCCCGTTTAGGTGATGGCCAAAAGGCCTACAAATGGTTTAAGGAGGCATACGAGCCTAACCTTAACCCGCCGTTCAGGGTGATTGCCGAAACCAAGGGTGGTACCAACCCTTATTTCGCCACAGGCGCGGGCGGTATTATCCAGGCTATGCTGATGGGCTTTGGCGGCTTGGATATCACACCAACAGGAATAATTCAGATAAAGAGCACGCTGCCGCCTAACTGGAGATCCTTAAAAATTACCGGCGTTGGTGTTAATAAGGCAACTTATACAGTGAAATAAATAATGTAGGGGCGCGGTACTTCGCATCTCTACCGGTTATTCCATACGTGTCCCTTTCTCCACGCGTCATTGCGAGGTGCGAAGCAATCTCCAGATTTCGCATCCCGCTTTGTATGTGAAGAGATTGCTTCGTACCTCGCAATGACGGTTAGGCAGTTATTTGTAACAATATCAACTCACTTATCCTGTGCAAAACTCATTTTTATAAATTGCTTTATGAAACGTATCAGCCTATTCATCATCTCCGTTATCACCATTTCGGCATCGGCACAAACTACTGTAAAGCAGGACGCAGGCATCAAACAAATGGTCGACGAAGTATCCTCCAAAAACATTGAGGCCATTGTACGCAAACTGGTGAGTTTTAAAACACGACACACCCTAAGCGATACGGTGAGCAAAACCGAAGGGGTTGGCGCTGCCCGCAACTGGATAAAAGCCGAATACGAGCGCTATGCGGCAGCGTCAAACGGCCGTATGAAGGTGCAGTTTGACGAGTTTATACAACCCAAGGGCAACCGTGTAGATAAGCCAACGCCCATGAAAAATGTGCTGGCGATATTAAAAGGCACCGATACCGCCGATAAGCGGGTTTACATTATATCAGGCCATTACGATTCGAGGGTGAGGGATGTGATGGATGTAAAGTCATTTGCGCCCGGCGCGGTAGACGATGCATCGGGTACTGCGGTATCCATGGAGTTGGCAAGGGTAATGGCTAAGCGGTCTTTCCCGGCTACCATTATATTTATGGCCGTAGTGGGCGAGGAGCAGGGGCTTTACGGCTCTACCAACGTAGCCAAACGCGCTAAGGCCGAAGGCTGGCAGATAGATGCCATGCTTAACAACGATATTGTGGGTAATACTTACGGCATGGAAACCGGCCTTAAAGACAACCGCAGCGTGCGTGTGTTCAGCGAAGGGGTACCTGCTGTTGAAACCGAAAGGCAGGCCTCGGTGCGCAACTCCGTAGGCGGTGAAAATGACAGTCCTGCCCGTGAACTGGCCCGTTATACGAAAGAAATTGCCGAGCGCTATGTAGAGCAGTTGGATGTAAAACTGATCTACCGCCGCGACCGTTACCTGCGCGGCGGCGACCATATCCCGTTTTCGCAACAAGGTTACGCGGCCATACGTATAACCGAAATGAACGAGGATTTTAATCGCCAGCACCAGGATATGCGCCAGGAAAACGGCGTGGATTACGGCGACCTGCCCGACTTTGCCGATTACGATTATATACAAAAAGTTGCCCGCATGAACCTGTCAACGCTGGCTAACCTGGCGCTTGCCCCGGCCGCGCCGCAAAACGTGGGTGTTATAACCAGCGGCCTTACCAATAAAACACAGCTTAAGTGGGATGCTCCCAAAGGCAAAGCTCCCGCAGGCTACTATGTACTGATGCGCGAAACCATTAGCCCCTATTGGGAAAAGAAATTTTACGTAACCGGTACCACCACCACCCTGGGCTACTCAAAAGATAATTACCTGTTTGCCGTACAGGCAGTTGATGCCGAAGGGCACGAGAGTTTGCCGGTATTCCCAAAACCGGTGAGGTAACAAGTTTTTATTCCTCAGATCTTTTCTTTCTTTTCCGCTGCTTCTTCTACGTCAGATGAGTCGGCCTGCAAAGGCTGTTGTTCGTTGTAAGCATCACCCTCTAATTGAACATTCAAGAAAATGGGAAAGTGGTCTGACTTGCAGTTATTAAGCCGTTTTATTTTTATAAGCTTAAAATGCCTGGACACAAAAGCATGATCTAAGGGGAAACGAATGAAAAAGTAATGGGCGTGGAAAGAATTAAAAAAGCCGCGGCCCCTGCGCGGGTCTAATAAACCACTCATTTTTAAAAACAGTTCGGTAGTGTGGCTCCATGCTACGTCGTTCAGGTCGCCTGCCACTATTACCGGCAGCTCACTGGCTTTAGCCAGGTCGGCAATCAGCAATAGTTCCTTGTCCCGCTCGGTCGATCTTATATTTTCGGCAGGTACCGGCGGCGTAGGATGCACCGCATAAAATTGCACCAATTGCCCGCCGCTTAATTTTATTTTGGTGTGGATGGATGGTATATCCTTTTCAACAAGGTATTTTACCGTTGTATCTGTCAATTCGAGTTTAGAATATAGCAGCAAGCCGTAAGTGTTCTCTAACGGTACCCGTTTAAAATGAGGGTAAGTGCTTTCAAGGCTGCGTGTCTGAATATCCCAGCGCTCGTTGGTCTCCAGTAATAAAACCACGTCGGGGTCGGCTTTGGCGATCTCTTTTAAACAACCCTTTGAATTGGTATTATCCTGAAAAACGTTGGCTATCATAATGCTTAAGCTCATGTTGCCATTATGCGGGCCGGCCCTTAATACCTGTTTTTTTGCCAGTGTGGTAAAAGGTAAAATAAGCGATAATAGGTAGGTTGTGTTGAGCGCCAGCAGCGAAAGGAAAATATATTGTGTAAGTGCCGGGCCGGTGTAATATAGTACCATCAACACAAATGCTACACAATTTAAAACCAGCTTTTGCAGGCGGGGGTAATCAAATATCCTGAAGATCCAGTACTCACTTCTGACCAGTGGCAAGAGTGTAAAACAAAACAGTAAGCAAGAAAAAATAATTATGGTCAGGTTCATTAAAGTAAGTATGGCGCAATTTAACAAATACCATTTACCATCAGGCATTTGTGGGGGATGAGATTTTAATCCTCGTGATTTTTTAACTTATCCAGCTTCAGCAAACGGCGTGTTAAAACAAATATCATGTACACAATAACCGGGGCGGCCACAACATCAATGGTGTAATGTATATGCTGCACCAGTAAAAGCGCCATTACCGCAACTATTGATATAAAACCCAGTATTTTGTCTGTGCGTTTTTCCAGGCATAAAAATATCAGCACAAGGGTTGAAGTATGCCCCGAAAAAAACAGATCGCGGGTAATTACATTATTACCATAAAATACGCCTGTTAAGGGGTCAACCAGGTGTATTAGGCCTTTTGGCGGGTCGAGCGCTACCAGGTAAATGGTCAACATGCGGGCGATATTAATAAATATAAGCGTCCAAACGTAGTTGATATAAATAACTGGGTTATAAAGCGCCCTTATAAGTATCAGCAGGGCCATTCCCCAAATGATAGTGAATATAACTACCGATACATCATAAGCCGGTACGTGTGCCAGTACCCAATCGTTCAGCACTGTGCCTTTCCGTTTTTGTATGAAACTAAAGAATAGCGGCAACGAGGAAAGTATAATGGCGACGATGAAAGACCCTATCAGTAACTTATCTCGTTTTTTGGGCGATTGAAGGGCTGCAGTCCAGGCTTGTTTTATAGATGGTGTACCTAATTCCGTCACTATTACAAATCAATTAAGGACTGCAAATTTACTAAAACCGCCAATATTAAATAAGGGTTAGTTAATTATTACACTTTTGTTAGAATCAACGCCAGCGCCTGCCATCCCCCTTTGAAATTATCGTGCTAGCAATCAGTTGCTTATCTCTTGCCTGCGCAAACAATTTGCATTGAAGCAACCATCAATCAAATGTGCCCGTAACCTTATTAAACACTAAAACTATTCAACATGAAAAAGTACCTTTTAGGCATATCGTTTATGATAGCTGTTATGATCATCGCAGTTGCCGCCTGTTCAAAATCAGATAGCGGCAATACACCCACGCCCCCGGGTAACAACCAGCAAAATCCTCCCCCAACAACGGCCGATGCCACCGTTACGATAAAAGACTTTGCTTTTGGTTCCGGCTCGGTAACGATAAAGCCGGGGCAAACGGTGCAATGGAAAAATTCAGATGCCACGCCCCACACCGTAACTGATAATAACGGTGGTTTTGATAGCGGCACCATAAATGCCGGCGGCAAATTTTCGCACACATTTGCTACCGCCGGTACTTATACTTACCACTGCACTTTTCATAGTACTATGGCAACTGCAACGGTTATAGTTGCACCTTAACCGGCTAAACATAGCTATCGGGTGGAGTTCTGTTAAACAGAGCTCCGCTTTTTTTTAAAACTATGGGGAATAACCGGAAATTTTTGGAATAATTTTTACTAATTACACGCCAATAAAGTAATTAGTACCGATCCAAATTTATCTATGCAGAAGCAACCTATTCCCAAAAACGAAATGGAGAGGGTCATCAGCCTTGCCGATTATGACCTTGATTACACCAGTTTCCAGGAAAATTTTAAGGACCTGGCTAAATTAGCCGCAAAAGTTGCGGGTACCGAAATATCACTTATTAACCTTATAGATTCGTACACCCAGTGGACCATTACCAATCACGGGCTGGATATTGAGCAAATGCCGCGCGAAGACTCGGTTTGCCAGTACACTATAGCCGGGAATGGCGGGCACTTTGAGGTGCCGGACCTGAGAGCCGACGAACGGTTTAAAGACAAGTTTTACGTTGCGGATGACCCAAGCCTGCGTTATTATTATGGTATACCGTTAACAACCGACGATGGGCATAACCTGGGCGCGCTTTGCATGCTTGATAAAAGCGTTAAAACGCTCTCGCCCGAAAAGGAGGAGCTACTGAAAATTATTGCCGGCGAGATTGTAAACCGCTTGAACGTACACCGGGTAATTACTGGTTTAAAAACCAAGTTGCACGAAGCCAACGAAACAAAAAAGAAGGTAGCGCACGATATACGCGGCCCTTTAGGGGGCATTATCGGCCTGGCGCAGGTGATCAGCGAACAGGGGAAAGAGAATGAAATTGACGAGGTGCTTGAATTTATTGAGCTGATACAGCGCAGCGGCCGGTCGTTACTTGAACTTGCCGATGAGATATTAACTTCAGATAAACCCGCGCCAGACCTGAAAGCCGACGAGTTTAACCTAATTGTGTTTAAAGACAAACTGCAAAAGTTGTATACTCCGCAGGCTATCAATAAAAAGATAATGTTTATCGTAAACACCTCGGCAAATTCTGCAACCGTACCATTCTCAAAAAATAAGCTGTTGCAAATAACGGGTAACCTGATATCAAACGCCATGAAGTTTACCCCGGTTAACGGTAAGGTAATGGTTGATCTGAGCCTGGAGATTGAGGAAAGCCACAACCTGTTGAAAATAAGGGTAACCGACACCGGTATTGGCCTTAACCAGGATGCAATAGATACGATACTGCAAGGTAGGGCCGGGTCTACAAGCGGCACACTAGGCGAACAGGGTTATGGCTTCGGCCTTGCTTTGGTTAAACACCTGGTAGATACCTTGAACGGTACTTTGCATATTTATTCGCAACCGGGCAACGGGGCCAATTTTGAGATACTGCTGCCGCAGGCGCGGGCTTAATAATTAAGAATTTTTGACATTCAATTTTATTAAGGAACTTTGGTGTTGATTAATCATTTTTGGCAGCATCGTTACAATACTCACGCCTTGGTTATAAAAATCGGCGTCATGCGTAACTATCAAAGCATTATATTCTTTAGCTGTAAGCAAAATGTAATTATCATTAAGGTCTAACTTTTTTAGATCGAAAGTTAATGACTCTCCGATTGTTTGATGAATAGATGAATTTCTTAGCACAAAGATTGATTCATAAATTTCCCATTCACTTTTATATTTATTGAAAGTGATTTCGAAGTCAGTTGAAGGGCGAAATATCTCTTTATAAAATTTGGATGGGCTCCAACCCTTACGCCCATTGTATACGGAGTTATGATATCGAGTGTCACTTTCGTATCTTAGTAACCTATTAAAAGTTTCGCTTATTTGAACTTGGGGTAAAATGATTTTACAAGAAGGATCAATCTCGCTTAATCCATATACACTCATAAAAAAGGTTAAATATTCTGTAACAAAGGGTTCGTTACTTGGTAAGCCTAATAAATAAAGTAAAATATTAGTATCAAAAATATAAAAGCAATTTAGAGGAGTAGGGTGCAGTTTAAGATTTGTAACTGTAAAACTCATTAGCTAAGCGCCATGTTTAGAAAAGGTTTATATGAATCTTTATTTTTTATGTTATCTACAACCCAATTGAACTTCTCATTATATGTTTTAAGATGATCGGTAGATATCACATCAACTTTATCATAAAAATATACCATCCCTTTTTCCATCATTAATTTTCCAAAAGAAGCATTAAGAAATTGTGTTGTCAGCACCATAATATCTGAAAAATCAACCTGTACTTTTTTAGCACCATTATTTAATTCATTAATAATTGCAGTATATAGTTTCAATCCATCAGGATGAAACATTGCGTTTCTGCTATTGATGACTTCGACGATTTTTATACTCATTACATTACTGATTAAAAGTTACCTAATTTAAATAAAAAAAACATATAAATGTTTGATTTGAAAATAAATTAATATAAGGGTGACAAATATACAAATTATTATTTCTTTGAAGTAAGTACTTTTTTGTTGAAAATTAAATGTACGGTGCTTCCCATAAAATTTTGCGATGTTTTAGTTATGCAACCATTCGCCTGTTCTTTATCCTCTGATTCAGAGTTGTAATAAGCACTTCCGCTTATTATGTGAATTTGTCCTTCATTTTTTTGCATGAAGTTTTTCATTCTAAAAAGATGGATTCCCCCTGGCGCATCTATCTTAGATGAATTTCCATTAACTGCCCATTGAATGGCTTCCCTATCATTATTTACAGTATGGTCGATTAAAGATATCTTTGGTAAAAAACCTTTACCTAAATCTGTTACAGTAAAAATTATTTGTTTTTTCCCTCTAAAATATTGCCCGCACACAAAAAATGGATCAATAGTATTTTGAGAATGAAGATTTATATTTCCACATAATTCAGCTAAATCCTCAAGTAAATAGTTTTTAACGCTCTCAGAAAATTTTGGCATTTCGGAATGAACTAATAACTCATTCAATACGTAATCTACAAATCCATCTTTATCATCTGGAGCGAACATTTTCAATGGGATAGTGCTACTATTCCCATTGCCAACCTTATTTATGCCTTTAATGCTAATCAAGCCGTTCTCAAAAAGGATTTTAAACTTTGCCTGTACATCTTGAAAGTTAACGATAAATCTTAAATTATTGGTTTTTTTTAATTGATATAATGCAGATCCAAGTACAGCACTCATATTGCCATCAATCCATTCCATTTTTTTCATGCCAATCTCTATAGTGATGTCATGAAATAATTTTGCTTGATTGTAGAAATGTTGAATTGTCTCAATACCTGCGCTGTCCGTTAAAATTTTACCATCACACAATTGGATTGATTGCTTCTGAATAATTGGTGATAAAAGATTTGGCATATTTTATTTGTTCTACAAACATACGTTCTTTTGTTTAATCTTGAATTCCAATCTATTAATGATTGTAAAGGACATACTGAAAAATAAAACTTTTTTAACACAACGTTTGATGCATGTTATAATTTGATAACTTTACTATCAACCAACACATCAAACCGGTTACCATGAAAAAGCAAACCATTAGCAGGCGCCAGTTTATTGGCACCGGAGCCTTAGCGGCAACAAGTATACTCTTCCTTTCAAAAGCCTCATTGGCCAAAACGGCCGTAAGCGGGGCAGTAAAACCGAATTCTGTAATAAATGGGGTGCAGATAGGGGTGATCACTTACTCGTTCCGCAGCATGCCGGACACCGCTGAGGATCTGCTGAAATATTGCGTTGACTGTAACATTAACGCGATTGAGCTGATGGGCGATGCCGCCGAGGCTTATGCAGGTGCGCCAAAACGCGGGCAAGGCCAAAGCTGGACAGACTTTGCCCCCCAAATGGCCGAATGGCGTGCAGGCGTAACTATGGATAAATTTAAAGACTTGCGTAAGATGTATAACGATGCCGGTGTTACTATTTACGCGTGGAAACCAAACGCGCTTGGCGCTAAAAATACCGACGCCGAAATTGAGTATGCTTTTAATGCCGGCAAGGCGCTTGGCTGCAACCACGTTACCGTTGAGCTGCCCGACGAGGCACAGACCAAACGCCTGGGCGACCTGGCCGCTAAACATAAAATGCTGGTAGGCTACCATGCCCATACACAGGCTACGCCAACTCTTTGGGATGCCGCGCTCGCGCAGTCAAAATACAATGCTATAAACCTGGATATTGGCCATTATACTGCGGGTACCAGCAGCAGCCCCATACCTTTTATTGAAAAGTATCATGATCGTATCACCAGCATGCACATCAAAGACCGCAAGTTTAACAATGGGCCGAACGCGCCGTGGGGCCAGGGCGATACACCCATTAACGAGGTGCTGCAGCTGATGAAAAAAAACAAGTATAAGTTCCCGGCCACTATCGAATTGGAGTATAATTTACCTGCCGGCTCTGATGCAGTAGCAGAGGTAAAAAAATGCCGTGCGTATGCAGCAGATGCATTAAAATAATCAACATTTTTTGACACCTTTTAACGGATCGGTACGTCTTTTACACGAATACATCGATCCGTTTAATATTAAAGCGCTAATTATATATGAAAAAACACCTGTGCCTTTTTGTTATTGCTATACTGGCCGCCAGCTGTAGTTACAATGTATATGACATGAATCGCGGAGAGCTTAGCCTCGCTAAAAAAGACACTTACCAGGTTGAGTACATGACCGATATCCCCCAGGGAACTACTGCAACCATTAGCTATACCGATAAGGATAACACCCAGCATATAGAAAAACTTTACACCGGCAGGTTAGATTACACGGTAGAGCTGCCATCGGGCAAAAGCTGTTATTTTACCGTTGATGTTGAATTGCCCAAAACAACGCCGACAAGCAGTTTACATACCTTTGTAAAGGTAAACGGCGAAACCATTACCGACCAAACACAAACCAATAAAAATGCGAAGTTCAGGTTTGCTTTTAAACTGCCATAAACCGTAATTAAATGTTATACCGCGGTAATACCGGTAATAAATAAACGCAAATTATTATTTTAGCGGGATGTATCCGCAACTGCTTGCCCATGTAAAGCGCCAGGTGCAGCTAACCCCTGCCGAAGAACACCTGCTGTGCGAGACGATGGAATTGCTGAAATTTAATAAAAAGCAAATTATCCTGGAGCCCGGCCGCCATTGTAAAGGGGAATATTTTGTACTGAGCGGTTTACTAAGGCAATACTATGTTAATGCTAAACTGAACGAGCAGATAGTGCAGTTTGCTTTAGAGAACTGGTGGATTGCCGATCATGATAGCATTGTTAACCATGTGCCTGCCGGCACTTATATCCAAACCATCGAAGCATCAGAGGTACTGCTGCTGCATAATAAAGACAAAGGCCCCTTGCTTGAAAAGATACCGAAGCTGGAAACTTACTTCAGGCTAACAATGCAGCGGGCATTTATCGCGTCGCAAAGGCGTATCGGTTTTTTGTTTAACCAAACCGACGAAGAGAGGTACCGGTATTTTATCGGGCTCTTTCCTGATTTTGTGCAGCGTGTGCCTCAATACATGCTGGCATCATACCTGGGTTTTACCCCGCAGTTTTTAAGCCGGATAAGAGCCAAAAAAGCCCCCCAGCCCCCTGAAGGGGGAGTTTTTTAATATTGATGCTAATTAACTTCCCCCTTCAGGGGGGCAGGGGGTAATTTCTTAACCTCAGTTCATTTTTTTACGGGTCGTTTGTCTGCAACTTTGTGTTGACAAAAAACAAAAGACAATGAAAAGGACAAATTTATTACAGACCCTGCCTGATGCTTACAAAGCCATGAGCGCTTTAGAAAATTACGTTAATGGCACCGAACTTGACCCCATCCATAAAGAATTGATAAAATTGCGCGCATCGCAGATAAACGGCTGCGCTTATTGCCTTGATATGCATAGCCGGGACGCACGCAAAATGGGCGAGACCGAGCAGCGCATTTATACTTTGCGAGCATGGCGCGACACCCCATTTTTTAATGAAAAGGAGCAGGCTATACTTACTTTAACAGAAGAGGTAACTTTAATAAGCAAAGGCGGCGTATCCGATGATACGTATAACAAAGCCGTAGAGATTTTAGGCGATAAATATGTAAACCAGGTAATAATGGCCGCGATAACCATAAACGCGTGGAACCGCATTGCCATTAGTACGCACCTGCAGCCTGCTTTGCAAAAATAAGCCTGCAGTTATGTAAAAAAGCCATCAGCTAAACAGTTGATGGCTTTTATTGGGATGATACGGCCTATTTAAATGCTGATATGTGTGTGGTTTTTATGCTTAATACAAACGATTTACCTACGCTTATTTTAATATTTTTATCCCGCATCATCTCGTTGATGGCGTCGTCGGCTTTTAAGGCTTCGTACAGATCGCGCGCCACAGCCGAGCCGCTGATGTTGTTGGTTACCTTACCGTTTTCTATAGCAAGGCTAAAGGTATAACCAGATTTCCCCCTGTCGCCCGCCGATTCAAAATCGGTGATGTTAAGCTTAAAACTTTGATCTTCGTTGAGGCTTCTTTTCAGGTGCAGGCGTATAACCGGGATGTATTTTCTCCAGGTTGTTAGATATTTTCGTTCTTCCATGTGTGCGGGTAAAGGTAGAACATTAAATCGGTTACCCTAATGTATCTACCTTTTCTCGATCAGCGGGAACTGCGAAATGCGTAAGCGTGTGCAGCCATAGGGTATCAGCGTTAGCTCTTCTTCCTCTTTTGCGGTCTCAAAGTTCCATATTGTGCTAAAGGGCAGCGGCCCGGCCATATTATTATACAATTGCCACGACGGAATACGCCTGCCCTTGGTTTTTAGCTGGATTGGGGCGTTTGCCTGGCTCCAGGGATAACTGCTAACTGCTTTTACATCTTCAACCTTATAGTTCTCATCCAATTTATTATCGGCAGTTTTGATCAGGCCATAGTTCCAGGGGGTAGTAGGGCGTATTTCGGTATAGCTATCGCCATATACATCGGCATCAACGGTGTTTTTTACCTGTTTTACCTCTTCGCCAATTTTTAAGGCATAAACAATGGGCCCCCGCTGTATCGAAACAGAGTTTTCATAGCCGGTGTTTTTAAATACATGCATGGGCAGGGTAAGTTCAACCACATCGCCGGGTTTCCACTCGCGGCTAAGTTTGATAACCTGGCCGGCACTGGCCAGCTGCTGTACTTTACCGTTTATTTTTACCGTAGCCTTGGTGCACCATGCCGGTACCCGCAAGCTAAGCGGGAACGCCACCGCTTTTTTACTGCCAAAGGTGAATTTAATAGTTTCATTAAAAGGATAATTTGTTTCCTCTTTAAAGGTTACCGGGGTGTTATCAGCTACAAACGCCTTTACTTCGCTGGCCGAGTAAACCAGCGCGGCCAAACCTTTGTCAGGTGTAGCATACCAAAGGTTCTGGGCGAATTTTGGCCAGCCCTGGTGCATGTTTGATGTGCAGCAGGCATATCCCGTAAGTATGCCGTAACAAAGGTCGGTGCCATCGTGGTTAATGTCGAAATTACGGACACCTCTTGTGATCATCACCTGGTTAGCTTGCTGGAAATACTGGCGGCCAATAAAGTTTTCGTCTATTTGTGTGGGCAATACGTTAAAGGCAACTTTTTCGAGATGATCGGCATAATTTACATCGCCGGTGATGGATAGCGTGTTTTCGAGCGTGTACATCATTTCTACAGCGCTGCACAGTTCCGAGCCCTGGGTAGGGTTATTGCCATGCAGCGATTCATCTCCGCCAAACATACCCGGCACCGATTCGTTGTATTTACGCATATCGGCAAATCCTTTGATCATAGCGTCGGCATATTTCGCTTCCGGGTGTCGCTGATAATAAATTATAGGTTCTTTCATGCCTTCGGCAAGGTTAACGCCGTGGATGCTTCCATCGGTCAGCATCATTTCGGTGTTCAGGAAGGCGTTTATATAGTCAAATGTCTGTTTATGCAGCAGTTCGCCCAGGTCGAGCAGGAATTTATCACCGGTTTTGTTGTACAACCAGTAAACCATAGCCAGGTTATCCCCGCCGCGGTAGCGTGCCCAAAACGTCCAGTGGTCCAGGTGATTTTTTGGCAGTTCCTGTAGCTGGTACTTAAAATATCTGGTCATGAATGGGATGATCCGCTTATCGCCCGTAGCCGAGTAATATTGCTGCATTACTTTAAGCATCACCATTTTGGGCCACCAGTCCTGCGCGTTATCGCGCTGTATGCCAGCCTCCGGCCCCAGGTCTTTCGACGGGCCGAAGTATCCATCTGCCCGCTGGCTTTTCAGGCTCCATTCTATCCATGGCTGCACCTTGGCTATAAGTTCTTTATCTTGTAAAAGGTAAGCCAGTGGAACCAAACCGTCAATCCAGTAGGGGCCGCGTTCCCAAAGGTCGCCGTCGCCGCCGAGCCAGCCGTTACGTTTACCCATTACCAGCGGGTAAAGTTTATCCAGGTTACCTGTGGCGCCGGTCTTTTGTCGTACCAGCATTTCCCTTAGCCATCCCTGGGGTTTTATCGCGCCAAGGGGCAGTTCAATGTAAGGGTTTTGGCGCAAAGGTGCTTTAGCCTGCGTGTAGGCGGCGATCGAAGTATTGTTATTTTGTGCTATTGCATTTATACTAAAGGCTAACAACACGGCAAGGGCAAATCTGGTCTTCATAAAGAGTTTAGCGTTTGGTTAACTGAATTCGACTTTACAATAATAGTCAGTAATACAGTTAAAACAAAAATCGCTTCGCATATCATTTTAAATCATGTAGTTGGTAAACAATAGAGGATTTTGAGTTTACGACAATAAAGTATCAGCATTATCGTTCAATATGTTCAACCCCGGCACGCATGAAGCCCGCACAATTGGCATCGCATATAGCAAAACCTGTTCCTGCAATTATTTTGCGGACAAGCAATGCTATGCCCGGTGCTGTACTCACCGGCTTAAAGCTCAGTTACGCTTTCTTAAAAACAAGTAAGGACTTTATTAAGTAAGCCCCAGCCATTTTTGGTTTTGGGGCCGTTTGTCAAAGCGAACGTTTTTATTTCCTTTTTAAAACTTACTTATGAATTTTGCTGCACCCCGTACTTGGGCAGGTATAGGTTTTGTCCTGCTTTTTTTAATAAATGCCGGCCTTGTTATCGCAGGCCTTATTTTCGATAATCTTTGGTGTACCCTTTCGGGTATGTTGATGGCAATTGCCCAGTTTTGGCTGCACAAGCGGTTGCTTCAAAAGCAAAACGGCTTAGCCGGCTATTCCCTTTTTTCTGATGCTGACCTGCGCACGGTTATCGGGCGGTCGCAAACACGCGTGCCGTTAAGTAATACCGGCGGCGAGGAAAGCGTTTTTGATTTCGGCTATAGCTCCGTGCAATGCGGCGAAACTACCCTGCAGATAGCCGGCAATATGCTTTTTACCGAGATAGGCATGGGCAATTGCCGCATGCCCTATCGTATGAACCTGTTAAACATTGGCTTATCAAACGTTGATGTGCCCAACAAAGGCTCATTGCTGGCGCTGTCGCGCAGCGCGAAAGGGAATGATTGTGCCATAAATACAGGTGTTGTGGGTATTGTGCCCGAATTGCTCAGGGGCGGCAGCGACCTGGTATGGCGGATAGACCGCCTGGAAGCACTTTACAGAAACCCCGACGGATCGTTCAATGAAGCAGTATTCGGGAAGGCGGCAACCCGGCCATATATCAAAATGATAGAAGTTAAGTTAAAAGCGGCGCACTTTTCACCCGATATTTCAGAAAGCTCTTTGAACTGCCTTATCACTTTCCTGGAGCGGATCAAAGTGCTGTCGGGTGGTAAACCTACAGGTGTATGCCTGGCGGTGGCAGATCATGAGTTGGTTGCAAGGCTTTGCCATGTAATGGCATCAAACGTGGTTTACCTTGATTTTGTGACCATAGAAAGCGCCCCTGGCGATGGTGATGTAGACGCGTTATTCGCCGCTATAAACGCAGCACGGCTTGCAATTGATGCGCAAGCCTTACCAACCAAGGTTATTGCCTCGGGCGATCTGGCAAAAGAACGGGATATATTGCGGGCAATTGGGTATGGCGCCCATGCCTGCTATAGCGTACGTCCTTTTCAGGTGTCGCTTGCTGCTGCCCGCGGGCTTATCAGGTCAACAACAAACAGTAAAGTGGCTTCGGTAACTGCCTTTCACCAAAATACGCTGGCGGCTACTATGCAGTTGATAACAGCCTGCGCAACACAACAGCAACAGGCGGTTGAGCAGGAGCCGATAAGCGCTGCCAACTAACTACTAATCACTAATCCATCCAGATATGAAAACGCAATATTTGATCATGCCTGCAAAAGAGCATGAACTGTTAAAAAAGCATTGTAATCATGGAAACCTTTCTAATTACAATTTAAAAAAGCTTACGGACGAACTTGCTTCGGCCAGTATAATACCTAAGGATCAGTTACCCGATGATGTGGTATGCCTTAGCGCGGCCATCCAATTTAAAGAAGTGCTTAGCGGTAAGCATTATGCTTTCAGTATTGTAGAGCCGCATGAGGCAGATATCAGGCAGCATAAAATGTCGGCGCTGGCACCTTTGTCAATCGCTTTGCTGGGGTATCGCAAGGGAGCATTGGTTGATTGGCAGATGCCCGGTGGCATCATGACGTTTGAAATACTGGACGTGGTACAGAATGCCTGAATATTAAAATGAATTGTACACTTAATTTTTAACCTATGAAACAAATAATAGAAAACACCCTGGTGGTAAGCGCCTTATTGGCACTAACGGTATTGCCGTTTATCGCTATCAACAGGCGAATAAAGAAGAAAAGGGAAGCCGAAATGATAGACAGGCTAAAAGAAGCTGCCCGTATATATGGTCGCAACTTGTCACGCTACGGAATGATCAACAGTATTTTGCTGGGTTGGGACGAAGAAAACCGGGTGCTTTTAGTTGCCACAGACGAAGATACGCCCGAACAAATAAACCTCGACGAGGTTTCGCGGTGCTATACGCTAAAGAAAATGAATGGCCGCGATGTGCGTTCCGTAAGCCTTGAATTACTGGATGGCCGTGGCAGGGCGATTTACAGTATCCCTTTTTACAGGCAATTTGCTGATAGCGAAATCACCCTGAACAAAGCGCTTAAATGCTCAGCTGAATGGGAGTCGCTAATTACGGATAATATCAGGCAGCAGCTTAAAAATCCATTTAAACAGCAGGAACTGGAATGCTTATAAAATGAGCAACTTATTCGTGCCTTGTTAGGTAGATAAAAAAGCCGCCCTAAATAATTAAGGCGGCTTTTTGTGTTCTCGATGAGATTCGAACTCATATCGACGGCTTCGGAGGCCATAATTCTATCCATTGAACTACGAGAACAATATTGGGGCAAATATAGAATATTTTTGTGGGTGGCGTATCGCTAAAAAGTTTGCGTTACTGTTTTTTCCGGCGCATCAAGGCGGGTGCTTTTGCGGGTGCCGTTAACCGTCATGTGTACAATGTTCAACTGGTCGGCATACAGGCTTTGCAGCAGGGTTACCTGCGCGTCAATTTTTTTAGGAGTAGCGATCTTGCCCGATTCCAGGTACACGTTTACTGCCTCCCGGTTTATCTCGAACCCAAGGTACGACAGGGGTAACGCCGCGGGGCTTGTTTTTAATTGCAGGTGGCCGTTAATGTAATTTTTCACCAGGGCATCCATCGCGGCGTGCATATCGGGCTTGGACAGGTCGGCTTTGGTATGGAATTGCTTTTCGAGCGCCAGCTCAAAATCGTCTGTAAAAATGGTGCATATCACTTCCAGCTGACTGTCTTTAGCGTTAAAGTTCACATCGGTAGTGCTTACATGCAGCGGGTGAAATTTGGCGCCGGCAGGCGTTTTAGTAAAAAACAATCCTGTTAAAATGTAACAATATAGTAGAGGTTTACCTAAAAAAGCCGTCATAGCGCCAGTGAAATTCATTTATGTTTAAAAGCTGTTAAATTTACGCTTTCGTTAAAGAAATATTATGTCTGATCTTGGTTTTTATTTCGGGCTTGGATGGAAACACATTATCAGCACCGATGCGCTTGATCACCAGTTGTTTATATTGGCGCTGGCATCGGTTTACACCTTTAAAAATCTAAAACAGGTACTGATACTGGTTACCGCCTTTACCATAGGCCACTCGTTAACCCTGGCGTTGAGCGTGCTCGATGTGATCCGTTTCCCGGGCAAGTGGGTGGAGTTTTTGATACCCTGTACCATTTTTATTACCGCCATAAACAACCTGTGGCGGGTAAATAAAAAAAATGGCAGCGTGAACGTAAATTATTGGCTGGCCTTGTTCTTCGGGCTGATACACGGGATGGGGTTCGCAAACACCATTCGCATTATGCTTGCGCGCGACCAAACCATAGGCTGGGGGCTTTTTGGCTTTAACCTGGGGTTAGAAGCAGGGCAGATAGTGGTAGTTGCCGTAATATTGATACTGGCCTTGCTTTGCATCAATTTTATGAAGGTAACCCGGCGCGACTGGGTGTTTTTTATATCAGCAGGTGTTTTTGCGCTATCGGTACAGATGGCGTTTGAAAGATTGCCATTTTAATTTAAATTTGATTTTTAAACGATAAACTATGAAGCGAATTTTTACAAGCTTTTTTCTTTCGGTAACTATTGCGGGTGCGGCCCTTGCCCAGGATATACAAAACAACCCCGGCAGCAACCACGGCAATAAGTTTGAGCAGTTAGGCACTATTTTAAGTACGCCTAATGAACAACGGACGGCCAGCGGCGCACCCGGCGCAAAATACTGGCAGCAGCGTGCCGATTACAACATTAAGTGCGAACTTGATGAGAAAAACTTAAAGCTAACCGGCAGCGAAACGGTTACTTATTACAATAACTCGCCAGATCCGCTTACCTATATCTGGCTGCAGTTAGATGAAAACGAACACAACAGCCTCAGAAACGCCGGCTATCAAAACAGTTCGGGCATGCCAAGGGCCACTACTACGCAAAACGTTGATAAAAACGACGCCCGGAACAGCGACGCAGATAACGGCCTTGGTGATATGATCACCAAGTTAACCGATGCCACAGGCAAAAACTTAAAATACACCATCAATAAAACCATGATGCGTATTGACCTGCCAACACCTTTAAAACCGGGAGCGCAGTTTATTTTTAACGTTGACTGGACCTATAAAATTACCGACCGTATGACTGTTGGCGGACGCGGAGGCTACGAATATTTTCCCGAAGATGGCAACTACTTGTTTACTATGACACAGTGGTACCCGCGCCTTTGCGTTTACAGCGATTTTCAGGGCTGGCAAAACCACCAGTTTACCGGCCGTGGCGAATTTGCGCTTACCTTTGGTAACTTCCGTGTACAAATGACTGTACCTGCCGACCATGTTGTTGGCGGCACCGGCGAATGTATCAATTACAGCGCTGTATTAAGCCCTGCAAGGCTGGCACGCTATAATAAAGCAAAAACATCGGCAACACCGGTTGAAATAGTGAACCTGGCAGAAGCAAAGGCAGCGGAAAAAGCACCTTCGACCGCGAAAAAAACTTGGGTGTTTGTTGCCAATAACGTACGCGATTTTGCCTGGGGATCATCGCGCAAGTTTATATGGGACGGTATGGGTGCAAAAGTTGGTGGTAAAAATGTAATGTGCATGAGCTATTATGGCAAAGAAGCTTACAACCTGTACAGCAAATACTCCACCCGTTTGGTAGCTCATACGGTTAAAACCTATTCTGATTTTACCATTCCGTACCCATATCCGGTAGCGCAATCTGTTGAAGCTTCAAACGGTATGGAGTACCCGATGATATGCTTTAACTATGGCCGTACCGAAAAAGACGGCACCTACAGCGAAAGCACCAAAAATGGCATGATCGGCGTTATCATCCACGAGGTTGGGCACAACTTTTTCCCGATGATCGTGAACAGCGATGAGCGCCAGTGGACTTGGATGGACGAGGGCTTGAACTCCTTTGTTGAATATCTTACCGAGGAACTTTGGGATAACAAGTTCCCGAGTAAAAAGGGTGCTGCTTACACCATTGTTGATTACATGAAGTTACCAAAGAACGAACTGGAGCCGGTTATGACCAACTCTGAGAATATTGTTCGTTTTGGCCCTAACGCATATTCTAAACCTGCTACCGCGCTAAACATCCTGCGCGAAACCATAATGGGGCGTAAGCTTTTTGATTACGCGTTTAAAGAATACGCACGCCGTTGGGCATTTAAACACCCAACGCCCGCCGATTTGTTCCGCACAATGGAAGATGCCAGCGGCGAAGACCTGGATTGGTTTTGGAGAGGATGGTTCTACGGTACCGAGCCGGTTGATATCTCTTTAGATTCGGTTAAATACGCCAAAGCCGACCTGGATGCCAAACTGCCTGCCATGAGGCAGCGTGGTGGTTCGCCAAGGGTTGCTGCACCGGCGGTAAATACCTTCGAAGATATTTCCAAGGTGCGTAACCGTACTGATAAGAATATCAGGTTTCAAACAGACCGGGATACTGCTACGCAGGATTTTTACTGGAAATATGATAGAGGCATGGTAACCGTTGACACGGTTAAGTTTGCTGCTATGGTTAAAGCACAGCCTGCGCCGCAGCCCTTTGCTATCGACGAGTTAACTGATGCTGATAAAGCTAAATACAACAGCAAATACTTTTATGAACTAAACTTTAGTAATAAAGGTGGTTTGGTGATGCCTATTATAGTTGAGTTTACCTTTAAGGATGGTACTAAATGGACCGACCGTATCCCGGTACAAATTTGGCGGCTTAACGAAAAGACAGCATCTAAGTTTTACATCCATGATAAAGAGGTTGCCTCTATAAAGCTCGATCCAATGCGCGAAACCGCTGATATTGATGAAAGCAATAACTATTGGGGTAAAATGCCGGAACCATCAAAGTTCCAGTTGTTCAAGCAAAAAGTAGGCGGGCCGGTGCGAGGCCAGTCAGTTGGTACCAACCCAATGCAGGTATCGTCATCAAAATAGTCAGATAAAACATGAATAAGAAAAGCGCCCGTTAGCTAACAGGCGCTTTTCTTATTTGTAATATCGAACACCGAATGTTTAATGCCGAATGATGAAGGTAAAATTCGGAGTTGGATATTCGATGTTCATAATCCGACATTGATTTTTTCTGCTTTATCCGTTGCCAACCCTTTCCATTTCATCTGTCGCGCTGCTGGCAGCCCGTTTGGTGGTTTTGTATGATTTGCCAAAACGGTAAGTAAACGATAGGGTAACCACCCGCGTATCTCTATGCAATAAAAAGTATTCAGTTGCATTAGGGAACGAAGTGAATCCTTCCATAGCGTTGGTAAAAAACAGGTCTCGGGCGTTAAGCCTTAACGTGCCCTTTTTACCAAATATTGGCCGCGATAAACCCACAGACACCTGCCCGGTAGGGTAAAGAAGTTCCTGCACATCATTTCGCGCTTTAGTAGTGTAAAAGCCTGTTAGTTCTGCGGTGTATTTGCCTATGGTAAATTGGTTGTTTACGTTTACGTTCAGCTGGTCTATCTCGGTTGTAAAGCTATTGCCATTAAAACCGCGCAGCTGTTTATGGTTGTAAAGCGCCTGCGCAGTAACCGACCACCATTTAACCGGAGAAGTAACCAATGTAGCCGATAGGCCGAGATTGTAAGTGCTGCCTACATTGCCCTGCGTGTATAAAAGTATGGCATCGTCGTTTGGCGCTGATAAGAATATCTGCGAAAAATAATTGGTGATGCGGCTATACGAAGCGGTGGTGGTAAGCAGTTCCTTGTATTGGTGGCTAAGTTCAAAATTCCAGCTTAATTGGGGTAACAGATAGGGATTTCCCGTGCTATAGGTATACTTGTTAATGATGGCATAAAACGGGTTAAGCAATTGAAACGGCGGGCGGTCTATCCTGCGGCTGGCGGTAAGGGTGAAGCTGTTAACAGAATCGGCCTGGTAGGTTAAATAACCACTGGGAAATAGCTGGCTGTATTTACGCGAAAACGACGAATCGGGCTGAACGGCATTGCCCAGTTGGTGCGCGTTATAACCGGTATGCTCGTACCTTAAACCGAGTTGGCCGGATACCTTGCCCATTTTTTTATCTAATGTACCGTACAGGGCGTGTATGTTTTCTTTATAAATAAAATGGTTTGTTTTGGCGTTGTCAACCTCCCACACCGATCCGTTCAGGTTTTCATACGCTGCCAGGTTATCTGTATTTGTTAAAGATGATTTCCACCCCAGGGCAAGTGCATCCGTTTTATTCAGCTTTAGGGTGTAATCAGCCTTGGCTGACGCTATCCTGATACCTGTAGGGATATTGCCCCTTGATAATTCGTGGTAACCGTTTGCAGCTACCAGTTGGTTCTCAAATGTTTGATCGGCCTTTATATCGTAGTGCAGATAGTCGGCATTCACCTCCAGATCCTGCGAAGCAGAAAAACCATGCCTAAGGTTAAGGTTTATGGTGCCGTTTTTGAAGCGGTTCCGGCTTTCGTTTGTGGTGTTAATAGCCGAGTCGGGCACACCCTGCGGGCTCAGCCAGTTGGCGTTTGCGCGGTTACTGCTGTTTCGCTTAACAGTGGTGCCGCTTATGGCGAAACCGATAGTGGTTTTGGGCGATATAAAGTAATCCATGCCTGTTTTTAGCGTATTGTTAAAGCTGTTACCCGGTAGGTACGAGTATTGATCGAACATGGCAGTTAACGCGCCGTTAGGGTCATAGTACTTGCGTAAGGCGTAAATATCCATCATGTATTCCACGTAATTAACGTTGTAATTCAGGAAAGTGTTAACCTTGCCCACGCGGTAATTTAACACCAGGCTATTGGTATTTTTTGGGTAAATGCCCTGCCCAAATGCTGTAGTTAACGAGCCGTTAAACCCTTTTATATTGTTCTTTTTTGTTTTGATGTTGATGATACCTGCATTGCCGTTAGCATCATACCGCGCTGTTGGATTAGCAATGAGCTCTATTTGTGCAACCTGGGTCGAGCTCATGCTCGTTAACAGGTTGTTCAAATCAGCACCCGACAAATAGGTGGGCTTGCTGTCAATCATCACCAGCACGCCGGGCTTGCCGTTTAAGGATATGCCGCCGTTTTTATCAACCATAACCCCGGGCGATTTTTCAAGCACCTCGAGCACAGTTAAGCCCGTATTGGTAACCGATGCCCCAACATCCAGTATCACTTTACCTTGCTGATGCTGTATAGGCGGCGTACGGGCCACAACACTTACTTCGTTTAAAGAAGTGCTGGCCGGCTGCAGGGTAACTGTTGCCGACGTTATTTTTCCTGGGATCTGGTACGTTGGTGTGGTTTGCTGCTGGTAACCGGTATAGGTAACCACAAAGGTATATGTACCGGCTTTTATGGCTTTAAAGTGTGCCAAACCCTTGTTATCGGTAACTGCGGTTAATACTGTTGCGTTGTCTTTTTGAAGTTTTACGGTCGCGGCTTCGGCGGGCTGGGCGCTTTCATTTAAAACAGCTATAAAAAAATCATGGGAATTGGCCTGCTGGCAAAACGTGTTAAGGGCACACAGGCTTAATAAAATACAACACGCTGCTGTTTTAAATGGCATCATAGATCAGTTTTTCCACGTAAGACATCCAAGCCGGAAAATAGTTACAAGAAAGGCCGCTTGTCGGCGGCCTTTCTTGAGTTTCTATGTATTTTGGTGATAATCACACATTAAAGCGGAAGTGCATGATGTCCCCATCCTCAACCACGTAGCTTTTACCTTCAACGCCCATTTTGCCGTTCTCTTTGATCGCAGTTTCCGAACCGTTGAACTTTACAAAGTCATCATACTTTATAACCTCGGCACGGATAAACCCTTTCTCAAAATCGGTGTGGATAACGCCAGCCGCCTGCGGCGCGGTAAAGCCCTGTGTAATGGTCCAGGCGCGCACTTCCTGCACACCCGCGGTAAAGTAGGTTGCCAGGTTAAGCAAGCGGTAAGCCGCCTTAATAAGTTTATTCACACCAGATTCGGTCAGTCCCAGGTCGTTCAGGAACTCCTGGCGCTCTTCATATGATTCCAGTTCGGCAATCTCGGCTTCTATCTGAGCCGATATCACCAGTACCTCGGCGCCTTCTTCTTTTGCTACCGCTTTTACCTTTTCTACATAGGCGTTACCGTTAACTACTGAACTTTCGTCAACGTTGCAAACGTATAATACAGGTTTGGCGGTAAGCAGCCAGATGTCTTCAATGTATTCCTTATCCTCTTCGGCAACAGGCGCGGTGCGGGCCGATTTGCCCGATAGCAGGTGGTTTCTGTAAATAGTTAAAACATCATACGTTTTTTTAGCCTCTTTATCACCGCCGGTTTTCGCCATCTTCTCAACCTTCTGTATCTTTTTCTCTATCGAATCAAGATCTTTCAACTGCAGTTCGGTATCAATGATCTCCTTGTCGCGTATCGGGTCAACCGAGCCGTCTACGTGTATCACATTATCATTATCAAAACAACGCAATACGTGTAAAATAGCATTTGTAGCACGTATATTGGCCAAAAACTGGTTGCCCAAACCTTCGCCCTTGCTGGCGCCTTTAACAAGGCCCGCAATGTCAACAATCTCAATGGTGTTGGGCACCACATTTTTGGGGTTAACAATCTCTGTAAGCTTTGTAAGGCGCTCGTCGGGCACGGTAATTACGCCCACGTTTGGCTCTATGGTGCAAAACGGAAAGTTTGCTGCCTGTGCCTTGGCATTTGATAAACAGTTAAAAAGTGTCGACTTACCCACATTTGGCAAACCCACTATACCACATTGTAAACCCATTATTTATAAACTCTAATTTCTAAATCCTAAAAAAATAAATTGACCCAATGACCCAATGACTCAATGACTCAATGACTCAATGAACCAACAAAGAAGCCGCAAAGATAACAGAAAAAACTGCCTTGTAATTTGAAAAAATAAACGACTTTTGCCTGCGTTACAAAAGGAAATAAGTACAAACATGTAAAACGGGCACTGTATGGAAGAGATGGTTGAGCAAATAGAACTACTACTGGAGCAAGAGGATAACACACAGCTGCAGGATTATTTGAACAACCTGAATATATCTGACGTAGAGCAACTTATTGACGAACTGCCGGAGCATGGCCCCAAATTCATCGAAACGCTTTCTATCAACAGGGCGGTAAATGTTTTCAGGATATTAGATTTCCCTACGCAGGAGCGCATTATAAAAAAGCTTTCGGGCAAAAAGGTAAGCGAGATCATCAACGAGCTGCCGCCTGATGACCGTACCGCCTTTTTCAGCGAGCTGCATGGCGACGCGGTTACCAAATTGATATTGCACCTTTCGCCGGCCGATCGCAATGAGGCACTATCGCTGCTGGGTTACAAGGAAGACAGCGTTGGGCGTTTGATGACCCCCGATTATATTGCCGTTAAAAAAAGCTGGGATGTAAACCGGGTGCTGTCGCACATACGCCGCTACGGTAAAAACTCCGAAACTATTGACGTAATATATGTAATTGGCGAGAACGGCATTTTGCTGGACGATATCCGTATCCGCGAGATATTGCTGGTAGCGCCCGAAACCAAAATAAGCCAGCTGATGGACGGGCGACTGATCTCCCTTAGCGCTAATGACCCGCAGGAAGATGCGATTAACGTTTTCAGGATGAATAACCGCACGGCACTGCCGGTAGTTGATGAAGAAAACATACTACTTGGTATTGTTACTGTAGATGATATTCTTTGGATAGCGAACGAAGAATATACCGAGGATATACAAAAAATTGGTGGTACCGAGGCTTTGGATGAGCCGTACCTGGATATCAACATCTTCCGCCTGGTAAAAAAGCGTGTGGGCTGGCTGATCATTTTGTTTATCGGCGAAATGTTTACGGCCACTGCAATGGGCTTTTTTGAAGGTTCTATAAAAAAAATGGTAGTGCTGGCGTTGTTTATACCGTTGATCATATCAAGCGGCGGCAATAGCGGCTCGCAGGCATCAACGCTTATTATACAGGCCATGGCGCTGGGCGAGGTTACCGTTGCCGAGTGGTGGCGCGTTATGCGCCGCGAACTGCTCTCGGGCTTAATGCTTGGCCTGACACTTGGTGTAATAGGCTTCTTAAGAATTTTCACCTGGACATTTTTTACCGATATATACGGCCCGCACTGGCTGCTGGTAGGCCTAACCGTTGGCATTGCGCTGGTAGGGGTGGTGCTGTGGGGATCGTTGGCGGGCTCAATGCTGCCGCTGCTTTTAAAGCGTCTTGGCGCCGACCCCGCAACCTCATCCGCGCCGTTTGTGGCCACATTGGTTGATGTTACCGGCCTTATTATTTATTTCAGCGTGGCGGTGTTATTTATGCAGGGTGTATTGCTGTAAGCTTGGTTTGGTTTGGGATAATTTTCTATATTTAAAAGAAATTTAAACCTTTATTAAACACAATGGAAATCGACGAAACACCGATGCAGCCGGCCGCACCAGAGCCGGAATCAAAACTAATTTTAACGGACGAAGCACAGTATTATTTGCAAAAAGCCGGGCAATGGGCCTACTTTTTAGGGATAATGGGCTTTATAGGTACAGCATTTGTAGCGATAATGGCGCTGTTTGTCGGTGCATTATTTTCAACTATGGCATCTATGAACCCCATGATGGCAGGCGCTGCCGGCATGGGTGGCGTAGTCACGTTTTTTTACTTGCTTATTGCCGTATTTACCTTTTTCTTCGCCTTATACCTTTACCAATTTGGCGATCGTGTTAAAAAAGCAGTAGCTTTTCAAAACACACAAGAGATGACCCTGGCATTAAGTAAGCTTAAATCTTTTTTTAAGTTTTGGGGTATTTTTACTATTGTGATCCTAGCCTTGGATATTCTGATATTTGTTATCTTCATAATTGCAGGTGTGGGTGCTGCAACTATGGCCAGGTAATAGGTAAGATATATAATACAAAAATACCCGCCTTTTGAGCGGGTATTTTTGTATTTTATTTAGGTTTGTTTAGTTCGCTTTTTAAAAGGAGAAATCCTCGTCGGCTTTGGCCACTTCGGTATTTTCGCTAAACTCATAGCGTTTTTCAACAACCTCCTGGTGGTCTTTTATGTAATCTACGGTGTCTTTTAACCCCTCGGCAAATTTTTCAAAGTCCTCTTTGTATAAAAAGATCTTATGCTTAATAAAAACCCCATCCTCTAAACGTTTTTTACTTTCTGTGATGGTCACATAATAGTCGTTAGACCTGGTAGCTTTTACATCAAAAAAATAAGTTCTCTTCCCGGCCCTTACCTTCTTCGAGTAAACCTCTTCACGCTCTCTGTTGTCAAAATCTCCCATATATTTTTTTTATTGTAATAGTTTTGGTGGCCTAAATATATATAAAAATTCAATTGCAAGTATATTTGCACAATAATTAAACTTTATTGAATCTTTTACGCCGAAAGCGGTAAATGGTTACCTATTAGGCCTGTTCTTCTTCCTCAAGCAATTGCTTTTCGTACAACTCAAAGTAAGCGCCTTTCAAATCCATCAGTTGGTTGTGGGTGCCTTGTTCAACTATTCTACCACCATCAAGCACCAGTATGTTGTCGGCATTTTTGATGGTTGATATACGATGCGATATGATCATGCTGGTTTTATCCTGCATAATACGCCCAAGGTTATTTAATATTTCCTCCTCGGTGCGGGTATCAACGGCCGACAGGCAATCGTCGAATATAAGCACCTGCGGATGCTTAACTATAGCGCGCGCAATGCTTACGCGCTGTTTTTGCCCGCCCGATAGCGTTACACCACGCTCACCTATCAGGGTTTCAAAGCCTTTTTCAAGCTCCATAATATTATTGTAAACAGCAGCATCTTTGGCGGCCTGCTCAACACGCGGCATATCCAGCACATCGGCACTAAAGGCAATATTGTGCGATATGATATCCGAGAACAGGAAAACCTCCTGGGGCACAAAACCTATCTGTGAGCGGTAATTATCCAGGTTTAAGCGGGTGAGCGGGGTATCGTCTACAAGTATTTCGCCGCCGGTGGTATCATACATGCGCATAATTAAATTACCTATCGTAGATTTACCGGACCCTGTACGCCCTATTATCGCTACCATTTCGCCGGGATTTACCGTAAACGATACGTTATTTAAAGCGGTGATACCTGTATCTGGATACCTGAAAGATACATTTCTGAACTCTATTTTTCCTTTGAGTGTGTGCGGCGCGGCAGGGGGCGATATGATCTCGGGCTGCTCATGCAGAAACTCGTTTATCCGTTTTTGCGAAGCTGCCGCGCGCTGTATCAGCGAGGTTACCCAGCCCAGCGATATTACCGGGAAGGCCAGCATATTCAAATACACTATAAACTCGGCGATATTACCCGGGGTGATGTTGCCCTTCATTACCTCGACACCCCCGATGTACATAGTGATTACATTACTTAACCCTATCAGCAGCAGCATAGAAGGAAAAAACAGTGCCTGCACTTTAGCCAGCGCCATGCTTTGCGTTTTGTAATCTTCGCTTTCTTCGGCAAATTTTTGGCGCACAAAACCTTCGCGCACGTAGGATTTGATGACCCTGATGCCCGAAAAATTTTCCTGTACAAAGCTGGATAAGGCCGAAAGCCGTTGCTGTATCTTTTCGCTGCGAAACTCGATGACCGTGTTTACATAAAATATGATGACTGCCAGGATAGGCAGGGGGAGTACCGAAAATATAGCCAGCCTTACATTTACCGTTAGCATGGCATATATTACCAGTATAAACAATATAACCGTGTTAATGGTGTACATGATACCCGGCCCAAGGTACATGCGCACACGGCTTACATCCTCAGTAACGCGGTTCATCAGGTCGCCGGTGTTGTGGCGGCGGTAAAATGCCAGCGATAACACCTGGTAATGGGCGTAGATCTCGTTCTTCAGGTCGTATTCGATATGCCGCGACATCAGGATAATGGTTTGCCGCATAAAAAACAGGAACAAGCCCCTTAGTAAGGCCAGCATTAACACCAATGCGCCGAAAAGCAACAGGCTGGAGCCAAAAATATCATAAATAATGTGCTGCCTGTTAAACCCGTCGAAAAGCTGGTACACACCAATGTTTTCGGTAACCAGGTCAAAGGCAACGCGGATAACCTGGGCAGGCAGTACCGCAAAGATGTTTGATATGATAACAAACAGCACACCGGGCACCAGCCGCCAGCGGTATTTATAAAAGAATTTATTGAGGTATGCGAGTTCTTTCATGTGTTTTGAAGTCCGGAAAGTCAGTAAAGTCCGTAAGACCGGAAGATGCTGCCTGTATTTCAAAAGTACAGGTTTAATAATAACTCCAAAGTAAAAAGTAGCTGTGATATCATCTTTCGGACTTTCCCTCTGCCGACTTTCTGACTTATACTTTGCCACAATAAAAAAAACCGTTAGTTTTGCAGTGCTAACAAACAATTACATTTGCCGCTACCACAAATGCCCGCTCAACAGCCAACTACAAGTATCTTTAACCAGCTCGATGTTTTCGGACACAAGAAAGTTGTGTTTTGCAGCGACCCGGATACCGGTTTAAGGGCCATTATAGCTATACACGATACAACGCTTGGCCCGGCATTTGGCAGCACACGCATGTGGGCCTATAAAACCGAAGGCGACGCTTTGAACGATGTTTTGCGCCTTTCTAAAAGCATGACCTATAAATGTGCCATAGCAGGGCTTAACATGGGCGGTGGCTACTCGGTTATTATAGGCGACTCGCGCAAGGATAAAACCGAAGCGCTGATGCGTAAGTTTGGCCGGTATATCAAAAACCTTAACGGCGAGTTTATCACATCGGAGGATGTGGGCACCAACCCGCGCGACATGGAGTACATACGCATGGAAACCCAGCACGTAACCGGGATACCCGAAAGTCTGGGCGGCAGTGGCGACCCCGCGCCAATTGCGGCAAAAGGCGTGTTTATGGGGATAAAAGCATGTGTAAAAGAGCAGTTTGGCAGCGATAGCCTTACCGGCAAATCGGTAATTGTGCAGGGCATAGGCCACGTGGGCGAGAGCCTGGTTAAACTGCTGCGCGACGAGAATGCCAAGGTTTATATAAGCGACATTAATGACGAGCGCACACGCCAGGTATCAAAGAAATATGGCGCCGAGGCGGTATCAAACAATTCAATTTTTGATATCGATGCAGATATTTATTCGCCCTGTGCGTTAGGGGCTACCATTAATACCGAAACCATTAAGAAAATTAAATGCGGCATTATCGCGGGCTCGGCCAATAACCAATTGCAGGACGAACAGGAGCATGGCAAGATGCTGCTTGATAAAGGCATCCTTTTTGCGCCCGATTACGTTATAAATGCGGGAGGTATTATTAACTGCTATTCGGAGTTAATGGGTTTTAGTAAAAAGCGCACCATGCAGCTTACCGAAAATATTTACGAAGCTACGCGCAATGTTTTAAAACTTTCTAAGCTCGAAAGCATTTCTACAACTGACGCGGCAAACAAAATTGCCGAAAAACGTATTGCTGATATTAAAAAAGTAAAATCAACCTATTAAAAATTTATCATAGGCGTGCATAAGGCGCGGCCATAATCGTTCTTACAACATGTTAAACAGAAGGCACCTCAGGGTAAAAGTGTTACAATCGCTGTACGCGTTCCACCAATCGGATACTAAAGAAATCAAGGCACATGAAAAACATCTGCTGCACAGTATCGACCAGGTTTTTGAAATGTATATATGGATGCTATCGCTGATAAGCGAAGTTATTGAATATGCAGAAATCGATGCTGCGGAGAGGGCTAACAAACATTTACCCACAGCCGAGGATCTGAACGCGAGTGTAAAAATATTAAGCAACCGATTTATCCTCTCGTTAAAAGAAAACAAGGATTACCTTGCCGCCCTTAAAAAGTATAAGGTGGAGTGGTCGTTCGACCCTGAACTGGCAAAATCTTTATTCACCACCCTGAAAAAATCAACGGAATACGCCGAATATATAGCTAAAACCGACGACACCATACAAACTGACAAAGATATCATCAAATTCATTTTCAAGAAGGTGATCCTAAAATCGTCGTTAGCCGAACAGGTGTTCGAGGATAAATTTATTTACTGGCCGGTTGACCGCGAAGTGCTGCAGGCGCTGATCGCCAAAACGTTCAAGAATTTCTCGTCTGACAATTATGCCGAAAATAAACTGGCCGAAATTAGCGGTAATTGGGTAGAGGATAGGGAATTTGTGATCAATCTGTTTGAGCAAAGCATCCGTCACGATGCCGCTTACCAGGAGCTTATTGCGCAAAAGACGCAAAACTGGGAACCCGACCGTATTGCCATGATGGATACCTTATTAATGAAAATGGCCATTGTAGAATTTATTAACTTTACATCTATCCCGGTTAAAGTTACCATTAACGAATACCTGGAGATATCAAAAGAGTTTAGTACGCCTAAAAGTAATTCGTTTATAAACGGTATATTAGACAAGATTTTGTTTGAGCTTAAAGCCGACAACAAAATAAAAAAGATAGGCAGGGGGTTGATAGAGTAGGTATAAATGTGCAGATGAGCCCATCTTAAAATGTATAAAGAATTCATTAAATCAATAAATAAGTTCAGATGAAAAAGCTGTTTTTATGTGCAATTGCTGCCGGTTTGTTAATTACAACGGCCTGCAACCAATCAAGCCACAGTGCTAATGCGGCCGTTGCCGCTACCGGCAATGTCGCCGCAACTAACGCGCCTGTAATGAAGTTTGAAAAAGAAACGCATGATTTTGGCAAAATAAAAGAAGGCGAAAAAGTTACTTACGAATTTAAATTTACCAATTCGGGTAAATCGCCATTGATAATTAAAGATGCAGTTGCCACATGCGGCTGCACCAAGCCCGAGTGGCCTAAAGCACCTATACAGCCCGGCCAGGCCGGTGCAATAAAGGTTACCTTTAACAGCGCCGCCAAAATGGGCCTGCAGGATAAACAGATAACTATTACAGCTAATACCAACCCAGCCCAGAATATGGTGCATTTAATTGGCGAGGTTACCACTGCATCAACTACTACTAAATAATAATTATATAATGATAGCAACAGTTTTATTACAAGCCGCCGGCGGGGGAATGGGTTACCAGCAATTGATAATGTTTGGCTTAATTGCCATTGTGTTTTACTTTTTTATGATACGCCCCCAGGTTAAGAAACAAAAAGATCAGAAAAAGTACGTAGAAGAGCTAAAAAAAGGCGATAAAATAATTACAACCGCCGGTATACACGGTAAAATATACGAAGTTGCTGATACAACCTTCCTGATAGAGGTTGAAGGTGGTACGCGCATCCGTTTTGATAAATCGGCTGTATCGTTAGATGCCTCTAAGGCGCTTAATACACCGGTGGCTACTAAGTAAGGTTCAAAGGTAAAAGGTTAAAAGCGAAAGGAAAACCTTTCGCTTTTTTGTTTAAAGCCATTTACCCTTTACCTTTACTCTTTCACCTCAACAACATGGCAATAATCAAATTATCTGCAATTGAGCGCCGGCGGTTATCAGCCTTTGTTACCTGCCTGGTGCTTGCCATATTTGCATGGTTGTTCACTTCGTTATCAAACCCATATAAATATACGGTTAGGCAGGCGGTGCATTTCAGGAATGCTCCCCAAAAGCGCGCGTTTCATCCGTTACAGGCCGATACGGTTAATGCTATTGTGCAAGGCACCGGCTGGCAAATGTTGTTTTCGAAAATCAACGAGGATAAAAAGGTAATTGACGTTGACCTGCGCACGCTTGATACCCGGAACTATGTGGTGTTAAGCGCTCAGTTACGGCAAATTAACGCCAAACGGGAGGTTGGCCGCGAAATTATAGCGATCACTCCGGATACGCTCTTTTTTGATTTTAGCAGCCGTACGGTGAAAAGGGTACCTGTAGAACCGGTAATTGCCATAAGTTATCAAAAGCAGTTTGCACAGTCGGGTGATGTTAGCATTAAACCCCGATACGTAACCATCAGTGGCCCCGCCGAGGCGTTGAGCAGGATAAGATCATGGAAAACTGATTCGATAAAAATAAATGCCGCCAACGAAGACTTTAACGGCCGGATTAACTTACAGGGCGCCAAAGAGGGTAATTTGAATATTGTGCCCAAAAATGTAATTGTGAACATCCCCATTGATGAATACACCGAAAAAACGATCGAGGTACCTGTTAAACTGATCAATAATCATAATTATTACGATGTAAAGGTATTCCCGCAAAAAGTTAAGGTAACCTTAACCACATCGTTAGGTAATTTCCCCGACCTTAATGAAGATGATTTTGAGGCCGTAGCCGACCTTGAACTGTGGCGACACAGCGGTTATAGCATGCTGCCGGTAAAGGTAACCCGTTTGCCATCGTACAGTAAAGTGGTTAAAATAGAACCCCGGAACATAGATTTCATTATCAAAAAATAATGTTGAAGATAGGCATCACGGGCAATATAGGCAGCGGCAAAACAACAGTCTGCAAAATATTTGAAGTATTGGGAATACCCGTATTTTATGCGGATGAGGCGGCAAAAGAGGTAATGATAGCCGATGCAACGTTAATGACCGGCATAAAACAAGCTTTCGGCGCTGATGCCTATTTCAAAGACGGCACCCTTAACCGCAAGCATATAGCAGCGATAGTGTTTAACGATAATGAGCAGTTGAATAAACTGAATGCGCTGGTGCATCCTGCTGTTTTCAGGGCGTTTGATAAATGGGTGCTGCGTCAAAAAGATGCACCTTACGTGCTAAAAGAGGCCGCAATATTATTTGAAAGCGGTTCGTATAAAATGTGCGACAGGACCATAATGGTTTCCGCACCGTTAGAGCTGCGCATCAAACGCGTTGCCCGCCGCGATGGAATAAGCGCCGGCGAAGTTAAGGCCCGCGACGATCGCCAGTTTACCGAAGAACAAAAGCTGAAAATGGCCGATGATGTTATTTTTAACGATGATACCCAACCAGTAATTCCGCAAGTGCTGAAACTGCATCAGCTGTACTTGTCCCTTGCCCCGCAATATCAATGATCCTCGATGATTTTATCGCCTTTAATGCAAATGGCCTTTACTGCCGTTACGCCGATTTTTACCTGGACCCGCAGGCGCCTGTTAGCAATGCCGTGATATCCCACGCTCATGCAGACCATGCTGTAAGTGGTAATACCAACGTTTATGCTACCGCGGCTACCATTGCCTTTATGCAGCTGCGTTATGGCAAAAGCGCGGCAAAGGTGAGCTATACAGCGGCATATAACGCGCCTTTTACCATTGGCGATGTGCAACTAACCCTTATACCCGCGGGGCATATGCCGGGCTCGGCACAGGTGCTGATGGAGTATAAAGGCACACGATATTTATATACCGGCGATTACAAGTTACAACCCGATAGTACCTGCGAGCCGTTCGAATTTGTAAAAGCTGATGTGTTGATCACCGAAAGTACTTTTGCCGACCCCAACACCGCGCACCCCGATCCGGTTGAAGAGATCAAAAAACTAAACGATATTAAAATAAATATCCTGCTTGGGGCTTATAGCCTGGGTAAAAGCCAGCGCCTGATCAGGATGATAAACGATTATGCGCCGCAAAAAAAAATACTGGTGCATCACCGGGTGATGCCTGTTAACGCCGTATACCAAAAAATGGGTTTTGACCTGGGCCCTCACCGGATATATGGCCGTAAATTGATGAAAGAGCAGTTGGAATACGTGTATATAGTGCCCCCCTTTACTTTTGATAGTTATCTAAGGGCAACAGGTGTTAAGCGCCTGTTTGCCTCCGGGTGGAAAAACCTGCAGGTAAATGCGCAGGACAGCCTTTTTATATCGGACCACGCCGACTGGAACGATATCATTAAAGTCATCAAACAAGCCCAGCCCACGCAAATATGGACCCTGCACGGCAACGGTACACACCTTAAAAATTATTTTAATAATAATATTTTTGTGAAATTGCTTAGCTGATGCTGCAGGAGAATGTTGATTATTACATAAACGAAGACGGTAATTTTGTTTTTACCAAAGAGTACCACCTAAAGCGCGGCTACTGTTGTAAAAATAAATGTTTACACTGCCCATGGAACTACGGGCGCGAGGACGATATCAATGGAGAATCAAGACATTTAGATGCAAGAGTCAAGAAAGAAACATAATCTAAACCAATAAGTTTACAATCAATATGCTTTTTTTACTCTTGTCTTGATTCTTGGTTCTTGACTCTTGATTCGCATAAAATAGGTTATATTTGAAGGATATTTTTATCATGGGAATAGAGGAAGATATTAAAAGCACCAATTTTGAAGATAATTATCATAAAGCGGTAATTAACCTTTCATATACATCGGGCTGGATAAACAACCATATGCGCCCTCATTTCGAGCGTTTTAACCTTACGCAGCAGCAATTTAACATACTGCGTATATTACGCGGGCAATATCCAAAGCCAGCCACGGTAAACCTGCTTAAAGAGCGCATGATCGATAAAATGTCCGATGCTTCGCGTATTGTCGATCGCCTGGTTCAAAAGGGCCTGGTATCGCGTTGCACCAACTCCCGCGACCGCCGCGCTGTTGATATCCGCATCAGCGATGAAGGGTTGGCCATCCTCAAAAAAATGGACGCTGATTTTAAAACCAAAGATTTTTTTAAACAAAACCTCACCGAAGAAGAAGCCGGCCAGCTAAGCGACCTGCTGGATAAGATGAGGGGATAGTGAGATTTACGATTTTAGAATATTGGGCGCTTTACAGCGCCTTTTTTGTTCTCAAAAACGCTTGTCAGTCGAGCTTGTCGAAGACTCATACGCGCGGCAAATGGTTCGACAGGCTCACCATGACAATGTTATTTGTATAAGAGTACGCTACACCTTAAACCCCGGCACCACCTTCCTAAATCCAACCGCGAACAATATTCCTACTAAACTGCCGTAAATAGCGCCGCCTGTAACGTCCAGCGGGAAATGTACACCCACATAAACCTGCGCAAAACAAATAATGGCCGCCCATAATAATGTTGCGGGTAATACCCATCGCCGTTGCTTGTAAAACAACCAGCTTAAAAACGCGGCAATGGCAAAATGATCGGTAGCATGGGTAGATGGGAAACTATAGCCTGTACCGCAAGGCACCCGGCTAACTACCCGTTGCGAGGTAACCGGGTCGCGGCAGGGGCGCAGGCGATGGGCGTATGGTTTGATCAGGCTGGCGCTTGTATAATCGGCAAATCCCACAGCCAGGGCCAGGAAAACTATCAGTATAACGCCCTGCTTTTTATACTGCCAAATGCAAAAACCTATGATGAATAGGTATAGTGGTATCCAAAACTTAGGGTTGCGCATCAGGGGCATCAGCCAGTCGAAAAAAGTATTAGACAGGTCGTGATTGATCAGGTAGAATATATGCCGGTCAAAGTGTAGCAGGTGGTCGGCCATTGGCTTTTATAAGGTGATACTTAGTGTTCTCAATAGCGGGTAAATATAGCTAATAAAATCTCGCTTAAAACTACATCAATTTTACACTGCTATCATTTAAATATTTCTATTTTTGCAGCTTAACATCACATACGTTTTGACACTCATAAAATCAATCTCAGGCATCAGGGGTACCATAGGTGGTGCAGCCGGCGAAGGGCTAACTCCTTTAGACATTGTTAAATTTACCTCGGCATATGGCAGCTGGGCTGTAAAACGCACCGGCATAAAAAAGATAGTTGTCGGCCGCGATGCCCGCCTTTCGGGCAGTATGGTAAACAACCTGGTGATAGGAACCTTACAGGGTTTGGGTATTGATGTTATAGATCTGGGCCTGTCTACCACGCCAACTGTTGAGGTTGCCGTGCCCGACGAAAAGGCCGCCGGTGGTATCATCCTTACTGCCAGCCACAACCCAAAGCAATGGAACGCCCTGAAATTACTGAACGAAAAGGGCGAATTTATAAGTGATGTTGATGGGAAGGAAGTTTTAGAGATCGCTGAAAACAGCGATTTTACCTATGCCGACGTAAATGACCTTGGCAAGCTAACCAACGATGATAGCTACCTGCAAAAACATATTGATAAAGTTTTGGCTTTGCCGCTGGTTGATGTAGCTGCCATTAAAAAGGCTAATTTTAAAATAGCTATCGACTGCGTGAACTCAACCGGTGGTATATTTATCCCTGCCTTGCTAAAGGCGCTGGGTGTAGAGGTTGTTCACGAGCTTTATTGCGAGCCTGACGGGCACTTTCCGCACAACCCGGAGCCACTGCCCGAAAACCTGGTTGCACTGTCGCAGGAGGTTTTAAAAACAAAAGCTGACCTTGGGATAGCTGTTGACCCTGATGTTGACCGCCTTTGCTTTGTATGCGAAGATGGCAGTATGTTCGGCGAAGAATATACACTGGTAGCTGTTGCCGATTATGTGCTTAAAAACACAAAGGGCAACACAGTGTCAAACCTTTCGTCAACCCGTGCCCTGCGCGATGTTACCGAAAGCGCGGGTGGCGAGTACCATGCTGCTGCCGTAGGTGAGGTAAACGTGGTGAACAAAATGAAAGAGGTTAACGCCGTTATAGGCGGCGAAGGTAATGGCGGGGTTATTTATCCCGAACTGCACTACGGCCGCGATGCCCTGGTGGGTATAGCCTTATTCCTTACGCATTTGGCTAATTACGGCAAGCCGGTATCGGTTTTAAGGGCATCGTATCCGGGCTATTTCATATCAAAAAATAAGATAACGCTGACACCCGAGATGGATATTGACGCCTTGCTGTTGAAGGTTGAAGAAAAATACAAACAACAGCCGCACTCTACCATCGACGGGTTAAAAATAGAGTTTGATAAGGAGTGGGTGCACCTGCGCAAATCAAATACCGAGCCTATTATCCGCATATACTCTGAGGGCAATTCAGAAACCGTTGCAGATAACCTGGCTAACAAGATAATTACCGATATAAAGGAAATTTTGAATTTAAACGAGTAACAAGTTGCGCCTTTGGGGTTGGGGAATCCTGTTTGGCCGGCTGTTATTTTACTGACTTATTATTAATTAAAGAAACGATGCGAGTTTATTTTGACAACGCCGCTACTACCGCGCTTGATCCAGAGGTTATCAAAGAAATGTATAAGGTTATGGAAGGCCAGTTTGGCAATCCATCATCTATACATGCCCACGGGCGCGAGGTGCGTACTTTAATTGAGCGATCACGTAAAACCATTGCCGGTTTGCTGCATACTTCGCCTGCCGAAATATTTTTTACCAGCGGCGGCACCGAGGCCGACAATACCGCTATACGCTGCGGCATTGTAGACCATAAGATAACGCATGCCATCACCACTAAACTGGAGCATCATGCCGTGGTACATACCCTGCAGGCTATGGAAAAGGCCGGTGTTATCAAATTAAGTTTTGTAGATGTTAACTGTAAAGGCAACGTTGATTACGACCACCTGGAGACCTTACTGAAAAATAACGACCGTAGTTTTGTATCGCTGATGCATGCCAATAACGAATTGGGCACCCTTACTGATATTGAACGCGTAGGCAACATTTGCGAGGCTTATAACGCGCTTTACCATAGCGATACGGTACAAACTGTTGGCCATTACAAACATGATCTTAGCAAGCTTAAATTGCATTTTATGGTTTGCGCGGCGCATAAGCTGCACGGGCCAAAAGGGGTAGGCTTTCTGCATATCAATAGTAAGGTTAAAATAAACCCCATGATTTACGGCGGCGCGCAGGAACGCAACATGCGCGGCGGCACCGAAAACGTTTACGGTATTGCCGGACTTGCCAAAGCGCTCGAGATGGCTTACGCTGATATGGATGCACATCAACAGCAGATACAGGCCCTGAAAAGCTACATGAAGGCGCAACTGGAGCAAAACATTCCGGGCGTTCAGTTCAACGGTGAAACCGACCCGGCTAAAAGCCTGTATACTGTACTAAATGTATCATTCCCGGAAATGGAAATGGCCGATATGTTACTATTTAACCTGGACATTGCAGGTATATCTGCATCGGGCGGCAGTGCATGCAGCTCGGGTACGGATATTGGCTCGCATGTGTTAACCGCTATCGGCGCAAACCCCAACAGGCCTTCTGTCAGGTTCTCATTCTCTAAATACAACACCCGGGACGAGGTAGACTATACGGTAGCTAAGTTACGTGAGTTGTGCGCTGTTGTAATTTAAGTTAAATTATTTTCATTTATTGAAAATAAAGGCAAACAATCAGTTTGCTTCATAGGTTAGTTATGTACAATTAAAAACAAAACCTATGATGACTACAGAAGAAAACACCTGGAACAACGATTCAACTGATCAGGGCCAGGGCGGAAGCTCAAATTCTTTCGGTAACGGCGGTAATGCCGATACCACAAATCAAAGCAGCGACAATGCCGGTACAGGCAGCGACACAACACAAAACAATCTGGATGATACCGAAGGTGGCGGCAACACTACCGGCGGTTACGCATCAAGCCAGGGCACCGATAGCGGCCAGGACTCCGGTGGCAGCACAACGGGTGGTTACGCAAGCCAGGGCGACGGCATGGGTAACAATGCCGGTGGCAATACCACCGGCGGTTACTCAAACCAGGGTATGGGCGGCGGTAACAGCGCCGGCGGCGAAGATCTGGGCGGCGGATCTGATCTGTCGGGCGATGGTATGTCTGACGGTGAAATGGAAGGTGACGACGAACTTGATACAGACTCGGAAGATATGGGCCTGGATGAAGGAGAAGATTCGGACACTACGGGCGGCGGCGGCAGCCAGGGTTCTTTTTAAGCAAGCGCTTTATTTTGTTTTAGAAGTACGGGTTGCTGCCTCATGTTCTCGTATTTCTAAAACAAAATGCTGTTTTTGCCAAAACTGGCCTCGTTTTTGATTATTTATCAGTGAACAATTAAAAACTACTATTATGGAAAACGACGAAAGAAATCCGGAATACACTCCAGATATTAACCCGAATGAAAACCCTGAAGAAAGCCAGTCGGATAACGAGGGTACAGGATACAGTCAGCAAACAGAGCGCGACCAGCCACGCGAAGGCGCCGATACATCGTTTAGCGAACAAAATGATGTAACGCCACCCGAAAGGCACGAGTTCCCGTCAACAGGTGCTGCAACAAAAACAGATTTTTCCAGCCGTAACCAGGGCCGTACAACGGGCCGTATGTTAGGGCATGAGCCAGGCACAGAGGGGATATAAGAAGCCCCCCAGCCCCCTGAAGGGGGAGCAGAAAAACAAAAAGGCCATTCGTAAAACTAACGAATGGCCTTTTTATGTAGTTTGCTTTTTTATCTTAGCATATGAATCCGATAATAGCAATTGGATATGTAATCATATTTACCGTCATCCATCAATTTACCAAAAAATGGATGGCCAATGGATTGCCAGCTTCAGTATATTATAGTTTGTTTGTTTTGTTTGCCGCGGTTTTTGTTATTTTAACCCTTATTTTGTTAATGATATTTAGCGGTGTACACTGTTAATTTAGCTTATGACAAAAAAACAAAAGGCCATTCGTAAAACTAACGAATGGCCTTTTTTATATCCAAGTTAAGCTTATTCAGCTCCCCCTTCAGGGGGCTGGGGGGCTTTCAACATTTTTAAGAACGATGCCAGTTTTTCTTTCATCTCCCTGCGGTCGACAATAAAATCAAGGAAGCCGTGTTCCTGTACAAACTCCGCGGTCTGGAAACCTTTTGGCAGGTCTTTTTTAATCGTTTCTTTAATAACCCTTGGGCCTGCAAAACCAATTAATGCACCCGGCTCGGCAATATTGATATCGCCCAGCATAGCGTACGATGCGGTTACACCGCCTGTGGTTGGGTCTGTTAGTAAAGATATGTACGGAACCTTTGCCTGGCTCAATAATGCCAGCTTAGCCGATGTTTTGGCCATTTGCATTAACGAGAACGCCGCTTCCATCATCCTTGCGCCACCAGATTTTGATATCATCAGGAACGGGATCTTATTAGCGATGCTGTGGTCGATAGAACGCGCTATCTTTTCGCCCACAACCGAACCCATCGATCCACCAATAAAGTTAAAATCCATACAGGCGATAACCAGTTCCTGTCCGTTCATTTTACCATGCGCGGCGCGTATGGCGTCGGTTAAACCGGTTTTATTTTTGGTTTCTTTAAGCCTGTCGGTATATTTTTTGGTATCGGTAAAGTGCAGGGGGTCGCCCGAATGCAGGTTTGTAAATAGTTCAGTAAACTGGTTATCGTCAAACAATACCGAAAAATATTCTTTCGAACCAATACGTAAATGATAGCCACAATAATGGCAAACGTATTGGTTTTCAACCTGTTCGGAGTAGTGAAGGGGTTTTTTACAGTTTGGGCATTTGTTCCAGATGCCGTCGGGGGCTTCTTTCTTTTCCTCAGTAGTCGTAATTATCCCTTTAATTTCTCGCTTAAACCACGCCATGTTTATATCTAAGTCTTTCAAGTACTGCAAAGAAACAAAAAATATCACAACAAGTTTGTAAATGTTAGCATAAGTTAAGGTTGTGATGAGCCTGGCCGCGCCAGTAAGTGTAAAAATAACACACTGAATATTGCCTTGTGTGCCTTTTAAGGCCGGTTATAGCTTTCTAACGGGTATTTGTACCTAAAACTTTCACAATCATATAGGTAAAACCCATATTTTTTATAACTTCGAGGCCCAAACATAAGCACATGGATTTAAAAAATATAAAAGGTGTTCTGCACGGCGATCAGGTGCAGGAACTATTTGAAGCAGCTAAAAAGCATCAGTTTGCTTTGCCTGCCGTTAACGTTATCGGCACAAACACTATTAACGCGGTAATGGAAACAGCTGCGGCTGTTAAATCACCTGTTATTATTCAGCTATCCAACGGTGGCGCGCAGTTTTACGCGGGTAAATCGTTAGATAACTCAAAGCTGCAAGCCTGCATTTTAGGTGGTGTATCTGCTGCAAAGCATGTGCATTTATTGGCCGAACATTATGGTGTTGCTGTAATTTTGCATACCGACCACGCTGCGAAGAAATTATTACCCTGGATAGATGGTTTGTTGGAGCACGGCGAGAAATTCTTTGCCGAAACAGGCAAGCCGTTATTCTCGTCGCACATGCTCGACCTTTCTGAGGAGCCTATTGAAGAAAATATAGAAATATCCGCCAAATACTTAGAACGCATGGCCAAAATGGGCATGACCGTTGAAATTGAATTAGGTGTTACCGGTGGCGAAGAAGACGGCGTTGATAACTCTGATGTGGATAGCTCGCGCTTGTATACCCAGCCCGAAGAGGTTGCGTACGCCTACGAAGAACTATCAAAAGTTAGTCACCGCTTTACTATTGCAGCTGCATTTGGCAACGTGCATGGTGTATACAAGCCCGGTAACGTTAAGCTTCAGCCGGTTATTTTGCATAACTCACAAGAGTTTTTAAAGAAGAAACACAACCTTACTGCCGAAAAGCCCATCAATTTTGTGTTCCACGGCGGTTCGGGTTCAAGCCAGGAGGAGATCCGCGAAGCGATATCATACGGCGCTATAAAAATGAACATCGATACCGACATGCAGTTCGCATTTTGGGAGGGTATAAGAGATTACTATCAATCAAAAGAAGGGTACCTGCAAACACAGATAGGTAACCCTGAAGGTGAAGATTCGCCTAACAAAAAGTATTACGACCCGCGCGTTTGGCTGCGTAAGGCAGAAGAAAGCTTTGTAAAAAGGCTGACTGTTGCTTTTGCTGATCTTAATTGTATAGATGTGAACAGCAAATTGTAGCCAGGTACAACGTATAAGCATAAAAGCGCCGGTGTTGGTAAACATTTGGCGCTTTTTTTTAGTTGTAGGTTTATTAAATGTACATGCCATGACCAATCATCGTAAAAAGAAAAATTTATTTGAAAGATTTGCCAACTGGGCTACCATTGCAACCGGCAGCTCCGGAGCGTTTATTACTGCCATTACGGTAATTTTAATTTGGATAGTTACAGGCCCTATCTTTCAATATTCAGATACCTGGCAGCTTATTATCAATACAGGTACAACCATTGTAACTTTTCTGATGGTGTTCCTGATCCAGAAATCGCAGAATAAAGATTCGAAAGCGGTGCACCTCAAACTGAACGAACTACTGGCATCGCACGCGGGTGCAAGTAACCGCATGGTAAATATTGAAGATCTTACAGAGCAGGAGCTTGATCATTTGTATAAATTTTATATCAGATTATCTAATTTAGCCGAGGAAGAAGATGATATCACCTGCACGCATTCGATAGATGCTGCCGATGAAAATCACAGTATAAAGTTATCGGGCTATAAATCTAAAAAGCATTACCAGGATGCCATCAAAAACAGAAGTAAGAAAAGTAAGTGACCCTGCCGACCTTGAAAAAGTATTTGCTATACGCCGGGAAGTATTTGTAGGCGAGCAAAATTGCCCGCCTGAACTGGAGTGGGAATTTGAAGATGAATCGACCCACTTTTTGGCTACTGTTGATGGTGAACCTGCCGGGGCATCGCGCTGGCGCAAAACCGATAAGGGTTACAAGCTGGAACGCTTCGCCGTACTGTCTAAGTTTCGTGGCCACGGTGTAGGGCAAGAGCTTGTAAAAGCCGTTCTGGCGGATCTGCCTGCTGATGCCGGCTATATTTACCTGCATGCACAGATACATGCCGTAACCCTTTACGAACGTTTCGGCTTTGAAAAAACCGGCCCCGAGTTTGAAGAGGCGGGTATAAGGCATTATAAGATGGTACGCCCCCCAGCCCCCTGAAGGGGAAAGTATTTGATCGCTACCGCGAGTTTTCAGGCTTTGGTTTGCATAAGCTGAAAGCTTATAAATGCCGCACCACCAGATATGCTGCACCAACCCCCGCGGCAGCAAAAGCAACAGCCAATTAAGGTTAACACGTATTTTTTATAAATTGTTGATAATCAATGTTTTATTCAAGAAAATAGGCTAATTGTGTTAACCATGTTAACCATGATTTGGGTTGTGAAGAGGTAGTCCGCGCCCAATTGCCCTGCCCGGGCAGCATTTGCCTCCATTCTTTGAACAACCGATAGTTGGAACAACCCGTGCCCCCGTCAACGCAGTAATAACAAAGTAAACCTACCCAAAAACTTTTCCCGAGTAATCCATCGCTTCGCTTAGTTTATCTAAATTAAGCCCCAGGTCGAGGTTTTGGTGCAGCAGGTAAGCTACAAGGTTTTCGGTAGCGATGTTGCCTGTAAGGTCATCTTTGGCCATCGGGCAGCCACCATACCCTTTTAGGGCCGCATCAAATTTATTACAGCCACTTTGGTAAGCAGCGGCTATTTTTTCCTGCCAGGTATCAGGTGTAGAGTGCAGATGTACGCCAAACTCTGTTATCTCTGATAACTTTGTGAGCGCAGGGTACAAAGCGGTGATCTGTTCGGGTGTGGCAACCCCTATGGTATCAGACAGCGCAATATAGCCAATACCCTCGTCTATCATTTTTTGCGCCCAATGCTGAACTATTTCCGTGTTCCACTCATCCCCGTAAGGGTTACCAAAACCCATAGACAGGTAGATCAGCAAACTTTTGTTGTTGGCGCCGCACAACTCGTTTATCCGTTTTACATTATCAAATGCCTGCGCAATGGTGGTATTGGTGTTTCGTAGCTGGAAGGTTTCGGATATGGAAAACGGGTAGCCCAGATAATGGATCTCCGGGTATACAACCGCCTCTTCTGCTCCCCGGTAATTAGCTATAATAGCCAGTAATCTCGACCTCGTGCTACCAAGGTCAAGCCGCCTTAAAACCTCGGCCGTATCACTCATTTGCGGTATGGCCTTGGGCGATACAAAGCTCCCGAAATCTATAGTGTCAAAGCCCACCTGTAAAAGCAGGTTTATGTAGTCGGCTTTAACATCGGTAGGCACAAAATCGTGCAAACCCTGCATAGCGTCGCGGGGGCATTCCGTAATCTTAATATGTTCGGCCATCAGTTAGTCGGGTTTAGAAACTTGTTCGTCTTTTTGAACCAGTTCGTCGCGCTTAAAGTTACGAATTATAAGCCTGCTGCCACCGTTGTAGGTAATATAGCTGGCAACCCAGTTGATGAATACAATAACGCGGTTACGACCCCCCATAAGCGATATCAGGTGAACAAACATCCAAATAAGCCAGGCAAAGAACCCCTGGAATTTCAACTTACCCAGGTCGGCAATGGCTTTGTTGCGGCCAATGGTTGCCAGCGATCCTTTGTCGTTATATTTAAATGGAACGGTAGGTTCGCCTTTTATAAGCCGGTAAATATTTTTACCGGTAGCCTCACCCATTTGTATAGCTACCTGCGCAACGCCGGGGTGCCCTTTGGGGGTTTCGGGCGTTATCATCGCTGCCACATCGCCAATGGCAAATATATTGGCGCTACCCGCAACGCGGCATATGGTATCTACTTTAATACGGTTGCCACGTTCAATCGCCTCTTTAGCAACCCCATCGGGTACAACTCCCATTACGCCCGCGCTCCAGATAACATTTTTCGTTAAAATGCTTTTGCCGCCTTCAAATTTTATTTCGTTACCGTCATAACTTTCTACCTTAACGTTCAACAAAACCTCAACGCCCATGTCGTGCAAAAATTTCTCGGCAGCTTTTGAGCCTTCGTCTGAGAAGGGCCCCAGCACTTTGGGTAAAAAATCTACCAGGTAAACCTTCATCTCTTCCCGGGCAAGTTCCGGATAATCCTTACAAAGCACATGGTTGCGCAACTCGGCCAGGGCCCCTGCAAGCTCTACACCGGTAGGGCCAGCGCCTACCAGTACAAATGACAGGTAGGGCGCGCGTTCTTCAACAGAGGGCTTTAAAATGGCTTCCTCGAGGTTCTGAAGTACCATATAGCGCAGGTTCAAGGCTTCGGGGATAGATTTCATTGGCATGGCAAAATGCTCTATCTCTTTATTGCCAAAGAAATTGGTGGTCGATCCGGTGGCTATAACCAGGTAATCGTAAGGTATCTCGCCAATGGTAGTAATTACAGTATTACGTTCTGTATCTATGCGGGTCACTTCGGTGTGGCGAAAACGCAGGTTTTTTTGCCCGTCAAAATTTTTGCGCAGCGAAAAGGCTATCGACTCGGCTTCTAAACTCCCGGTGGCTACCTGGTATAACAGTGGTTGAAAGGTATGGTAGTTGTGCTTATCAATTAAGATAACCTCTACGGGTTTTTCTGCCAGTTGCTTAGCCACCTGCAAGCCGCCAAAGCCGCCGCCTATAATTACTACCGTTGGAAATTTTGATTGATCAGTAGGGTTCATGAGCGATTGTATTTAAAATTGTTCCCCCTAACCCCACGGAAGGAGACTTTTTAACCCTCCCTTTAAGGGAGTTTAAGCGGGGCTATATGTAAAACAAAAAAGGCTCCAAATGTTCTTTGGAGCCTTTAATTTATATGAGATATTTATTACTTCAGGTCTTTCTTTCCAAAGTCGATGATAACCGGTGAGGCTACGCATATAGACGAATAGGTACCAAAAAGCACACCGATCAGTAAAGCGAACGAGAACCCGCGGATAACATCGCCACCGAAAATGAACAATATCACCAATATCAATATCACGGTAAACGCGGTGATGATAGTACGGCTTAAGGTATTGTTAATGGCATGGTTTATTACCACCTTGGGGTCATCGGTTTTGGCATGGTGCAGTTCAAGGAACTCACGGATACGGTCGAACACTACCACGGTATCGTTAATTGAATAACCTATAACAGTAAGCAGCGCAGCGATGAATGCCTGGTCGATATCCAGCGAGAACGGAAGGATATCCTTGAATAAGGAGAAGAACGACAGCACCAGCAATGAATCGTGCGCGGTAGCCACCATCGCTCCAAGGCTGAACTGCCATTTACGGAACCTGATCAAGATATAGGCCGATATTACAATAATTGCTAGAATAATGGTCCATTTAGCCGAGGCCTTAACCTCGTTTGCTATGGTGGCCTCTACCTTTTGATGGCTTAATATTTGTTTGGCCTCAATTTTGGTTTCCGGGTTTGCAGCAAGCGCCTTTATAAGCGCTGTTTGTACTTTGGCATCAGCATTTGCAGATGTATCATTTATTTGATAGTTGGTATTGATGCTCATTTTGTTATCAGTACCGTAAGTTTTAACCTCGGTACCGCGGCCAAGCGTTGCATCAACTGCATCGTGTATTTGCTCGGTAGTAACGGGGTGGTTAAACTTAATGATATAAGTATGCCCGCCGCCAAAGTCTACACCATAGTTAAAGCCGCGTGTAACCATAGATACCAAACCGGCCGCAATAAATATACCCGAGAAGGCATAAAACTTAAACCTGTTTTTTACAAAAGCGTAATTGGCGTTTTTGAATGTATGCGAACTCCACGGGCGAGAGAAACTGATATCCCAGCCTTTTTCTAGCATAAACTCGAATATAAGCCTTGAGATCAACAGTGAGCAGAAAAGGGTAGTTACGATACCGATCATTAAGGTTGTTGCGAAACCCTGTATTGGGCCGCTACCGAATAGGAACAATATAACCCCTGTTAAGAATGTACTGATGTTGGCATCAAGGATAGAAGGTAAAGCATGTTTAAAACCATCGGCTACAGCTATACGGATAGATTTGCCCAGGGCAAGCTCTTCGCGCACGCGCTCGTAAACCAACACGTTGGCATCAACCGCAACACCCAATATTAAAATGATACCTGCAATACCCGGTAGCGTTAACACTGCGCGCAGGCTCACCAATACCCCCATCAGGAAAAATACGTTGATCAGTACCGCTATAACGGCAACTGTACCCGCGCGTTTGTAATAAGCGATCATGAAAATAAGGATCACCACCAAACCTAATATACAAGATAATAAACCGGCGTTGATGGCTTCCTGACCTAATGACGGGCCTACAACCGCTTCGCCAATGATGCGTGCAGGTGCAGGTAAACGGCCGGCTTTTAATATGTTGGCCAAATCCTTTGTATCCTCAAGAGTAAAGTTACCACCTGATATGGATGATACCCCGCCCGAGATTTCGTTTTGAACGTTAGGGGCCGAGTAAACGTTATCGTCAAGTACGATGGCTATAGCCCTTTTGTTAGCGCCTGAAGAGGCTTCGGCGGTAATGGTTTTCCATTTTGCGGCACCCTGTGAGTTCATATACATGGTAACCTCGTAGCCGCCTTTCATTTGGTCTACATCACTGCGCGCATCGTTTATCACATCGCCCGACAGGACAGGGCCGTTCTCGGCACCCGAAAGTTTGATAGCGTAAAGTTCAAATACTTTTGAGTTTTTGATAGGTTTTACGCTCCATAAGAATTTCATGTTTTGCGGAATAACCGATTTGATATCGGCACTACGCAGGTAGCTGTTTACCTTAGCGGTATCTTTTTGTGCAGTGTAACCAACAATTGGGCCCGGGCTTAATTGCTGCTGGCCCGTTTGATCCTGATAAGTAACAGGCGACATAACCGCGAATAGCGGGTTAGCGGCCAACTGGTTTTTAACCAAACTGGCAGAATCTTTATTGGTGCTGTTTTTTAATTTGTTTACTAACGAATTTGCTGGCTTACCGGCAGCAGATGTATCTTTTGCCGCTGCCAGTGATTTTGCGGTATCGGCTTTTGAAGTATCGACTTTTGAAGTTTTGTTTTTAGCAGCTAACAGGCCGTTAATGTTGTTCAGCAAACCGTAAACCTCGGTATTGTCAAAAGTTTGATAAAACTCCAGTTTGGCCGAACCCTGCAAAAGTTTGCGAACGCGCTCGGGCTCTTTAACGCCAGGTAATTCAATTAATATACGATTAGTGCTTTTTTGCAGCTGAATGTTTGGCTGTGTAACACCAAACTGATCTATACGAGTATGTAGCACCGTGTACGACTGTTGCACAGCCGTGTTTGCCTGATCTTTTAAATACGCCTCAACATCGCTGTTTGACGAGTTGAATTTTAGCTTTTCCTGGTTGTTACTGTTTGCAAATATGGCGGCAAGCTTTGAATTTGGCGCCAGTTTTTCGTACTCGTCAACAAAAAGTGTTATATAATCCTTTTGTTCGGTAATGCTGCGTGCCTGCGCGTTGGCCAGTGCCTGGTTAAAAGCCGGATCGGTATTGTTGTTTGCTAAGGATGTTACCAGCTCGCGCAGCGAGATCTGCATGGTAACGTTCATGCCACCTTTTAGATCCAGGCCCAGGGCAAGTTCCCGTTCTACGCAATATTGGTAGGTGTGGTTAAGTACCGGGTAAACCGGTAATGTGGAAACAGAATCAAGATAAGCCTTCTCCTTTTCAGGATCGCCTTTAGCATACGCCTTAGCATCTTGCTCAACTTTGTGGGCCACCCATGTGAACGAAAACTGGTATAAGCACACCACAGCCAGCAGAATGGCGAAAAATTTAATAACCCCTTTACCTTGCATCGCGAATTAAATATGTAATTAATTAGTTTATAAGCTTTTTAAATAAGACGGCAAATCTAATAAAATTTCACAAGCATGAAATTTTTAATTGAAACAAAATAATCTGTGTTTTTGTTAGCGGCGGTTAAGTGTGATAAATGAGTACGGCAGCGGATTTTTATCATCCGGTTCGTTGTAAACGCGGCTTACCTCGTCCCATTTCAGGTAATCGATCTCTGGGAAAAACGTATCGGCCTCAAAATCCTTGTGGATAATGGTCAAATATATCCGGTCGGTTTTATCCATCGCCTGCCGGTATATCTCGGCGCCACCTCCAATAAAAACTTCATCCTCATGCGCGCAAAGGCTAAACCCTTCGTCAATTGATTTTACCACCTCGCAACCGGGTATTTGTATATCCTGCCGGGTAACTACAATATTGCGGCGGTTGGGCAGCGGCTTACCAACCGACTCATACGTTTTGCGCCCCATGATAATGGTGCGGCCTGATGTTATCTGCTTAAAGTGTTTAAGATCATTTGGCATATGCCAAAGCAACTGGTTGTTTTTGCCAATGGCGTAATTTTGGGCTATAGCTACTATAATGGAGATGGTCATTGAATTTTAATTGAATGCTGAGTGATCTAATCTTTTATTTGATCGAAATTAAATTGGCCCATACTCGCAGCTATGGCCATATCGTACTTTTCTTTTGGCGATGCTACGAGGGTAATATTTTCAATCCTCATGGTAAGGCGAAGTAAAAGATATGCTATACGTTTTTACCATCGATAAAAGGGTGATTGATAATGAGACTTTCAAATACCGCAGCGCCTTTATCAGCAGCTGTCGGATAAAGATCTTGCTGATCGAAGGTCATTGACGGACGCGCTAAAGCGGCTTCCAAACCTGTGATATCTCTAACGCCCTTATTTCCGCCAAACTGATCAATTAAATCGTTGTGATATCGTTCAACCTCCTGTAAGTCAATCATTGCGCAAGTTTCCTAAATACTTCTTCGTCTTCAGCAATTATTTCTTTTACATATTCAGCACGTTTTGCCTTTTCAGTGATTTTATTACTTACATCTTGTATGTAACCTAAAACCTCTTGCAGCAGGTTTTCAGGAGCATTTTCAGGAATTTGCTCAACGGCTTTCTGTATCTCTTCTTTTAACTCTGTAGTGCTCATACCCAAATTTACAAAACATCCGTCTAAACCGCAACAACGCCCTTAATATGCGGGTGTGGGTCGTAGTTCTCCAGTGTGAAATCTTCGTACTTAAAATCGAAGATGTTTTTTACATCCGGGTTGATGCGCATGGTTGGCAATGGCCTTGGTTCGCGGTTTAGCTGCAGGCGGGCCTGCTCTAAATGGTTGTTGTAAATATGGGCATCGCCAAAGGTGTGGATAAAGTCGCCGTAATCCAGGTCGCATACCTGGGCCATCATCATGGTAAGCAAAGCGTACGACGCGATGTTGAAGGGTACGCCTAAAAATATATCCGCGCTGCGCTGATATAATTGACAGGATAATTTTCCTCTTGTTTCACCTTTAGCGGTGTTGGGGGGCTCCACATAAAACTGAAACAAGCTATGGCAGGGTGGCAGGGCCATCTGGTTAACATCGGCAACGTTCCATGCCGATACCATAATACGCCGCGAATCGGGGTTTGTCTTCAATTGGTTTACAACCTGTGTTATCTGGTCTATATGGCCCCCATCGGGTTTTGGCCAGCTGCGCCACTGGTAGCCATACACCGGGCCAAGGTTGCCGTTCTCGTCGGCCCACTCGTCCCAGATGCGTACGCCATTATCTTTAAGATATTTGATATTGGTATCGCCGCTCAGAAACCAGATCAGCTCATGAATGATGGACTTAAGGTGGAGCTTTTTGGTAGTCACCATCGGGAAGCCGTCCTGCAGGTTAAAACGCATTTGGTAACCAAACACGCTAAGGGTGCCTGTACCGGTGCGGTCGTGCTTCTGCGCTCCGTTCTTCATCACATGCTGCATCAGGTCGAGGTACTGTTTCATTTTGTTAAATTTTTATCATTGAGTCATTGGGTCATTGAGTCATTATTTTTTACGCTTGTCCAATGACACAATGACAGCGTAGCGATGACTCAATGACCTTGTCGAAGACAAAGAAAAATAATCTATTTTTGGTATCCTACTGATGTGTATAAATACATGCGGTGTTAATTGAATTTTTGATGATAGTATTCCCGAACGCCAAAATAAATATCGGCTTAAATATTGTTGCCCGCCGGCCTGATGGGTACCACGACCTAGAAACCGTTTTTTACCCGGTGAAAATTAACGACGTACTGGAAGTTACAGAAGCTGACAAATTAAGCTTCGAATCATCGGGACTTGACATTCCCGGGGCAGGGGTTGATAACCTTTGCATCAAGGCATACCACTTGCTAAAAAAAGACCACCACCTGCCGCCTGTAAAAATTCATCTGCACAAAAATATCCCAATAGGAGCGGGGCTTGGCGGAGGCTCGGCCGACGCCGGTTTTTTCGTTAGGTTGATGAACGATAAATTTGAACTAAGGTTGTCGGCTGATAGGATGGAAGATTATGCCCGCAGACTCGGCGCCGACTGTGCTTTCTTTATCCGCAACCAACCGGTGTTCGCGTTTGAGAAGGGGGACGAGTTTGAACCCATCAATCTCGACTTGTCGGCCTATAAAATTGTATTGGTGATGCCTGATGAGCACGTATCAACCGCGGAGGCTTACAGAGGCGTAAAACCGACCCCGGTCCGCGATTCGTTATACGACCTGATAAAAACGCCCCTTACGGCATGGAGAGGGCGCATTAAGAACGATTTTGAAAGCCATATCTTCCGCGATCATCCCGTTATACGTGGCGTAAAAGCAGAACTCTACGAACATGGCGCCATATACGCGAGTATGAGCGGCTCTGGTGCGTCGGTTTTTGGCATTTTCGAAAACGTACCGAACCTTAGCGCGATGGAAGAATTTAACCAGGTTTTTTACAACGTCTAGGCAACGATAAAGAACGTGACCTCGCGGCAATTAGCAATATAACCGCGGCCTCTAATCCCTACTAATATAATCACGGTCCTCGTCACTTAGTGTATTTTTGTCTTCGCCGGCATGCAGTTCGTCGTAGTGCTCGCTGATATTGTATTTTTTATTTTTTGGCCGTCCAACCAATACGCCCAGGATGAAAGCGGCCAACGCTATGGCTGTCATCACCGCAAGTTTTGAAATACTTTTTTTAACAAACAAAATGGTGAACCACGCCTCGTCGGTATTTTGCATAATGACGATAGTGATTAGCACTACAAGTACGAGTGCGAAAATATTTTTAATACTCATGTTGTCTTCCGGTTTTTAGTTTATACAATATGCGCTTTTTAAATCTTTTTTAAAAACGTTGTAACTGATCAGCGGTTTGCAATAAAAAAACATACCAGTAAAAGTCCGCTCATGCTACTCTCTCGAAACGATCGTTTCAAAAAGTTTTAAGCACGTCTTTTCCCCGCGCGGGGCCGCATACATATTGGCCTAATTTTGGTATTTAACCAATGACTGGTCTTGAACAAATAACCGTTGCCTCGAATCGATTTTTAAGCATCAGTTTTAATGTTAAAACGCGCTGCTGTATACAAAGTTAGTGCTCCCCGTATTTTTTTAAAAAGCTGAAAGTTTGAGTTCGGTACACTTTGAAAAGAAACTCGACTTATTTTTCGGACGTAAATTATTTAGTGACTTAAACTATTGTATTTATCTGATTAATAATATTTTATTGCCATATTTTACCGCGTATACTATCAAGTGCTATTTTTTTTAGTATTTGTAAATTTAAAAGGGCAATTTTATTTGAAATTATTGTTCTTATAAAAAGTATAAATATTTGATTTTCACGTTTTTATATTAATACATAAATTGATTAGTTTAATTGTAAATTGCGGAAATAAGCACTTACATCAGCTATGTTTATAACTAAACTTTACTTGGGCAATCAGTACACTAATTGATTTTTAAATTTGCCCCAGTTTCGCACCAAAATGTTTTTACAGCATGGAGGTGGGCAAAAATTAATAATGGCTTAAAACGACTTAAAACGCGCCGTACAACAGGTGCGTTTTATCCCCTACCCCACAAGACAGGATTGGCAAAACAGCAGAATTAGAAGAAGAATTTACAATTTACGGCGTTTAGCAACCTGCTTTTGAGCCACAGGAAAAAGGAAGATAGTAGACAGTATAATAACCGAACCTACCCAAAAACCAAGCGACATTTTGTTCATATCACCGAAAAAAAGGAAGGCCATAATTATTCCATACACCGGTTCGAGATTGGTTATAAGGGCTACGCGAAAGGCCGAAAGCTCGCGCATTACCGATACGCCCGCGACGTACGCAAGCGATGTACACACAGTGCCCAGCAATAATAAATATCCCAGATCAGCAGCTTTCGGTATCAAAAAACCGGCGGTGCCTGCGGTGGTAAAAAGGTAGATAGTGATCCAGAGCAGCGCGCCAGACAGCTCATAAAAAGCGATAACAGGCGCCTGATGATGCTTTACCTGGTGGCTGTTGATGATGGCAAAAAGGCTTGCAAGCACAGCGCTGATTAGCCCGGCAATTATACCCTTAGTGTATTGTGTTTCGAATTTGAAAATTAATATGATACCCGCTATGATCAAAATGCCGGCCAAAATCTCCATTCTTGAGATGCGCTTTTTATTAATTAGCGGCTCAAAAATCGCCGTAAAAAGCGTGATGGAAGAGAGGCATACCAAGGTTACCGGCACCGTTGAAAGCTTAATAGAAGCAAAGAAAAGTATCCAATGCCCGCCCACTAAAGCACCCGTAAGCAGTAATTTTAGCGCGGTTTTGGCGGTAACTTTGAACGCAGTTTTGTTAAATTTGAAGTACAAAAATAACGACAAGCTTGCTATAAGCACCCTGTACCACACCAAATTTACTGCTGAAATAGAAATAAGTTGACCTAAAATTCCGGTAAACCCCCATACAAAAACGGTGAAATGCAGTATTAAAAGGTTCTTGTTTATGCCTGCATTATTGTTTAAAACAGTCATTATTTTGGTGCTTTAGCAAGAAGAATGTAGCCCAGTGTGCCAAATATCAGGTTGGGCATCAGCACTGCCATAAGCGGCGGAAAGCCCCCCTTTATGGCAAATACGAGGGCGAATTTATTCACTACAATATAGGTGAAGCATATAAAAATACCGATGCCTAAAGGCAAACCAACGCCACCGCGCACTTTTCTTGACGCTATGGCGACCCCGATACAGGTGAGTACAAACGAAGATAACGGCTCCACAAAGCGGCGGTATTTTTCAAATTTCATATCGGTAATTACGCCGGTGCCGCGTGTCTTTTCTTTTTCGATACCCTTGTTTAAAGCGGTTAAAGACATAGCGCTGTAGATATTGCTGGCTACATTATCATGCGCTTCAAAATCAATCGGGCGCATGTCTAAAACGGTATCGATAGAGGGCAGGTTTTGCTTAAAAACTTCTTTTAAACCGTTTACATATCGTATGGTTGGCATGATGATGGTCCATCGGTTTTTAAGCGAATCGTACTTGATACTGGTAGCGGTTAGCTTCTCTTTTAGTTCGTCGCCATCAAATTTTTCAAGTGTAAAGTTATAACCAGTTTGCACATCCGGGTCATACGTTTGCAGGTAAACAAAGGTGCGTTTATCAAGCTGAATGTGTACTTCTTGTTTTGAGGGGTCGTCGTTTTTAAAGAAATGAGCGCCTTCAAACGTGATCTTTAGCTTATTGGTAAAGGGCAGCAGGTAAACATTTGCGAACAAGGAAACGGTAAATATTAGCCCGGCAGATAACACATAGGGCCGCAAAAAGCGATAAAAGCTGGCTTTGCTTGTTAAAATAGGCACGATCTCTGTTTGATTGGCCATTTTAGCAGTAAAAAAAATAACCGCTAAAAAGTTAATGAGCGGCGAAAGCAGCATCAAATAAAAGGGGATAAACCCGGCGTAATAAGTAAAAACAATATCGTTTACCGATACGTCGTCGCCCAAAAAATTATCAAGATGCTCGGATATATCAAACACAACCGATATCACCATAAAAATCCCCAATGTAAACACAAAGGTGCCCAGGTATTTTTTGATGATATACCTGTCAATTACAGTTAAATATCGGTGTAAGAATGCTCTCATTTATAATCTTTGGCCTAAACGGTTCACCATAACTTTCTTCCACTCGTAAAACTCGCCGTTAATAATTTTATTGCGTGCTTCGGTTACCAGCCACATGTAAAAGTGCAGGTTATGCAATGTAGCTATTTGCGCCCCCAGCATCTCGCCGCTATGTATCAAGTGGCGTAAATAAGCTTTAGTATAACATGTGTCCGCGTAAAGATCGCTATCAACCTCAATAGGGCTAAAATCGTTCTTCCACTTTTCGTTTTTAATATTAATGATGCCGTCCTTGGTAAACAACATGCCATTGCGGGCGTTTCGGGTAGGCATTACACAATCAAACATATCAATACCCAAAGCAATGTTTTCTAATATATTAACCGGTGTACCCACACCCATCAGGTAACGGGGTTTATGCTGGGGTAAAATATCGCAAACAACCTCTGTCATGGCGTACATTTCTTCGGCAGGTTCACCTACCGATAAGCCCCCAATAGCATTGCCTTCTCGTTCAAAAGAGGCGATAACCTCAGCCGAGCGCACCCGCAGGTCCTTATATACCGATCCCTGCACTATCGGGAAAAGCGTTTGGCTGTAACCATATTTGGGTTCGGTAGTATCAAAGCGGTCGCAGCAGCGTTTAAGCCAGCGGTGCGTCATCTCTATAGAACGTTTTGCGTAGTTGTAATCGCACGGATAGGGGGTGCATTCGTCAAATGCCATAATGATATCGGCACCTATAACGCGCTGAATATCCATTACGTTTTCGGGCGTGAACAGGTGTTTTGAGCCGTCAACATGCGAGCGGAACGTAACGCCTTCTTCCTTTATCTTTCGCACATCGGTAAGCGAATACACCTGGTAGCCGCCGCTATCTGTTAAAATAGGGCCCTGCCAGCCGTTAAATTTATGCAAGCCGCCGGCCAATTCTATGGTATTTAGCCCGGGCCTTAAGTATAAATGGTAAGTATTGCCTAATATAATCTGCGCCTTAATATCGTTTTTCAGTTCGCGCTGGTGTACTGCTTTTACCGTGCCGGCTGTGCCAACAGGCATAAAAATAGGCGTTTGTATAACCCCGTGATCTGTAGTAAGCTCGCCCGCGCGGGCTTTAGATAGCGGGTCTTGTGCGGTTAAATTAAATTTCATTTAGTGTTGCAAAATTAGCAAAAGTTTGCGGGTTTACCCACCCCGGCATCGCTGCGCTTGCCGACCCTCTCTGGTGCGCAAAGAGGGTGAAGAAAAAGAGGCTTACGCTCTTTCCGCCGCAGGCGAAGAGAGGGTCGCGCACGAAGTGCCGCGGGGTGAGTAAATAGCCGCGCAGTGATTTATGATTAGCAATTCAGGGTGAAATATTTGTAACTTTCACTATGCCGTCCATAATACAACTGTGCCGCGAACTAAGACAAAGGCAAACTCCTGCCGAATCAATACTTTGGAATATCCTGAGAAACCGAAATTTTACAGGTAAAAAATTTTTACGTCAACACCCCATTTGTGTGCGATCTGTTATGGGAAGATACGATTATTATATCCCCGATTTTTACTGTGATGAATCGAAATTGGTTATTGAAGCTGATGGGCCGGTTCATTTATATAAAAAGAAGTATGACAAGAATAGAGATATAATATTGTCGAGCTTGGGGCTAACAATTCTGAGATTCAAAAATGTCGATATCGAGGAGGATTTAGAGAGCGTTTTAGAGAAGATCAAGCAAAGTTTGCGAAGTTAACTCACCCCGGCATCGCTGCGCTTGCCGACCCTCTCTGCTGCGCAAAGAGGGTGAAGAAAAAGAGGCTTACCCTCTTTCCGCCGCAGGCGAAGAGAGGGTCGCGCACGAAGTGCCGCGGGGTGAGTAAATAGCCGCTTTGTTAAGAAATTTTGCCTCAAAGTCTCACCTATTTTTATCAAATTTGCACCTTATTATCAAGGGGTTTGGAAGTTTATATTCACGAGGCGCTATTTGTTCTGTTTCAGCTATGTTTTATTGTTCAGCTGTATTACCTGCTAAGTAACCACAGCCGGCTTACCCGCTATGCACCTGCGCAGCAACTTCCGCCGCCAACTGTACCCGTTTCGGTTATCATCAGCGCACGTAACGAGGCCCGTAATTTGACGGAAAACCTGCCTTATATTTTGCAGCAAAACTATCCGGATTATGAAGTGGTAGTTATAAACGATTGCTCTACCGACGATTCGGACATGATACTGCTGGAGATAAAACAGGAGTTCCCCCATCTTAAAATTGTAACGATCACGGAGCATGAGCGGTATAAAACCGGTAAAAAGTTTGCCCTTACACTGGGTATAAAAGCCGCCAAAAACGAACATCTTTTGTTCACCGATGCCGATTGCAAGCCGGCTACCCTTAATTGGATAACCCTTATGGCGGCCGGTTTTACGGGTTCAACACAAATTGTTTTAGGTTATTCGCCATACACCCGCACCGGTAACTTCCTGAATCCTTTCATCAGGTTCGAAACCGTAAAAACCGCTATAAGTTACCTTTCGGCAGCGCTTAACGGCGATGCTTATATGGGTATAGGCCGCAACCTGGCGTATACCAAATCGTTGTTTTTTAAGGCGAAGGGATTCGCGTCCCACATGCACGTCATATCCGGCGATGACGATCTGTTTGTGAATCAAAACGCCACGCCCGGGAACACCAGTATACAAATACACCCGGATACCTTTACCTATACCGATGCTAAAACCACATTGAGCGGCTGGTTCAGGCAAAAAAAGCGGCATATGGGCGTAGGCAAATTATATAAGAACAGCCACAGGCGAATGCTAAGTTTTGATGCCGTTAGCGGGTTTTTATTTTATGTTTTATTTATATTGTGCCTGGTATTTAAATTTGAACCCCTTTTAATTATAGGCGTTTTTGTTTTCAGGTGGATGCTGCAACTGTTGGTTTATAGCAAAGTATTTAAAAAGCTGGATAACGGCGACCTGGTATGGGCGCTGCCATTTTTTGATATGATATATTATATATACTTAAACGTGTTTGGATTGATAGGTACTTTTATTAAAACAACGCGATGGAAATAAATAAACATTTCACCGAAAATGCTAAAAACGATTTCCATCTGGTTGTAAAGGCAAAGGGAGGTAACCAAAAAGCTTATGCCGACCTAATGCACCGGTATAAAGATTCGATATATTTTATGGTGTTAAAAATGGTTAACAACAAAGAGGACGCCATGGACCTTACCGTTGAAACCTTTGCTAAAGCTTTTGAAAAACTGGAAAAGTACCAGCCCGAATATGCGTTTAGCACATGGCTTTTCCGCGTAGCAACCAACAATTGTATCGATTTTATACGCAAGAAGAAGCTTAGCACGCAATCCATACATAGCATGATGGATGAAGAAGGTGACGAAAAACCGCTTCAAATAAAATCAGACGGCTTGAACCCCGAAGAAACATCCATCAAAAAACAACAAACCGAAGAACTAAAAGTATTGATAGATAGTTTACCCATACGCTACCGTAACCTGATAACCCTGCGCTACTTTGACGAACTTTCGTACGAGGAAATAGCTCAACAGCTTGATCTGCCCCTGGGTACGGTTAAGGCGCAGTTATTCAGGGCCAGGTATTTGTTAGGTAATATCATTAACCGTTATAATAAGGATGACATCTGATATCCTGCTTAAATATTTCCCGGATATTACGGCCCACCAGCAGGCCCAGTTTGCACAACTGCAGCAACTGTACACCTTTTGGAACAGCCAGATCAACGTAATATCCCGAAAGGATATCGACCTGCTTTATGAGCGCCATGTGCTGCACTCGCTCGGGATAACCAAAGTAATGACCTTTTTACCCGGCGAAAACGTACTGGATGTTGGCACGGGTGGGGGTTTCCCGGGCATCCCGCTGGCTATACTTTTTCCCGAAACTAATTTTCACCTCGTAGATTCTATCGGGAAAAAAATTAAGGTGGTTACAGAAGTAGCCGCTGCGTTGGGGCTCAAAAATGTAAGGGCGACACATGCCCGTGCGGAAGAAATTAAAGAGCAATTCAACTTTGTGGTATCGCGCGCAGTTACGCAGCTAAAGGATTTTTACCCCTGGGTGAAAGGCAAATTCAAAAAGCAGTCGGTTAATAAATTTCCAAACGGAATACTGTATTTGAAGGGAGGCGACTTAACGCAAGAAATTGCCGACGCGGGTTTAGCCGTGCAGCAATTCTACCTCAGGGATTATTTTGAGGAGGAGTTTTTTGAAACCAAGCAGGTTATCTATATAAAGGGGTAACCATTACCGCTACTTTAAATATCCTGCCAGGGTTACTTGTCCCATAAAGTTTTTGGCATCTACCACATGGTCAGTTAAGGCTGGCGGTGCGTAAAACTGACGCGCCTTCTCATTTATCAACATAAATGTTGCTACCATTGTATAGGTGCCCGGTGCCTTATCTATAGTGCCGTTAAATGCTTTTAACGCCCTGATGGCTTCTTCGTCGCAACCGTATCCTATTCCCTTTGCAACTTTAACATCAGTTATTTTATGTTCGTTATTAATAACAAGCGAAAGTATCACATCTCCGTTTATCCTTTTATCGAATGCTGCGGTGGGATAGCGTGTGTATTTAGCCATATAAGTGAACAATTGATCATAAGCAGAATCGTAAGGTGGCGGTGGCGGCGGTGGTGTGCCGTTAAACTTGTCTCTGGTTACAACCGGCGGCGGAAATTTTACATGGCTAACCTTTAACTTTTTTGGAGGCGCGGGTGGTGGTGGCGGTGATTTAAGCTTAACTTTAGGCGGTGCAGGCGGCGGTGGCGGCGGTATAGTATCTTTTTTTTCGCGCGCAACAACAGATACATCAAACCCTTTTTCCTTTAGGGTTATTTTGTCTTTTTCTGTTAAGCTGTTTACTGTGTAAACGGATTCAACATTGGTTTTAGGGTTAGTGAACACCATTTTATCTGATATTACCGTAACCTTATCTGCCTTATTAACTATTTTCAAGGTATACTTGGTGCTATCAATAACAGGATCGGGTATCTCCACAGTTTTTTGTGGCGCCAGGTCTATCACGGCGTAATCCTTACTAAACAATAATGTTGATGTGCAGAGCATGCCGGCACAAAGCGGCACCGCTGCCAGGTACTTTAGCCTTGCTAACTTACCCGATCGTTTTTGATTTAACATAATGATCCTCTTTTTTAATAGGTTATAATTGAAAAATGAATGCGAAATAGGCGCGCCCTGTATGCCATAGGCGTTGTTAAGTAAAAAGGAGGAATAAGCGAGTGTGTCCCGCTCGTACGCGGCGGTTTGCTCGTCGGCTATGTATTCGTGCACGGTTTTAAGGCTGCGCTGCATAAGGTATATGAACGGATTGAACCAGTTGATAACCTTTAATATTTCTAAAAAAATAATATCGGCCGAATGCTTTTGGCGTATGTGCACCAGCTCATGGGCTATAATAGTTTCGGCCTGCGGAATATTACTACCTACGTATAAATAATTGAAGAAAGAAAAGGCGGTGTTTTGGTCATTAAGTTTAACCAGCTTATACTGATCCTGGTATAAAGAATGATTATTACGAGTAAGTACATATAATTTGCGCAGACGGAATAAAAATATCAAGCATGCTATAATAGTGCCTGTTACATAAACATATAACACAACATCTTGCAATGTAAAACTATGGGTAGCAACAGCGATTGGGGCAGGCGTAAATTTAACCTGGTTCACCGTACTGGGTACAGGTTCCTCAATTATTATTTGTTCAACCGGTTTTAGTATGCCTAACCTGGTAACCGGCAGCACAAAAGAAACAATGCAGCTAAAGATGAGGTAGGCCCTGCTTAAATTGTAGTGGGTATCGCGGTTTAAAAGCAGGGAATAACACAAATAAAATACACCCAGGTAAATATTTGCTTCGACCAGGTAATGCAGCCAGCTCATTTTTTTTGAGATTTTAGTTTGTTGATCAGTTCTGTAAGTTCATCAAGTTCTTTAAGGCCCAGGTTTTTTTCGTCGGCTATGAACGATACCAGGCTTTTGTAGGAGTTATCAAAATAATTGCTCATCAGTTTATCAAACGTAAATTTTTTATAATCATCCTCGCTGATGAGCGGGAAATAAACGTGCGAGTTGCCGTAGGCTTTATGATCTACAAACCCTTTTCCTTCCAGCACGCGCACAACCGTTGATACCGTGTTATAAGCGGGCTTGGGCTCGGGGATCTTTTCCAGGATATCCTTCACTATCGCTTCGTTCAATTGCCACAGTATCTGCATGATCTGTTCTTCAGCTTTGGTCAGTTCTTTAAGTTTCATAGCAAACTATTTTTATAGTTAGACTAAGGTAGAACTATTTTTATAGTTTGCAAACTATTTTTATAGTTTTTTTTTCCATGAAAAGTATTTACTTGTTTTAACCGTAAAAAATGCTAATTATTTTAGGAAATTTTATATTTTAGACGACCGAAGCTTATGTCGTTACAACACCAGGTTGCCTTAACATTTATTAAAAGTATTGGCTGTACCCATGCCAAAAGCCTTGTAGCGCATGCGGGCAGTGCGGAAAATGTGTTTAAAACGCCAAAGGCTAAATTTCTTAAGATATCCGGCATAGGCGAAAAAATTATCAAGCAGATAGATTTTGACGATGCCTTGCGCAAAGCCGAACAGGAGTTAAAATTCCTCGACAAGAATAACATCGACGTAATATTTTATACAGATAGCCGCTATCCGCGGCGGCTAAAGGGCTGTCATGATTCGCCGGTTTTACTATATAGCAGGGGCAATGCTAACCTAAACCCATACCATTGCGTAAGCATTGTTGGTACGCGCAACGCTACCGATTATGGCAGGCAGCTTTGCAGGCAACTGGTTGAAGAATTGCAGCAATACAACGTGTTGGTAGTAAGTGGCCTTGCCCTGGGCATTGATGTCGCCGCCCACAAAGAATGCCTTAAACAGGGTGTACCTACGGTTGGCGTGTTAGGTCACGGGCTTGATAAATTATACCCGCATCAAAACAAAGGCACCGCCGAAAAGATGCTGGAGAATGGCGGTTTGTTGAGCGAATATCCATCGGGCACTATCCCCGACAGGGAAAATTTTCCGCAGCGTAACCGTATAGTGGCAGGTATGGCCGATGCTACCATTGTGGTAGAGGCAGGGCTAAAAGGTGGCGCGCTAATAACCGCCGAAATAGCTAACAGCTATAATCGCGACGTGTTCGCGTTTCCGGGAAGGCTGGGGGATGAGTATTCTGAAGGCTGCAACTTTCTGATTCGCAATAATAAAGCGGCTTTGCTTACCTGCGTTGCGGACCTGGCTTACAGCCTAGGTTGGGAAAAGAACACTGACATTAAAGCTGCACCCGAGCAATTATTGTTACCAATAGACCTATCGGCTGAGGAACGGGCGGTGTACGAAATTATCAGGCAGCATAACCAGGCACTTGCAATTGACGATTTGGCCATTAAGGCAAATATGCCCATGAGCCAGCTGGCTATGACGTTGCTGGATATGGAGTTGCAAGGCTTTATCCGCTCGCTTCCGGGTAAGATGTATAAGGTGAATTAAGTCTCGAGTTTTTAGTCTTAAGTCTCAAGTCGGTTTATACTACAGACTAAAAACTTAGAACTTTCGACTTAAGCCTTGTTCGGCGTATCGTAATGAACAAGTTTGCCGCTTCCTTCAAAAAGTTCTTGCCAGCTATCTGCATCAAATTCAATTAGCGCTACCGCGCAAGGCGGTACCTCTTTTATAGCACCGCTTAAATAATAAAGTACCTGGCTTATACCGGGGTTATGGCCCACAATGGCGACGTAGTCTTTATCATTGGGCAGTTCGCTTATCACCTTTAACAGTGTGTTTTCGCTGGCATCATAAATATCTTTGTTGGTGATGGCTTGCTGCAAGCCTAACACCTGGCTAAAAACATTTGCTGTTGATAAAGTACGCAGGGCGGGGCTTGCCATCATCATCCCGGGTTTTATACCCGCGGCAATTAACCTGGCAGCCATCAATTCGCATTGCTTAAAGCCCTTGTCGGTGAGGGGCCTCTCAAAGTCGCTATACCCGCTTTCGTGTGTGGCTTTGGCATGGCGAATCAACAATAGTTTTTTCATTTCCTCTAAAATAAAAAAAGAGGAACGCATGTCCCTCTTTTTTATAAATATTGTTTTTTCTGATTAGAATTTAAATCCTACAGAAACACCGAATACACGGTTTTTTGTTGAAAATGAACTTTCATTGGTTACGTTAGATAAGCCAAGATCGTAGTTAACGCCAAGAATAAAACCGTTGCTAAATTCAAAGCCGGCAATACCATCCAAGCCAAAATCGGTTCTTTTGATATCGTCAGGACCATCGCCAAAAGTAACGTCTGCGTTAACATTTAAACCGGTGCTTGTTACTTTTCCTGATAAGCCATAACCTACATATGGGCCTGCACCAAAATAAACTTGGCCAAATGTAGCGGGTATATGATAAACCACATTTACAGGAACCTGCAGATAATAGGTTTTAATTTTGGTTACGCCGCCGTTACCGTCATCACCTTCACCACCTTTACCCATATAGTTTAAAGCTGGTTGCAATGATACGCTACCGAATTTAAAGTCGGCAAACACGCCTGCAGCAAATGTGGTGGTTGAATTGGATGTAGCGGTTATGTTACCGTCTGAAGCAGAAAGTTTAGCGAAGTTTACACCGCCCCTGATACCGAAACTTGGTGCTTGAGCAAACGCTGTCGAAGCTGCAAATCCGCAGCAAATGAATAGTAAAAATTTTTTCATGAAATAATAAGATTTATGTTTCGGCAAAAATAATCTTTTTCCTGAGAAAAAATTCTCCGCTAAATAATATTTACAAAGGTTGCAATGGGTTTTTCCGGTATATTGTACATGCATTTGAAATGACCAAGCGGGCATTTTTCTAACCCGAACTTTGAACAGGGGCGGCAGCTAAGCTCTATACCGGCAACCATCGCGTTTTTCACCATATAAGGCTGAACTCCAAGCAGCTCAGGTACGGTACCGCCCCATATGGATACAATTGGCCTATCAAAAGCTTCGGCAATGTGGGTAAGGCCCGTATCAAAACCGATAATACTTTGCGCTTTTGATACCAGGAAAACCGATTCGTCCAACGTTGTTATCCCGCAGGCGTTATGCACATTGTTTCCAACCGCCGCGGCTATTTCATCGCCATTTACCTTAACATCCATACCCCCTAATAATACTATAGGATAGTTAAGCTGTTTGCAAAGGCTGATGATCTTTTTATTGGGCATACGTTTGGTAAAGTGCGTAGCGCCTATAACAAAGGCTACATAATTGTTTTGGTGCGATGCTGGCAGCAGCGCCTGCAGCTGGTGATCTTGTTTAATATAATAATCTATCGGGCGGCCATCATTGGTAACCCCTAAAAAGGCTACAGCCTTTAAATAACGGTCGACAAGGTGTACCGGTGGCACAAGCTTTATATTAAGCTTTAAGCTCAGCCATTTACGTATGGTTTGTTTTTTATAGGTAGACGATTTTATACCGGTGCGTAGTTTGATAATGGCGGTACGCAGGTTATTGTGCAGGTCGATAATGTAGTCGTAACGCTCCGATTTGATATCGGCGATCGTATCTGATAGGTTTGGTTTTAATAACAGTAGCTTATCAACATAGGGGTTATTATCGTAAATGTATTTAAATGCGGGTTTGGTAATAAAGTGTATCTCGGCATCGGGCAGTTGCGTTTTAAGGCAACGCACAACGGGGGTGGTATAAATAATATCGCCCATTGAGCTGAAACGGATTACCAGTATCTTCATTAAGAATAATTAGTGATTTAGTGAGTATCGAGGGTTAAGTGGTGAGTGGTTGAATAATTGACTACTAAGTAGCGTATACAAATGGTAACCACTAACTATTCACCATTTAACCACTCACCATCCTTATTTTGTTGATGATATTAGTGGATGAATACCCCTCAACCAATGTAATGGTTTTAACCTCGCCGCCATTGGCCAACACTTCTTTCGCGCCGGCAATATTGTCAACCGTATAATCTGCCCCCTTTACCAGCACATCAGGCGATAGTTGTGTTATTAACTCTCGGGGGGTATCCTCTTCAAATAAAACAACTGCATCTACAAAAAACAAAGCGGCTAACAGGGCTGCGCGGTTGTTTTGATCATTAACCGGGCGATTTTCGCCTTTTAACCGTTTGACTGATGCATCGGCATTTAAACCAATAACCAGTTTATCGCCCAGTTCGGCAGCTTTGGAAAGATAAGTAATATGCCCCAGGTGCAGCAGATCAAATACGCCGTTTGTGAAAACAACTTTTTTACCCTCGCTTTTCCAGGTGATAATACGCTCCTTTAGTAGCGGCAGGGTGGTTATTTTATCAAGAAGTGTTTTTTCAAGATTGTGGCGCATGGTATAATGATTATCTCAACCCGAATTAAACGAATTTGATAAAATTACAGAATAAGTGACGAAAGTATATCTTGAAATTCGTTAATTCCTAAACCCATATTCGGGCCGATTAATACGCATCATCCACAGCCTTACACATAATGTGGCCGATAAGGATGTGCATTTCCTGGATACGTGCGGTAACATCAGATGGGACAACGATGTTCAGGTTGCATACGCTATTCATTTTACCACCATCCCGACCTGATAAACCAAGTGTTTTGCAACCTATTTTACCTGCGGTTTCAAAGGCGTTTAAAATACCCTGGCTGTTGCCGCTCGTTGATATACCGATAAACAGATCGCCGGGTTGGGCCAGCGCTTCAACCTGGCGCGAGAATACATGATGGTACCCATAATCGTTAGCTATGGCCGTAAGCGCAGATGTATCAACCGTTAAAGCTATGCCGGGCAGGGCTTTACGCTCTTTTACAAACCGACCGCTAAGCTCGGCGGCAATATGCTGTGCATCCGCGGCGCTGCCGCCGTTACCGGCAATTAAAACCTTTTTACCATCTTTTAATACCGAAACCATAGTACGACAGGCCAATTCAATATCGCCAGACAGGTCCTCTATAACCTTTTGTATTAAATTACGATGTTCATATAATTCTTCAAGTACCATCTCTTTATTTCGGATTTCGGATTTTTAATTTCGGATCTAAAATTAGTGTTTAGAATTTCTAACCTCTATATCTTCCAGTATTTCATCAACCGTTGTTACGGCGCTGCCGGTTTGCCTTATTACGATGGCCGCGGCATGGTTTGCCAGTTCGCAGGCTTCTTCTACATTTAGGCCCTGCGCCATAAAATAAGCCATTGCCGCCAGCACGGTATCGCCCGCACCGGTAACATCAAAAACCGAAGTGGCCTTTACAGGCAGCAGTTTATAAGCCAGTTCGCTGATAATAACCATGCCTTGTTCTGATAGGGTTACCACTATATATTCGGCCCCGGTTTGTTTAATAATAATACGGGCGGCCTGCTGCAACTCATCTATATTGGTAATTTTTTCTGTTTTTGCCGCCTCGGCAAGTTCTTTACGGTTGGGCTTTATAATATAAGCACCTTTATACTTGCCATAGTTAAGCCCTTTAGGGTCAATAACTACTTTTTTGCCCATGCGCCCGGCTTCTTCAATAAGTTGTTGGGCAAGCGCTTCAGAAAAAAGGCCTTTGTTGTAATCTGACAAAACCACAATATCCGCCTGGCCTATGTTGGTTTTTATACGCTCTAAAAAACGGCCTTGCAAATCCTCATTTAACGGATTAGTTACTTCCCTGTCTACGCGGACCAACTGGTGGCTGCCCGCCATTACGCGTGTTTTTATAGTGGTAGGGCGGGTGCTGTCTTTAAAAATGCCCTCAGCGTTAATGCCTTCAGCCGTTAAAATGGTTGTCAGGCGTTCGGCATCCGCATCGTCGCCGGTAATACCTGCCAGCGATACTTTTGCGCCAAGCGCTAATAAATTTTGTCCGACATTAGCAGCGCCGCCGGGCGTGGTAAACTCGTTTTTTACGTTTACTATAGGAACGGGGGCTTCGGGCGACAGCCTAGTAGCATCGCCTATAATATAGTGGTCTATCATCAGGTCGCCTATTACCAAAATGTTTGGCACCGTGCCCGACTGCTGAAGCTTGCGTACTTTATCTGTTAACATTCTGTTGTGTCATTGAGTCATAAGGTCATCGCCTTGTTCAGTCTTTGACTGACTTTCGGACTTTCCGACTTTCGGTTACCGACCTTCTCTTTTCTTTTTAAACACCTCGGTTACCTCTGTTATAGATAACGCGTTTAAGCACATATCTTTTGTTAAACCACCTTTACGGGCAACATTTATGCCATAGTACATGTCGTGGAACCCGGCATTACGGTGCGCATCGGGGTTGATGGATAACATTACACCTTTATCAAGCGCGTATTGGTGCCAGCGCCAGTCAAGATCAAGCCTTAACGGGTTGGAGTTTATTTCTATCACCACATTATTGGCAGCGCAAGCATCAATAACTTTTTTATGGTCGATATCGTATCCTTTGCGGCTAAGCAAAAGCCTGCCTGTTGGGTGGCCCAAAATGGTAGTGTAACGGTTTTCGATAGCTTTTATTAATCGGGCGGTAGCCTTATCCGCCTGCATCTTCAGGTTAGCGTGTATAGATGCCACAATAAAATCAAAGCGTTTTAATATTTCATCCGGGTAATCCAACGATCCATCGTTCAATATATCCGATTCGATGCCCTTAAATATGTGAAAGCCCTCCAGTTTTTTGTTTAGGTGATCTATCTCTTCATGCTGCTGTAAAACCCGCTCGATACTTAAACCCTTGGCATAAAACGCGCTTTTGCTATGGTCGCTGATGCCTAAGTATTCCAGCTTAAGCTCGTCGCGGCAGTATAAGGCAATTTCTTCCAGCGTATTTACGCCGTCGCTCCAGGTGCTGTGATTATGCAAAGTGCCTTTCAGGTCGTGGTAACTTATCAGCGTCGGCAGGTTGTCCGCTGCAGCTTTCTCTATAAAAGACTTGCCTTCGCGCAGTTCAGCAGGCATCCACGCCAAGCCGGCTTTTTGATATATAAGCTCTTCTGTTTCAGGCAATTCAAGCGGGGTATTTATCCGCGCTAACACAGCATCTACGTGTTCCGTATCGCCTGTATTTATAAACAGTTCGTAGTAATAATTTGCTTTGTCAACGCATATAATATCAACCAGCAAACCGTTATTTAACTCGGCCGAAATATGGGTGCCACTAAGGGTTACATTTTTTAGGGTATCTAATTCAGCAAGTGCCTGGTAGGCTATTTCCTGGTTCAGGCTGCCCACTACAATAACCACCTCGCTTATTATCGGGCTGCGGCGGCGAAACTCTCCTGCAATGTGTTTTAACGCATCCGGAAAGATACCGCGTATCTCTTCCATCAGCGCCTTCACCTCTTTCACTACCTGGGCATACAGAAACTTACCGTTTCCTGCCATCCTGAACTCCAAAACCTTTATGATCTCTTCCTGTGTTTTTAAACCGAATCCTTTGGCTTCGATAAGGCGGTTCTCGTTACAGGCGTAATAAAGTTCGCCAACGTTCTCAATCCCCAACTCTTTCCAGATGATGGCAACTTTTTTTGGGCCTATGCCTTTTATGCCCATCATTTCTATGACACCATCAGGCGTTTGGGCAAGCATTTCCTGGAGTTCGGTCATGGTGCCGGTCGCTAACAGTTCGGCTATCTTGGCAGCAAGGCTTTTTCCTATACCATCTATCTTCTCTAATTCGCTTACAGTTTTGCCTGCCAGCGGAAATGGCAATTTATCAACCTTAAAAGCAGCATTAGCTATCGATTTTATTTTGAAGGGGTTAACCTCGTGCAATTCCATCAATTGCGATAGTAAGCGAAGCGCGCGCGCGATGGGTTTGTTCTCCATAATTTAGTTGTGGCGTAAAAATACAAAAGCCGCCCGTAATAGTTGGTTTTATAATTGCTATTCTGTTAATACCTTAAACGGAGTACTGTTTCAATACTTTTCTTTCCATTTTGGCATCCGGCCAAATTTCTATTTTATAATAATCTTCACCTTCATCGCCATCAACAGAAGCTAAGTTACAGGAATATATCCTTACGCGATAAAGCCCTATTTCAACGCGTAGTTCTAATTCGACGTTTGAGTTGGGGCAATCCATTATTTGAATAACGCCTGATTTTATCTCAATCCCTGCTTCAACTATATGATCGTATTCATCCAAAATAGTTGTATCGTTTGACGAGTTTAAAAGGTATACTTCTCCTTTAACAGGCCCATAGCATTCAACGCCTACACCTAAAATTCCATCCTCAACTGCAAGCCTTTCGGTAAATGCTTCAGTTGTCCAAAATTTGTCAGAATTGGTGGCGCCCCCAGCATCTTTGTCGGTTATGTAAAATTGGTTATACGAGGTATAAAAATCAATCTGATGTTTCATGGTTTCTAAAATAACAAAAGCCGCCCCAAAGGCAGCTTTCTCAATCAATATTTTTAATAATCTTATCTTATCACCACATCATAAGGCATACGCATTTGCGGGGTGCGCATCATTTTGGTAACGCCTTTTATTTGTTCGTAATAACGGTAGTTATCGCCAAGCTCGGCTTTTACAAAATGGGCTTTCACTTCGGCTGTTAAGCCTTCGCCAAATCTGTTCAAGAAGCTTTTTTGCTCGGGGTAGCTTACTATTTTATATTCTTTAACACCGGCTTTTTTAGCTGCAGATTGTATAGCGTCGTTAATATTGCCCAACCTGTCAACCAAGCCATTTTGCAGGGCTTGCGTACCAGTCCATACACGGCCCTGGCCAATGCTGTTTATATAAGCCTGCGTTTTACCGCGGCCGGCCGCCACTGCTTTTGTAAAATCATCATAACCGCGGTTAACGCTGTTTTGCAGTATAAGTCTTTCTTCGGGGGTTAGGGGGCGGCTTACATCGCCAAGGTCGGCGAATTTGCCCGTCTTTACACCATCAAAGGTAATACCCAGCTTATCATTAAACAGTTTTTGCATATTGGGCAGCACGGCAAAAATGCCTATCGACCCGGTGATGGTATTAGGCTCGGCTATAATAGAATCGGCCGCGCAGGCTATATAATAGCCGCCTGATGCAGCCACATCGCCCATAGATACAATAATAGGTTTCACTTTTTTAGTAAGCATTACCTCGCGCCATATCACGTCAGATGCCAGCGAACTGCCTCCGGGCGAATTTACGCGCAGCACCACGGCTTTTACATTGTTGTCCATCCGTACTTTTCGCAAAGCCTTTGATATGGTTTCAGATCCGATGCTGTTATCATCGCCGTTTCCACCCGAAATTTCACCCGATGCATACACAATAGCTATCCGGTTTTTGTAGCTTACATCCTTAGGGTCGGTATCTGCCCTGGTGCCGCTTTTCACATAATCGTTAAGGTCAACGCTCGCCATATTATTTTTTTCCTGGAGGCCGGTACGTTTTTTCAGGTCAGATAGTATTTCGTCCTTATACTTTAAGCCATCAACCAACTTATATTTCAAAGCGTCTTCGGGTTGTTGTATACGGCCGCTATTGGCATAATTAAACAACGAATCTTTGTTGATATTGCGGCTTTTGCCTATTCCTGTAAGGAAATGATCATACATCGAGCCTAAATATGAAGTTACCTGTAAACGGTTGGCATCGCTCATTTTAGTTAACACCAATGGCTCAACGGCGCTTTTGTAAGTACCAACCTTGATGATCTGAGCCTGGATCCCTAGCTTATCAAGAGCGCCTTTCAGGAAGGTGATCTCTGAACTGAAACCCCTGAATTCGAAGATCCCCTTTGGATTAATGTAGACCTTATCCGCCACCGACGCCAGGTAATAGAAGCCTTGGGTGTAAATTTCTGAGTAGGCGATAACAAATTTCTTAGATTTTTTGAAGTCGATAAGCGCGTTACGTATTTCTTCGGTAGTGGCCTGGCCACTCATCATATAGCTCTCGTCCAAAAAGATGCCTTTAATATTAGCGTCCTTTTTGGCTTTTTTGATGCACGCCAAAATATCGTTCAAGCCGATAGCTTTTTCGCCGTCAAAGCCTAAAAAGCTCAGGTTAGCAAGCGGGTTATTTGGTGTGCGTTCGCTTATAGGGTAATCAAGCTTGATATGCAGTACAGAATTAGCGTCAACGTCTACCGCTTTATCACTCCCGGCTGATAGGATAAGCCCCGATAACAGTATAAAAAACAAAAAGAAAAGGATAATTGAGGAAATAATGACGCCCAAAACACTGGCCAATACAAATTTGAAGAATTGTTTCATTAACTGTTATAAATGATCTATATATGCAAACTTAGCGATTCGCATATTATTAAGAGCCTTAAGCGCGATATTTGTTACAACAATGATTAATGTTTTTTTATTACTGGGCAGCAATCTTGGAGATCGTAATGTGTTTTTGCACAAGGCAATAGCATGCATTGAGCAGGGTATAGCGCCGGTGGTTGATAAGTCGGCAGTTTACGAAACACAATCGTGGGGCAAAACCAACCAGCCCGACTATTTAAACCAAGTGATTATGCTGCAAACCAATTTACCGGCACAACAGGTTTTAGCAAAAATATTGCACATCGAAACCGTGCTGGGGCGCAGCAGGGAAGAAAAATGGGGTTCGCGCACTATTGATATTGATATTTTGTTTTATGGTGACGAAGTTATCAACCAGCCCAATCTTATCGTTCCGCATCCGCAATTGCACAATCGCAGGTTTACCTTAGAGCCTTTAGGAGTGCTGGCGCCTGGTTTAATACACCCCGTATTAAATAAAACAATTTTGGAGCTGAAAAGTGATCTAAAAGACGACTTGATTGTAAAAAAATTATAATTTTGATTTGATAAACCTTTATAATGTCTGATAATTTACCAACTCAAGACCTCGATCTTTCTTTCCTCTATGAGATAGCCGATGGCAGCGATGAATTTATTGTTGATTCGATAGGCATGTTTTTAGAGCAAACACCGCAGCTGCTGGATGCCATAAGCATGGCTATAAACACAGGCGATTGGGTAGTTGCGGCGCAATCGGCCCATAAACTAAAGCCAAACCTGGGCTTTTTTGGAATGCCGTTAAGCCAGGCCAATATACAGGAAGTTGAACTTGCCTGTAAAGCCGGCGGTGCAAACCCTGCAGAGATAACTGCTAAATTTAACACAGTTAAACAGGTTGTAGAAAACAATCTTATAGCACTTGAAAAAATAAAAAGAGAAAAGGAAGCGAATTTATAGAAGTCTGGAGCCGAAAGTCTGAAGTCGGAAAGTATAGAAAAAGGGAAAGGCAAAATCATATGTGATTGCCTTTCCCTTTTATGTTTATAGATATTAGCCCGTTAAACAGACTTTCGACTTATAACTTAAGCAACTTCCACCAGCTTAAAGCTGTAGCTTTCCATGATTAGGTTGGCTAAAAGGTTTTTACAGGCCTGGTCAACTTTTGCACTGGCAGTTTCGGCGCTCTCGGCATCAATCTCAAGCGAAATATGTTTACCAATACGTACATTTTGTATCTCAGATAAGCCCAGGTTTTTCATGCTGCCGGTAACTGCCTTTCCCTGTGGGTCAAGTATCTCTTTTTTGGGCATTACATCAATTTCGGCCAGGAATTTTTTCATCAGGTGTTTTTGTTAAAGAACGGTAATAATAAGGGCTTAATAATTTTTTTTGTGGCCGCTCATTAGGGTACCGTCTGCAAATTTTAGTTGAATTAACGATAGGGTGATATACATTACTATAACCACCGGAACTGCGGCAAATTTAAAAAATAGTATGAGTATTGCCGAAAACAGCAGCAATAAATAACGATAAAAGTTTTTGTTAAAATCGCGGTTCTTAAATTTAAGCGACATCAACGGAATTTCGGCAACCAGAAGTGTACACATCACCACAATAAACAGCGACAGTCCATATGGGTTTAGGATATAGCGCGAGAGGCCATTGTATTGTGCAAGTATCAATGGTATAGAGCCTATCAGTATTGCATTTGCAGGGGTAGGCAGGCCAATAAAGCTTTCGGCCTGGCGGGTATCGGTATTAAATTTAGCCAGGCGTAATGCCGAGAATACCGGGATCAGAAATGCTATAAAATTAAGGTACTCGCTTACATGATCAATTTGCGGCGCGCGCAAAAGCAACTCATACATTATGGCTGACGGTAGCACGCCAAAACTCACCATATCTGCCAGCGAATCAAGGTCTTTACCGATTCCCGAAAAGGATTGCAGCACACGCGAGGCGAAGCCATCAAAAAAATCGAAAATAGCTGCCAGGAAAATGGCATAGGCGGCAAAAACAAGGTTATCCTGAAAAGTAAAAACAATGCCAATGCAGCCACTGAACAGGTTTGCACATGTAATAGCGTTTGGAAGATGTTTTTTAACCCGTCGCCTCATAATGTCATGAAGGTATCATAAATTTTACAAAAACCAAAGGAGTTATAATTAACCTTACGTTATTTATAACTCCTTTTGATGTAAATATATTATGAATTCATGGATATCAAAAATTCTTCGTTGGTACGGGTACCTTTTATCTGCGCCTGTAAAAACTCCATTGATTCCTGCGAGTTCATATCGGCAAGGTGGTTGCGCAGTATCCAGATGCGCTGCAACGTGTCGCGGTCAAGCAACAGGTCATCGCGGCGGGTGCTTGACGCGGTAATGTCAATAGCCGGGAATATACGTTTGTTTGAAAGTTTACGATCCAGTTGTAACTCCATGTTACCCGTACCCTTAAACTCTTCAAATATAACCTCGTCCATTTTAGACCCGGTTTCAGTAAGGGCCGTAGCTATAATGGTTAGCGAGCCGCCATCCTCAATGTTACGGGCCGCGCCAAAAAAGCGTTTCGGCTTGTGCAATGCGTTGGCATCAACACCACCCGATAATATTTTGCCCGATGCAGGCGCCACCGTATTATAGGCACGCGCCAAACGAGTGATGGAGTCTAACAGGATAACTACATCGTGGCCACACTCTACCATACGTTTTGCTTTTTCTAACACGATATTAGCAATTTTTACATGTCGCTCCGCAGGTTCATCAAAGGTTGACGACACTACTTCTGCACGCACGCTGCGGGCCATATCAGTAACCTCCTCGGGGCGTTCATCTATCAATAATATGATCAGGTACACCTCTGGGTGATTTTTGGCTATCGCGTTGGCAACATCCTTCAGCAACATGGTTTTTCCCGTTTTTGGCTGCGCCACAATTAAACCGCGCTGGCCCTTCCCAATAGGCGAAAACAGGTCCATAATACGGGTGGAGTAGTTGCCCGCATCAGTAAACAAGCTCAGCTTTTCAGAGGGGAAAAGTGGCGTTAAGTGGTCAAAAGGTACCCGATCGCGCACTTCGGCAGGTATGCGGCCGTTTATAGCCTCAACCCGTACCAGCGGGAAATATTTTTCGCCCTCTTTTGGCGGGCGTATACTGCCGCGCACCGTATCGCCGGTTTTTAACCCGAACAATTTAATCTGCGATTGCGATACATATATATCATCGGGCGAGGTAAGGTAGTTATAATCTGACGAGCGCAGGAAGCCGTAACCATCGGGCATTATTTCTAACACGCCCTCGTTAACAATTACGTTATCAAAATCAAGATTAACCGCTGGTTCCTGGTTTTTAGGCTGGTTTTGATTAGCGCGGCGATCAAATTTTTGCGGGCGGCTTTCTGCAGCAGGTTGTTCCGGCTGTCCGGCCTGCTCCGTTATTTCGCCTGTTTCTGCTACTTCTGCAACACGGGTTGCTTCGGGGGTAGCGGCATTTTCGTTATCGTCGGTTAACGGCTCGTCATCCTCCTGGTTAAAAAGGTTAGTGTCATCCAAAGGTACTTCTACGCGTGGTTGGTCTTTAGTTTTCACAGAGCGTACACGTTTCCGTGTTTTCTCGATATTTTCGGCGGCTGCAACAGCCGGTTTTTCTGCATAATTATTTTCAACAGTGGCTTGCTGGTTTCTTGCGGCTTCTATCAATTGCTGCTGCTCAACAATTTTACCTATCAGCTGTGCTTTTCTAAGCTCATCTGCCTCTGCAATACCTAAACTTTTAGCAATTTCGCGCAACTCAGATACGAGTTTGTCGTTCAATTCGATTGTATCAGACATGATATGAATTATAGTTCAAAAGGATTTTTTATATGAAAGTTGTTTTGTGAAGCCCTGATTATGCAATTACTAAGCCCAGGTAATGTATTAGCTAATAAATAACGTGGAGATCAAAATTGTTTCTTTAGTGCAAGAAATAATGCAGGAAAACACTGCAATTTTAACGAAATTAAATTACAATGCAAATTTATTAAAAAAATAAGCTGTTAAGTTTAATTTTTTAGTTTTGCTGCACCATAACAAATTCAAAATCTACATGATATCACGTGCCCAGCTAATTGAACAGATCAAACAAAAAAAGTCGTTTTTATGCGTTGGGCTTGATACGGATATCGACAAGATCCCGGAGTTTTTGAAGCAATACCCCGACCCGGTATTTGAGTTTAACAAACGCATTATTGATGCTACAAAAGATCTGTGCATTGCCTATAAACCCAACGCTGCCTTTTACGAAAGTCGCGGTTTAAAGGGCCTGCAAAGCCTTATCAGCACGGCACAATACCTGCCAAAGGATATTTTAAGTATTATTGATGCCAAACGGGGCGATATCGGCAACACATCGGATAATTACGCCAAAGCCTTTTTTAACGAGGAAACGTCGGGTATGGGCTTTGATGCTATTACTGTAACCCCTTATATGGGCAATGATAGCGTTACCCCTTATTTGAAGTACGACGGTAAATGGGTGATCATCCTGGCGCTAACTTCGTCGGTAGGGAGCAAGGATTTTCAGTACCTTAACACAGGCGACGGCTACCTTTACGAAACCGTAATAAAAAAGGCAAATACCTGGGCCGGTGCCGACAGACTGATGTTTGTTGTTGGCGCTACAAAAAGCACGGAGTTTACCGATATACGCAAGCATGCGCCCGATAACTTTTTACTGGTTCCCGGCGTTGGTGCGCAGGGTGGCAGCCTGGAGGATGTTTGTAAGTATGGTATGACTAAAGACTGCGGCCTTATTGTAAACTCATCGCGCGGCATCATTTATGCAAGTAACGGCGAAGATTTTGCCGATGCTGCCCGTGCCGAAGCATTAAAACTGCAGCAACAGATGCAGATAGAGTTACAAAAAGCGGGGGTAATATAAGAGAATCAAGATCGTAAGAATCAAGAGTCAAGATTTGCTTATAGTCCTGACTCTTGACTTCTTGATTCCTGCTTCCATTAATTACACTTCCAATTTCCCTTCTATCGAATCATCAAGCGTTTTGCCGATAGCGGCCCCTACCAGTTGTTTTACGAATGCTACGGCATTGCCGTGTTTGTTATCCCAATAGTAGCCTTGTGTTGGCGATACCTTTATCACCGATATCCTCGGGTCGTCCTCGCCTTCGGTAAACCAGGTTTTTAGGATAGGTTCCCATAGTTCTTTAATTTTTTCTTTATCCTCGGTTATTTCGGCAATGCCGTAAACGGTCAAAAAGTCGGAGTACTTAGATCCCTGGAACAATAACTGCACCATTGGGTCCTGCGCTATTTCGGCGTTTTTGTGGCTGTCGTTTGCGCTCAGAAACCACATATCGCCATTGTCGTCAACCTTTTGCGGCGACATAGGGCGGGTAGAAAAAGGCAGCCCGGTTTTAATATTGCTGCAAAAAAAGCAGCTTACACCTTCGGTCATTTCCTTTAGTTTTTTCCAGGCCTCGTTTCCTTGTAAATTCTCAAAATTATCTTCGGGTTGGTTTTTGTTAATGCTGTCCATAGTTATTATACGTTATGAATTATTAACCTGAGAGCAATTTATTTGTTTTGAGTTTATTAGTTGAAAAAGTTGTATGAGGTGGAAGACTTGTACAGGTTATACAGTAATCTTGCGCTCGTCTGCGACGAGTGCTTAATATGGTAAGGCGATTTTATCGCCACCACCAATTGCGTCGCAGACGCTGAACAATTTTAAGCACTCGTCACAGACGAGCGCAAGTGATAGCGAGCAAGTATAATGACAAAGGATTTACACCGAAAAACTCACCTTACGCTGCGGGAACCTGTCGGCGTAACCGGTTACAATATTGCGGATATAATCGTTACCCGGGTAGGGGGTTAAGTAATTTTTAAGCGCCTGGATATTATCGGCGTCATAGTAATGAGATATATAGCCCATGCCATAAAAGCGGCCGTCTTCGATGAGTATGCAGCTATGCTCGTCATCGGTACGGCCTTCGTCGCGTATAGCAAAGGTTGGCAATGCTTTCTTCAGCTCGTTAAGCGCGCCTTGTATACGCTCGTTATATACGTTGGGTAGTTCGTGGCCCTCGCAGGCGCATGCCCCCACGTTGGCACCGTTACATGGCTGATCGTTTTTTTGGATAAAGCACAGCTTAGGGCAAAGGCCATAAGTATCAATCAGGTTTAAGAGCAGGTTTCGCCCCTCGTACAGCGAATTGCAGGCATAAACTGCCGGCATATACTTGCGGTGTTTATCAACGACCAGGCGCATGTATCCGCGCTGATCTTCAAAAACGTACAGCCCGTAGGTGTTTTCAAACCGCTTTAACGACCGGTTATATTTTGGCCAAAGGCGTTTTATTTCCACCGCTTCTAACACAAAGGCAACCAGTTCGGTGCCGCATACCTGGTGGCTGATATGGTAAATATTTTTCAGGAACTCCTGCCGCTGTGCATTAGGGTTGTTGCCGGTAAAATGGCTGCATACCCTTTTGCGGATGTTTTTTGCCTTCCCTACATAGATCACCTTACCCTTTTGATCGTGAAAATAATATACGCCGGGAGTATTCGGCAACGCTTCTATATCGGCTTTGGGCAGATTGGCAGGCAGCACCTGCTCTTTGCTGTTTTGTTTTAAAGCCTGGGCAATATGGTTGTTGGTATCGCTTTTTAGGTACAAACCGAACAATTGCGCGGTAGCCTCGGCATCCCCCATGGCACGGTGGCGGCTATTGTTTTGGATACCCAGGTGCGTACAAAGCTTACCCAAGCTGTATGACATCAGCCCAGGCATAATTTTACGACCCAAACGTACGGTACAAAGTTTATTGGCGTTTAAATCGTAACCCGCAGCGTTAAGGTGATAACGCAGAAAAGAGTAATCGAAATTTACGTTATGGGCCACAAATATCTGGCCTTTCAGCAAATGATATATTTCATGTGCCACATCCTCAAAAACAGGGGCGGTTTGCACCATTTCGTTAGTGATACCTGTTAACGCGCGGATATACACCGGGATATCACGCTGGGGGTTTACCAGCGTTTCAAAGCGGCGGGTAACCTTTTTGCCGTCATGTATACAAATAGCAATCTCTGTAATGCCATTAGCGCTGGCATGCCCGCCCGTCGTCTCGATATCTACAATTGCATACATGGTTTCAAATATAAAACATTTTTGCTAATAATATTAGTCGGAAGTCCGAAAGTCCGGAAGTCCGAAAAGTTTGGAAGAAAATGAGCAGCAAAAAAAATCCTGATAGTATTACACTACCAGGATATATCTTTCGGACTTTCGGACTTCCAACTTTCGGACTATTTTCCTTTCTTCGCCTGTATTTGTTGCTGCTGGCGCATCATTTCTTCCATTTTAGCAGCGAAGCCTGATTTTTTCTTTTTAGGATCATCGGGTTTCTTCTTGTTCTCCTGTATCTGGGCATGTATCTTTTTATCATCAACCATCAGCCTGATCATATATTGCTGTGCAAATGTCAGCATGTTGGCCAAAAAGTAGTAGTAGTTTAAGCCTGATGGATAGCTGTTTAACGTGGCCAGGAAAATGATAGGGGTTATATACCCTATATATTTCATTTGCCCGGTAGCGCCAGATATCTGATTATTAAAATAAGTGTATATCAATGTAGATATGGTCATCAGCAAACACATTAAGCTGATGTGGTTACCAATAAAAGGGATCTTTCCAAAAGTAATTACCGCATCGTAGGTCGAAAGATCATGCATCCACAAAAAGCTTTCGCCCCTAAGCTCAAACAAGCTTGGAAAAAAGCGGAAGAAGGCGATCACTATCGGCATTTGTATCAGCAGCGGCAAGCAGCCTCCCAGCGGGTTTACCCCTGCTTTTTTGTAAAGCTTTAAATATTCCTGTTGTAAAAGGGTGGGGTTATCCTCGCCAACCTTACCTTTTATCTCGTCCATTTCCGGTTTAAGCACACGCATTTTAGCCATGCTCAGGTACGATTTATAGGTAAGCGGCGCTAACACCAGCTTAAGTACAATGGTTAATATCAAAATGATGATACCATAGTTCCAGTTAAACTTATTTAAAAAGTTAAACAGTGGTAATACAGCAAACTGGTTGATGTATTTTAACGGCCCCCAGCCCAGGTTAACCAGCTTTTGCAGGTCGTAGCCCTGATCTTTAAGCGTATTAAAGCGGTTAGGGCCAAAGTAAAATTCAAGCGGGGCCGAGCCATCGGCGTTGCGGTTAAGCGTAAGGTCGGCCTTCATTTGTTTTACGTCGGCGGTGTCGGCCACGTCGGTAGCAACGTTTAGGTCAGATTTTGTTATGCCGCCCTTGGCGATGAGCACATTCGAAAAGAAATGCTGTTTAAAGGCAACCCACTGTAGCTTTTTATCTGTAATCGATTTCTGATCGTCCTTAGCCTCGCTTAAGTAATCTACTTCGTTTTCGGTGTTTTTGAAATAAACAGTACTGTACTGGCGCTCCTGGGCAATGTCTTTTTCCTGCTTAGGCAGGCTTGCAGCCCAGTTAAGGTTATAAACGTTGCTGTTAGCAACAACCTGGTCTAACCCGGTTGACTTTATATTAAGGCCCAGTTTAAAGCCCGTGCCTTTAAGCGTATATATATAATCTATATACTGGGTAGGGCTATAGCTTAAGCGCATGGTAACCGATCCCGAATCCTGTTCTGCAACCTTTAATGATGTTGCGGTAGGGGTAAAGTACAGGTCATTTGTATTCAGGTTCCTGTCGCCGGCCTTAAGGGTTATACCAAACTTATTTGTATTGCCTTCAAACAGTATCAGGGGTTTTTTATCAAAAGTTTTGTAATTTTTTAGCTCGGCGCTAAAAATACGACCGCCTTTTGTCGATAATTTTAAGCGCAGCTCTTTATTTTCGATGGTTACAAATTGCTCGGTGCCTATGGTAGCCGCGCCGAAAGGTGTTTTTAAAACAGCAGAATCAATACCTGTTTTTTTAACGGTATCGGCTTTAACAGCCGCAGTAGTAGACGCTGCTGCAGCCTGTGTTTTGATCAGGCCTTTTTTTATCGAATCCTGGTGAACAGTAAGCTGCTCTTTTTTGATGTCGGCTTCCGAGGGTTTCATAACCCATATGCCAACACCCATGATGATCATGATCAGGAATAACCCTGTAAAAGTATTTTTATCCATTATGTGTGTATCGTACTAAAATTAGTTCTTGCGGGCGTAAGCCAGCGAAGCGGCGACAAAGTTAATAAAAAGTGGGTGCGGATTAGCAACCGTTGATTTTAATTCGGGGTGAAACTGTGCGCCTACAAAAAACGGGTGATTTTTAAGCTCTACAACTTCAACAAGGCCGTTATCAGGATTGATACCCGATGGTACCAGGCCGGCCTGCTCGTAATCTTTCAAATATTTGTTGTTAAACTCAAAACGATGCCTGTGGCGCTCGCTGATATGTGTTTTACCGTAAGCAAGGGCTGCTTTGCTGTTCTTTTTCAGATCGCATGGGTATGCGCCCAAACGCATGGTTCCGCCCTTATTTACAATTCCTTTTTGCTCTTCCATCATATCAATTACCGGATGAGGCGTATCGGGGTTCATTTCGGTGCTGCTGGCGTCCTTTAACCCTAAAACATTGCGCCCAAACTCAACTACCGAACATTGCATGCCCAGGCAAATGCCAAAGAACGGGATATTGTTTTCGCGCACATAGCGTATAGCCTCTATCTTACCTTCAAAGCCACGCTCGCCAAAGCCCGGTGCAACCAATACGCCATGCAGGCCGCGCAACTTTTCGATAGCGTTAACCGGCGTTAACTGTTCCGACGGGATGTATTGTACACGTACCTTGCACTCGTTTTTTGCACCGGCATGTATAAACGCCTCTATAATTGATTTATAAGCATCCGGCAGCTCTACATATTTACCTACCAACCCAATTTTCACTTCGGAAGTAGGGTTTTTCAAACGGCCCAAAAAATCCTTCCAGTTTTCCAGGTTTGGCTCGTTTTTGTGCGATAGCTTTAACTTTGTTAAAACCGTTTTGTCCAATTGTTCTTTCAGCATCAGCAACGGCACATCATAAATCGTCGACGCGTCCATGGATTCGACAACGGCGTTGATGTTAACGTTACAAAACAATGCTATTTTTTTTCTGATATCGGCGTTTATGTGGTGCTCGGTACGGCACACCAATATATCAGGCTGTATACCATACTCAAGCAGCATTTTAACAGAGTGCTGGGTAGGTTTGGTCTTTAACTCGCCGGCAGCGGCTAAAAACGGTATAAGCGTAAGGTGTATCACCAGCGCGTTGCCAGAGCCCGCTTCCCATTTAAACTGCCTCACGGCTTCCACAAACGGTAACGACTCGATATCGCCTACGGTACCGCCTATCTCGGTAATTACAATATCGTAATCGCCGGTTTCGCCCAGTATGCGCATGTTGCGTTTTATCTCGTCGGTAATATGGGGTACAACCTGTACGGTTTTACCAAGGAATGCGCCTTCGCGTTCGCGGTTAATAACGTTTTGGTAAATGCGGCCGGTGGTAATATTATTGGCCTTTGAGGTAGGCGTGTTTAAAAAACGCTCGTAGTGGCCAAGGTCAAGGTCGGTTTCGGCGCCATCCTCGGTAACATAGCATTCGCCATGCTCGTAAGGGTTTAAGGTACCCGGATCAATGTTAATGTAAGGATCGAATTTTTGGATGGTGACGCGGTAGCCGCGCGCCTGTAAAAGTTTAGCTAATGAGGCCGAAATAATGCCTTTTCCTAACGATGAGGTAACTCCACCCGTAACAAAAATGTATTTAGTCATGATTTTTTGAAATCCGGTAAGCGGTTTTTATGCCGAAACCAATTGTTTGTGTACGGGATACAAAAGTAGTAATTTTTGCGGTATTTGCAGGCTTAAGTTATAAATGTTGAAAAGGTTTTGGTTATTGAAAGTTAAAGCGGCTTACTGTCAGAAGGCTGTATATAAGTATAAATGAAGTGTTCACGTTCGCGCCACGTGAACACCGTGAACAAACGTGAACGCTTGATAATCAGCATTATGAGAATATTGGTGACACAACAACGTCACTACGTTTATTATCTGTGATTATTACATTGACAATATTTCCGCCGTTGTTGGTGTTGTCACCGACAACCTTTAGGACAGTTTTGAAACGCAAAGCCTTAATGCATGGCGGGTTGTTGGTGACAACACCAACAACGGCGAAAGGGTGAATTTATACCTGCGTTATTCTTTAATCCGGATGGTTTTAAAGGCTTTTAGAGCCAACTCTTGATCGGCGGCAGATAAACCAAAACCAACCAGGTTAAACGTTACGTTTGAGTTGCGGCCTTTAATGTATATCCCTGTAATGCCTTTAACTGGGGTTTTAGGCCAAATTGTTTTGATAATGTATTTATCAGTAGTATCTATAAGTATACTATGCATCTTTATTTTGGCCGGTATTTCAATCGGAATGTAAACGATACTGTCTTTGTAAATTACTTCGGCAACGTAATCTGCTTTTGGATATTTAACTTTTTCTGATTCGTTTGACTTTCTGACGAATTTGACTTTATATACAGGAAATGGTTCCAGCTTTACTTTGGAGGAATCGGTTTCGCCAAGCGTTTTCATTATATCAATTTTCGCTTGCTTTAAATTACTCTCAGTTGTATAATTTATTCCAAGTTTGCAAAAGTAACATTCTCGCATCCATTCTTTTTTGAGGATGTATTCTTGTTCCGCATCTAAAATGTTACTTGCGTATCCACGATCGCTAAAGTCAAATGAAAGCGAAGTTTTTTGTGAAATAACTAACCTTCCTATAAAAGAATCTAAGCCTCGTTCTTCTTTATAAATCCATTTTTTTGGGATGGAAATCTTAAACGCATTTAAATCAAGTTCTTTCCAGTCATCATTTAAGAGAGTACAGGCGAGTAAAAATGGTATCAAAGCAAAGGCGAACCACTTTTTCATAATTTCTCCTTAAAACAACCCGTTTATTTCGCGCTCTATCAGGTTTACAATGGTGGCCATGTCTTCGGTGTTGTTGGCAAAGTCAAGGTTGTCCTTATCAAGCACCAGCAGTTTGCCCAGGTTGTAGCCCTTTATCCACTTGTCGTATTTCTCGTTGAGTTTAGACAGGTAATCTATCCTGATGCCTATTTCATATTCGCGGCCGCGGCGCTGTATGTTGTTAACCAGGGTAGGCACGCTGGCCTTTAGATAAACAAGCAGGTCGGGTGGTTTGATAAATTCGGTGATATTATCAAACATGCTTTGATAATTCTCGTAATCGCGGGTGGTCATCAGGCCCATATCGTGCAGGTTCTCGGCAAAAATGTGGGCATCCTCGTAAATGGTGCGGTCCTGTATAATATTACGGCCGCCTTTCTGAATATCCACTATCTGGCGGTAACGGCTGTTCAGAAAATATATCTGCAGGTTAAAGCTCCAGCGCTTCATTTCGTTATAAAAATCTTCCAGGTAGGGGTTATTGTCAACCGCCTCAAAAAGGGGTTCCCATCCGTAATTTTTCGCTAACATTTCGGTAAGGGTGGTTTTACCGGCGCCAATATTTCCTACAATAGCTATGTGCATATTCTTTTATTGCGATTATTTGTTCATGGTTAACAGATCATAGTTCATGGTCAGGAGGCCACCGCTCAAACACATTAGCTACATCGCTAATATACACTATGAACTATGAACCATCAACTATCAACCATCTAAAAACTTCTGAAACCGATAATTTCACGTACTTCCTTAATGGTTTTTGAAGCACTTTCGCGGGCTTTGGCCGCACCGTACCGGGCAACCTGCCTTAATAAAGGTGCATCGTTGGCAATGTCGTTTATTTTTTCGCGGATGGGTGTCGTCGCGACGATCATATCCTCGGCAAGCTGCTTTTTAAGGTCGCCGTAGCGGATAGCGCAGGTGTTATACAGGTTATCAAAATGTGCCAGTGTATCAGGTGCCGATACTACCTTCATCAGGTCAAAAAGGTTTTGTATCTCCTGAGGTTTGGGTTGGTTTTCCTGTGTGGGACCACCATCGGTAACCGCGCGCATTACCTTTTTGCGGATGGCTTCGGGTGTATCCGAAAGGAAAATGGCATTGCCTTCTCCTTCGCTTTTACCCATTTTGCCTTTACCGTCAAGTCCGGGTATTTTTACAAGGCTCTCGCTAAAGTTAAATGCGTAAGGCTCGGTAAAATAGTCATTTTTATATAGCCTGTTAAAGCGGTTGCCAAATGTGCGGGTCATTTCCAGGTGTTGTTCCTGGTCTTTACCAACGGGCACTTTAGTGGCATGATGTATCAATATATCGGCAGCCATCAAAACAGGGTATGTTAACAGGCCTGCGTTAACATTATCCGGATTGGCGCGTACTTTATCTTTAAACGATGTGCTGCGTTCCAGTTCGCCCTGGTATGCGTTCATATTCAGGTACAAATAAAGTTCAATCACCTCGGGTACATCGCTCTGTAAATATATGGTTGCTTTTTCCGGGTCAATACCGGCCGCCAGGTACTCTACCAAAACCTGTTTGGCAGCGCCATGCAGGTTGGCGGGCGTGGGGTGCGTGGTTAACGAGTGAAGGTCGGCTATAAAAAAGTAGCACTTATACTCGTTTTGCATTTTTACAAAGTTTTGTATCGCCCCGTAGTAATTGCCCAGGTGTAAATTCCCGGTAGATCGAATGCCGCTAACAACAGTTTCCATATAAGGGGCGAAAGTAAGTATTTTTAGCCTCAACCCAAACCCCTCGCCGGGCGGAGAGGCGCTTTTTTTAAAATTCGCACCTGTGGGGCGGGATTCAGAGGGCGGCTAAAACGTCACTATTTTTTCTAATTTTGACGGCGATGAATATGATATTGAAAAAAGTGCACCTTTACCTTTACCAGGGTAGCGTGGCATTTTTTTATTTTCTGTTATGGCCCTTTATGTACTATTTTTCGCGCAAGCCGGAAAGGTATAAGCACCTTAACAGGCTGCGCCGCGTGTGGGGCGTAGTAAGTTCGTTTTGTGTGGGCATCAGGTACCAATATCATTTCGAGGAAAGTATCGATTGGACCCAAACTTATATTGTTTGCCCCAACCACACCTCTAACCTGGATATTACCGCCATGAGTGTGCTGGTAAAAAGCAACTGCTGTTTTATGGGGAAAGAAGAACTGGTAGACGGGGTGGTTACGCGCCTGTTCTTCCGCACGGTAGATATACCGGTGAACCGCGAAAGTAAGATAGCATCTTTCCGGGCATTTAAAACCGCGATGGAGAGGCTCGGAAATGGCATTACGGTTATTATATTTCCGGAAGCAACGATTCCTGACACCTACCCGCCTCATCTGCACCAGTTTAAGAACGGGCCGTTCCGTATGGCTATCGAGCTTAAAGTGCCTATTATCCCGGTTACGTCGGTAAATACATGGAAAATATTATGGGACGACGGTGATAAATATGGCTCGAAGCCGGGTGTATGTGATATATTTGTACATAAGCCTGTTGAAACGGCGCATTTAACAATTAATGATGCTGATGCCCTGCGCGACCAGGTGCACGCAATTATCAGTAAAAAGATCAAGGAACATGACCATAGACGAACAAACGGTTGATAAAATTGCCCATCTAGCCAGGCTGCAACTCGCCGCCGATGAAAAGCAGGCCATGATAAAGGATATGAATAAGATACTGGGCTTTATGGACAAACTGAACGAGGTTGATACAACAGGCATAGAGCCCCTTGTTTACATGACCGAAGGGCCAAACATACTGCGCGAGGATGTGGTAAAGCAGGAAATTACTACTGCCGAGGCGCTGCAAAACGCTCCCGATCATGACGGAAGCCATTTTTTGGTAGCGAAAGTTATTAAGTAGAGTCAAGATATTAGAGGCAAGAATCAAGAAAAAACATTGCTTATATTAGTCTTGGCTCTTGATTCTTAACTCTTGATTCTTTTTTTAAAACGTGTAACATTTTGTACCACTATACTGTCAAAGTAACAAAAACGGAACATGCCCACAGCTACAAAAAAGGAAGAGCCCCTTATAATCATTAAGGATATCGGTAGAAAATACGTTATTGGATCCGAAATTATCCATGCGATAAAATCGGTAAGCCTAACTATTAATAAGGGGGAATTTGTTGCGCTGATGGGCCCTTCGGGTTCCGGTAAATCAACCCTGATGAATATTTTAGGGTGTTTAGATACGCCAACCAAAGGCGAATATATACTTAACGGCATAAATGTTAGCCACATGACTGATAACGACCTTGCCGAGGTGCGTAACTCTGAGATTGGCTTTGTTTTTCAAACATTTAACCTTTTACCACGCAACAGCGCCCGGGATAATGTTGCCCTGCCGCTGGTGTATGCCGGTATAAGCAAAGAGAAAAGGAACGAACGCGCCCGCATAGCCCTGGAGAATGTCGGGCTGGGCAACCGTACCGATCACCGCCCTAACGAACTTTCGGGTGGGCAGCGCCAGCGCGTAGCTGTAGCCCGCGCGCTGATAAACAACCCATCTATTATCCTTGCCGATGAGCCTACCGGTAACCTGGATACCAAAACATCCATAGAAATTATGGGGCTGATGGAGGATATCCACGCAAAAGGCAACACCATTATACTGGTTACCCACGAAGAGGATATTGCCATGCACGCCCACCGCATTGTGCGCATGCGCGACGGTTTGGTTGAGAACGATTATAAGAACGAGAACATTATAACGGTTAGCAAACGCGAACCCGAGGCAATTAATTTAGAAAAGGAATAGTTTTTCATTTTTATATAGACGAAGCCCTTTATGCAAATGCATAGAGGGCTTCATTGTTTACTGTCCCCGCATGCCTTTACCTTTTAGCCGGGTTTGTCGGGCGTTTACGCGCGGCGATATTTGTCGAATCATGTCTGTGACCGATCAGCACTTCAACGCTGCCAGCCTGGCAACAAAATCGGCCAGGTATAAAGTGTGTTCGGGCGTTAGGGGTTTAGGATTACTGATGATGAGCGTATGCTCAAATATCTCCACCACAAAATCAGTTTCCTTTATGGCCATCATTGCGTCTCTAAAGTCCTGTTGCATGGCCAGGGCTGTTTTATACTTATCATCGGTTAATACGTAAAAACGTTTGCTAAAAGGCCTGTCCTCGCTAAAATCAAGCTCTATCGGGAATATCAGTTCCCTCATTTTGTCTATATAGGTTTCGGTACGTATAAATACTCGGCCAAAATCGCGTTTTAAATAAACAAGCCCTACCGGTTGCTGCTCCGTTTGATACTTGATTTTACTTTTAGCCGGATTAGCCAAAGCTTCTATCTCCACAAATAACAGGTAGCTATCGCCACAAATATTTTTAATCGCGAAGGCATCTCTTACGGTGGTTTTATGGTGGTGGTTCAACGCCTCGAACTGCTCCAGTTTAAAATCGATATAACCAGGTACCTCAATCCTGAAATTTTCTTTCAATGCCTTGCAGGTGGCCTCAAAATCATTGATTTGTGCTGCCGAAAGCCCCGTAGTGTCGAATAAAAGTTTACCCATTCCGTATAAATAAAAATCAGACTAAATTTACTAACAGATGTTACAACTACGCAGATTTTGATTATTAACCGCGCGGCGCAAAAAATCTGTAAAATAAACGTATTTTGGGCAATAAATCTCTTATACTAAAAATGAAAAAAATATTACTCCCCGTTATTACCCTTTTGGCTGCCGCACTCGCATTTCAGTCATGTAAAAAAACAAAAAAAGTAGAGGTGGTAAGGGCCATAAACATCAGGGGCTTGTTTACACTAACCGGTAGCGGAAGCACGTTGGGCAAAACCTCCAGCGCGGCCATACAACTTGCGGCCGAAGATGTAAATAAGTATCTGGCCGCTAAGGGCGTGCCATACAGCATAGGGGTAAACGTAAACGATACAAGGCATACTGCCGACCTTGCCGTAGCACATTTTAAACAGGCAAAGGCCGACGGAATCAGCTTTATTATAGGGCCGCAAAGCAGTTCGGAACTCGCCGCATTAAAGCCCCTTGCCGATCAATCTAAAATTATTGTAATAAGCCAGAGCAGTACCGCAGGCAGCCTGGCAATTGCCGGTGACGCGATATTCCGTTTTTGCCCTTCAGACAAAATTGAAGGTGCGGCCAGCGCTAACACCATTTATAAAAGCGGTAAAAAGGGCCTGGTAACCGTTGCGCTTGACGATGCCGGCAACAAAGGCCTGCAAACCTCGGTAGGGAACGCTTTTACAGCCAAAGGCGGCGTGGTTAGCGCTGTAACACCTTACGCTGTTACTACCACAGATTACAGCGCGGTTGTTGCTGATATTAAAGCGAAGGTAGCAGATCTTTCTGCAACTTACGGCGCCGATAAGGTGGCCGTGTACCTGGCATCATTTGATGAAGGCGTGGAGATATTTAAACTGGCCGCAAATGAGCCTTCTTTAGCTGGGGTTAAATGGTATGGTGGCGATGGGTCTGTATTGAGCGCTGCTTTTACCGGCAACGCCGCAGCTGCCGATTTTGCAATAGCCACCGGCTTTTCGTCTCCGTCATTGGGATTACCTGCCTCGTTTGCCGCCAAGTATCAACCGATTATAGATAAAATTAAAGAAAAAACAGGCTTAGAAGCTGATGCTTTCGCGTTAGCCGCTTATGATGCTGTATGGGCCATTGCATATACAATTGAAGCCAATAATGGCGATATCAGCGATTTTGAAAAGCTGAAGTCATCGTTTGTAGAACAGGCTAATTCGCACCAGGGCATTAGCGGCAGCGATGCGCTTGACGAAGCAGGCGACCGCGCAACCGGTACCTTTGATTACTTTGGAATTGTTAAATCAGGCGCTACCTACAACTGGGTTAAAGTTGGCACATCTGAAGATTAAAACAATGGCTGCCGGATATTTTAAATATACACTGCTTTTAACCTGGTTATGTTTAATTGGTTATTCATCCGCATGGGCACAGGATAAAAGCATCGAGGTTGTAAACCGGGAGCTTAGTCAAAGCCGCAAGAAGATAGACTCACTTGACAGGTTGCTGATTGAGGTGCTGGGCAGCAGGCAGCGCGTGGTTCAGGAAATTGGTGTTTATAAAAAGAAGAACAATGTGCCGCCGCTACAGCCGGCGCGGTTTAAACAGGTTGTTGATAAAGCAATTGCAGCCGGTGCTAAAGAGGGCTTATCTGCCGAATTTGTTACCGAATTAATGAACGCCATACATAAAGAAAGCCTGCGCATGGAGGGGGATACCACCAGGCATTAGTAACAGGAACAGGTAAAAGAGGGCCGCTTTAAATCCGGTTCTCTTTTTTAATTTTTTATTCCCACCATTTAGCGTTTTCTACCTGTTTTGCTTTGGCAGACGAAGCGGTGTTGTTATAAGCATCACGCACAGTTTGCCAGCCTGCCGAAAGGTATTTATCAGTTGGGGAAAATTCGCCCGCGCCTATATCAAGCGCCTCGGCGTTGGGAATACGGTAATCACCCCAGTTACATTTTTTAATCAGTTTTTTATTATGGCTTATCCATTGGCCAACAAACTGATTATTTGAATAACCATCCGCATTCTTATCAATATCATCGTAATGCACGGCGTTGTTTTTATCAAGATAAAAGCCAGAACGGAATGTCCCTTTAAATACCCCAGCGTGTTCCTGTGTAGCCGCTTCTCCCAAATTATAGGTTCCGATCAACAGATATTGACCTTTAATGCCTTTGCCTTTTAACTCGTCATCCACTCCGTACGATGTTTGTTTGTATTTGCGGATGTTCGTTATCGTAATGATGCCCTTAAAATCATCAATGTTATTCTTAACCATCGATTTGCCGTAAACCTGGTAAGTATAAGGCGACCCGGGGTCTTTTGTTATAGAGATGATCTTTAACCTGATGCGCTGAAAATTATCGCCAATAAAACCATATACAAAAGCATTATTTGTTACCGTAAACAGCTTTGAATAATCGTAACGGATAAGTTTGCTTTTCAGTTCCGTTGGCGACAGGCGCGTGTCACTCAAATTTTCCTTACTAAATTTTTCCGCTTCGGTTTGCGCGAAAACAACTGTCAGCTGGCACGCTATTAAAATGGTGAGCAGGACTTTTTTCATTGTGATGGTTTGTATGATAAAGATATACAATTTCCAACCGGTTTAAGTGCCCACGATTTAACTGCTTTTAATACTTATATGGCTCCATTTTGCCGCAGCTGCAGGCGCAGTTAGGGTCTGCTGCACCCAATTTTTTCAGGAAGAACTGGTAAAAACCAATACGGTCTTTCATACTGTAGTTATCGTCGCCTTTGTTGCATTCCAGGTCGCCGTTTATGATATTTATGGTCATGCCAAAGCCGGGGGTGCGGCCTTTGGCTTTATCAATGGCATTTGGCTGCCACTTGCCCGTCATAACATCATGGGCCGACGGTTTGTGGGTTTCGGGCGTCATCCAAAAGTATATAGCTGTTTTAAAGGCCACAACAGGGTCGGTTTCTACCAGTCCCGGGTTATTCAGCAGTACCTTTTTGTCGCCGAAGATACAATCAGAAGCGTAACCATAGTTGCCATTGTAGCTTATCTGCATCGGGCCGCGGCCATAATACTTTTGCCCTTTAACCGGTGGGTACTCATCACTATCGCTGATATAAACATTATTGGTGTTATCCTCGTGCAGCAGCATCAGTCCATCAGTATAGCTTTCGTTGCGGCCGTGGCGGGTTTCGTGTGCTATTTGCGCAAAAAAAGCCGCCAGTTCGCGTTTGTTGCCAACAGCATCTTTTTCGGTACAAAAGTTACCATAGTCAACCGTGTAGGTGCTGTCGGGCTTGGCTTTAGCCCATTCCTCGTTCCAGTCGGCATCCTGCCTAACGGTGGTTGCCTTTCCGATAGTTTTATCGGTACGGATGAATTGGTAAACAGATACGGCCCTGCGCGTTACCTGCACCTTTATTTGAGCCAGGTCGTTAACGGCCTGTATAAAGGCCCGGTAAGTGTAAAACTTATCACGCTCAGGGAATAATGCGTTAAACTGCTGCTCGGTCAAAAATGCCGAAAAGTCTGCCTTGGGCGCCGCGGCCTTTGCAACTGGCTGCCTGGCGTTACCGTTACCGTTGCTGCATTTAAAACTGAGTAGCGCCAAAGTAAATAAACATATAAGGGCGGCCCTGCCCGATGATATTATGGGTTTCATAGCTGTAAATTATATATTTGAACAAAACAACGCGACACAAGTTTAGTACAATATGCTGAAACGCTGATACTTTTGTTAAATTGCCGCCATACCATGAAAATATATACTAAAACCGGCGATAAGGGTTATACATCGTTAATTGGCGGTACCCGTGTGCCGAAGCATCATTTAAGAATTGAAAGTTACGGCACGGTTGATGAGCTGAACTCTTATATCGGCCTTATCCGCGATCAGGATATCAGCACGCATGATAAAGACCTGCTTAAGCAGATACAGGACAGGCTGTTTACCATTGGCTCGTCGCTGGCGGCCGACCCGGGGAAATCAAAAATGGTTATACCCGACCTGCACCCAGAGGATATTGAGTTGCTGGAAAAAGAGATGGACAGGATGAACGAAACCCTGCCCGAGCTACGGCACTTTATATTACCGGGCGGGAGCAACACCGTATCGTACTGCCACATAGCGCGCTGTGTGTGCCGCCGGGCCGAGCGGTTATGTGTACACCTTGCCGGCGAAAGCACGGTTGATGAAAAGGTGAATATTTATCTTAACCGCTTAAGTGATTATCTTTTTACCCTGGCACGAATGGTAGGTTATCAACACAAAATACCTGAAAATCAATGGATACCAAGGGTTTGAAAATTTTACAAAAAAATATTGATAATCAATTTAAAAATATTATACTTTTGCGAAAAAGTAAAATTTACCAATTTAATATAAAAACATGTATTGGACACTTGAATTAGCATCGCACCTTGAAGATGCCCCCTGGCCGGCAACTAAAGATGAATTAATTGATTACGCCATACGTTCCGGAGCACCGGTTGAGGTTATCGAGAACCTGCAGGCGCTTGAAGATGATGGTGAGCCTTATGAAAATATCGAGGAGATATGGCCGGATTATCCAACCAAAGACGATTTCTTTTTTAATGAAGACGAGTATTAACACCCTTGTTTCTTCCCGAAAATAATTGAAGGCCCTGCATGCAGGGCCTTATTTGTTTGCGCTACTCGGTACGTAAACTTTTAATGGGATTAACAAGGGCGGTTTTAATTGCCTGTATACCTATGGTAACCGCTGCCACGCTGATTGCGGCCAGACCTGCAAACGCAAACACCACCCAGCTAACCCGGGTATGGTAAGCAAAATCCTGCAGCCACACCTTCATTAGCCACCAGGCGATGGGCATAGCAATAACAATGGCTACAAAAACCAGTTTAACAAAGTTAAAAGATAAGGCAACCGCTATATTGCCTACGCCTGCGCCTAAAATTTTACGTACGCCTATCTCCTTGGTACGCTGTTTTGCGGCATAGGCGGATAAACCCAGCAAGCCCAGGCACGCTAACGCGATCGCCATGCCTGCAAAAATGTTAAGCACCTTGCCCAAGCGGTTCTCAGACCGGTAAAGCCGGTTAAAATCATCATCCAGAAAACGGTATTCAAACGGGCGGTATGGTACTATGGTTTTCCATTTACTTTGCAGCGCGGTAACAGTTTCGGCAATATTATGGCCGCTAAGCTTTACCAGCAGTGTGCCGCCGCGATTTTGCGGAAACAGCACTAATGGTTTTATAGCAGTATGCAGCGATTCGAAATGGAAGTTTTTGACCACCCCGGTTACAAAGCCCGGCCGCGACGCATCCAGGAACATACGCTTGCCAATGGCCTGCTCGGGTGTCCAACCTAATTCGCGGGCAGCTGCTTCATTCAAAATAAAGTGAAACACGTTTTTCTCAAGGTCGTCATTCATTACATCCTTTACGTCCTGCCGGGTAAAATCCCTGCCAGCAATAAGCTGCAGGCCGGTGGTTTTTATAAACTCTTCATCAACATTGTTGGCGGTTACTGCTATTTGTTGATTTTCGGGCATAGTGGCTGACCGCATGTTATACCCGCTGCCTATATTTACAGGGGTATTATTACAAAGCGATACGCTTAATACGTTCTTATTTGCCTTTAGCTGTTCTTTAATGTAAGCCAGGTCGTTAAACATACGCTTCTCCATCGGCAACACCATTACATGTTCGCGGCTATAGCCAAGCTTTTTGTTTTGAATATAGCTTAACTGCTTTTGGATAATTACCGTTGCTACTACCAACACTACCGAAATTGAGAACTGGAATACAATTAACGATTTACGAACCCACTGCCCCGAGCCGGAGTTTTTGAATGAGCCTTTTAAAACCTTAACCGGCTGAAAGTTTGACAGTATCAGCGCCGGGTAGCTGCCCGCCAGCAGGCTGACTACCGCAATTAAACCTAAACAAGCCAGTATAAATGACGGCGACGCCAAAGTGCTTACCTGCAGATGCTTATCTGTTAACTGGTTAAATACCGGCATAAGCAGGGCTGCGGCAACAATGCTCAGGATGGTTGCTATGATGCAAAACAAAACAGATTCGCCCATAAATTGCCAAAAAAGCTGCTTTTTACCTGCGCCTATAACCTTGCGCACGCCAACCTCGCGGGCACGTTCCATTGAGCGCGCTGTGCTTAAATTAACATAGGTAAAGCAGGCAATAGCCAATATCATTAAGACCACCACCTCCAGTATACGTATATAAGTAATACTGCTGTTTGGCTCAAAGCCATCAAACTGCGAGTACAGATGTATGCGGTTAAACGGCTCTAATGTAAAATTAACAGTTGCGCCCTGGCCTGCCATCTCCTTTTGCATAAAGGGCGTAATTTTTTGTTGTAACGGCGCAAATGAATGTTCGTTTTTGAGTAGCAAAAAAGTAGTGTAATTGGCATTCCAGTACGTTTTTTCTTTATCCGGGTTTAACGAGGAAAATGAAGCCAGCAGGTCAAATTTAATTTGCGAGTTTGACGGGCAGTCCTTCATCAGGCCGGTAACCTGGTACAAGCTGCTATCAGACCCAACCTGCAATGTTTTACCAACCGGGTCGGCATCGCCGAAATATCTTTTAGCTGTAGATTGGGTGAGCACCACCTTTTTAGGGCCTTCAAGCGCGGTTGCTTTATCGCCCTTCAGCAGATCAAACGAGAACATATTAAAAAAGCCGCCGTCGGCAAACATAAAGTTCTTCTCGTTTATCAGCTTATTGTTGTACTGTACCAGTATCGGGTAGCTCGCCATCCTAACCGCCTCGCTTATCTCCGGGAAGGTTTGCTTAAATACCGGCGCTACGCTGGAGCTGGTAAAGTTCCCTTTTTTTGATTCGCTGCCGCCGTCAAACTTATACTCCATTATAACGCGGGCAATGCGCTTGCCGTTAAGTTGAAAGTTATCATAGTTTAACTCGTGCTGTATGTACAGGCCAATAAGCAGGCAGCACGTTAGCCCTATGGTTAACCCAAATATATTGATACCCGCAAATGCTTTATTTTTCCAGATATTGCGAAAGGCGATCTTAAAGTAATTTTTAATCATAGCGTATATTGTAGTTATTATTAAACACAAACCGGCAATTACCGTATATTTTACGCTAAGTAAATGCCAAATATGTAAATATTTAATATCCAGTAATTTGCGGATGTTATAGCTAAAAAAACGTTCGGTTTTGATACAAACGGATGTACGTTTATAGCTGTGCCGCACACCAACTCCTTTTTGGAATGATTTTAGCATAATACCTGGTAACATTTACTTAAAAATAAAAACATTAATAATGAGAGGCTTATTGTACATTATTGCAGTTATCCTGGTAATAGGATGGGCATTCGGATTTTTCTACGCAGGTTCTACAGGTATTATTCACATCCTGCTGGTAATAGCTATCATAGCGTTGCTTTTAGGGTTGATAAGAAGAGCGTAAGGACGTTGCAGATATTTGTCAAAAAACATCCCGGGCAACCGGGATTTTTTTATGCGAAAACTTTTTTTACCAACGGTGGTTTATTATTAAACATCTATTTAAACATTAACTAAACACACAACATTATGAGAGGCTTATTGTACATCATCGCGGTAATTTTGGTAATAGGATGGATCTTCGGGTTCTTTGTTAACCATGCCGGCGGTTTAATTCACATTTTATTGGTAATAGCGGTTATCGCTTTACTGTTAGGCGTTATAAGAAGAGCCTGATAATTTTTTGTGACATATTACAGCCATCAGCTAAAACTGATGGCTTTTTTTGTTTATAAGGGCTTCGGCAGTAACGATATCCTCGGGGAAGGTGATCTTGATATTGCTGTAGCTGCCCGGTATCAGCTTAATGGCAACACCGCTTTGTTCTACTACTGAAGCATCATCTGTAAACGCAGCTTGATAAGGCTGTTGATAAGCCTTCTTAAGTAAATTTGACTGAAACGTTTGAGGGGTTTGCACGAGGTATATATGCTCCCGATCTAAAGCGATAGATATCCCGGCGTTTATCTGCCGTATGGAGTCGCGGCTTTTAACGGCCGTTACCGCGGTGCCATTTTCGGCGGCGCATTGGTAAGCCTCATTTATGATATCGCTACTTACAAGCGGGCGTACGGCATCATGTACAGCAATTAAAGTATCATGATCGCTGATGGTATCAACCGCGTTCTTAACGGAATCGAAACGGGTTTGGCCGCCCACAACGACGGTATGCGGAATGGTGAAGTTATGGTTATCGCAAAGGCTGGCCCAGGTGCTGTGGTAGTCTGCGTGCAATGCCAGTATAATTTGAGGCGATGAACCGCTATCGTAAAAGGCCCTGATGGTATGCATCAACACAGGTAGCCCGCAAAGTTCTATAAATTGTTTAGGCAATGCCGACCGCATCCGGCTGCCAGATCCCCCGGCTACAATGATGGCATAAGTAGATTTGAGATTTGAGATTTGAGATTTGAGACCGGACATGCGTAATTATTGATTAGCCAAATCTATAAAACAAAAATGAGATATGAGTTTTAGTCTCATATCTCACTATTTATGGATATGTGATTTTAATCTCAAATCTCATATCTAATATCTCAGATCTAATTTAAATGATCAGCATCGCGTCGCCATAACTATAGAAACGGTATTTTTCTTTTACTGCTATCTCATAAGCGTTCATCACATTTTCGTAACCGCCAAAAGCGCTTATCATCATCAACAGGGTCGACTCGGGCGTGTGGAAGTTAGTGATCATAGAGTTGGCAATGCTAAAATCGTATGGCGGGAAAATGAACTTGCTGGTCCAGTCGTTTGCGGCCTTCAGCGTTTTACCAGCCGATACGGCCGACTCAACAGCGCGCATTGATGTGGTGCCTACCGCGCAAATACGGCTTTTGCGTTCAATAGCACGGTTTACAATATTGGCTTGTTTTTCCTCTATAATAAACTGCTCAGAGTCCATTTTGTGCTTGGTCAAATCTTCAACCTCAACCGGGCGAAAGGTGCCTAAGCCTACATGCAGGGTAACTTCGGCAAACTCAACACCTTTTAGTTCAAGGCGTTTCATTAGTTCGCGGCTAAAGTGCAGGCCCGCGGTAGGGGCGGCAACCGCGCCCTCATGCTTGGCAAATATGGTTTGATAGCGTTCTTTATCTTCGGCGGTAGCCTTGCGTTTTATATATTTTGGCAGTGGGGTTTCGCCCAGTATCTCCACGTTACGGCGAAATTCTTCGTCGGTACCATCAAACAAAAAGCGTATGGTACGGCCGCGCGATGTGGTATTATCTACAACCTCGGCAATCAGCAGGTCGTCGTCGCCAAAATAAAGCTTATTGCCCACACGTATTTTACGGGCCGGGTCAACCAGTACATCCCAAAGGCGTAGTTCCTTGTTCAGTTCGCGCAATAAAAATACTTCAATGGTAGCGCCGGTTTTTTCTTTGTTACCATACATACGCGCCGGGAATACTTTTGTATTGTTCAGGATCATCACATCCTTATCGTCAAAGTAATCTAAAACATCTTTAAATATTTTATGCTCAATTTTGCCCGAGTCGCGGTGTAGAACCATTAAACGTGATTCGTCACGGGTGTCTGCTGGAGAATGTGCAATTAATGATTCGGGTAGATTGAATTTAAATTGAGATAATTTCATGCTTATATATATGAATTTTCAGGGCGCAAATGTACGGATTTTTTGTTATTTTTAACGATTTTTTTAGTATGGCCGCCCGGTTACCATTAAAATCAAAAATAACTGTAACTTAACTGCTTTAACACCGTCTAACCAATACTGTTTTCGGGCAAGCTAAAAATCAATTGGCCGGTACACCGGGTTACATCAAAATAGCGTATGATATTACTAAAACTTATCCGTGAAAGCTTCCTGTTCGCCTTTGATGCGCTCAGGCAAAACAAGCTGCGCACCATGCTGTCGTTATTGGGTGTAACCATCGGTATATTCACCATTATAGCGGTGTCATCCGCAGTGGATACCCTGCGTAACAACCTGCAAAAAAGCGTTGATAAACTTGGTAGTAACAGCATTTATGTGCAGAAGTGGCCATGGGTGGGCGAGGATAATTTTCCGTGGTGGAAATACATGCAAAGGCCTGTGCCAAAGCTGCGCGATTTTGAACAACTAAGCCGCCGCAGCCAAACCGCCAAGGCCCTGTCATACGAAATTAGCATTGATAACCGTACAGTTAAATACAAGAGCAACACGGTTGACGGCGCGCAAATTGATGCCGTATCGCACGATCATGATAAAACATGGAACTTTAACTTCCAGGACGGGCGGTACTTTACCGAGATCGAATCGCGTACGGGAGCCCCGGTTACCATAATTGGCGCCGATATAGCCGATGCACTTTTCCCTGACGGTACCGGTGTGGGCAAGCAAATTAAGATCATGGGCCGAAAGGTTACCATTATTGGCGTATTTAGCAAAGAAGGTAAAGATATGCTGGGTATAACCAGCGATAACGAAATATTGCTGCCGCTTAATTTTGCCAAAAACGTGATTGATATTGAAAGCGAACGCTACAACCCCCAGATAGTTGTACGCGGGCACGATAACCTGAGCGATGTGGAAGTAGAGAGCGAGGTAAGAGGTTTAATGCGTTCCATTCACAGTATACGCCCGGGAAACGAGGATGATTTTTCGCTTAATAAATCAACCATTTTAACCAACCAGCTCGATCAGCTTTTTGGTATCATAAACAAAGGAGGCTTTATTATCGGGTTTTTCTCGGTACTGGTAGGCGGTTTTGGTATTGCTAATATCATGTTCGTATCGGTAAAAGAGCGTACCAACATCATCGGCATACAGAAATCACTGGGCGCAAAAAATTATTTTATACTCCTGCAGTTTTTGATAGAAGCTATCGCGTTATGCCTTATGGGTGGTTTTATTGGCCTGTTCCTGGTTTATCTTGGCACATTGGGCGTGAAGGCCGCGGCCGATATACAGGTAGTGCTCGATATCAGCAATATCACTTATGGCATTGGCATATCGGTTACCATAGGTATGTTATCCGGTATTATCCCGGCTTACTTCGCATCAAGGCTCGACCCGGTGGAGGCCATACGTACCAATTAAAAGAAAATCGGCTTTCAATCTGCGTTTGCTGAAGAGCTGCGCGCTTCGCTAATGGTTCAACAGCGGGGGGCACCATGACAGAAGGTGAGGCAGTCTGAGCTTGTCGAGGATTTACACATCCTGTAAAAGGTTCGGTCGACTCATCAGAAACCTATGTTTGATCAGGCGTTCAGTTCGTCGTCAGCCACCGCTGCCTTGTAGTACTTAAATACCTTACCGAACAATACATCGGGCACAAATGGTTTGGTAAGGTAATCGCACATGCCGGCTTCAAAGGCTTTGCTATGCGTTTCGGGCATGGCATCGGCGGTAAAGGCTATTATGGGTAAATCGGGATAGCTTTGTTTGATAATGCCGGTAGCCTCAAACCCATCCATCACCGGCATTTGCAGATCCATAATGATCATATCATAAGCTCTGGCGTTTGCCATGTCAACCGCTATCTGGCCGTTCATAGCCTCGTCCACATCGGCGTTCCATTTTCTGAGGAATTTAGACGCTACCATCAGGTTCATTTTGTTATCATCAACCACCAAAATGGCCATACCGCTAAGGTCTGGCGGCAGCAAAGTGCCCGGGTGTGCAGCCGCCGTGGGGGCAAGGTCTGCAACTGTAGGCGCCGGCGTAAAATGAATGCTGAAGGTAAACGTTGTGCCTTTACCAACCTCGCTAAACACCTGTATACTGCTTTGGTAAAGTTCTATAAGCCGCTTGGTTATGGCCAGGCCAAGGCCCGTGCCGCCGTAGCTGTAAGTAGTGGTTTGGGGCCCTTGTATAAACGGATCGAACATAACGGGGATGTTTTCGGCGGGTATGCCAATGCCCGTATCGGCCACCGCGAATTTTACAATCACCCCGCTACCGGTAAGTTGCTCTTCTTTTTCAACTTTAATGGTCACCTTGCCCTCGTGCGTAAACTTAACCGCGTTGCTTACCAGGTTTATCAATATCTGCCCCAACCGTATCTGGTCGCCCATTAAAAATTCAGGAATGGTTTCGTCAACTGTCAGTTCAATATCCAGGTTTCTTTCAACTGCTTTAGCGTAAAACGATTGCCTGATATTTTGCGTTAGCTGGTGTATGTTAAACGGCACGTTACTTAGCTGCAGTTTGCCGGCCTCTATTTTATTATAATCTAAAATATCGTTGATAATGGCCAGCAGGTTTTCGCTGCTAAACTTTAGTGTGTTGAGATATTCAAGCTGCTCGGGTTTGGGGTTTTCGTCTAAAAGCAGGTTGGTTGTGCCAATAACCGCGTTCATGGGCGTACGTATCTCGTGGCTCATGATAGACAGGAACTCCGATTTAAAATGCGACGAACGTTCAGCCTGTTCTTTAGCTGATATCAGTTCCTGCCTTACCTTTTGCTGTATGGTTATATCTTCGCCAATGCTGGTGGTCTCCTTAATTTTGCCGTTTTCATCGTAACTAACCGTATTTTGCCAGCTTATAATGCGCAGTTCGCCATTGCGGCAAATAATAGGATTTACATAATGCGCCCGTATGGAGTTGTTTTTGAACCATCCGTTAAGTATATCGCGATGTTCATCGGCGACAAAATGCTCCATCCAGTTCCTGCCCAGTATTTCCATCTGGCTGTATCCAAGCAGGGTTGCCAGGTACTTATTGCAAAATATAACACGTCCGTCGGCATCTAAAGATATTGCCGCCAGCTTTATGGTTTCAAGTACCAGCCGGTATTTATTCTCGGTACGGCGGTAATCAATTTCTGCTTGTTTGCGCTGGGTGATATCCTGCAGGGTACCAATAATTTTGCGTACGGTACCATCTTCGCGGTACATTAATTTGCCGGTGATAACACTAATGTGCTTAATTTTGCCCTTTGGCGTTATAATGCGGTACTCGTACGAAGTGCCGCTGTTATCCGCATTTTGAAACAGGTGTTTTACAATATACTTATCATCAGGATGGATATAATCTAACAGCAGCCTGCCAAAGCGCGATATTGCACCATTGCTGCTGCTTACTTCATAAATGGAGTTTACCTCGTCGCTCCAGGCAAGCATCTTAGTTGTGCTGTCCCATTTCCAGTTGCCTATTTTCGCGATGGTTTGCGCCTCAAGTAACTCGGCCTGACTTATTTTTACGGCCTTTTCAGCGAGCCTGCTTTCGGTGATGTCCTGTATTATACCAAATACACGTTTTAAGAGGCCGTCCTTATCCTGCAACAGATCGCCCCGCAGCACCTTCAGGTATTTTAAATTGCCCTTTGGTGTGATGAATTTATGCTCCAGGCTGTTCTCTGGTACCGAGTTGATGTTTGTAAAATAATTTAAAGCTTGCTCGTAGTCATCCGGATGCACCAGGCTCATGTAATACTCAAACCGGGTTAAGCCTTCGGGTGCGGCATCTATCTCTAATATCTTACATAAACTCTCCGACCAAAAGTTCTCTTTGGTTTCGCTATCGTACCACCAATTACCTGTTTTGGCAATATCCTGGGCCTGCAGTAAAAGGTTCTTATTTTCTATCAGCGCGTCAGCGTGTCGTTTTTGTTCCGAGATATCAGTAACAGAAATTGATATGCGCCCGGTGAATTTGCCTGTTACATCAACCACCGGTGATGCCTTGGCTAAAAACCAGCCGGGTTTGCCGTATATCGCCTCAAATTCTATAGAAGTGCTTTTATTGTGTTTTAACACATAATCGTAAACCACTAAAAACGGTTTAGCCCGGTCGGGGCCAATAGCTTCAACCAGCGTTTTGTTCAGAAACTGCCCGGCTTTTAAGTCGTCGGGGTTATCGGGGCCAAACCATACGTTTATGCACGTGTGGTTTTCGTCGAATTCGAAAATGGTATCGTTTATGGAACTGATAAGCGCGTGCAATTGCTGCTGGCTGTGGCGAAGCTTTTCTGCATTAGTTATCAGTGAGTTGTTTAGCTTAATAACGTTATTAACGGCCTTTTTAAACTGCATTTTATAAGCAAGCATTACCAAAAACCACACATAGGCTATAGTGGTGAAAACGCCTAATAAAATGAATAGCACGCCGGGCGATATATCCAGTTTTGGCGCGGTATAATAGGCTGCTACCACCGCTACAATGTTTAACACTGTGATACCTACAAACTCAACGCGTTTTTTGCAGAACAGCGTTAATGCCACAAATATGGTTATTGAACTAAACACGTAAACATGCGCAAACCCGTTTACCCCCAGCAGCAAAAAATTGTTTACAAACAGGTACGAGCATATGGTAAAGTACACCATGCCTTTAAAAAAGGCCTTATTGTTGCCGTATGATAAACCCAGGGCCACCAGGCAAAAAGCGCAGTTTACCATGCGCAGCAAAAGCGGGTCGTAAGAGTTATGAAAGCACAGGTAATGTAACGATGGGCTGGCTATTAATAAGCCTAATAAAATAAGCCTGTAGATAGTAATGTCGTTTTCAATTAACAGGAGCGCCTTATCTTTAAAAGACATATGTAGCAGGGGAATTTTTAATTACGCCAAACAATATTGGGGATTTAAACATAACTACTTAATAAGAATTTTACAAAGAGTAAATATATCTTAAAGGCTATTAATACGCAGATTTATTTACATTTGTTGCAAAACATATTTTTTCTATGTCTGAAACTGCACAATTAAAGATTGGTGATAAAACTTATGATTTGCCGGTTATAGAAGGTACCGAGGGCGAAAAGGCCATTGATATTTCTAAGCTTCGCGATCAGAGCGGGTACGTTACGTTAGATATTGGCTATAAAAACACCGGTGCAACCAAAAGCGCCATTACCTTTTTAGATGGCGAAGTAGGGATATTAAAATACCGTGGTTACAGCATAGAGCAACTGGCCGAAAAATCGACCTTTATTGAAGTTGCCTATTTGCTGATTTACGGCAACCTGCCAACCGCCGAACAATTACAGGCATTTGAGTTCGAGATAAGCCACCATACCCTTGTACACGAGGATATGAAGAAGTTTTTTGATGGTTTCCCTTCGGGATCGCACCCTATGGGGCAGTTGTCATCGTTAATAGGGGCATTGGCTGCGTTTAACCCGGCATCGTTAAAACAGGGCCTTACTGCAGAAGAAGTAAACCTCGAGATCATTAAGCTGATAGCCAAAATGAGCACCATAGTGTCCTGGATATACAAAAAATCGTTAGGGCACCCGGTTATTTACCCGCGTAATAAATTTGATTACGTAACCAACTTTATGCACATGACCTTTGGTCAGCGCACCGAGGATGTAGAGATAGACCCGGTTGTGGTAAGCGCCATGAACAAGCTGCTGATACTGCACGCCGATCACGAGCAAAACTGTTCAACATCAACTGTGCGGATAGTAGGCTCGTCAGATGCCAACCTTTACGCGTCAATATCAGCAGGGATATCTGCCCTTTGGGGGCCGCTGCATGGCGGCGCCAACCAGGCCGTGGTAGAAATGCTGCAAAAAATTAAGGAAGACGGGGGCGATACCGATAAATGGATAGCCAAAGCAAAAGATAAGAACGATCCGTTCCGCCTGATGGGTTTTGGCCACCGTGTTTACAAGAACTTTGACCCGCGCGCCAAGATCATTAAAAAAGCCTGCGACGATATACTGGAGAAATTAGGCGTTCAGGACGAAACACTTGCCATAGCCAAAAAGTTGGAAGAGGTAGCCCTGAACGATCCGTACTTTGTACAACGCAAGCTTTACCCTAATGTAGATTTTTATTCGGGCATTATATACACCGCGCTTGGTTTCCCTACAGATATGTTCACCGTATTATTTGCTTTGGGCCGCCTGCCCGGGTGGATAGCTCAATGGAAAGAGATGAAAACCAACAAAGAACCTATTGGCCGCCCGCGCCAGATATATGTGGGCGAAACTAACAGGGATTACATTAGTATCAAGGATAGAAAATAGAGTCGCTTCGGGTTTACTCACCCCGACCACGCTACGCTGGTCGACCCTCTCTACACGCAAGCGTAAAGCGGGTGAGTGAAAAAAGTGAAACCCTCTTTGCGCAGCAGAGCGGATGGCCGAGCGAAGCAACGACCGGGTGAGTAAATTCACCGAGCGAAAAAGAAATTATTAAAGCCCGCCGCACGACGGGCTTTTTTGGTACAATTAATGACCTTTTAACTGTGTAATTACATGAAAAACTGGGTGAAAATATCCCTTATCAGTATTGGCATATTTGGAATAATAATATTGATGTTTTTTATTTATGTAAGTTCTATGTTTTGGGATATAGGGTCGTCTGATGAAACTTACAACGCAGCCAGTTTGATTGAAAACTTTAATAATAAGCAAACTGAAATTTATAATGCCAAAAAGTACTTTAAAAGTATCGTTCCTAAATATAAAGAGGTGGAAATTGAATTTGAAGGGGATAAGATCGAGCGTTTAGTTATTATGCCACAAGATACTGGCAGGGGCTCAAATACAGCGGTTGAATTTCAAGACTGGAATATTCCTATAAAATCTGCAAAGGCAGATTCATTGTTAAAAGTTTTGGGGTGGAGTGACAATTCATTACAAACTTTACGAAATAAACTTGACGACGCTAATTGCATTTCAATAACAAGCGCCGAACCAAGCCAAATTGGATTTAAAAGAAGTGGCATGGGGATGTACTATTTTAATGTCTTTGATAAACCGATTCCGGATAGCTTAAAATCAAGATATAACGATAGTTGCACTTATATTTATGCCAATAAGCATTTAGTTTTAGAATATGGGGGTGGGGCAATTGGTCCGCAGTGTTTTGGAAAATAGTATTACATGATGACACCACGCGAGCTATTAAAACAATATTGGGGACACGACAGCTTCCGGCCGTTGCAGGAGGAGATCATCGAGTCGGTATTGCAGGGTAGGGATACACTGGTCTTGCTGCCGACCGGCGGGGGTAAATCGGTGTGTTTCCAGGTGCCGGCGCTGGCTATGGAGGGGATATGCATCGTGGTATCGCCCCTTATTGCGCTCATGAAAGACCAGGTAGAGAACCTGAAATCAAAGGGGATCCAGGCAATGGCCATTGTATCAGGCATGGGACGGCGTGAGGTAGATATAGCGCTGGATAATTGTGTTTACGGCCCGGTGAAATTCTTATACCTCTCGCCCGAACGCCTACTGTCGGAATTAGTGCGTGAGCGCATTAAATACATGAAGGTGGCCCTTTTCGCGGTTGACGAGGCGCACTGTATTTCGCAATGGGGGTATGATTTCCGCCCATCGTACCTGCATATTTCCGATCTGCGTGCACTGCACCCCAATGTACCCGTACTGGCTTTAACCGCTACCGCCACTGCCGAAGTAAGGGACGATATACAGGACAAATTGCTGTTTAAAAACGGTATTGTTTACCAGCAAAGTTTTGAGCGCAGGAATTTAAGGTATGTGGTGCAAACTACAGAGGATAAGCTACGCAAACTGCTGGATGTTGCCAAAGGCATCGGGGGTAGCGGCATTGTATATGTACGCAGCCGTAAAGAGGCCTTCGAGATAGCAAAATTTTACCGGCAGAACCATTTACCGGCAGATTATTACCATGGAGGCTTACCCGCCGACGAGCGTTCGGCAAAGCAAGATGCGTGGAAAAATAACCGCACACGCATAATTGTGGCTACTAATGCCTTTGGGATGGGTATTGATAAACCTGACGTAAGGTTTGTGATACATAAAGATATGCCGGATAGTCTGGAGGCTTATTACCAGGAAGCGGGCAGGGGAGGCCGCGATGAGAAAAGGGCGTATGCTGTTTTACTGTACAACCCTGCCGACCGGATACGTCAGGAAAGCATGTTTATTCGGAATTTCCCGTCGGTGGCCGAGATAAAGCAGGTTTATCACCATTTAGCCAATTATTGCCAGCTGGCTTATGATGCCGGCGAGGGTGCAAGTTTTGAACTTGACCTGGGCGATTTTTGCAGCCGCTTTCAACTGGATGCGGTTAAAACGTTAAATGCCCTTAAGTTTTTAGAACAGGACGAATACCTGGCCTTTAACGAAAGTGTATTTTTACCTTCGCGGTTCAGGTTTGAGGTATTGAATGAAGAACTGTATAACTTCCAGATACAAAACCCCGGGTGGGACCCATTCATTAAAACCCTGTTACGCTCATACGGCGGCTCGTTCGAAAATTATGTACGGATAAAGGAGTTTGATATTGCCAAACGTACCGGCATGAACACACAGCAGGTTATTGACGGCCTTAAGCAATTGCAGGATTTTAACCTGCTTACCTACCTGCCCCAAACAGATAAGCCTCAAATAACGTGGATAAAAGCACGGCAGCACGCCAACAACCTGCATATTAACAAAGCCTTTATTGACCAGCGCAAAGCTACCTACCGCAAAAAAATGGAAGCCGTATTTGCTTATGCTGAACATAAACGCTGCCGCAGCCAAATGCTGCTGAGTTATTTCGACGAGCCGAACGCACCCAAATGCGGTGTATGTGATGTTTGCCTGGAAGAACGCCGCGAAAAGAACGCCGCCGAGATATTCGACGATATTTCTAATGAGATAGCGCAGCTGCTAAGTACCGCCCCGCATACCATCGACGAATTGATAACCTCCCTGAAACTTGGTACTGAAAAAGAAAAGATCGAAACCATCCGTCTGCTGCTGGATGCCGGCAAGATCAAAACCGACGGCGGGAATTATTATTTGTAACGTGTAGCCTGCAGTCCTTCCACCCTTTCTCAAAAAAAATTCCAGCCATTTCACCGTCATAAATCCGGCGTTTACCGACATAATTGGGGCGTACATCTATTAGACCCAAAATTGCTGTAACGTTTTGTAACAGGTGGCGTCATATGGGTGTATTTAAAAATTATAAAAAATAATAAAGCACTCACAATCAAATAATAATAAAAATGAAAACTCAAATTTTAACCATAGCAACCATCTTCACATTAGCATTAGGTACTGTAGCATCAGCAAGTGCATCTGTTAAAAACAGCAGCGACGAAGCAAGCACCATCTTAACCAACGTTAGCAAGATCAACAAAATAGAAGTTCACGGAAATGTGGAGTTGTTTGTATCAGATGGCGCTGCCGACCAGGTGAAAGTTTACAATAAATACTACGCCGAGAACGCATTGGTACAAAGCCAGAACGGCGTGTTGCGTATATCATCATACACCGATAAAAAATTAGTAGTTTGGGTAACCGCTAACGATCTGCAATCAATTGTGGTTAATGATAACTCTCAGGTTAAATCATTCGGAAACCTGGAAAAACTTGACCTTGAAGTAACGCTGAACAACAACGCGTCGGCCGACCTTAACCTTGAAGCTTACAAAGCAAGCATTACTGTAAACGACCGCGCCAAAGCAAATATCAGCGGTAACGTTAACGACTATGTGTTAAAGCAAGACCAGTCTGCAACAGTTAACCAAACTAACCTGGTTGCAGTAACCGGCAGCAAAACGGTAACCAATATGCCGGTTAAACCCCAACCATCAGAGTTGGCTATCCTATAAGCTCTACTTTTGCAAAAGTTCAACATATATTTCTGGAGCCACCGCTATACGCGGTGGCTTTTTTTTGCTAGGCCCGGTGGTCTTTTGCACGCTGATACCGTACAAAGTGTTCACGTTCGGCGCACATGAACACTGTGAACAGTTGTGAATACCTGATAATCAATATCTTAAAATTTAAGGTACTGACATACTATCGCCACCAAAAATGACAGCTTATTTGGTATGCAGAGATCGGGGAAATAATCAACTGGTTTTTATTGCCGGCTGCAAACCTGGCGACCATTAGAATAAGGCTTTCCCGGTGTCTTTTCGCTTTGGTTAGTCGCAACCCTTCCCTGCCTTTACACATCCCGGCGGCACCCGTCGCAGGGAAGGGAAACCATATAACGTTCTAATACCAATTAACAACACTAACAAGGTAGAATGCCTGTTCCCGTCCTGTCTCCTTATTTTAAAGTGTTAATCGTTTTCACCGCCATTTTTCGCCCTTTTACCGACATTATCCTGTGTTGTGTCTAAAACACACTTATTGGCTGTAACGTTTCTTCGCGCGGTTCGTCATATCTATGTATTTAATAACATAACACAACTTATAGTATTCATAATCAAAATATTAATAAAATGAAAACAAAAATCTTAACCATGGCAGCCGTAATGATTATGGCAGTGGTAACCACAAAAAACACTTACGCAAACGTAAATAATAACAACAACGAAGAAGTAAGCACCGTTTTGAAAAACATCAGCAAGATCAACAAGATAGAGCTGCACGGAAATGTTGAACTGTTTGTATCTGACGGCACTGCCGACCAGGTAAAAGTTTACAATAAGTATTATGCCGAAAGCGCTTTGGTACAAAGCCAGAACGGCGTGTTGCGCATCTCATCATACAAAAACGAAAAGTTAGTGGTTTGGGTAACCGCAGCCGACCTGCACAACATCAGCGCTTATGACAATGCCGAAGTAAAAACATTTGGCCGCTTAGCAAGCCTTGAACTGGAAGTTAACTTGTACAACACCGCTTCTGCAGCGTTAAACTTAGAAGGTTACAAGGCCACCATAAATGTAAACGACAATGCTAAAGCAAATTTAACCGGCAGCGTAAACGATTATAACTTAAACTACACACAACCCCAAAACGTAATCCATACAAATTTTGTAGCGGTTACCGCTTCAAAAAGCCAGATACCTGCTAAAACAAAAGCAAACGAAATAGCAGGTTTATAAGCCGCTAATTTACCCATCATAAAAAAAGCCGTTACCGTAATGGCTTTTTTTATTTTTAATGTAACTTCATACTCATAAACATCGTCACAATAACTAAAACAAACTATTATGAAAACATCCGGTCTTAAAATATTAATCCTGTTAGCCGTATCAGTTACATTTTTTTCGTCATGCCGCCGGTTCAGATGCACCAAGGGTAACGGGAATGTAAAAACGGAAAGCCGTAAAATGGTAGATTTTAATAAGGTGGATATTTCGGGCGGGTATAAGGTTACGCTGAAACAGGATAGTTCCGAATCGGTAGTGATCAATACCGATGATAACCTTTTAAAGTATATCGAAACGAGTGTTGAAGGCGGCACCCTGCGTATACACAACCGCCGCAATATTTGCAGCAGCGGCGAAACTACTATTACTATAGGCGTAAAAAATCTGGAAAGGATAGGGGCATCAGGAGCGGTGGATATCACTGCAAACGGGCGTCTGAATGTAAAAGATCTTAGCTTCGACCTTTCGGGCTCCACCAAAATTGATATGGAGCTAAACGCGGCCAATGTTCGTACTGATGCCAGCGGATCGAGCGAGATATACCTGCGGGGCCAGGCTGCATCGCACGATGTGGATATGAGTGGTTCAGGCAAAGTTGAAGCGCTTGATTTTGTGGTAGGCAAATACAAAATAAGCACATCGGGTGCAAGCGAATGTAAAATCAATGTGCTGAACGAACTTGACGTGCATACCAGCGGCGCTTCGGATATATCGTACCGCGGTAACCCTTCAAAAGTAAACAACGATCAATCTGGCGCATCCTCCATCAAAAAAATAGATTAATGTTAAATATATTTGATTGACAATGTAACACATGGCGGCCAAAAGCCGTCATTGTTGCTTTAATAGTATTTATTATTTACCAAACCTTACATGAAAAAGTTTAAAAAATGGGCGACCTACATCGCCATCTGTGTAGCGCTGTTTATTATTGCGGCTATATCATACGTCTCACTGGCACTGCCAAATGTTGGCGAACCACAAAACATTAAAGTAGATGCAACCCCGCAGCGCATAGCGCGCGGCAAATACCTGGCAAATCATGTTGCGGTATGTATTGATTGCCACAGTACACGTAAGTGGGATATATTCGCGGCCCCGATAGATACGGCTGTGATAGGAGCGGGCGGCGAAAAATTTGACTCCCGTATCAGTTTCCCGGGCGAGGTTTATGTACCAAACATTACTCCGGCAAATTTAAAAAGCTGGACCGACGGCGAACTGTACCGCGCCATTACAACAGGCGTTAAAAAAGACGGCTCGGCTATATTCCCCATCATGCCGTGGCAATCATACTCAAAAATGGACCCGGAAGATGTTTACGATATCATTGCATACATCCGTACCTTGCAGCCGCACGCTGCCTCATATCCAAAACGTAAGCTCGATTTCCCGCTTAACCTGCTTGTGAATACGATGCCTAAAAAGGCTGAGCCGGGCAAAAAGCCGGCCGAAAGCGATACCCTTAAATACGGCGCGTACCTGGTAACAGCTGCTGCGTGTGCCGAATGCCATACCAAAGCCGAAAAAGGCTCGCCGATACCCGGGATGGAGTTTGCGGGCGGCAACGAGTATGGCATGGGTAACGGCGCAACCCTGCGCTCGGCCAATATTTCGCCCGATAAAGAGACCGGCATAGGCAGCTGGAGCAAAGAACAGTTTATCAGCAGGTTTAAACAGTTTGACAAAAGTGCAATGAAACCCGTTGCGGTGAAACCGGGCGAGTTTCAAACCATTATGCCGTGGTGGCGCTACAGTGGCATGAGCGAAACCGACCTTGGCGCCATATACGCTTATCTTAAAACGGTAAAGCCGGTAAAAAACAAGGTGAATAAATTTCAGGTTGACGCTGCGGCCTCAATAAATTCAAAATAAATTCTTACTTTTGCGCCTCGAATTTTGTACGGCCGGTATGGCCGTATCGCAATGAATTTTAATTAATACCAGGCAAAAAAGATGAATATATCACAGGAAAAAATTGATAACCTGAATACCGTTGTTAAGATCAACATTAACCCCGAAGATTACCAGCCAAGGGTTGAAAAAGCAATGAAGGACCATGCTAAAAAAGCAAAACTGCCGGGTTTCCGCCCGGGAATGGTGCCGGTTGGCCACATCAAAAAAATGTATGGTAAAAGCATTCTGGTTGACGAGATCAACAATATGTTATCAGATACCTTGAACAAATATTTAGACGAAGAAAAGCTTGAGGTATTGGGCCAGCCTTTACCAAAGGCCGACGATAACAAGGAATATAACTGGGATTTTGCCGATAACTTTGAATTTAACTATGAAGTTGGTTTGGCGCCCGAGTTTGATATCGATTTTTCATCGAAGGATAAATTGCCTCAGTACGTTATAAAAGTTGACGACGAAACACTGGAGTCGCGTATCAAAAACATCCGCCGCAGCTATGGCAAAATGACAAATCCTGACGTATCGGCAGATGATGATGTGCTTTATTCCGAATTAACCCAGCTTTCGCCGGATGGTTCTGTTTTTGAAGGAGGAATAAGCAATACCACATCGGTGCGTTTAGACCAGATCAAAGACGAGAAGATCAAGAAATCGTTGATAGGTTTAAAAAAAGGCGACGAACTGGTATTTGACATCAACAAGGCTTTTGATAACGATGCGGCTAAGGTTGCAGGCTTATTAAAAATTGAAGAAGATGAAGCAGCTGACTTAAAATCGAACTTTAAGTTAACGGTAAAAAATGTTAACCGTTTAGAAGAAGGCGATTTAAACCAGGAGTTCTTTGATAAATTATTTGGTGAAGGTGTAGTTACCGACGAGGCGGGTTTCAGGGCTAAGATTACCGAAGAACTGGAAATGATGATGACCCAGGATGCCGAGCGCAAACTGCAGGACGAGATCTATAACTACAGCATTGGTAAAGTACAGTTTGAGTTACCTGATGCGTTTTTGAAACGCTGGTTAAAAGTAACCAACGAAAAACTGACCGACGAAGAGCTGGAAGGCGGTTACGCTGATTTTGCTAAGAACCTTAAATGGACCCTTATCGAAAATAAATTGATGAAGGATAACAACATTGATATTAAATACGAGGAAGTGTTTGATTTTGCAAAAGGAAGCTTAGACCAGCAGTTCAGAATGTACAGCCCGCAGGCTTTAAGCGAAGAGCAACTGGGCCAGTACACTGTACAATACCTGCAAAACAAAGAAAATGCTAACAAAGTATTTGAACAGGTAAAAGCGCTAAAAGTATTTGATTACATAAAAAGCGTTATTACGCTTGATAAAAAAGAGATATTGTTCTCTGACTTTAACAAGCTTACTGCATAAACAGTAACAGTTTTAATACCCATATTCACCAAAAGCATTTGCCGTAAGCAGATGCTTTTGTGTTATAGGGCGTCGCCTAAATCTTCTGCAAAGGAGGGGACTTTAAATGCAGTGAGTACAACCCTTCCCCGTTGTACCGGGCAGGTTGAGGCTTTTTTTTACTTTCATCAAACTAATTAGTTTAAAATCTATTCAACTAAAAACTATATTTATCGCGGGCAAGGGCCCGTACCACAATTATAAAATAAACAACATGAACAGTAATCCAGATAAAAACGAATTCAGAAAATACGCTGTTAAGCATCACCGCATTAGCAGCACCTATGTAGACAGGTTTATTGGCGGCGTAAACCGCAGTACAACCCCGTCGGGTATTGTTACAGGCGCCGGCATTACCGGCATGACACCTTATATCATCGAAGAGCGCCAGATGAATGTAGCCCAGATGGACGTGTTCAGCCGTTTAATGATGGACCGCATCATTTTCCTGGGCGATGCCATTTATGAAAATATTGCAAACATTATTCAGGCCCAATTGCTGTTCTTACAATCGGCAGATAGTAAACGCGATATCCAGATCTACATCAACTCCCCGGGCGGGTCGGTTTATGCAGGTTTGGGTATATACGATACCATGCAGTTCATATCAAACGATGTGGCCACTATTTGTACAGGTATGGCGGCATCAATGGGCGCGGTGCTGTTGGTGGCAGGTACAAAAGGTAAGCGTGCGGCTTTACCGCATGCCAGGGTGATGATACACCAGCCGTCGGGCGGTGCGCAGGGTCAGCAGTCGGATATCGAGATCACGTATCACGAGATAACCAAACTGAAAAAAGAGCTGTACCAGATCATTGCAGACCATAGCGGTACCGATTACCAAACCGTGTGGGATGCATCGGATCGTGACCACTGGATGATTGCCGAAGAAGCAAAAGAGTTTGGTATGGTTGATGAGATATTAAGAGCTAATACAAATAAATAAATTGGTATTTGCTGTGTAACAGGCGTTTAGCAGTTAAATGTTTTGTTATAAGTGGGCGAATAGCTATTTTTGATAAAACCTTATAAACATGAATAAGAACAGCAAGGAGATCAGGTGCTCGTTTTGTGGTGCAGGTAAGCAGGACTCCCTGATGCTGATAGCCGGGCTCGACGCGCACATTTGTGATAAATGCGTTGACCAGGCAAACGAAATATTGGCAGAAGAGCTGAAGGTACGTAAGGTGAAAGCATCGCCGGCGGTACCCGCCGTGCTAAAGCCCGCCGAGATCAAATCTCACCTCGATCAGTACATCATAGGTCAGGATGATGCCAAAAAGGTATTATCGGTTGCTGTGTACAATCACTACAAAAGGTTAAACCAGCGTGTTGATAAGGATGAGGTGGAGATAGAAAAATCGAACATTATTATGGTGGGCGAAACCGGCACGGGCAAAACCCTGCTGGCAAAAACACTGGCCAAAATTCTTAACGTACCATTTTGTATTTGCGACGCCACGGTGCTTACCGAGGCCGGATACGTGGGTGAAGATGTTGAAAGCATATTGACCCGCTTACTGCAATCGGCAGATTATGATGTAAACATGGCCGAGCGTGGCATAGTTTATATTGACGAAGTTGATAAAATTGCCCGTAAAAGCGATAATGCATCCATCACACGCGATGTGAGCGGCGAGGGTGTTCAGCAGGCTTTATTAAAGATACTGGAAGGCACTATGGTTAACGTACCACCCCAGGGCGGCCGTAAGCACCCCGACCAGAAGATGATAACGGTGAACACCAGCAACATCCTGTTTATTTGCGGTGGGGCGTTTGATAGCATCGAGAAAAAGATAGCCAACCGCCTGCGTACACAAACCGTTGGTTACAAAATGAAACGCGACGACAGCGAGATAGACATGAAGAACCTGTATAAGTACATTACGCCGCAGGATCTGAAATCGTTTGGCTTGATACCAGAGTTGATAGGCCGTTTGCCGGTATTAACGTACCTGAACCCACTTGATCGCGAAGCGCTGCAGAATATATTGACCGAGCCAAAGAACTCGCTGCTTAAACAATACAAAAAGTTGTTTGAGTATGAGGGGGTAAAGCTTGAGTTTGATGCAGAGGTGCTTGATTTTATTGTGGATAAAGCAATGGAGTTTAAACTGGGTGCACGTGGGCTGCGCTCCATTTGCGAGGCCATCATGATTGACGCGATGTTTGAGTTTCCGTCAAAAAAGGATGCTAAGCGCTTAAACGTTACACTTGATTATGCCAGGGAAAAGTTCGAAAAATCAGACCTTAAAAAGTTAAAAGTAGCTTAACGGTAATTTGATACTTTAAAAGTATTTTCGTATATTACACACTAACCCTGGTGAACAGCCGGGGTTTGCTGTATAAAAAGGTTTCTGAAAAAGCCTTTATACAGATATATACACAAAAAAAGAGGAAAAAAAGACATGAACGAAGAATTAGATGTAAAGAAGGACGAAAACACTATCCCGGCAAAAAAGATGAAAGAGATACAATCGCCGGTAAAATCTGGATTAAAAACAAAAGAGGCCATTGTTACCAACTGGCTGCCGCGTTATACCGGCAGGCCGCTTGATGGCTTCGGGAAATATATAATACTTACCAACTTCTCTAAATACCTGCAATTATTTTCGCAATGGCATGATAATGCGCCGATAATGGGGCTGGATAAACCTATGCAAAGCGTAACTGCTGATGGCATCACCATTATAAACTTTGGGATGGGCAGCCCGGTAGCCGCAACCGTTATGGACCTGCTAACCGCCATTGATCCCGAAGCAGTGATATTTTTAGGTAAATGCGGCGGGCTTAAAAAGAAGAACAGCGTTGGGGATTTGATACTGCCTATAGCGGCCATCAGGGGCGAAGGGACATCAAACGATTACCTGCCTGCCGAAGTGCCTGCATTGCCCGCATTTGCCCTGCAAAAAGCCATATCGACCACCATACGCGATCACGCGCGCGATTACTGGACCGGAACCTGCTACACCACCAACCGCCGGGTTTGGGAGCATGACAAGGATTTTAAAAAGTATTTAAAAGACCTGCGCGCAATGGCCATCGATATGGAGACCGCCACTATCTTTACCACAGGCTTTGCTAACAAGATACCAACCGGCGCGCTGCTGCTGGTATCAGACCAGCCCATGATACCTGAGGGCGTTAAAACCGCCGAAAGTGATAGCAGCGTTACCGAACAATACGTAGAAACACACCTGCGTGTAGGTATCGAATCGTTAAAACAATTGATAAATAACGGGTTAACGGTAAAGCACCTGAAGTTTTAAGGCGGGCGAGTGGTTGATTAAGCGAGTTGTGGGTAGCTGTAAAAGTTTATAGCATATTATCAACTACCCGCTATTCGCCAAAAATCAGACAATAATTGCTAATTTTGAATGTTGCCCGCAGGGCAATTAACTTTTATATATGTGGTACAACAATATACTGGAAACCATAGGCCATACGCCTTTGGTAAAATTAAATAAAGTAGTGAAGGACATACCGGCGACGGTATTGGCAAAAATAGAAACTACCAACCCAGGTAATTCTATTAAGGACCGTATGGCCCTAAAAATGATCGAGGATGCCGAGAAAAGCGGCAAGCTTAAACCGGGCGGTACCATCATTGAGGGTACATCGGGCAATACGGGCATGGGTTTGGCTATTGCAGCCGTTATAAAGGGCTACAAATGTATCTTCACCAGTACCGATAAGCAATCGAAGGAAAAGTTTGACGCCCTGCGCGCCTTTGGCGCCGAGGTTATTGTGTGCCCAACCAATGTGGAGCCCGAAGACCCGAGGTCCTATTATTCTGTTTCCTCTCGTTTAGAGCGCGAGGTGCCAAACTCATGGAAACCCAACCAGTACGATAACCTGAGTAACTCGCAGGCGCATTATGAACAGACCGGCCCCGAAATTTGGGAACAGACAGAAGGCAAAGTAACTCATCTTATTGTAGGTGTGGGTACAGGAGGCACTATATCCGGCACGGCCCGTTATCTGAAAGAGAAGAACCCGGCGATACAGGTTTTGGGTATTGATACTTATGGCTCGGTGTTTAAAAAATATAAAGAAACAGGCGAGTTTGATAAGAACGAGATATACCCTTACATCACCGAGGGCATAGGCGAGGATTTTTTGCCGCAAAATGTTGATTTCAGTCTGATAGATCATTTTGAAAAAGTGACGGATAAGGATGCCGCCCTGATGACGCGCGAGATTGCGCGTAAAGAGGGTATTTTTGCAGGTAACTCAACCGGTTCGGCTGTTGCGGGCGCATTACAGATGAAGGATAGGTTTAAAGCCGGCGATGTGGTGGTAATTATATTCCCCGACCATGGTACCCGTTACCTGGGCAAAATGTATAACGACGACTGGCTGCGTGATCGTGGTTTTATCAAAGAAGAAAAGCTAACCGCGCGCCATATCATCAGCAAAAAAGAGAACCAGGAGATTGTTACCATCGACTGCGAGAAAACAGTTCTGGAGGCTATCAACACCATTAAATCGCTAAACATAAGCCAGATACCTGTTACCCAAAAAGGAATGGTGATAGGCAAAATAACCGAGAGCGACATCCTTGGCTCACTGATGGAAAACCCGGGCATAAAATCGCAGCCGGTTAGCAGTATATCAACAGCGCCATTCCCGTTTGTTGACCTGAACACATCTATTGATAAGATATCAGGCATGATCAACAAGGATAATATCGCCGTGCTGGTTGAGGATGATAATGGCAGGATAGAGATCATTACCCAGTATGATATTATTAATGCCATATCGGCCTAATTAGATCAGAGATAGAGGCCAAAAGATAAATGACGACTGTAGAGACGCGATACTTCGCGTCTCTTTTTACAATTTGAAGTCAGCCTGAGCGATAACGAAGTATCTATTGTTAAACTTTACAATCGTCAACATGCATATCGCGATCAGATGATTCGCTATCGCTCAGCATGACGAGTGGGCTGGTTATCTGCACATCTGAAACTCTACCACTTCTTAAATATCACAAACACCGCCAGTACAATCAGCCCAAAACCAACCAGGTGGTTCCAGCCAAGCTTTTCGGTTTTGAAGAATAAAATGGTAAAGATCATGAAAATAGTAAGCGTAATGGCTTCCTGTATGGTTTTTAGCTGTACGAGCGTAAATGGGCCGCCATCGGCTTTAAACCCCGCGCGGTTTGCAGGTACCTGGAATAAGTATTCAAAAAATGCCAGCCCCCAGCTAATGAGGATAACCGATATCAGCCCCAGGTTTTTCCCCCAGTCGTACTCCTTAAATTTAAGATGCCCGTACCAGGCAAACGTCATAAAAGTGTTTGATATGGTAAGGAACAATATGGTTTTTAGTCCGCGCATCATTCCAGCCTCTTATTAGCCAGTTCGGCCCGGTAAATGTCGTTTAATTTAGGCGATGGGTTGGTAAGCAAGTATATCCTTGTGCCATGTTCGCGCGCCATTGGCGCTGTTATTTCACCGGTTTGGCGGTAGCTTTCCACCAGCGGGCTTATCCTGCGCTCTATATTATCATGGTCATCCACATAAATAATATAACGGGCGTTCAGGTTATCGGCCGCCCAAAGCTGAAAGCTGCTGTTTAGGCATACTACCTCGGGCAGATTATATTTGTGCCTGTAATGGTGCAGGGCACCGGCCAGGCCGTAATTATCGGCATATAGCTGTGTGTTTTTCTGCTGCTCGGGTGTAAGCGCATGGTAGGTGTCACCAACCTTTTTGGCCATTTCTTCCCACCCAAGCATATCAGCGTAATCTTGCGTAAGGGGGTGTTGTTTTTGATCCTCCCAGGTAACAATAAACTTCAGGAAGGAATAACGGTTGGTTTGGTTTTTAATAAATGAGGCGGTTGTATTTAGCGGCAGCAGCGGCAACACCAGCGGTAGCAACAAAAGGTTTGGCAAAATAAACAACACCATGGCAGCAGTGCGCAAAACATTCGCCTTACGGTTCAGTATCCGCTCAAAGGCAAAGCCACCCGCTGCAAACAGCATGGGGTAAGCGCCAAAAAGGTAATAGTTTTTACCATTCATTTGCAGCAAAAACAAAAATATCAGTACATAGGCAATGGCCATAAACCTGAACCTGCGCAGCCTGAACGAAAATAGTAAGCTGATAAAGCCTGTAAGCCATACAAACAACGCCGTGCCGTTAACCAGCAGCTGTTGCTTGATAAAATCTGAAGGGTGCACGTAATCCAGTTGGGTGGCGCGCAGTTCTTTCATGTGATGGATTACCGGCAGGTGGTGGGCAAATTGCCAGATAATATTGGGCAGAAAAATGAGCGTAGCTATTAATGCCGAGTAAATAACATGCTTATTGAACAGCAATTTCCGTTCGCGGCTGATGAGGATACCGATGATAAGCGATACCGTAAAAAATACCATGGTATATTTGGTTAACATACCAATGCCAACAGCTACGCCCAGCCAGTATAGGTATTTAACCGAGGCGGTATTTAAATAACGTACAAATAACCAAACGGTTACCACCCACCAAAGCTGATCGAACACTACTGGCTGAAACAAATATCCGCTGGCAGCAAAGGCAGGCGAAAATATCAGCGCCAGGCAGGCCAGACTTATGGCAAACCTGCGCCCTCCCAATTCTGCGGTTATTTGGCCGGTAAGCCATATGATTAAGCCGCTGGCCATGGTGCTAAATATGCGGGCGGCAAAAACGGAATCGCCAAAAACAGTGAGGCTTATTTTTGCAAGCAGGGCAATAAAGGGCGGTACTTCTTTATATCCCCAGTCAAGGTGGTCGCCTAAAACCAGGTGTAGCAACTCGTCGCGGTGAAAACCAAAATTGCTGATAGCGAAAAGGTTGAGCACTATCTTTAACGCAACAAAGATCAATATAAAAGTAGAATATGATGATCTCCGGTTTTTATATGGCATTACGGCTTTATTGGTTGCGATAAAAATAGAGAAAAAGAAATAATATCGAATACTGAATTTAGAACTCCGAATAATGAAGTGACATTTTCCTTCATTATTCGAAATTCTGCATTGGGTGTTCGATACTAATTTACACGCGTTTTATATCCGCCCCAATGGCCCGTAAACGGTCGTCGATGTTTTGATAGCCGCGTTCTATCTGTTCGATATTGTAAATGGTAGATTGCCCCTGGGCCGACAATGCCGCGATGAGTAACGACACCCCTGCACGAATATCGGGCGATGTCATGGAGATACCCCGCAATTGTACCTGTTTATCTAACCCGATAACCGTGGCCCGGTGCGGGTCACAAAGGATAATGTTAGCGCCCATATCCAGCAGTTTATCCACAAAGAACAAGCGGCTTTCAAACATTTTCTGGTGTATCAGCACCGATCCTTTGGCTTGTGTGGCAACTACCAGCACTATGCTTAGCAAATCGGGTGTAAAGCCCGGCCATGGCGAATCCGCCACGGTAAGCAGCGAACCGTCTATAAAGGTATCTATCTCGTAATGATCTTGCGACGGGATGTAAATATCATCGCCGCGGCGCTCCAGTTTTATCCCCAGGCGTTTAAACACGTCGGGTATCATGCCCAGTTCGTCGTAGTGTACGTCTTTAATCGTGATCTCAGAACCCGTCATGGCGGCCAGGCCAATAAACGATCCGATCTCGATCATATCAGGCAGCATACGGTGGTCTGTACCTCCCAGTTCGCTTACACCCTCAATAGTAAGCAGGTTTGAGGCAATGCCGCTTATTTTTGCACCCATACGGTTTAGCATTTTACAAAGCTGCTGCAGGTAGGGTTCGCAGGCTGCGTTGTAAATGGTGGTAGTGCCTTTTGCAAGCACTGCTGCCATAACAATATTGGCGGTGCCTGTTACCGATGCCTCGTCGAGCAAAATGTAAGTACCCTTAAGGTTTGATGCATCTACATTGTAAAAACCGTTTTCGGGGTTATAATCAAATCTTGCGCCTAACTTTTCGAATCCCAAAAAGTGTGTATCGAGCCTGCGGCGGCCAATTTTATCGCCGCCCGGTTTTGGGATAGATGCCTTGCCAAAACGGGCCAAAAGCGGGCCTAATATCATGATAGAGCCGCGTAAGCCGCCGCCTTTGGTTTTAAATGCTTCCGAAGTAAAAAAGTCCTGGTCTATTTCTTTGGCCTCGAAGGTGCAGGTATCGCGCGATATGCGGTTTACCTCAACCCCCATATCCCCTAATAACTCTATCAGCTTATTAACATCCTGTATATCGGGGATGTTGCTGATGGTCATTTTTTGGCTGGTTAATAATACCGCCGATATAATTTGTAATGCTTCGTTTTTCGCGCCCTGGGGGATAATTTCGCCTTTAAGCTTTTTACCGCCCTGTATCTCGAATGCGTTTTTCATAGTTAGTTATAGTTTGCAGTCCATAGACGATAGTCCATAGTTCATAGTATGACAAAGATTAAAAAAGTATAATTCTTTTCCCAATCAACTATGGTCTGTGGACTATCGTCTATCAACTAATATTTCTTTGCCCCGCCAGTGTTACGGTTACGGTTGTTTTGGTTATTGTTACGCGGGTTGTTGTTAGTGCGGCCACCGCCACCACGGGTGTTTTGGTTGTTACGCCCCCGGTTATTATTGTTTTGGTTGTTGTACTGGTTACCGCGGAACTCTACCCGGTTAAGGTTAACGTTCTCTTCCAGTTTAAGTGCACCTCCCGATAGCGCGTACAGGTCCGATAGGATAGTTTCGTCGGCAACCGAATCTTTGTTCCATTGCACGTAGGCCATTTTCATAAAGTTAGCTATAGCCTGTACCATGTGGCGCTTGCGCTCGGGCTCTTCAATAGCTTTAGCTTTTTCTATCATCATTTCGATGGTTTTGCCATAGTGCTTGTACCTGATACGCTGATGCGGATATTTAAGCGGCTCGGGCTTTAAGTGGATAGCCTCGGGACTGGGTTTGGGGTACGGCGAATCAACATCCAACTGGAAGTCGGATATGATGTGCAGATGGTCCCAAAGTTTATGCTTAAAGTCGGCTACATCGCGCAGGTGTGGGTTTAAAAAGCCCATCAGGTCTATAACCACCTGTGCGTATTTGTTGCGTTCTTCTTTGGTGGGTAACGCCACAATATATTTTACCATATTTTGCACGTTACGGCCGTATTCGCTTAGTAAAAGCTTACTCCTGGTCGAGTTATAATCAAACGGACCAGGCAAATTTGTTAATGCCATGTATGTTTTTAATTAAAAAAGTCGTGAAATGTTTTCGGCGCATGGACGGTTTCTTAGAAAAGAACGCAGAAACCGGAGAACCGAAATGGAAGCGTACGAAGTACTAACGCAAATATAAGGTAAATGTGTTAATGTGCAAATTTTGTTAACATCCGCCAGTTTAGCGATAAAAGTCATAGATTTAACTGTTTAGCCAAATGAACTTACCTGCTATAAAATGATGCAATTCGACCCGGACAATAATATCAATAAACTTTGCGCTAACGGGATGATGTTAGAAGGCGAAGGGAAAAATGATGATGCCGCAAGGCTGTTTCGTCAGGCTTGGGACGAATCTACTACTGATCTGGAAAGATTTACCGCCGCGCATTACATCGCCAGGCAGCAAAGTTCTATCGCTGATAAATTGAAATGGGACCTCACCGCTTTAAACCTCGCACTTAAAATAAGTGCACCGGAGATAACATCGGTGTACCCATCGCTTTATTTGAATGTTGCAAAATGTTTTGAGGATTTGAAAGACTTTGATAAAGCAAACGAAAATTATCAGCTGGCACTTAAGTTCGCTCCATTTTTACCTAACGATGGTTACGGTGATATGATCAGGGCAGGTATCAATAACGGGCTAAAACGGGTAAATTAACACCGGCTACAAATTTTATATGAACGTACAAGTCATTATCACCTCTATAGATATTTACCGTTTCAGCATCCCGATGGTGCCCTTTACCATCGCGACGGGCACTATGGACCACGCGCAAAATGTGTTTATCCGTATTCACACTGATAAGGGCTTTTACGGTGTGGGCGAATGCTCTGCTTTCCCGATGATCGTTGGGGAAACACAGGATACCTGCCTGGTGATAGCTAAATATTTTGCCGGGCTTTGGAAAGGGCAAAATGCGCTGGATATCCCCGCGCGGATGCAGCAATTGCACGCCGCCGCCGCAGGTAACACCACCATAAAAAGCGCATTTGATATAGCTTTGCATGATATTGCCGCGAAAAATGCCGGAATGCCGCTTTATAAATTTCTTGGCGGCGAAAGACGGGTAGTTGAAAGCGATATCACCATTGGCATTGATACCCCCGAAGCGATGGCTCAAAAGGCTATCGACTTTAAAGCATCGGGCGCGAATATTTTAAAAGTAAAATTGGGTAAGGGTGCCGAAACAGATGTAGAGAGGATAAAACATATCCGGCAAGCTGTTGGCCCCGAAATGAAGATAAGGGTGGACGCTAACCAGGGCTGGAATTTTATTGAAGCTGTTTTTGCCTTGCAGGCGATTGGCGAATACGATATTGAATTTTGCGAACAACCCATGCGTACCTGGCATAACGACCGCCTGCCCGAACTGATGGGGCTATCCCCGGTAAAAATAATGGCGGATGAAAGCGTTTATAACCACCACGATGCCCGCATGCAGATAGAAAGCGGCAGCTGCGATTATATCAACATCAAAATGGCAAAATCAGGCGGGATACTGGAAGCAAAAAAAATCCACGATACCGCCGCCGAACGCGGAATTGCCTGTATGATGGGCGGTATGCTGGAAAGCCGCATCGCCCTCAGCGCTAAACTTCACTTTGTGTACGCCAGCCCGAATATTCGGTTTTATGATATGGATACATGTATGCTGGGCCATTTGGTTGACCCGTGCGTTGGCGGTGTAACTTATGATGGCTATAGGCTAAATATAAGCGATGCCATAGGCATAGGCGCGGATGCAAGTGAAGCGTTTTTGAAAGGGTGTGAAAAGTTTACGGTGTAATCAAAAACGTCATTGCGAGCGATAGCGTGGCAATCTTCGACATGCTTGTCGCTGATTTCCTATCGAAGATTGCTTCGTACCTCGTAATGACGCCGCGGGAATAAGGATATTATTTACTCAATTCCGCGAAATATTTATGGAATAACGGGATGGTCTCTATCCCCTTGTAATAATTAAAAATGTCATATTTCTCGTTCGGTGAGTGTAGGGCATCACTATCAAGACCGAATCCCATTAATACGGTTTTGATACCCAACTCAGCCTCGAACAATGCTACAATAGGTATGCTACCGCCGCCACGTGTGGGGATAGGCTGCTTGCCAAATGCCTCGGCAATGGCCTTTTGCGCCGCTTTGTAGGCGATGCTATCGGTAGGGGTAACCACCGGTTCACCGCCGTGGTGTGGCGTTACCTTTACCTTTACGGTCTTAGGCGCTATGCTCAGAAAATGATCGGTAAAAAGCTGGGTAATCTTCTCTGATGTTTGGTTAGGCACCAAACGCATCGAAATTTTGGCACTGGCTTTTGATGGCAGCACGGTTTTAGCGCCCTCGCCAATGTAACCACCCCAAATGCCGTTCACCTCAAGGGTAGGGCGGGTGCCGGTACGCTCAAAGGTGGTGTAACCTTTTTCGCCCCAAACTTCGGCTATGTCGAGGTCTTTTTTGTATTCATCTTCATTGTAAGGCGCGGCGTTTAGTTCATCCTTTTCGGTTTGCGTAAGTTCTATAACATCGTCATAAAAGCCCGGTATGGTAATATGGTTGTTATCATCGTGCAATGAGGCAATCATCTTAGCCAGTATAGTTGCCGGGTTAGCAACAGCGCCGCCGTACACACCCGAATGCAAGTCGCGGTTAGGGCCCGTTACTTCAACTTCCAGGTATGATAGGCCGCGTAAACCGGTTTCAAGCGAGGGGTTTTCCATGCTGATCATCGAGGTATCGGATATCAGCACCACATCGGCCTTAAGGCGTTCCTTATTTGCTTTTACAAAGATACCCAGGTTGTTAGAGCCAACTTCTTCCTCGCCCTCTATCATAAACTTGATGTTGCAGGGCAGGGTGTTGGTTTGCATCATCAGCTCAAAAGCCTTTACATGCATGTAAAACTGGCCTTTATCATCGCAGGCGCCGCGGGCATAGATCTTGCCATCGCGAACGGTGGGCTCAAATGGCGGCGTGTGCCAAAGTTCCAGCGGGTCGGGTGGCTGCACATCGTAATGGCCGTAAACCAGCACAGTTGGCAGCGAAGTATCTATTAACTTTTCCCCATAAACAATAGGGTAACCTGCTGTTTTACAAATTTCTACGTTATCAGCACCGGCATCGGTAAGCTTTTTGGCCACATAGTCGGCGGCGTTTAAAACATCGGGTGCATATTTAGGGTCGGCGCTAACAGACGGGAAGCGCAGCAGTTCAAATAGTTCGTCGAGCAGGCGCTGTTTGTTATCTTCTATATATTGCTTTATCACTTGCATATCAGGTGTAATTTGAAGCAAAGATAGCAGTTTATTTTAGGCGAATAATTAAAAGAAAATTTCGTGTCCCGACAGCGCAAGCCACCTAAAAGATCAGAAAATCCTTGAATTTTTTAAAGAAAATTGCGGTAAAATTCTGGTGAAAAACAGCGGTTCCGGAGCCGTTGGTCCGGACCTGTCGAAACACCTCTGCGAGCAAGTTTCGACAGGCATATCTTGACAAAATAAAAATTACTCCGCCACCTTCTCAACAACTACTGCAGTACCGTAAGCCAGTACTTCGGTGATGCCCTGCATTACCTCGTTGGCATCGTAACGCATACTCAGGATGGCGTTTGCGCCTAAGGCCTGGGCATGTTGTATCAGCAGGTGATAGGCTTCTTCGCGGGCGTTCTCGCAAAGCTCTACATAAACAGAAAGCCTGCCGCCAAAAAGCGATTGTATACCGCCGGCAAAGTTGCCTACTACGCTGCGGCTGCGCACGGTTATACCGCGTACCACGCCCAAATGCTTAACAACCTTGTAACCATCTAAGGCGGTGCTGGTGGTAATCAGAGAAGTATCCATAGTAATTGTTTTTAGTGTTTATTTATGGTTTAGATATTATTTGCGCAGAAATGTTACCAAAGCAGGGTTCACTATATCTGCCTGTTCTATGTACGGCAGGTGCCCCGCATCGTCAACAGGTAAAAATTCGGTTTTTAAAACGCTCCGCACCGAGTCGCTGTAGGTAAAGGGCACGGTTTTATCTTCTTTACCCCAGATAAGCATTACCGGTTTATGGAGGTTATTAAGGGCGGCATTGCTTTGCCGCCCATTATATTGAGCGCCGTAATTATAAACGGTTGAAATGATAGCGTGCCTGAACCCCTTATATTCCATTTGCGGGCGGTAACGTTCAACCCAGGTAGGGTGCCGGTCGGGATATTTAAAATCGTCCATTTGCCCCAGCGCCCTTTCTTCGGGGTGTATGGCTTCGTAATATTCGGCTACAAATTGGGGCACTTTAATTTTATTCGCAGGGTAGCCCGGATCGATAAGCACAACTTTGTTCACCGCATCGGGGTAAGCCACGGTAAAGTCGGTAGCCAGCATGCCGCCAAACGATACACCCACCAGACTAACCGGTTTTTTCAGGTGAAGCTGATCGATAAGTTCGTTAAGCTGTTCAAAATAAAGTTGTTTGTTATACACCACATCCGGCCTGTCAGAGTAGCCGCGGCCATACTGGTCGTACCGTAAAACACGGAAACCATGCTCTGTTAAATACTCAAAGGTACCGTTCCAGATGTAGTACGGCACGGTAACACCATGCAGCATAACCACAACCTTACCGGTATCAGGGCCGTCAAGTTCGTAATGGGTAACTCCATGGGTTAAATCGATATAGCTGCCGTTAGTGCTTTTGCGCAGTTCGTAGGTCAGTTCTTTTTTCTCTGCATTATAGTGATCGTAAATAATATACAGGGCGGCACCACCAAATATTATCAACAAAATAATGATCAGGAACAGGTTTTTTAAAAATTTCATCAAGCGATCGGGATTGCGGAATAAGAAAATAAAAATAGCAGAAATATTTAAGTTTGTGCCATTACTTGATACACCTATTATGCGTATAACCATCATCGGTTCGGGCAACGTTGCCACCCATTTAGGCGCCGCGCTTAAAAATGCAGGGCACCGCATAGTGCAGGTTTACAGCCGCGATATGCAGCATGCGGCTTTGCTGGCCTATCATATTGGTGCCGAAGCTATTGACAAGCCGGAAAGCCTGAGCCCTGACACCGACATGTTTATACTGGCTATTAAAGACGATGCCATACCCGGATTTATCCCGCATTTGTCCACCTTTAACAAGCTTATTGTACACACGTCGGGCGCGGTAGATATGCAGGCGTTGCTGGATAATACCACAAATGCAGGTGTGTTTTATCCGTTGCAAACCTTCAGCAAAAATAAGGAAGTTGATTTCAGGCAAGTGCCCCTTTGTATTGAGGGAGCCGATGAAAACATCACCAAAACCCTTGAAGAACTTGCGCGCGGCATCAGCAACAATGTTTACCGGGTAAATTCGGCGCAACGCAAGGTACTGCACCTGGCGGCCGTGTTTGCCTGCAATTTTACCAATCACTTATACAACATAGGCGGGCAGCTTTTGGCCGGCAGCGGTATGAGCTTTGACATGCTGCGCCCGCTGATACTGGAAACTGCCGACAAGGTTAAAGAGCATTTGCCTGCCGGTGTGCAAACCGGCCCGGCCGTACGTAACGACAATTTAACAATGCAGGGGCATTTGCAAATGCTTAATATGCAGCCAAATTTACAACAGATATATACACTGATAAGTCAGGATATTATCAAAAACCATAACACCGGCAACGGGGATAAGTAATTTTGTTACTTTTGCCAAAATGAATATTTTTAAAGTAAAGATTAACTTTGAGGAAAAGGACCACGAAAGCGTGGAACTGCCAATTGCCGAAGGGGAATCTGTTTTAGATGTTTGCCTGGAAAATGGCATCGAGCTGCAGCATAACTGCGGCGGGGTTTGCGGATGCAGCACCTGCCATATTTATGTGAACAAAGGGATGGATAACATCCAGGAGATATCTGACAAGGAAGAGGACTTTATTGACAGGGCCGTTAACCCGCGCATCACATCGCGCCTGGGATGCCAGTGCGTGGTTATAGATGGCGATATTGAAGTAACCCTGCCTGACCAGTCGGGCTTTATGGGCCACTAAGCCTGTAAAGATTTAAGATATTAGAATCAAGAATCAAGAAAAGCAATAACAGTTATATACTTGATTGTAACAAATAGAAAATGAACGACGATAAATTCGCCCTACCCATACACTGGAATGATTACGAAGATATAGCCATGAGCCTTTACGAAAAGTTTGGCGATGATTTTGGCGAATCGAAAATATACCGCATCCGCTTTACCGAACTGCTGGAGTGGGTGCTAAGCCTGCCTAACTTTGCCGGTACGCGCGAAGAATCAAACGAGGGGCACCTGGAGCAGATACAAAGCGCCTGGGTGTACGAGTGGAGGGATAACCAATAGTTTGATGCGCAGATGTGCGGATTTCAGATGTGCAGATGCTTTTCAATCGGTGTAATCAATAGTTTCAGTAACGGTTTACAGCTTTCAGTTCAAACACCAATGAACTAATAAACAAGTGAACCAATGAACCAACAAAATGGAATCCTTTTTAACCAAGCTTAAAGATATTACCACGTTTATTTTTGATGTGGATGGCGTGCTAACGGATGGGTCGGTATTTGTTACCGAAACCGGTGTACAGAGCCGGGCGTTCAATATCAAAGATGGTTACGCTTTGCAGTTGGCCGTTAAATGCGGGTATAATGTTGCGGCAATATCGGGCAGCCGGTCAAAAAGCGCGCTGTTCCGTTTAAACAGTTTGGGCATAAAAGATGTTTACCTGGGCGCGCATACCAAATCTGAAAGGTTTAAAATATTCATCGAAGAAAAAAGCATCAACCCGGCCAATATCCTGTACATGGCCGACGATATACCCGACCTTGCTGTGATGAAGCTGGTTGGCCTGCCGGTATGCCCTGCCGATGCCGCCGAAGAAATTAAAGCGATATGCAGCTATGTATCGCCTATACCCGGGGGCCGTGGCTGCGCCCGCGAGGTGATAGAAAAAGTGATGAAGGTGCAAGGCACCTGGATGAACGAACAGGCATATAGCTGGTAGACGGTTAAGCCAAAAGTTTAAAGTAAAAAGTCAAAAGTTTCCTTAGATGAATACCTTTCCACAGATAATTCTTGCATCTAAATCGCCCAGGAGGCAGGAGCTTTTAAAGCTGATGGATATTGATTTCCGTGTGGTTTTAAAAGAGGTGGACGAGTCGTACCCTGACGGGTTAACCCCAGCCGAAATTGCCCTGTATATTGCGGCTAAAAAGGCCGAGGCCTTTGACGAAGACGTTAGCGATGAAATAGTGCTTACCGCCGATACTATTGTAGCTATAGATGGCCTGATATTGGGCAAACCTGAATCAACAGAGCACGCTGTCGAGATGCTGCAGCGCTTATCCGGCAAAATGCACGAGGTTTATACCGGCGTTTGCCTGTTGCACAACGGGCAATACAACAAATTTTACGATAGGAGCGAAGTGTTTTTCCGTAAGCTTACCGAGAATGAGGTCCGCAGTTATGTAGAGGAATACCAGCCCATGGATAAAGCCGGTTCATACGGCATCCAGCAGCGTATAGGCATTATCGGCATAGAGCGCATCAACGGCTCTTATACCAACGTGGTAGGCCTGCCTACCGAGAAGGTTTACCAGCAATTGAAACGCATAAAATAACCGATATGTCATTGCGAGGAGCGATAGCGACGTGGCAACCTCGTGGGTATGTTTAAACGCCCTGCATTATCGCCTGTCCTAAAGAGATTGCTTCGTACCTCGCAATGACGTGGTTGATCCGGCGCGACACCTGGCCTTTAATAAAGCGTCATTGCGAGCGATAGCGCGGCAATCTTCGACATGCTTGTAGCGGACCTTTCTATCGAAGATTGCTTCGTACCTCGCAATCACGTGGTGTAAATGAAGACGCGAAGTATCGCGTCTCTACAATTTCCTAACATTATTCTTCCTGTTTACATCCGGTAAGGCATTATCAGGGTCGATAGTAACACTTTCTACATCCTGCGTGGTAGGTAAAATAAAGGTGGTAACCTTATTTTGCAGCCAGGTTTCCACCGGGAAATAGGTGCGTTGTTTGCTGCCATCTTTCAATTTGGCTTCCACGGTAAACGGCATAGCCATCATTTCTTTATTGGCGATGGTTAGCCTTACACCTTTGCTATGATCTTTATCAACATATTTGGCATCTATGAGCGCTATATCCAGCTTGTAATTATTATAGAACCAGCCCCGCCAGAACCAGCCCAGGTCTTCGCCCGCGCCGTTTTCCATGGCCCGGAAAAAATCGTCGGGCTGCGGGTGTTTGTAAGCCCATTTGCTGATGTAGTTACGGAAGGCATAATCAAACCTGTCCTTACCCAATATCTGCTCGCGCAACAGTATCAAACCAAAGGCAGGTTTAAAATACGTTAACGGATGACGGTATTTTTCGGGTATTGCATCAGGCTGTGTCATGATGGTTGGCGAGTTCGGATCGATGATATGCGCGATGATCTCGTCGGCAGGGTTGCCGCAGCCCGGCGCATATTCACCGTCGCGTTTTGGCGCGTATTCACCTTTATTAAACGCATCTGATGCGTAAACATCTATAAAAGTGTTAAAGCCCTCGTCCATCCAGGCAAAACGGCGCTCGTCGCTGCCTACTATCATCGGGAACCAGTTATGGCCTATCTCGTGCGCGGTAACAAAAAACAGTTCACCGGCTTTATCGTTCATGCCATCGAACAAAATGCCGGGGTATTCCATGCCAGCGGCTATGCCCGCTTCGTTTATGGCGGTAGGATATGGGTAAGGGTACCATTTCTCCGAGAAATGCTCAATAGCGCCTTTCAGGTACTCGGTGGAGCGATCCCAGGCATCCTTACCCTGGCTTTCTACAGGATAAACCGACATGCTCAGCGATTTTTTACCGCCGGGCAGGTTCACCCTCGCGGCATCCCAAATAAACGCCCTGGAAGCGCCCAAGGCTACATCGCGGGTATTCATCATTTTATAATGCCACGTAAGCGTGCCTTTATTAACCGGGCGAGATGATCTGTCGTTTATCTCGGCCGCGCTGCGTATCATAATGGTTTTATCGCTGTTGCGGGCAGCTGCCAAACGGCTAATTTGTTTTGCGGTCAATACTTCTTTAGGGTTCAGCAGGTCGCCGGGGCCTGCAACCAACACATCCCACGGAACAGTTACAGCGTAATCGATATCGCCGTACTCACAGTAAAATTCGCCGCTGCCCAAAAAAGGCGCTGTAGCCCAGCCGCGGCTATCGTCGTACACGCACATCCGCGGGAAAAACTGCGCTATTTCGAAGATCTTGCCATTTTTGGTGTCAACATAATCGGTACGGCCGCCAAAGCTGCCGGGGATAGCGTAATGGTATTTAATGCTGAGTTTGATAACACCCTTGCCAAGCGCTTTGGCAAGGCGTACCTGCATGCGGGTATCGGTTATTTTGTAAGTCGCTTTGGTGCGTACGTTGCCGGTTATTACCTCAACCGACTCAATCTCGTAGCCGCTGGTATGTTCTGTTGCCTGCGCGCCGGTTACAAAATTTGAGCGGGCGTCTTTTTTATAGGTATTCTGATCAAGCTGCAGCCACAGGTATTGCAGCGCATCGGGGCTGTTGTTGGTGTAGGTGATATCGGCTGTGCCGCTTAACGTTTTGGCGGCGGTATCCAGCTTAACGACCAGCTTATAATCCACGCGGTTTTGCCAGTACTTTGGCCCCGGTTCGCCATTGGCCGAGTGAAACTCGTTACCCTTTTCGGTATAAGGCAGGGGCGAAAACAACACCGAAGGCTGGTAATTGGTAGTTATGGTATCGTTATGGTTTTTTTGTGCATGCACCAAAGCAGCCGAAAGCAACAACAGGGAAGTACCGATAAGTTTTTTCATGAAATGAGGATAAGCAGGGGCAATATACAAATGATGAGGCAAAATTGCGGGTTTACATTAAGCAAGTTACAATTCCATAAAAAATGATTTTATTTTATGGAATTGCAGGGCGGGTTGCATCCTGTAATAAAAAACACCTTATGCAACCTATAAAAAGTATCACTATCCCCGAGCCTTGTCACCAAAACTGGAACGAAATGACACCGGTTGAACAGGGACGGCACTGCGCGCATTGCAGTAAAACCGTAACCGATTTTACCGCCATGACCAACAGCCAAATCGTTAGCTATTTAGCCGAACGCGATAATGTTTGCGGCAGGTTTGATAATTATCAGTTATCTGGTTTAAACAATATGGTTGCGGTACAGCACAGGCCGAAATTTTCATGGAAAAGGTTGGCAATAGCTGCGGCAATAACAAGCTTTTTTGCCACAACCAAAGCAGAGGCACAACGCACGGTAGGTAAGGTGGTCGTAACGCAATCGGTTAACAGCCCTAAAGCGACACTTATTGGCGATACTATAACATATACCACCATAAAGGGTAAAATACTTGCCGATGATGATAACAAGCCAGTGCCAGGGGCTATAATAAAGGTAAAGGGAACAATAATCGGCACGCAAGCAAACGAAAACGGAGAATTTAGCCTGAATGTGCCCTCAAATGCGCAGACTTTATCAATCTCTTTTATAGGCTTTCAAAGTGTGGAGACCGGCATTAACGATTTTAAAAAAGGATCGGGCTGCGTTTCATTAAAAATGACGCCAATGCTGATGGGAGAGGTGGTTATCATTAAGAAAGTGCCGTTTTACAAAAGGTGGTGGTATAAAATCAAGCGGCTATTTTAACCGAGCATCTGCGCCAGCACACCCTCTTTTAACGAATAGGTAGATAAAGTAACATCAGTTAACCCCAGCTTTTGCATCATGTAAATGGTAAGCAAACTGGCTACTACGATCATATCAACCCTTACCGGGATGATACCTTTCATGCTTGCGCGCAGGGAGTGGCTTGATTTGATCAAAAGCTCAATCAGATCTAAAAGATCGTCGGTATCAAATTCATATACCTTAGTTTGGTTCAGGTTAAATTGCCTGCCTTTTTTCAGTTCGATAACCTCAGCGAAGCTTTCAAACGCGCCCGATGAGCCGATAAGCATTTTGGGTTTATACTTTAACGCTGCCGCGAACAGCTCCATCAGTTTGCCATCCAGGTAGCGGGTAAGTTCTTTGATAGAAGCAAGGGGTATCGGGTCGGTTTGGTGGAACTTATCCATCAGCCGGGCGGCGCCTATCTCAAAGCTTCGCTTCCATAGCACTTCATTGGTATTGGCGATGATGAACTCTACGCTGCCGCCGCCAATATCCATAATAAGTGCGTTATCATCATTTAAGCAGCCGCTGGCATCAATGCCTTTGTAAATATAAGCGGCTTCCTGTTCGCCACTGATGAGCTCGATCTGTATGCCGGTTTTTTCGGCAACCTGATCTATAAAATCCTGCCCGTTGGCAGCGCTTCGGACGGCCGAAGTGCCTACGGCTTTAACCGCTGTAACGTTATGATCTAATATCTTGTCCTGAAAATGCTGCATGGCTGCAAGGCCGCGGGCAAAAGCTTCGGGCCGGATGGTACCGTTATTAATGCCGCCCTCGCCAAGTTTTACCGCTTCGGTGGTTTTAAAAACCGTGGTAAAGTTATCCGCAGGGCCTTCGGCTATCAGCAGGTGAAAGGTGTTTGTGCCCAGGTCCATTACGGCAACGCGCTTGTTATCCATCGGCGGCTAAATTAAAAAATCCCTGCTTAAGTTTTGGCTCGGGCGGGGATTTAAATTATGATAGGTTAAAGGACAATTATTCTTTATAAAAGAACCATTTTACCAGTTCTTTATAGCTTGCTTTTTTGCCATACATCAACACACCAACCCTATATATACGCGCCGCTATGTAAGTAGTGAATAAAAAGCCTGCTACCATCAAAAACATCGACAGGCCTAACTGCCACGCGGGCACGCCGCCAAACGGTATCCGTATCATCATGGCTACCGGCGCGGTAAATGGTATCATGGATAACCAAACAGCCAGCGGACTATCAGGCGCGCGGAATAAAACAGTTACTGCTAAAAGATAAGTAAACAACAACGGCAATGTTATTGGGAACATAAACTGTTGTGTTTCGGTCTCGCTGTCAACCGCCGAACCTACCGCTGCAAACAGGGCGCTGTACAGTAAATATCCTGATATAAAATAAAACAAAAAGCAACCCAATATATAACCGAACGGTATGTTCTGTAAGGTTTGCAAAGCGCCCATAATACCGCCTGCGGGGCCATTCCCTGCAGCCTTTGTTACAATTACCGATAGCACTATCCATGCGGTAAACTGGGTTAGGCCAACCAGGCCCACACCGATAATTTTGCCAAGCATCAGCTGAAACGGCTTTACCGACGAAATAATAACCTCGATAATGCGGCTGGTTTTTTCTTCGATAACGCCGCGCATAACCTGCGCGCCATATATAAACAACGACATATAGATAAGGATGGCGCACGCTATGCCTACACCCATGCTGGTACCTACATCGGCATCCTTGGTACCTGTTTCGGTAACCTCCATCGCGCTTACACTTACCTTATTCTTTTGGGCCTTATTTATTAAGGCCGTATCAATATGGTTAGCCAGCATGGTGTTGGTGGATGCTATTTTATTCATTTGATTTTCTACCTCGCCGGTAAGCGCGAACGAAGGTTTCTTTTTAGAAAGAAACTGTACGGGCTTATGCGCGTAATCCTTTGATATCAGCAATATAGAAAGGTCTTCATTGTCCTTTAACCCGGCCTTAGCTTTTTCCAAAGGCTCATTTGTGGGTACGAACAGGATATTTTTGGCGTTCTTTAATTTACCTTCAAACTGGTGGCTTTCATCTATTACTTTAATAGTTTGAGGTTTGCTAACCTGGTCGCTGTCCTTTGCCACATAAGCAATAAGCTTGGTCATGCCTGCCAGCAGCAGGGGTACCGCAAGCATCATTACTATAAAGGCCTTTTTACGCACACGGGTAATATACTCGCGTTGTATAATGAGTAATACTTTATTCATTTTTATTTAATAAGGTTCACTTTTTCGATGAATATCTCGTTCATGCTCGGGATAACTTCCTGCAGCATGTTTATGCGCGTTTTTGGTATCAGGTATTGCAGCACATCGTTGGCCGAGTTGGCATTCAGCTTTATTTTGATAATATGGCTGTTGTCTTCGCCTTCGGTTTCGTTTAATACCTCAAATGGCTGCGCGCCATCAAAAGCAATTTTGCTGCCGGTGTACTCTACCAGGTAAGTTTCGTTTTTGTATGAATTGCGTATAGCTTTAACCCTGCCATCCAATATTTTGTGCGATTTATGGATAAGCGCTATAGAATCGCAAAGCTCCTCAACCGACTCCATGCGGTGGGTAGAGAACAGGATGGTAGCGCCGTTGCGGTTCAGTTCCAGTATCTCGTCTTTTATCAGTTCGGCGTTCACCGGGTCGAAACCGCTAAAGGGTTCGTCCAGTATGATCAGGTCGGGCTCGTGCAGTACTGTTGCTACAAACTGGGCCTTTTGCTGCATACCCTTTGAAAGCTCTTCTATCTTTTTCTTCCACCAGCTTTCCATGTCCAGTTTTTTAAACCAGAATTTTAGCTTTTCAGTAGCCTCGGCACGGGTAAGGCCTTTAAGGCGGGCCAGGTATATCATCTGCTCGCCTATCTCCATTTTTTTGTACAGGCCGCGTTCTTCGGGCAAATAGCCGATACGCCCGATATGGGATTGATCGAGCTTTTGGCCGTTAAAAAACACCTCGCCCGAATCGGGGGCGGTTATTTGATTGATGATACGGATGAGTGAGGTTTTACCGGCGCCGTTTGGCCCAAGCAGGCCGAAAATTTTACCGCTTTCAACCTCAAGGCTCACATCGTCTAACGCGCGGTGGCCGGCGTATTGTTTAACAATGTTACGAATGCTTAGCATTATCAGGGTTTTTGTTTACGCTAATTTAGATAATAGCGGGCAGGCATTGTTACAAACAATGTTTTTTTATATCGCTTAGCGCTGTAAATGTTAAAACCAATTCCCGGAATTTTTTAATGACGGTTATTGAATATACATATTTGCAGTACTGGCATCCAACTTCCGGCTAAATAATAATCCCAATTTTAGCCAGGCTATCGTGTTTGCGTTTAAGATATAAAGTTCTATAAAACAAAAGCCCGGCATCATAACGATACCGGGCTTTGTTATACGCTTTCGGACTTTCGGTCTTACCCGACTTCCGGACTATCTACTCAAAATACTCCTTCATGCGTTCAAAAAAGCTTTTTTCGTTTTTGCCGGGGTTTGGTTTAAAATTTGGCGAGCTCTGTAATTTTTCCAGGGCTTCGCGTTCTTCGCGGCTTAACGCCTTCGGTGTCCAGATGTTTACGTGCACCAGTTGGTCGCCGCGGTGATACGAGTTTACCTCGGGTACGCCCTTGCCTTTCAGGCGCAGTATTTTGCCGCCCTGGGTTCCGGGGTCTATCTTTATTTTCGCCTTGCCGTCAATAGTTGGTACTTCAATGCTGGTACCTAAGGCTGCATCTACAAAGTTGATATGCAGATCGTAGATGACGTTGTTGCCATCGCGTTTTAAGGTTTCGTGCGGTATCTCTTCTATCAGGATGATCAGGTCGCCCGGTACACCGCCACGCGGGGCAGCGTTACCCTTGCCGCTCATGCTCAATTGCATTCCTTCGCTCACACCGGCAGGTACGTTTATGGTAATGGTTTCTTCGCCGCGCACAACGCCGTCGCCATGGCAAACATTACATTTAGCGGTAATGGTCGATCCTTCGCCGTTACAGGTAGGGCAGGTGCTGGTGGTTTGCATCTGGCCCAAAATAGTGTTGGTTACCCTACGAACCGAGCCCGCGCCGCCGCAGGTTTTACAGGTGGAGAAAGACGCTTTATCTTTAGCGCCCGTACCATCGCAGGTTTTACAAAGTATCTGCTTGTTTACCTTTATCTTCTTTTCGGCGCCGTTGGCAATTTCTTCCAGCGATAACCTTACCTTGATGCGCAGGTTACTGCCGCGTGCTACCCTGCGGCCACCGCCCTGCCGGCCGCCACCACCGCCAAAGAAACCTTCGAACGGGCTGCCGCCGCCAAATATATCGCCAAACTGGCTGAATATGTCGTCCATATTCATGCTGCCGCCACCATAGCCACCATTTGCCGAACCTGCGTTCGCCGCATGGCCAAACTGGTTGTAGCGCTGGCGTTTTTCGGGATTGCTTAACACCTCGTAGGCTTCGGCAGCTTCCTTAAATTTTTCTTCCGCCTGTTTATCACCCTGATTTTTATCCGGGTGATATTTGATAGCCATTTTACGATATGCTTTTTTTATCTCATCAGCATCTGCGCCTTTACTTACACCAAGCACATCGTAATAATCTCTCTTAGCCATAATTCTTTATTTCGAATTTCGAATTTGTGATTCGGATTTTTTTTATTATTTGATTAAGATCGGGGAACGTCCCAAATCCAAAATCACTTTATGCTCCAACTACAACTTTAGCAAAACGAACAACACGTTCGTTAAGCTCATAACCTTTTTCCATTTCGTCTACCACTTTACCCTTCATATCATCAGTAGGGGCAGGTATGCTGGTAATAGCTTCATGCAAATCCGGGTCAAACGTGGCACCTACCGATTGCATTTCTTTTAAGCCTTTCTGGCTTAATATATTTTTTAGCTTGTGTTGTATCAATGCAACACCCTCTTTAACAGATACCACATCGGTGGCATTATCCATCGATCGTAAAGCACGTTCAAAATCATCTAATACCGGCAGCAGGGCTACTATCACATCTTTGCCTTCTGTTTTGCGGGCTTCCTCGCGCTCCTTTATGGTACGGCGGCGGAAGTTATCAAACTCGGCATAAAGCCTTAAATATTTATCATTGGCTTGTGTAAGTTCTTCTTTAAATTTCTCTTCGGCCGATGGTGTGTTTGCCGATGTGCCGGTATCATTGGTCTCTTCGTTGCCGTCAACCTGTCCGTTCCCGTTCGCAGTCGCTGCGGTATTTTCCTGGGTTTCTGAATTTCCTTTATTTTTTTTCTTTAGCATGTCATTAAAATTCATAGCAAATAGTGCTAATCAAGTATCCTGCCATCGGCCTAAACCCGACAACGTGTCAGTAGTAATTAAAATATCCGGTTAAGTTTGCAGATGTTGATTTAGTTTGCAATTTAAAGTTGGCAGATTATTTAGTTTGCAGTCATCAGTTGGCAGTTTGCACATTATTAACTGCAAACTGCCAACCGCCTACTGTAAACTGCCGGCCGCCTGCTGCAAACTGATCAAGCCATCTTTACATCCTCTAATACCTTACCGGTTTCGCATTTGATAATGCGCGATGGAAAGGTGCGGATGATGTGATAATCGTGCGTGGCAACAACTACAGCGGTACCGCCCTGGCTTATCTGTTTTAGCAACAGCACTATTTCTTCGGATGTATCCGGGTCAAGGTTCCCGGTCGGCTCATCGGCTAATATAATTTCGGGGTTGTTTAGTAATGCACGGGCAATAACCACGCGTTGCTGCTCGCCGCCGGATAGCTCATGCGGCATCTTTTTAAGTTTCGATCGCAGGCCAACTTTCTCAAGAACGTCAAGTATCCGGTCGGCTATTTGTTGTTTATCCGTCCAGCCGGTAGCACGCATCACAAACTGCAGGTTCTGTTCAACCGAGCGGTCGGTTAACAATTGAAAATCCTGAAAAACTATTCCAAGCTTGCGGCGCAGGTAAGGCACATCCTTAGTTGCAAGCTTGCTCAGCTCGTACCCGCAGGCGTGGCCGGTGCCGCTGGCAATGTTCAGGTCGCCGTAAATAACTTTTAGCAAGCTGCTTTTGCCCGAACCTGTTTGGCCAATAAGCCACACAAAATCGCCTTTATCAATATGCAGGTTTACATTTGACAGGACCAGGTGCTTTTGCTGAAAAATATCAACATTATTTAGTTTTATAATAGAGTTTCCAATCATCTTACTTACAGCTCTAATTTTAATATTTTACCAAAGGGCAGGTCTTTAATAACGCCCATAATATATTCGTACTTATCAGCAAGGCCAATTTTATCAAGCGATTTTTCGGGCCTGTCTACCCTGAAATAGGCCAGCAGGGTAAACTTATCGTCTCTTAGCTGCACATAATCGGGTATTTTGGCAACGCCTTTTACTTTTATAATATACATTTTTAAGCTAAAAGCTTAAAGCACAAAGCTAAAAGCTGGAACGGTTCAAATTTACTTTTTTTAGCCGAAAGCCGTATCAATTTCCGAAATAAGCTTTAGGCTTCCAGCTTTGTGCTTTCAGCCTAACTTTGACAAGAACTCAATCGTATCCACGCCATCGGCATAATCCCATAGCTGAGGGTGCTGGCTTTGGCCAAAATCAACTACCTGGTTTGCTGTTTGCAGCGGTGCTGTGGTTACTATGCATTGCAGGCTTTCGGTTTGCTGCAATAGCAGGTATTGCGCCGATGGCAGATCGGTATAGGTTTCGTAAAACAAACATGCCAGAGGCGATGTAAGGCGGGTATCCTGCTTTAATAGTAAAAAGCCGTTATCAAGGTGCTCATCGCGGTTTACCAGGTATATGGATTTATTGTAATCATAATTGTTGTTATACTTATGATGATTGATGATGGGCGCAAACGGTTCTATCGATTCAAAAAAAAGGTTAAAATCATAACCGTCGGGCACCAGCAACTTTGATACGTTACGGCAACCCAGGCCAAAGTAATCAAAAATGTCATGTCCTAAAGCTGCCAGTTGTTCGGTGGTTTCGTTGCCGGTAAGCAGGGCTATGCTGTTGCGGTTTTTGCGGATAATGTTGGGCACTTTGCCAAAATAGTACTCAAAATACCGCGATGTGTTGTTGCTGCCCGTTGCAATAATGGCGTCGAAACCTTCCAGCCGCTCTACAAAACTAAACTTATCCGCATACGAACTATCAAGTTTTACAAGCAAATTTAATACGTATTTTATCAAGCGGGCATCCTGCGACGAGGCCTTTATTAACGCGCGGTTGCCGGTTACCAATACACAAAGCACATCATGGAAACCCACCAGCGGGATATTGCCCGCCAGTACTAAGCCTACATTTTTATCGCTGCCCTGCGTAATATCATACTTGGTAAGCCACTGCTCCAGGTCGGCACGGTTAAGCATGCGGCCGGTTGCGGTAACCGCGTTCAACACACTTTCGGGCGTAAACCAGGCGTTGTACTGCCGCTCGGTCTCAATCAACTCCATCAGTTGTGCATCAGGTGCAGCAAGCTTATTGCCAAGTTCAGAAAATGTGCTTACGGTATCTGTTATATTAATTTTTGACATATATATGTTATCGGGTTAAACCCTTAAAGCCTTTTTTTGTTATATTTGCAAGCCCAGATTATGGGGGCAAAGGTAAATAGAATACTATAAGAATATTTAAATAATATGGCGATTATAATCACCGATGAATGCATAAACTGCGGGGCCTGCGAACCAGAGTGCCCAAACAATGCTATTTATGATGCAGGTGCTGCATGGCGATTTAGCGATGGTACAGATCTGAGGGGCGTAATTGATTTTGGCGATGGCAATACTTTAAATGCCGAAGAAGCACAAGCCGCCTTATCTGATGATATTTATTATATAGTACCCGATAAATGTACCGAGTGTGTTGGTTTTCATGATGAGCCGCAATGTGCTGCGGTTTGCCCGGTAGATTGCTGCGTGGATGATGAAGATGTACGCGAAACCGAAGAAGAACTGCACGCTAAAAAAGACTGGCTGCATCAAAACGGATAAAATTTTAAAACACTTATTTTGAAGGGGAAACGCGGCAACGGGTTTCCCCTTTTGTTTTAGCATAACTTTATTGGTTACTTTAACGTATTAACCCTTGTTAATTATGGAATACGGAATTTGCAACCTTGCTGTGATACCCTTACGCGCCGAACCTAACGACAGGAGCGAAATGGTATCGCAGGTACTTTTTGGCGAGGCATTCGAGATTTTGGAGTGGAAGGAAAAGTGGGTGCAAATTACAACCGCAACAGATAATTACACCGGGTGGATAGACCGGCTGCAGTTTGTGATGCTTGGCCACCTGGCCTATAAGCGGTTGCTGCAAACCCCGCCGCCGTTAACCTACCGCGCTGTAACACAGGCCTGGAAAATAGTTGATAATTCGGTGATATACCTGCCGGCAGGCAGCTCGCTTGCGTTTTTAGAAGGCACAACCAGTTATATAGGTAACCAAAAGTTTGAAATAATTGGGGAGATTGGCCAGCAAGACAGTATAGCTAATATTGCACGTTCGTTTTTGAATTCGCCGTATTTATGGGGCGGGCGCACGCATTTCGGGATAGATTGCTCGGGGTTTACCCAGGTAGTTTATAAGCTGCGCGGTATAAACCTGCGCCGCGACGCGTCTTTACAGGCCGAGGATGGCGAGCCGGTAGAATCGTTATTTAAAGCTAAACTGGGCGATCTGGCCTTTTTTAACAACGACGAGGGGCGGATTACCCATGTAGGGATCTTGCTGGGCGGCGGTCACATCATCCATGCGTCGGGCAAGGTTAAAATAGATACAATTGATAACCAGGGTATATATTCAGAAGAATTAAAACGTTACACGCACAGGCTTAAAATTATAAAGCGGTATTTTTAAAAGCCGATATCCCAGATAATTACTTTTTTATCATCGCCGGCAGATAGCAGCCGGTTGCCATCCCATGCCAGCTTATTTACAGACAGGGCATGGCTTGCACACCCCTTTTCGCGACTGATGATCTTACGGAGCTTAAAGTCAACTGCATCCCATATCTTAATACTTTTATCCATGCTGGCCGTTGCAAAATAGGGTTGGGTAGGGTGGAACGCGATATGGTTAACCGCGAACAAATGCGCGGGAATATTTTGGATAAGCGAATAAGTTTTATTATCCCATATCTTAATTTGTGCATCGCGCGCGCCCGATAACAGATAATCACCTTCGGGAGCATATTGCAGGGAAAATACCGACATGGTATGGCCTATCAACGCCTTTATCGGGCTGTAGTCTTCCAGGTCATAAATCACGATTCGGTTATCGCGGCAACCAAAGGCTATACGGTCTTCAGCGGCGTTTATACTCATGCAGCGAACGGTATCATTTGACACTTGAATAGTATGTAATAACCCGAGCGTTTCCAGGCTCCATACCGATACGGTACCATCTTCAGATGCTATCAGTAGTTCATTTTTTTTTGCTGATGACTTAATATCAAAAATGGGTTTTACATGATGCCTTAAACGATGGGTGATCTTCTGCTCGACGAAGTTAAACACCAGTACTTCGCCGCTGCGCAAACCGGCAAACAGCAGGGGATAGCCCGCCGGGCAATGTATGGCATAAATAGAAGCCATCACCGGGAACATCACTTTGATGAACGAGTTGCTTTCCAGGTTCCATTCTACAAGCCCTTTATCATTACCGCCCGTAAACAGTATGCCCGGCTTTTGCGAAAGCTCCAGGCTAAATATAGGATTGCTGTGGCCGGTAAGTTCTGCTGTTTTTTGTACGGTGATCATGTAGTCAATGGTCGATAGACCATAGCCCATAGTCCGAAGCCCATTACTATGGACTATTGACTATCGACTATGGACTTATTTATGCCTTTCCTCTAAATTTTTTGCTATGCGCTCCAAATTTAAGTCTTTTTCGCGCAGCAGTACTAACAAGTGGAAAACAAGATCGGACGATTCGTTTATCAGGTCGGTCTCTGTTTCGGCTAACGCGGCTATAACGGTTTCTACACCTTCCTCGCCAACTTTTTGGGCTATTTTATTTAGGCCTTTGTTACGCAGCTTATTTACATACGATCCCTCAACAGGGTTCTCATACCTGTCGGCAATAATACTTTCCAGTTGCAGGATAAAATTTTGGTTATAATCTGTTTTAAAGCAACTTCGCGATCCTGTGTGGCAGGTTGGGCCATCGGCTTTAACTTTTATCAGCAGGGTGTCGTTATCACAATCGATATGCATGCTTTTTACATGCAGGTAATTCTGGCTGGTTTCGCCTTTGGTCCACAAGCGGTTTTTTGAACGCGAAAAAAAGGTTACGATATTTTCCTGTAGGGTTTTATCGTATGCTTCCTGGTTCATGTAACCCAGCATCAGCACTTCAAGCGTTTGCTCGTCCTGTATAATAACCGGCACCAGGCCATCTGTTTTGTTAAAGTCGATGTTCATTTTCATTCATTATTTACGCCTCGTCATTGCGAGGTACGAAGCAATCGTCGATGGAAAGGTAGTCAACAAGCATGTCGAAGGTTGCCACGCTACGCTCGCAATGACGCACCGGTTCTTTACACCCTCACCTCTATATCATTCTCTTTTAAAACGGATTTCAGATCGGGGATCAATATCTCGCCGTAATGAAATACCGAAGCGGCCAGCGCGGCATCAACATTGGTTTGCCGGAACACATCTACAAAGTGCTGTACCGACCCGGCACCGCCCGATGCTATCACCGGAATGCTAACTGTATCGTTAACCAATTTAAGCAACCCGTTGTCGAAACCTGCCTTTGTGCCATCGTGGTCCATCGAGGTGAGCAGGATTTCGCCTGCGCCGCGGTTTTGTGCCTCTACAATCCAGTTTAAAGTTTCCCTATCTGTCGGTAAACGCCCGCCATTCAGGTGGACGATGTTTTTATCACCCATAACCCTGGTATCAACCGCTATCACCACAAACTGCACACCGAATGCTTTGGCCAGCTCATCAATCAAAGCCGGGTTACGCACCGCGGCCGAATTGATAGAGATCTTATCAGCGCCTGCGTTAAGCAATGCATCAGCATCAGCAATTTCGTTGATGCCGCCGCCGATAGTGAATGGTATATTGATATGCCGTGCAACTGACTTCACCAGCTCGACCATGGTTTTGCGGCGCTCTACCGTGGCGGTAATGTCCAGGAAAACCAACTCGTCGGCGCCCTGATGCGAGTAGTTCCAGGCAAGTTCAACCGGGTCGCCGGCATCGCGCAGGTCAACAAAATTAACACCTTTTACGGTGCGGCCGTCTTTAACGTCGAGGCAGGGGATGATTCGTTTAGTTAACCCCCCCCGCCCCCTGAAGGGGGAGCTTAATGCTGCTTGTATGGTTGTCAATACTTTTTCAAGTTGATTAAAAATCTGTTCATTGTTAAACCGTAGAAACTTTATGCCATTAGCTTCGAGATACTTTTGTCTTTCAATATCGTTTGCTGCTATTTCTGGAAGACGATGTATTCCACCATCTAATTCAATAATCAGCTTGTATTGATGGCAGTAAAAATCGGCGATGTAAATATCCAGAGGGTGTTGTCTTCTAAACTTTACACCAAACTTGTTCCCTTTAAGATGTCCCCAAAGAACTGTTTCAGCTGCAGTCAGATTATGGCGTAAGCTTTTTGCGTTTTCAAAAATTTCTGGCCCCGCACTTAAAAATAAATGTTTACTCATATATAAGAGCAGCTAATCAAAAGCTCCCCCTTCAGGGGGTTGGGGGGTTAAATTGACATCAGTGATTCCAGGTTCCAGTTTTTTACTTCTTCTATGCTGATATGGTTTTCGTAGATGGCTTTGCCCACAACGCAGGCTTCAACCTTTATTTTACTTAACTCCTCGATGTCGGCCATAGAACTTACCCCGCCCGAAGCGATGAGTTTGATAAATGGTGAATGATCGAGCAGTTTGCTGTATAGCTCCACACCGGCGCCGCCAAGCTTACCATCTTTGTTGATATCGGTACACAAAAAGCGGAAGAAACCAAGCGCCAGGCATTTGTCAACATAGTCCATCAGTTTAATGGGCGAGCTTTCCATCCAGCCGGAATATTTGATCACCTCGTCCAGTACATCTATAGCTATAACCACCTGGTTGCTGCATTTGTCGCGGCCACAAATGGCCTTGCTCAGGTCTTCCAGAAAACTTGGGTTGGTAATGGCCTGCGTGCCTACAATAACGCGGTGCACTCCGGCATCTATCAGTTGTTTTACCTGGTCGATACTACGGATGCCACCGCCGTATTGTACCTGCATATCCGTTTTATGTATAACATCAAACAGGTATTGCTGATTGCTAAAGTCGCCTTTAGCGCCGTTAAGGTCTATGATGTGGATGAAGTTTGTACCGTTACTCTGGTATCGTTCAATCATTTCTTCGAGTGTAACATCATATTCTGTTACCTGCTCGTAATCGCCTTCGCGAAGGCGAACAACCTTTTTATTTAAAATATCAATGGCAGGAATAATATACATGTTTTAAATTTTAGAGAAATTTCTTAATAATGTTTCGCCATACGCGCCCGACTTTTCGGGGTGAAACTGCACGCCGTAGAAGTTGTTATACCAAATTGATGCCGAAAATTTGTTTATGTAACTGGTTGACGATAAAGTGTATAGTTTGTTATACTCAATAAAGTATGAATGTACAAAGTAAAAGTGTGAACCGGTGGGTATATTTTCAAATAGTGGGCTTTCTTTTTCAACGTCAACCTGGTTCCAACCTGTGTGGGGTACTTTAAACACACCCGTATCAGGAAATTTAAGCGTTTTGATAGGGAACAGGTCTAATAAATTGCTGTCTCCCTCTTCGCTGTACGACGTTAATAGCTGCATGCCCACACAAATGCCTAAAGTTGGTTTTTTTAATGCCTTTATGGCAGGTACCAGCCCGGTTTGTTCCAGCTTGCGCATAGCCGCGCCCGCATGGCCAACCCCCGGGATGATATAACGGTCGTATAGTTCCAGGTCGGCCTCGGTGTTTACCATGCCATACGCAATGCCCAGCCGCTCTAAAGCAGCTGTAAGCGAGAATATGTTGCCGGCGCCGTAGCGGATAATGCCTAATCCCCCCCCGCCCCCTGAAGGGGGAGCTTTTGAAGCGCTTGGTTGTAAATTATCGTCGTCCATGCTTTTAATTCTGTTCCTCCTTCAGGGGGTTAGAGGGCTACAATAGTCCCTTTGTACTCGGTAAAACCATTTTATTCACATCACGCTTTACGGCCATTTTTATGGCTTTTGCAAAGGCCTTAAAAATAGCTTCTATTTTATGGTGTTCGTTTTGTCCCTCGGCCTTAATGTTCAGGTTGCATTTTGCAGCATCACTAAACGATTTGAAAAAATGATAGAACATTTCGGTTGGTACATCGCCCACTTTTTCCCGTTTAAAATCAGCGTCCCAAACAATCCAGTTGCGGCCGCCGAAGTCAATTGCCGCCTGTGCAAGGCAATCATCCATTGGCAGGCAAAAACCATAACGCTCAATACCCATTTTATTGCCTAAAGCGGCAGCAAAAACTTCGCCCAGGGCAATGCCGGTATCTTCAATAGTATGGTGCTCATCAATATGCAGGTCGCCTTTGGCGGTTACTTCCAGGTCGATACCCCCGTGGCGTGCGATCTGGTCAAGCATGTGATCGAAAAAATGGAGGCCTGTTGAAATTTTGGCTTCGCCCGTACCATCCAGGTTAATTTTGACATGGATATCCGTTTCTTTCGTAACCCTACTATGCTCTACAACGCGTTCGCCAAGTTTCAAAAACTCATAAATATCTTTCCATTCAGTGGTTTGCAGCGCTAATACGTTTGCGATATCCGCATCTGCATCCGCCTTAAATTCGGCATCGCCCAAACCGCTGTGGTTGTTTAGCCAGATGCCTTTTGCACCCAGATTTTTGGCCAACAGGATATCGTTTTTGCGGTCGCCTATAGTGAAGGAATTTTTCAGGTCGTACTTTGTAGCGTCGAGGTATTTTGTCAGCAAGCCGGTAGCCGGTTTGCGGGTAGGGGCGTTATCAGCAGGCCATGTGCGGTCAATAGCCTGGTAAGCGAAGCGCACCCCCTCATTTTCAAATGTTTTGATGATGAAGTTGTGCACCGGGTAAAAAGTATCCTCGGGGTACGAGGCCGTACCTAAACCGTCCTGGTTGGTTACCATAACCAGCTCGTAATCCAGTTCGGTAGCTATTTTTGGCAGGTATTGCAAAGCACCGGGGTAGAACGTAAGTTTCGCGAACGAATCTATCTGCTCATCTGGTGTTTCGTTGATGATCGTCCCGTCGCGGTCAATAAAAAGTACTTTTTGCAGCTTGTTCATTATTATTTGTATTGCTGTAAGGTTTGTATCAATGTTTTGTTTTCATCGGGCGTGCCAACGGTAATGCGCAGGCAACCTTCGCAAAGCTCTACTTTGGAGCGATCGCGGATGATGATGCCATGACCCACCAAATAATCATATATGCCTTTTGCGTTTATGGTTTTCACCAAAATAAAGTTGGCATCAGAGGGATAAATGTCTACAACAAAATCAAGATCTTTTAAAGACAGCACCAGCTTATCGCGCTGCTCTAAGGTTTCCTTTATCCACGCGTTTACCTGCGCTACATTGCCAAGCGCCTCAAGGGCCAATAGCTGCGAAGCCTCATTAACGTTATAAGGTGGTTTTACCTTGTTCATCACCTCAATGATCTCTTCGCTGGCAAAAGCCATGCCTACGCGTAAGCCTGCCAGTCCCCATGCTTTTGATAGGGTTTGCAGCACCACCAGGTTGGCATATTCGGTAAGTTCCTGTATAAAAGTTTTTTGGCGACTGTAATTGATATAGGCCTCGTCTATCACTACAATGCCGTTAAAATTCGCCAGCAGCGTTTCAATATCGTCGCGGTTAATGGAGTTGCCTGTAGGATTATTTGGCGAGCAGATAAATATCAGTTTTGTGTTTTTGTCGATGGCCTCGGCAATGCCATCCAGGTCAAGCTGGTAATCTTCAGTTAACAGCACCTTGCGGGCTTCTACATCATTAATGTTGGCCGATACCTGGTACATGCCGTAGGTAGGAGGTACAATGATCACGTTGTCAACCCCCGGTTTACAAAAGCTGCGAAACATGATATCGATGGCTTCATCGCTGCCGTTACCTAAAAATATATTGCGTACCGGCACGCCTTTTATTTGGCTAAGGCGCAGCTTTACCTGGTGCTGCAATGGATCGGGGTAGCGGTTGTAGGCATTGCTAAGCGGCGAGCCGAAAGCGTTTTCGTTCGCATCTAAAAACACGCTGGCCTCACCGGTGTATTCATCCCGTGCGGATGAGTAGGGGGTTAGGTTTTTGATGTTTTGGCGTAGTATATTATTTATGTCGAACATTGTAATCATTAATTTCCTCCGTCATTGCGAGGTACGAAGCAATCTTCGACATGCTTGTAGCCTGCCTTTCTATCGAGGAGTGCTTCGTAACTCGCAATGACGCTTTTTTGTTTTTACTTATTCATCCTTACACTCACCGCGTTCCGGTGCGCGTGCAGGCCTTCCAATTCGGCCAATATCTCTACTGATGGCCCTATATTTTGTATGCCTTCTTCTGTTAAATACTGGAAGGTTATCTTCTTTACAAACGAATCTACCGACACACCCGAATATGCCCTTGCATAGCTGCTGGTTGGCAGCGTATGGTTGGTACCCGATGCATAATCGCCCGCGCTTTCGGGAGTTAAATTACCCAGGAATACCGAACCCGCGTTTACAATTTTGGTAGTTAGCTGTTGCCAGTTGGTCGTAGCCAAAATTAAATGCTCGGGCGCGTATTGATTGCTAAACGCCATCGCTTCATCAAGATTATCGGTGATGATGATATAAGAGTTATCCAGTGCTTGTTTAGCGATCTCGGCGCGGGGCAAAACACTTAGCTGTTTTTCAACTTCGGTCAGGGTTTGCTGCGCGATGTTTTCTGAAGTACAAACCAATATCGACTGGCTGTCTATCCCATGTTCCGCCTGCGCCAGCAAATCGGCGGCCACGTAGGCATGATTTGCCGTTTCGTCGGCAATTACCAATACTTCCGAAGGGCCGGCAGGCATATCAATGGCTGTTGTGGTAGTGCTTTGTACAACAGTTTTGGCCTTGGTTACAAACTGGTTGCCCGGCCCGAATATCTTATCAACCTTAGCGATAGTTTCGGTGCCGTAAGCCATCGCAGCTATCGCTTGCGAACCACCAACAAGATACACCCTGTCAATGCCCAGCATTAAGGCTACATAAGCAATAAAAGCATTTACTTTGCCGTTTTTTTGCGGCGGCGAGCAAACCACAATTTCGCTGCAGCCTGCAATGCGCGCGGGGATGCCCAGCATCAAAAATGTTGATGGCAGCACCGCGGTACCGCCGGGAATATACAAGCCAACTTTTTCGATGGCTCTTACCTCGCGCCAGCAGGTTACGCCGGGCATGGTTTCTACCGTGTCTTCGGTTTTTAGCTGCGACTCATGAAATTTATAGATGTTGTTATAAGCGGTTTGCAACGCCTGCTGCTGATCTTCCGACACGGCCGATGCCAGTTCTTCCAGTTCAGCTTTATCAAGGTAAAGCTGGGTTAACTCAACTTTATCAAATTTATTGGCATAATCATACAGGGCGCGGTCGCCGTGTTGTTTTACATGGTCAATTATATCTTCAACCAAAGCGCGTAGCTCGTTCGCCGGATCAACATTGCGCTGCACCAGGCGGGTGATGTCCGTTTTACTTAGGTGTGAATAGTTGAATGTTTCCATTTTAGTTTGCAGTTAGTAGTTCGCAGCTGGCAAAAGTTTAAAGATGCATTAATGCTATCTGTAAACCGCCTACTGCAAACTGCCAGCTATAATATTATTTTCTCTATCGGCATTACTACAATGCCTTGTGCGCCGGCCTGCTTTAGCTGGCTTATCCTGTCCCAAAAATCGCGTTCGGGTATTACGGTGTGTACGGCCACCCATTCGCTCTCGGCCAATGGCACCACCGAAGGGCTTTTAACCCCCGGCAGCAAAGTTAATACTGCCGGCAGGTTTTTACGTTCTACATTCAGCACCACGTACTTAGTTTCTTTGGCCCGCAGTACCGACTGGATACGCTGTATCAGCTCCTGCACCAAATGATCGTCTTCGCTGCCTTTACGGCCAATTAAAACGGCTTCACTGCTCATTACATCCGCAAAAGGCATCAAGCCATTGCTTTTCAGCGTGCCGCCTGTAGATACCAGGTCGCAAATGGCATCGCTTAAACCCAGACCCGGCGAAATTTCTACCGAGCCAGATATGGTGCGGATATCCGACGTAATGCCTTTTTCTTTTAAATATTTGCCGAGTATTACCGGGTAGGTGGTAGCAATAGCCTTGCCATTAAGTTGCCCGAGGCTGTTTATGGTGTTATTGTTCGGCACAGCTATCTTTAACGAGCATTTGCCAAAGCCAAGTTTTTGCAGGTAGCTTACCTCAACTTCGGTTTCCTGTATCACGTTTTCGCCAACTATACCCAGGTCGGCAATGCCATCCTGTACATATTCCGGAATGTCGTCATCGCGCAAAAAAAGGATTTCTAACGGGAAGTTTGATACCGGCGATATCAGCGAACTTTTATAATTTTCAAAATTAAGGCCGCAATTTTTTAGCAATTCAACGGATTTTTCGTTGAGCCGACCCGATTTCTGGATCGCTATTTTTAGTGTTTTCACAAGTTGATATTAAGGTACTATAATTAAAAAAACGGAGGTTGTTATTTCGCGTAGAAACATACATTATCTATTCATCACCGGGTGGTGATGGTGCAGATGCGGATGATGTAGTTTAAACCTTTCCATTTTGTATAGTAATACTATAGATGAGCGATGCAAATATAGGTATCGATTTATTAAATCAAAATTTAATGTGAAATTGATTGCTAAAAATTCAAATTTCCCACTGCTTTTTTAGAAGAATGGCAATATATATAAGCGCTTATGTAATTAGTGGATCCCTTATTTAGCCGTTGAAATTTCTCCCTCATACTCATATATCGCGCCTTCGTCAAACTGCTTGATCACCTTTAATTTTTTTACCTTTTGGATGTCTTTGATATTGATCAGTTCGGGGTTTTCGAGGTTATTGAACCAGATAAGATAGAAGCGTTTGATCTGGTAAAACCTGGTCACATCCTTTTTAAAGAATTTGTGTGGTACCAGGTACGATGACAGGCCCGAGAAAAAGTAAACAGCCTCGTGCGCGTCTGAATAGATGGTTACCTTAGGGTCGAAAATGCTTTTGTCAATATGCTTCAGGTAATTGGCAAATTCTGATTCCATCCACTCGTTGTCTGTGTAGCCCGGGTTGCCGTATTCGTCGGCTATTTGCTCGTCGTAGCGTTTTTTGTCTATCAGGTAAATCTTGGTAATATAACCCAGCATCATCACTATAAATAAAGCCGCCACTGCCATTCGCACGCGTTTAACCGAAATCCGTTTCAAAAGCAGCAGCGCCCAACTGGTGTAACCCCATAAAGCCGGGATGTACATAGGCGATAACAAACGCGGGTTGATACGCTCGTACCGCGAAAAGGTCGAAGACAGCACAATAAACAGCCCGTAAACCAGCGCGAAGGTGATGGCCAAATTTTCAAAGCTATCCAGCCGGCGGCGTGTAAAATTAAAAACCAGCGCCACTATAAAACCTGCGAGTATGATTATAGCAAGCGGCAGGGCAAACGCTGTGTACATATTTGGCGTCATGCCCATCCACTCGCAAAACACCGAACCAAAATAATAAAGGTTTTTACCGAAAGAGGTGATTGACGGTTCGCGCGGGCCGGTAACCGTGCCTGTATGCAGGGCATTAAAGGTTAAGTTGGCAACCAGCAGCGATATGCAGATAAACCCATATATTAATATATGCCCTATTTTTTTCTTTAAGGGCAGCGTACGGTCAAGCAGTAATAGTAAGCCGCCTGTACCCACAATGGTTACCGCTGCATAGCGGGTTATACAAGCTACGGCGGCAATAGCGGCGGCAAATACCAGCCATTTGCCTGCGTGGGTTAACAGGTATTTCCTGAAAACGACCATGAAGAACAGCACCTCGAGGATGAACAGTGTTTCGGACCACAGGTAGGAGTAAACCTGCAGTAGGCCTGGATTAAGGATGATAGCTGCCAGTACCAGCCACTTGTAGATGAGCGATGAAGGCACAAAGCGCGACATGATCCACCCGCTGGTGTATATAAGCGCGGCAAATAATACCATATTCAAAACAGCCCCAAAAGCTACAGGATCTGTACGGGTAATAAAGCTAATGATGCCTAAAAAAAGCGGGTAAAATACCGGGAAATCAACAATTGGGATATGATTGAAGGTAAGCAGCGTACCGTTTGCTACAAAACTGCGGGCAGCGCTGGTGTACATGATCGAATCGGGTGATATACCTATGCCGCTATAGCTGCAAAACAAGTACACAGCAAATGCAGCTATTGCCGAAAAAAGCAGCGTGTCGTAGTTTTTTAATTTTTCAGATATCTGCATTTAAAATATTTACTGTTGGTCGGCAGGCTCTAAACCTTGTATCCAACGGTTCAATAACGCTTCGGGGCTTTCCTGGCCAACATCATCCATCAATTCGGCAAAGTAAGCACAAATACGGATCTTATCGTCTGTACTAAGCCCTGTATAAAAGCTGTTAAAGCGCGATAAGCCAAGTTTTACATTCTCCACGTACTTTTTATCTGTTGGCTTGTCGTTTAGCGTTCTTATAAAGTCATCAGCAGCAACGTTTAATAAACTATTTAGTTTGGGCTGCAGGTCAGGTTTTGATAATCCCCGAAAATTGACCTCGCCGCTTTCGGGCTTTAATTTGTCCTTTAGTTTAAAGCTATGAAGCTGCTGTTTGGCCTGGTAATTTTCGTCCTGGGCAATTGCCTTCGTACCAATCCCTGCTGCTAAAACCAACAGGAGCACTAATAGTTTTTTCATAGTTAATCTATCAGATCCAATATTGTACTAATTGGCTGGTCGCTGTTAATCAAAATTCCTTTTACACCGGCAGCGACACCCGCCTCAACATCGCGCTCGCGGTCGCCTATAAAGTATGACCTGGATGGATCGATATTATATTTTTCGATGCCCTGTAAAAGCAATCCCGGTTTTGGCTTGCGGCAATCGCAATCGCCCGTAAAATTGGGATGGTGAGGGCAATAGAAAAAATCGGTTATCTCAACCCCATGTTCATAGTAAACCTGTTTTAAATGAGCGTGCATTTTTGTAAGCTCAGCCTCATCATACCAGCCTTTGGCCAGGCCGCCCTGGTTGGTGGCTACTAAAAGCATGTAACCGCGGTCCTGTAGTTCTTTAAGGGCTTCAAAATTGTCCAGCACATGAAAATCCTCCAAACGGCACACGTAATCGCCCATTTCCTGGTTTAAAACCCCATCACGATCTAAAAATACTGCTTTAATTTTTTCGGGCATATATTATATGGTATAAGTCAATTTTGGCAAAATTAGGTTAATCGGTGCATTTACTATGTGTGCATATTAAATTAACATTTAGAATTATCATTTTCGTATATTAAGCACACTATTTTTGTCGACTTAATAATTATATCATAAAAAATATACGGTGTTTTAATGATTTTTGAAAAATTAATGTCCATTTTATAAAAATATGGAAATTTAATAATTTCGTTATTACCCGCGTCACAAAAAAGCGGATAATAAGAATGGATCAAACAGATGGCAACCAGCAGGGCCTATACAGGTCGGAATTTGAGCATGATTCCTGCGGAACAGGGTTTATAACCAATATAAACGGTCATAAGTCCAACCATATTATTGATGATGCATTAACCATGCTGGAGAACATGGAGCACCGCGGCGCTTGCGGCTGCGACCCTGAGACCGGCGATGGTGCAGGCATCCTGATTCAGCTTCCGCACGAATTTTTAATGGAAGAATGCTCTGACCTGGAGATAAGCCTGCCCGAGCCCGGCGAGTACGGTGTAGGGATGATATTTTTCCCGAAAGAGTCGGCACTAAAAAAGGCGAGCCGCAACATTATTGCTGCCGCAGTAGAAAAACTTGGACTGAAAATACTAGGCTACCGTAAATTAACGGTAGATTCAACAGCAATTGGCGAAACCGCCCGCCAAGCGGAACCGGATTGCGAGCAGGTATTTATTGCCAGGCCGCATACCATTACCAATACCGACGATTTTGAGCGTAAACTATATATTTTACGCCGTTATATCAATAAAACCATTACCGAAGCCATCCCCGCCGCTGCGGAGTATTTTTACTTTACATCGCTGAGCTGCCGTACCATTATTTACAAAGGGCAGGTTACCACTTACCAGCTGCGTAAGTACTTTACCGATTTGGCCGACCCGCGTATGGCGTCGGGTTTCGCGGTGATACACTCGCGTTTTTCAACCAATACCTTCCCATCGTGGAAACTGGCTCAACCATTTCGCTTAATCGCCCACAACGGCGAAATAAATACCCTGACAGGTAATCTTAACTGGTTCTATTCGGGCTTAAAATCTTTTGCATCAGCTTACTTCACTAACGAAGAGATGGAGATGCTGCTGCCGGTTATTGATAACAACCAGTCCGACTCGGCATGTTTGGATAATATCATCGAGATATTGCTGCATACAGGCCGTTCGTTACCGCATGTGATGATGATGCTGATCCCCGAGGCCTGGGATGGCAACGAGCAGATGGACCCGATAAAAAAGGCGTTCTACGAGTACCATGCTACCATTATGGAGCCTTGGGACGGCCCCGCCGCCATATCGTTTACCGACGGTAAAATGGTTGGAGCCCTGCTTGATCGTAACGGCCTGCGCCCGCTGCGTTATGTGATCACCAACGATGGCCGGGTTATAGCTGCATCAGAGGCAGGTACGCTGGTTATCGACGAAAGTACAGTAGTTAGAAAAGGGCGCCTGCAGCCTGGCAAAATGCTGCTGATAGATACCGAAAAAGGACGTATCATCACAGATGATGAAATAAAAAAGGAAATAAGCGGCCAGCAGCCTTACGGCACCTGGCTGGATAACTATAAGATCCGTTTGGGTGAACTGGCCGAGCCGCGTTTATCATTCGCCAGCCTTAGCGCCGATGCCGTGTACCGCTATCAGCAGGTATTTGGCTACAGCCGCGAGGATATAGATACCATTATAAAGCCAATGGCTTTGGATGGTAAGGAACCGATAGGCTCAATGGGTACGGATGTGCCTTTGGCTATCCTGTCTGATAAACCGCAACACCTTTCCAGCTATTTTAAACAGTTTTTTGCCCAGGTTACCAACCCGCCGATAGATCCTATCCGCGAGCGTTTGGTAATGAGTTTGGCCACCTTCATCGGTAACAACGGCAATTTATTGGACGAGGATAAAATGCACTGCCATTGCGTTGTGCTTAACCACCCGATATTAAAGAACCACCAGCTGGAAAAGCTGCGTTCGATAGATACCGGTTTATTCCACGCAAAAACGCTGCAAACCTATTACAACGCCGACGGCAACCCCGGCTCGTTAGAAAAAGGTATTGCCAGGCTTTGCCGTTATGCCGAAGATGCGGTTGACGATGGCTTTGAAGTATTGATATTGAGCGACCGTGCGATCGACTCGGAGCATGCGCCTATACCCATGCTGCTTGCGGTATCTGCAGTGCACCACCATTTAATTAAAAAAGGCCGCCGTGGCGCGGTAGGTATTGTTGCTGAAACCGGCGACGTTTGGGAAGTACATCACTTTGCTACCTTGTTAGCCTTTGGTGCTACTGCCATAAACCCTTACCTGGCGCTGTCTACTATCGAAACATTAAAGAATAACGGCCAGTTAGAGACCAGCCTTGACCTTAAATCGCTTTACAAGAATTATGTTAAATCGGTTAACGATGGCTTGCTGAAGATCTTCTCAAAAATGGGGATCTCAACGCTGCAATCGTACCACGGTTCGCAGGTGTTTGAAATACTTGGGTTGAACAAAACTGTTGTTGACAAATACTTTAGCGGGGCGGTTACCCGCATAGGGGGCTTAGGCCTTGACGAAATAGCGCGCGAATCGCTTTGCAAGCATAAAATTGGTTTCAACAGCCCTAAAACCGAGAACCATTTATTGCCCGAAGGTGGTATTTACCAATGGAAACGCCGTGGCGAAGCCCACTTGTTTAACCCAACTACCGTACACTTGCTGCAACATGCTACCCGCAGCAACAGCTACCAGGTATATAAAAATTACGCTAACGCGATAAACGAGCAAACCGAAAAGCATTTCACCATCCGTGGACTGCTCGATTTTGCCCATCATCGCGAAGCCATCAGCATTGATGAGGTCGAGCCGATAGAGAACATTATGACCCGGTTTGCAACAGGCGCCATGTCATTCGGTTCAATTTCGCACGAGGCGCACAGCACTATGGCTATTGCCATGAACCGCATAGGTGGTAAAAGCAACACCGGCGAAGGCGGCGAGGATGAGATGCGTTACGACAAATTGCCAAACGGCGATTCGATGCGCTCTGCCATCAAACAGGTTGCATCGGCCCGTTTTGGGGTAACCTCAAATTACCTTACCAATGCCGATGAGCTGCAGATAAAGATGGCGCAGGGCGCAAAGCCGGGCGAAGGCGGGCAGTTGCCTGGCCATAAGGTTGACGAATGGATCGCTAAAACCCGCCACTCTACACCTGGCGTTGGCCTGATTTCGCCGCCACCGCACCACGATATTTACTCGATTGAGGATCTGGCGCAGCTTATCTTTGATTTAAAGAACGCCAACCGTGCCGCGCGTATCAATGTTAAATTGGTATCAAAAGCAGGGGTAGGCACCATAGCAGCGGGTGTTGCCAAAGCGCACGCCGATGTTATACTGATAGCCGGCTATGATGGCGGTACAGGCGCATCACCCATAAGCTCTATAAAACACGCGGGCCTGCCATGGGAACTTGGCCTGGCCGAAGCTCACCAGACACTGGTACGCAACAAACTGCGCAGCCGCGTAGTATTGCAAACAGACGGGCAGTTAAAAACCGGCCGCGATCTGGCCATTGCCACCCTGATGGGTGCCGAAGAATGGGGTGTTGCAACTGCGGCCCTTGTTGCAGGCGGCTGTATCATGATGCGTAAATGTCATTTAAATACCTGCCCGGTAGGTGTGGCTACACAAGATCCTGAACTGAGAAAGTTATTCAGCGGCAGCCCGGACCATATCGTTAACCTGTTCCGCTTTATGGCCGAGGAGCTGCGCGAGATCATGGCCGAGTTGGGTTTCCGTACCGTAAACGAAATGGTGGGGCGGGTACAGTTCCTGAAGGTTAAAGATGGCCTGAAGAGCTGGAAAGCCAATAAAATTGACCTTAGCGGCATGCTGCACCCGGTTACCTTTACCAAAGGCACCACGCTTTATAACAGCGAAAAGCAAGACCATGGGATGGATGCCATCATCGATTGGGAACTGTTGAAACAGGCTAAGCCTGCCCTGGAAGATAAAACGCCTGTATTTGCTACGTTTGACGTGAAGAACGTTGACCGTACCATAGGCACGCTGCTATCAAACGAGATATCTAAAAAGTATGGTTCGGCAGGATTGCCCGATAATACCATCAACTATAAATTCAGGGGGTCGGCAGGTCAAAGCTTTGGCGCGTTCACTACAAAAGGTATCTCTTTTGAGTTGGAAGGCGAAGCAAATGATTACGTAGGCAAAGGCCTTTCAGGTGCGCAACTGGCAATTTACTCGGCAGCAAACGCGACCTTTAAACCCGAGGACAATATTATAATTGGTAACGTAGCCTTATACGGCGCTACCAGCGGCGAACTGTTTGTGCGCGGTATGGCAGGCGAACGTTTCGCGGTGCGTAACTCGGGCGCTACAACGGTTGTTGAAGGTATTGGCGACCACGGCTGCGAGTACATGACCGGGGGACGGGCGCTGATACTTGGCGAAACCGGAAGAAACTTTGCCGCAGGTATGAGCGGGGGTATCGCCTGGATCTATGATCCGAAGGGGACATTTGCCGACAACTGCAATACCGAAATGGTAGACCTTGACCCGCTATCATTAAAAGACGAAGAGCAGATAACCGTATTACTGAAAAAGCATATCAATTTAACCGGCAGTAAGGTTGCGCAAAACATCCTTAAGGACTGGGGCAGGGCGTCGTCGCAATTTGTAAAAGTATTCCCTAAGGAGTACAAAAAAGTGTTAGAAAAATCACAATATCAAACCGTAAGCTAAATATAGTATGGGAAAAGTTACAGGATTTCAGGAATTTACGAGGGAGCTTCCCGCTAAAGCGCCTGTTGCCGAAAGGATAAAAAACTATAACGAGTTTGTTGGTTTGTATTCTGACGAAAAACTCAACCAGCAATCAGCGCGGTGCATGAACTGCGGGATCCCATTTTGCCACTCGGGTTGTCCGCTTGGTAATGTGATACCCGAGTTTAACGACGCAGTTTACCGTAAAAACTGGGACGAAGCCTACCAAATTCTTTCGTCTACAAATAACTTCCCGGAGTTTACCGGCCGTATTTGCCCTGCACCATGCGAATCTGCATGTGTACTGGGCATCAACAAGCCGCCTGTTGCTATCGAGGAAATTGAAAAACATATCATTGAAGTAGCCTATTCAAAAAATATGGTTAAGCCTGTTGCCCCGCTGATCAAATCGGGCAAAAAGGTGGCCGTGATAGGTTCAGGCCCTGCAGGGCTGGCTGCTGCCGCGCAATTGAGCAAAGCAGGCCATAGCGTTACCGTTTTTGAGCGCGACGACCGCCCTGGCGGCCTGCTGCGTTACGGCATCCCCGATTTTAAATTGGAAAAATGGGTGATTGATCGCCGCATCCAGATCATGGAAGAGGATGGTATAGAATTTAGATGTAATGCCGAAGTGGGTAAGAATGTAGCAGCCGATGAGGTGGTGCGTAACCACGACGCGGTGGTGTTGGCCGGTGGATCGACCATCCCCCGTAATTTACCTATACCGGGCCGCGAGCTTAAGGGCATTTACTTTGCTATGGACTTTTTGAAACAGCAAAACAAACGCGTTAGCAGCATTGCTGTTGAAGGCGAAGATATACTGGCGACGGATAAAGACGTTGTAGTAATAGGCGGTGGCGATACCGGCAGCGATTGCGTGGGTACATCAAACCGCCAGGGCGCACGGTCTGTAAAGCAGTTTGAGGTAATGGTGCAGCCACCCGAGCAGCGCACGCCACATATGCCATGGCCGACCTACCCGATGGTGTTAAAGACCACCAGCTCGCACGAGGAAGGTGTTGAGCGTTTTTGGGGTATCAACACCAAAGAATTTATCGGCGACGAGAACGGCGAGCTTAAGGCCCTTAAAGTGACTGATGTAAGCTGGGAGATAGATGTGATGGGCAGGCCCATTAAATTTAACGAGGTAGAAGGCAGCGAGCGCGAGATACCTTGTCAGCGTGTTTTCCTGGCTATGGGTTTTGTAAACCCGCAGTTTGAAGGCACCTTAGAGCAGTTGGGCGTTGAGCTTGACGAGCGCAGGAATGTGAAGGCCAAAGAAGGCATTTACCGCACCAACGTAAGCAAAGTGTTTGCAGCAGGCGATATGCGCCGCGGCCAGTCGCTGGTGGTTTGGGCCATATCCGAAGGCCGTGAGACCGCCCGCAAGGTCGACGAGTTTTTGATGGGACATTCTAACCTGGAAAGCAAAGACGCCGTTAACCAATTTGAACAAGTGTTTTATTAGTTTTAGTTAATCAGTTATAGACCGAACCCTTGTCAGTTAATTCTGCAAGGGTTTTTTTATACCGATGGATCGCTTAAAAATTTTTGAAAAAATTAAAGTTTTTTACGGGTTTTTCGGGCGGATATCTATAGCTTTCCGGGGTATATCAATTTGTAACGAGCGGTCTATTTATCTGACGGATTTTTCTTGCCGGCCAATAGCATTTCAACCATTTTCGATATGCGGTTGGTCCGGGTTTGTTCCTGCTTTGCACTCAATATCCAAACCACGTATTCCTTACGGTGCGACCATGCCAGCTTTTCGTAGGCGGCCATAGCTGCGGGTTCGGCGGCCAGTGATTGCTGCAGGTAGGGAGGCAGGGTTATCTGTTTTTTATCCGGATCGATATAAGCGGAATATTCATTTTGTTTCGCGATAGACGCTTTGCTGCTGTCGGAGTGTTTTACCAGGTGTTCGGGCCGGAAGCGCAGGGCGGTCCATACGTTATTGATCGCCGCGGACGCCACCGGTCTTAGTCCGTAAGGCTTAGTAACCTCCCATCCGCTCATCATTTCCAGGTCTGTATCTATACCCGAGTTTTTTTTGGGATAGATGACCCATAAAACCGTTTCGTCTGTTAAAAGCGGTTTTAACAGGGCCATTGCCGCCGCTAATTCAGCGCTGTTTTTTACAAAGGCCTGTATGCCGTTGAAAGTACCCGCCGGATCGAAAGATAATTGTACATCATCCGGCAGTGGCTCAAGGGCGGCCAGGTAATCCTCGGGGGCATTCATTATCAGCCAGCGCTGACCTGCCTTTATAAGCAGTTTTTTAGCAAGGGGACTCATCAGTTAATTGTGCTGTTTTTAAGTAACTCTGCATTTTGCTTTTTTAATTCAGGGATCATTTTTTTTGCCTGCAACTGCCAGTTCGCCTTTTTTTCTTCCCAATCGCTATAGGCATGGTAACCGCTAAAATCTAATTTAGTGGTGCCCGGCTTATAAGGCCCGCAAATTGCAATACGCTGCTGCTTTTCTGTATCGTATTCGGTATCAAATTTAAACACATAGTACGTATTGCCTTTTTCTGTTAAAGTACCCAAAAGCGATGCATGCTCAACATTGCCTTCATCCTGATCTGTTAGATATTTATAAAGCGATGCTTCGGCAAATGCTACCGGTGTGCGATATTTTTGCGGTGCTTTAGCAAGTTGGCCGCTTTTATTTAACGCTTCTAAAACATCGTAGCGCAACGCTAAGCTATCTAACAATTTATTAATTATCAATTGGCTGGTAGGTAAGTGGTTTGCGAAGCGGGTAAGCACAGCCTCGCTTTTAAAACCCGGGTAGGTATCGCGCTTTATTAACCTGTTGGTAAAGGTTTCAGTTAATGGTTCATTCTTTATTTTGGTCATCAACTGCAGGTAGTTATATATAGGATAGCCCCATTTATTTTGTGTGGTATCGTTGATCAGGTAATTTTCCAGGTCGTCGTTTGCGTAAGCCGTAAGCTCCTTAAAATGGCTTTTTATCAACGCCGTGTATTTGTTTTGAGATAACATTGAAATGGTAACGGATAATATTGGGCTACGATAATGCGGATATTTTAATAAAGGTACTATCCGGCTATAATTTGCAGCTGTATATTCCAGCGAATCGTACATCGAACTGAACATCATGTAAGCATTATCAGTTTTTATATCCCCGATATTGCTTACTAAATTAAAATACGTTTCAAGTCCTTTACCCTTATCTATATTGGCAATTACATTAAGTATGGCCACCTTGGTTTTAGTATCAGTACCAGGTGCATTAAATACCCCAACTAACTTATTTACCGAGCTTTCGTCTTTTACTTTTGCAATCGCCCGTATCAGTTTGGGCTTTGCAGCATTTTCAGCGGTATCGTTACCATAACTTTTATTTAGTGCGCTATACAGATAAGGAAGTTCGGTTTTGTCGAACTGATAGTAGGAGAGTGCGCCTAAAGCGTAATTAAAAGTGGTAGTATCTTTGCTTAAAAGATCTGTTGTAATTAGTTGGGCTTTTGATGCGCTTAAATCAATTGATGGTGTTGGCGATGTTTTTACTAAGGAGTTGTAAAACATATTGGCGCCATCGCTGAACAGATCTTCGTCGGCAGTATGGCTTACCAGATAAAATACATTACCGTTATCAATCAGAACCCGGCTTCGGGCTTTTGATTGTGTTGTTTTATTTTGGGTGATATACTCCCGGCCGCGCATGCCATTAACATAAATAGTATCGTTTTTTAGTAAGGTGTCGGTATATGATACGATGTCGTTTTGCATTAGCTTAAATAAGCTATCGATGTTTTGGGCCCTGTAATACTTGCTGATATTGGCATGTTCAAAGCCGAACACCCCTCCGGTTGCCGGGTTTGTAGAAAAAACGGTTTTTGTGGTATGTAAATATGATGTATAAGTTTTGGAGGAATCTGCAGAGATCTTGGATTTTTCAAATACACCTGCCCTGTAGTTATCATTTATAACAAAGGGTGATAAAGTTGATGCCTGGTAGGGCTCAAATTTAAATGTTTTAAAAAAGTCTACCCCGTCGTTTATATTGCCACCCTGCAGATTTTGTTTAAGCAACATGTATGACCGGTTTCCGCGCAAAAATAACTGGGCTTTACAAGTGTAACCCTGTATCTCGAAAGTGATCTCGCGCCCCTCATAGCCATCTTTAAATATGGTTGTAACTTTCACGATTTTTACCCCTTTACGTTTGATTTCTTTTGCTATAGCCTCTAAACCTGCTTTTTTATCACCCAGGTACATCCCTTCGGGATAGTCGTTATACCTTACCAGGTAATTAATTAGTTTAACGCTATCGGTAGCTACATACATGTGCAAATCAAATTTAGCTTCCGGATCTTTCGGGCTTGGTATTTGCTGCTTTACAATAATTGGTTTCATGGGTAAAGCAACGCTAAACGCTGCTGTATCATTTTTATAATTTATCCAATTTTTATTAGCGATAACGGCTGGTTCAAAACTTTTAAACGAATTGAAAAACCGGTTTGCATAGGGCTGACTTATGCCGGGAAGATCATTACCCGCATAGATACAGTACAGATAATTATTGGCCATTAAAAGTCTGTAACGCATGGTTGACCTTTTGTTGCGCTTTACCACTAACTCCGTTGTTTTTAACCCATTAACATAAACTATTTTATTGCTTAAAATTTTACCGTCCTTACTTTTTAAATTGCTGATTATTCTTTTCATAGCTGCATCGGCAGCTCCGGCTCTTGAACTTGCCCCTGTTAGTGTAGCGTATGTGCCAAAAAACATGTCGTTGGCCATATCTGAATATATTACAGCCTCAACATTGTCACTTATCGGGGTTTTTACAGGGTCAAAAGGGAAATCTATCGAATAACCTTGTTGCTGATCTGTATAGGTTACCCATTTAAGTTTTGTATAGTCGGTATTAAATTTAGCGGCTACATTTGTAAAATTAGCTGTAACAGGCGTTACAGTATAGCCCTCGTTCTTTAACAACTCAATAAGTCCGTTCTCACCGGGCAGGTGGGCAACACCAACCGCTGAAAATATGGGCTGGGTAGCCATATGCATTACGACGCTTTTGGCCATTACTTTGTTTCGGCCTATCAATATAGAATCTGCCAGTTTCTCATCGCCTAAGTAATCATAAATCTGTTTAAGAACGCCGGTACTGTAAATCGTTATCATCTGTTCGGTTTCTTCCAGGTCTTCCTCCTCATCCGATTCCAGCATCTCCTGCAGCCTGCTTTTTATTTCACTGCTGTCGCTAAAACTTTTCAGTTGGTCGGTGGTATTTTCCAAGCCGTAAATGTTTTTATTAAGGCCCCTGGCTACGCCATATAGATAAGCGTCCACAAACGTTTTTTTATCATCCGGCTTATCTTTAACAGGCCGCATCATTGATTCTGCTTGTATAGGGTTAATATCGCCTAACGGATAACCATTCTTTTTTTCAAAGCGTTTTGATAGTTCGTCGTACTCGGCTTTACTTAGCAACTTGCGCAGGCTGTTGCTGTCGTCGCTTCGCAGTGTAGCAAACATTTGTTTAATAAGGGTATCGGGATGTACTTCGAGCGCGAAAGAAGGACAACTTTGAATAGCGAGCATAACCGAGTCGCTAAAGTTAAAAACGCGTTTATCCTTAACATGCATAGTGCCAAAAATATAGGATGGCCGGCTTAGCCCTTTACCGCTTATTTTCCAAAGCAGCGTATACGAGGGTTTTTGTTGCTGCGCGTACGCGCCCAACACCGTAATGGATAATGATATGAATAACGTGAGTTTTTTTGCAGATAAAAAAAAGGCAGTAATACGTTGTAGTTTAGATAAGTTAGGTTTAGTCATTGATTTTTATAAGGGATAGTCCCGTTAAAAATATGACAAATAATCGGGAATTATGTGGTCATCTTCGCAAAAAAGTCCCACAGCACGATGCCCGCCGATACCACGATGTTAAACGAGTGCTTGGTGCCAAACTGAGGTATCTCAATGCAGGCATCGATGTGCCGCATCACCTCATCGCTTACGCCGTTTACCTCGTTGCCGAATATCAGCGCGTATTTTTGGTTGACGGCAGGGGTAAAGGTGTTTAGCATCACACTGTTTTCGGCTTGCTCTATGGCTATTATCTTGTAGCCATTAGCGCGTAACCGTTCAACAGCCTGCATGGGGGTTTCAAAGTAGGCCCAGGTTACCGATTGTGTTGCGCCCAGGGCAGTTTTCTCAATCTCGCGGTGCGGGGGCTGGGCGGTGATACCGCAAAGGCAAACCTGCTCAACCGCGAAGCCATCAGCAGTGCGGAATATGGAACCAATATTGTGCATGCTGCGCACATTATCAAGCACTACGGCTACCGGCAGCTTATCCTGCGCCTTAAATTCATCAATAGTGGCACGGTTCAGTTCGTCGAGCTTTAGTTTGCGCATTTTGTGGGCGTATGAGTTTTAGTAGCAAATAAGCAGCAAATATAACAATGGTATCATCATCCGCTGCCCGGCCCTCACTATTTGCTGCTTACTACCTCATTTAGTATACCTACGCCATCGCCTATTAAAGATGCATAAACAGATGGCGCGTAGCCTACCTTATCGCTGTAATAAGCGGTTACCTCTTCGCTGAACTTATCAAAAGCATCTCTCTTGACCAACGCTATGGCGCAGCCGCCGAAGCCTGCCCCCGTCATGCGCGCGCCTGCAACATCCGGGTTTGTTTTACAATAATCTACAACCGTGTCCAGCTCAAGGCCGCTCACTTCATAAAGATCGCGCAGCGACTGGTGCGAGGCATACATCAGCCGGCCAAACTCGGCCAGGTTATTATTGCTAAGGGCTTTCGCTGCAAGCTTAACCCGGTCGTTTTCTTCTACTACATGTTTGGCGCGGCCCTGCACAACAGAGTCGGTTATCAGGTGCCTGTATTCGTTGAATGTTTGGGCGTCTATATCACACAGGTAATTGATATCCAGCTGCTGCTTTAGGGCGGCAAGGGCGGTTTGGCACTCCTGCACACGTTCGTTATATTTTGATTCGGCCAGCTTGCGGGGTTTGTTGGTATTGATAATGGCCAGCAGGTAATCGCCCAGGTTACTGTCAACCGCCTGGTAATCCAGCGTGTCGCAGTTCAGCATCAGCGCCTTATTTTTTTCGCCAAACGCTACGGCAAACTGGTCCATAATGCCGCAGTTTACACCAATAAATTTGTTCTCGACGGATTGCGATAGCTTTACCAGGTCGAGCCTGCTGTAATCTGCCGTGAATAGATCGTTTAACGCAAAAGCGGTAACCACTTCGATAGATGCCGACGAGGACAAGCCTGAACCAATAGGGATATCGCCATAAAACAGCATATCAAGCCCCTGAAGCTCCTTGCCATCTTTTAAAAAATGAGCGATTACGCCAACGGGGTAGTTATACCAAACCTCGCCGGTTTTTTGATGCTCGCCGTATAGGGGCACCTCGGCCTGCTCAGCAAAATTGAGGCTTTTAAACCTGAAAATATTATCTGTATTGGGCGATACGAGTAAATACGAACCAAAGGTGATGGCACATGGCATAACCAGGCCGCCGTTATAGTCGATATGCTCGCCTATAAGATTTACCCTTCCGGGCGAAAAATAAGTTTCAGTAGCTTCTTTACCGTATTGCTTAATAAATTCCTTTTTCAGATCGGTTATCATAAATGGTTTTGTAATTGGAAAACAAATATTGTAAAATATACAGTTATTCCTGTAGCCGCGCATTAATTTTTTTTTACAACCATAATTTGCATGCTAAACAGAACTTGCTGATAATTGTTAATTATCAAACAAATAACCCTCCCAAAGCATGAACCAGTATCTTGTAACCGCTTATGATTATACCGACGAAGGCGCCCTTGAGCGCCGTATGAGTGTACGCCCTCACCACCTTGATGCGGCCAAAACTTTAAAAGAGAATGGCAACTACGTGTTGGGGGGCGCAATTTTAAATGATAAGGGAGAAATGGCAGGATCGGTAATGGTGCTGCAGTTTGACACCGAAGAAGAACTTGCGGCATGGCAGCAAAGCGAGCCTTACATCACCCAAAAAATATGGGAAACGGTAGATGTTAAGCCCTTTAAGGTTGCGAATGTGGGTTAGGTGAAAAGTTGAAAGTTTAAAGTGGAAAGTTTAAAGTGGAAAGTTAAAAGGAACTTACTATTAACCCGACTTCGATATCGGTCACGACCACAAGATTTACCTGACTTTTTACTTTCAACCTTTAACTTATCGCTTCCCCGCATATTCCCATTGGCCTGCGGCGTTCCTGTTGTACCGCACGGTGTGGTTTTCGCCTTCGGCCTTAAAGCTAAATTCAAAAGTAAGCTGGTTGGGGTCATCCGGAAGGAACTGTTCAATAATGCTATCGGCCATAAGCCTTATGGTGTCTTGTTTCGGTTGCTGGGCCTCTTTAGCCTGCAGGGTGACTTTATAATCTGCAAAGGTGGCAAATGCAGGCTGATCGCCTTTAAGCTCGCGGGCGGCCTTAAACGCGGCTTCTTCGGCTTGCAGCCGGTATTCTTCCATGGCCTGTGATAATCCGTCGGCAGTTATTTGGGGCATGCCATCGGCGCCTTGTGTATAATAGCTATTCAGTATCTCTTCTTTACTTTTCATTTGCTGTAAAAGTACAAAAGCAAAAAAGATGCAGGTTACCCGGCATCTTTTTTTTAATATTTGTTGATCTGTTTATCCAACCGGTGGCGATATGCTATCCAGTTCGTTCATGTCTTCGGCGTCGAGCGCTACATTAGCCGTTTTCATATTCTCTTCCAAATGCGCTACGCTTGATGTGCCGGGTATCAGTAAAATGTTTTTGGAATGGTTTAATAGCCAGCTTAAAGCAACCTGGTGAACAGTTGCGCCGTGTTTTTCTGCCACCTGCTGCAGCTTTTCCTGGGCCGAAACATTGCCCGCGTTAAGCGGGAACCAGGGGATGAACGCTATGTCGTTATCCTCGCAATAATTTAACACACCTTCCCATTTACGGTTATCTACGCTGTACATATTTTGTACCGATACTACTTCAAAGTAGTCCTGCGCTTTTTTGATATCGTCTATATCCACCTCGGAGAGGCCTATATGGCGTACCTTGCCATCGGCCTGCGCTTGTTTTAAAAACTCGAAGGTTTGTTCGGCAGGCACATTGGGGTCTATGCGGTGCAGTTGGTACAGGTCTATCTGATCAAGCTTCAAGCGTTTCAGGCTGCCTTCTAAAGCTTCTTTTAAATGCGCCGGACTGGAATTTATGGGCCATTGGTCGGGCCCGGTGCGCAGTAAGCCTCCCTTGGTACCTATTACCAGATCGGCCGGATAAGGGTACAGCGCTTCGGCTATCAACTCTTCAGAAATATGAGGGCCATAGCTATCGGCGGTATCAATAAAGTTTACGCCCAGTTCTATCGCACGCTTTAAAACACGTATAGCTTCGTCTTTATCTTTTGGCGGGCCCCAAATGCCCTTGCCGGTGATACGCATGGCGCCGTAACCTATGCGGTTAACGGGCAGGTCGCCGCCAATGCTGAATGTTTTTGGGTATGTTGCTGCGTTATTCATATATGATGTATAAAATGATTTAACGCTAACCGGGCTTTATTGTTCGGTAAGATGATTCATGCAAATGTCATATCACCCAATTAAGCGGTAATTAAGTTTCAACAACTATGGATAATTACGCGGCTTTATCGCCAGATACCAATGATGGCACCCATGATGGTTAACGACACCACGCTGTAGCCACCGTTAATAAAGATATAACGCCAGCCTTTCAACTCGAACAGGCTATGTATGGCTATGGCGCCGAACGTCCACACCCCGGCCAGAAAACCAGCAGTAGCGCCCCACGACACATCGGTTTTTGGAGCCGCCAGAAAGGCTGCAAGATTGGCCGCCATGATCAGCGAAAACAGCAGCGTAAAGCCAAATATTTTTGCCTTGTTACCTTTTTGCACCTGTTCGGCAGTAAGGTTGCTATCCCTCATCCAGGCGTTGCCAAATACAGGCGGGGCATACCAGATGCCGCCAACTATAAACCCCGAAAGGGCGGCCACTATAACGGCCGGCCAGTTAATTAATGATGTATCCATACGTTTAGGTTTTATTGTACCTAAATGTAAAAATTAGAATACAAATATACAAGCCTAACGCCTGTGTTACTTCACCGTATAGCGAAACACCTGCCTGCCCAGGTTACCATCTGCATCTATACCTTCAATAGTGGCGCAGTAGGTTCCTTTTCCGTCTGAATTAAAATAATCGAACGAAGCGACACCCGTTTTATCAGTTTTTATGTTAGGGCTCCAGAAAATGGTGCTGCGCAGGTCGCCGCCCAAAGCGCCGCCCTGTTTTAAGGCGTCGTATTTTGGCGAGTAAAACTCGCGCGCTACGGTGTACCCCTGGGCGTTAAAGGTAAGCAGGTTGCCTTTTGGCAGCATTTCCTGTAACTGGGCAAATGTTATTTTAGTTGTTTGTATTTTACGGGTAATAATGGATAGGATACCATCCGACTGGTAGTTTTGATTAATGTTACTCAGTCCGTCGTTTTTAAAAACCTCTATCGTCTCTACATCAGTGCCCGATAAGCTGCTCAGGTAACTGTAATCAACCGGTTTGCCGTTCACAAAAACCTGTATGGGCAGGCGGTTGTTATTAGACAGGTTTTTTGTGAAAAACAGGTTATTATCATCTACGCTAACACCCAGCAACATTGACGGAAGGCATTGATACAGGTTGGTGCAACCTTTAAACCGTTCGCCGGTAATGGTTTGGTCGGCTATCACGGGCAGGGCCGATAAGGTGCCGTAATCACTATGGCTGGCCTTTTTAACCAGCGATGTGGATTTGATGACAACCTCTTTAAGAATGTGCAGGTTATCGTACTGGCGTTTGCTGTTCAGCAGCAGGGTTTTTAATGAGCTGTCGATATTGGGCACCTCATCCAAAGCGTTTATGTTTTTTGTAGCGGGCTGATAGCTGTCGCCGTTTACGCCTATCATTAAAGCCTTGCTGTTTACGTTGTTTCGCGCGCTGATGACTACCTGCGATGAATCCGGGAAGTTGAGCCCCGAAAACTTAAAATTACCCGTCATATCCGTTACGGTTTGCGTATATATTTTTTTCGACGGTATCTGCAGGGTTAAATTGCCTTTAGCTATTGGCATACCTGTATTGTTGCGTAGTATACCACTAATTTCAAGGCCATGCTGCTCGGGGTATAAATATATCTGCGGATACCTGGCGGTTAAAATGTTGCGGTAAGATATGCGGCGGTAACCTTGCGTAAGCATCAAAATATCCAGGTTGGTATCGGCGTTAACATCCTTACTTATGAAGTAATAATTAGGCTTTTCGATATACCCCTTAATGTCTGAGGTAAGCAGCAGGTTTGTCATGATGGTTGTTTCGGCGTTCTCGTCATAAGGCACCTTAGATTCATCGATAACAGATACCGAGAATTCGCCGGCAACCGGCAGCGCATTGTTTTTTGCCGACACCGCGAACTTAACCTTCTGCCTTGTTGTAAAAGTCTTGCGGTCGGGGGTAAGTGTAAGGTTAAGCATATCGGCAGCGCGCTTAATAAATACGATCCGCTCACTTAGGGCAATACCGCGTTCGCTAAAAAGTGTTAACTGGATAACACCCGCAGGGAATTTGCTTTTGGGGATGCTGGCGCTATAACTTTGTTCCTGCAGCGTAGTTTGCGCGGCAAAATATATAATGCCTGCGTTTTGGGCAATAATATAAAAGGCCCTGCCCTGGTTAGCCTTAAAATAAGGATCGTTTGCCGATAGCTTTACGTTGATGTTCTCAGGGTCGTTATTGTACACCGCCAGGGTAATGCCCGCGGGTTTTACCCGTGGCATATCGTAGGTTGTTTTAATGCCATCGGCAAAAGTGATGTTGGCTTTATAAGTTTTGCCATCCTCTGGCATCATGGCAAACACACCCATCCCCAGGTGCTGCGACTCCAGGTTAGCCACTACCGCACCTGTATTATCAGTAACGGTGCCTTTTATATCCATACCAAGCCCGTTCGTGTTTACGGCTTTAAAAGCTACTTTAGAGCGTATGCCCATGGTAAGTTCGCCACCTTCCGGAAAAAACTGAACATCGCGCTCGGCAATGGCGTTGGTTAGGGGGAATTTGTTTAACGATTCTTTACGGTTACCCAGGTCGATAGAGGTGGTTAGGGTGGCATTTTTTAAGGACGTGGCGGCGTTTTCGTTTAAAACTACATTGAGCACACCGTTTTGATCGGTAGTGCCTTTGCCTTTGCTTAGCTCATCGCCGGTTGCATTGGTTATGCTCCAGTTCACTTTTTTGCCTGCCAGCACTTCGCCGGGTTGCTTGTAAGTAATTGCCGCGCTTACTTTAGGCTGGCCGGGTGTGGTGTTAAAAGTAATATCGGTGTTAACGGCACCTTGTATGGCGTTGCCTATGGTTACGTTTTTATTGTAAAAATAATCAGCATCAAAATTGCGCATCCAGGCGGTGTACGCCCTTAAATGGTAGTTGCCCTGCTTAAAGCTTCCCGGGTCGAGTATGATGTTACCGTGAGCAACACCGTTTACAACCGGCAGTTTAAGAAATCGTACCATCGAATCGGGGCTGGCAATATCTACATAAACAATATTGCTTAGCGTAGTAGGCAGGTGTTTATCAATGGTTACATAAGCCTTAAACCAGATGGTGTCGCCGGCGCTATAGTAAGGTTTATCTAAATGCAGGTAAACTTTTTCTACAGGGAAGCTAAGTGCATATTTAGCGGTTTTGGCAATAATGGTATTTAAGCTAACAGTGTCCCTTTGAGCAAATGCCGGGGCAGCTAAACAAGATATAAGGGATATAACCAACGCAATTTTTTTCAGGTTCATAAGATAAATAAGTAGGGTGGCTAATATAAACATTTAGCCTTACCGCATGTTGAAAGGCTGTGGTTTTAACATATCGTTAACTTATAACCGCGTGCAAAACCACTTTTAAATGTACCCAATAAACGATTTTTTAAAAATAGTATTTTGTAAATTACATGCTACAAAACAAAAGTAAATGCCAACCGAAATAGAAAGAAAGTTTTTAGTTGATCACGAAAAATGGGCAGCAGTTGCCAAACCCGACGGTAAAGATTACGAACAAGGTTATATTTTAAGCGAGGAAAAACGTACCGTTAGGATACGCGTTACCGGCGATGCCGCCTTTCTTACACTTAAAGGACCGTCTGCCGGCATAAGCCGCAGCGAGTATGAATACCGGATACCGGTAGCCGAGGGTGCCGAAATACTGGACAGCTTTGCCGTGTCGGGTATTCAAAAAACAAGATATAACGTGGAAGTTGCCGGGCATACCTGGGAAGTAGACGTTTTTGCCGGAGAAAACAGCGGGCTAATTGTTGCCGAGATAGAGTTACAGCACGAAGATGAAACCTTTGAAAAGCCCGACTGGATAGGGCGGGAGGTTAGCACCGATACACGTTACACCAACGCCGCCCTTTCGGTTTATCCTTATAATACATGGAAGTAAGGTAAATGCGCCAAACAAAAAAGACCCGCCCAGAAAAAGGCAGGTCTTTTTTGTTTGTTCGGTATTAATATTTTTTACCAGCCAGAACCTTTTTTTGCATTACCATTTTTAATATGCTCTTCTGCGGTAGCTTTGCCCATGATGGCGGCCATTTTGTTACCATCTGCATCTTTGCCTGTTGCAATGTACCTTCCAGATTTAATGTCGATAACCGGATCGATCATTGGAACATTTTTAGTTTTTGTTTTTACTGAATACGCGGTGATTCCTGAAGCTGCCATGTTAATTTTTTTTAGTTTTTTAATTGTAACTCGATTAATTAAGTATTGTTTTATTACCTGTTAGTTAGTTTTAGCCCCTAATAGGTAATATTTTGTAATAATGAAGGCAATATATGTATTTATACTTAACTAACAAATTATCCAAAAGGTCATTTTTTTGCACATATTAACGAATAAACGGCCGAATCGAGAAATTTACCGTCGGAATAGAGGTTCTCTTTAAAGTATCCCTCGCGCACAAAACCTGTTTTTTCGAGCACTTTTATGGAAGCCAGGTTAGCCGGGCTGGTGTTCGCTTCTATCGAGTGCAGCTTTATTACCTCAAACCCGTACTGTATCACCGCGGTCAGCGCTTCGGTCATTAGTCCTTTGCGATGGTATAACGGTGAAAGTATATACCCAATTTCGGCACGGTAATTCTCGGGCTGCATATGCCAGTAGCATATCGTACCTATCACGCTATCTGATCCGCGCAGGGTTATAGCCCACAGGATGGATTGGTTTTTTATCTGCGCCTCGTTTACCGCTTTAATCCAGCCTTCAACTTCGGATACAGATGCGGGGCGGGGTATACCCGTATATCTTCTAACCTCTTCAGTGCTTCGCAGGTTAAAAAGATCTTCGGCATCGGCGGTTGTAACAGCCCTTAATTTAAGCCGAGCTGTTAACAACGCGGGAGAGGGGTGCAGGTTTAATGTAAGCATATTTATGTTTTTAAATATAGGTTTAAAACGGCTAATAAATAAGGTGCCGAACTTTTTATGTATTTGTACGTTTATCTTTCAACCAAAACTATTCAACATGAAACCATACACCGTAATTGGCCTATGCGCGCTGGCACTTGCATCGTGCACGGGCAATGGAAATAAAAATGCCGATACTACTGCAGCGATATCAAAAGATACTATGCAGGCGGGCCAACTTGACGCACCGGCCCAAAATATGGAATACTGCTTTTTACGTACCGAGGGTACAAGCAACCAGGATACTACTGCTGTTCATTTATCAACGAAAGGTGATAAGGTTACCGGCGAGATGCAATGGATCCCGAAAGAAAAAGATGCACGTAAAGGAATGCTGAACGGCACTATATCGGGTAACGAAATAAAAGCCGTATGGACTTTTATGCAGGAAGGTATGAAAGATTCAATTGCGGTTGATTTTGAACTATCGGCCCAGCAACTGTTACAAAAACCATTTAAGGTAACCGCCGACGGACGGCAGGTGACAGACGAAGCTGCGGCCTATTCAATAACCTATCAAATTGATAATTGTACTAAGTTTAAATCTGCCGCAAAACCGGCATTATAATGATTATATCAGTAATGGTACTATGTGCCTCGCTAAATTTAGCGGGGCATTTTTTTTAACTAAGGCTGTGCAGATTATTAATCGGCTGTTCCGATATCTGCCTTTGGAGCTGATGATGGTGTAGCAACGCTTATTGCGGAACTATCTGTGTTTACTTGGGTGCTTTCGGTTTTGTTATCGGCTTTGGTAGTAAGCGAAAATGCGGTAACTGCTGAGGTTAACACTAATGCTGCTGCTATAATTATTTTTTTCATGATCGTTATCTAATGGATGGTGTTGCGTGTTTGTTAATTGCTATGTGTTTGTCAATTAGTCGGCCGTACCTACGTCTTTTTTGTTATCTGCCGTACCTACATCTTTTTTATTGTCCGCAGTGCCCACGTCTTTTTTGTTATCTGCCGTGCCTACGTCTTTTTTGTTGTCCGCGGTACCTACATCTTTTTTGTTTGAGAAAGTAGCATGATTAACCGGTAAAGTTGCTGCTGACAATGCGCCTGTACTTAATACTAATGCTGCTGCTATAATTAATTTTTTCATGATTGCTGTTTAATGGAGTTTATATGTTGTTAATTGGTAATTGTTGTATAATTAATCGGCCGTGCCCACATCTTTTTTATTGTCTGCAGTACCTACGTCTTTCTTGTTATCGGCAGTGCCTACGTCTTTTTTGTTGTCTGCGGTGCCCACATCTTTTTTGTTATCGGCGGTACCTACATCTTTTTTGTTTGAAGTAACGGTGTTATGGTTAACGGTAACCGTTGCTGCTGATAATGCGCCTGTGCTTAATACTAATGCTGCTGCTATAATTAATTTTTTCATGATCGTTATTTGTGGAGGTGTTTTATATATTATTTAATTGGTAATTGTTGTATAATTAATCGGCGGTGCCTACGTCTTTTTTATTGTCTGCAGTGCCTACGTCTTTCTTGTTATCGGCAGTGCCTACATCTTTCTTGTTATCGGCAGTGCCTACGTCTTTTTTATTGTCTGCAGTGCCTACGTCTTTCTTGTTATCGGCAGTGCCTACATCTTTCTTGTTATCGGCAGTGCCTACATCTTTTTTGTTATCGGCGGTGCCTACGTCTTTCTTGTTTGAAGTAACGGTGTTATGGTTAACGGTTAATGCTGTGGCTGATAATGCGCCTGTGCTTAATACTAATGCTGCTGCTACGATGAATTTTTTCATGACTGTTATTTGGGGAAGTGTTGTTATCTATTGTTGATTAATTTTCTATGATTGATTAGTCGGCGGTGCCCACGTCTTTTTTGTTGGCCGTAGTGCTTTTTTCAAACGTTGCGGTAGGTTTTACCGATGGCTCTTTAGTGCATGATGGTAAGATGCCTGCGCTTAATATGAGTAATGCTGCTGCGATTATCGATTTTTTCATATCCGTAATATATCAGGGTTATACTTTGAGTTTTTTGATGGGTTAATTAGTCGGCGGTGCCGATGTCTTTTTTAAATGCGATGTTGCTTTGTTCAACAATGGCGGCAGGTTTAACATTTGCCTGTTTAGTGTACGATGGTAAAATGCCGGTTGTTAAAATTAGTGCCGCTGCGATAATTAACTTTTTCATTGTGTTTTTTATTAAGTTCTTTTTTTCTTTTTGTTATCAGTCTGCTGTTCCAATATCTTTCCTGGTGCCTGTGGTTGCTTTTAAAAACATATCCATTGTAACGCGTATATTTTTTTGTTTAACGCACGAGGATAAAAGCAACCCAATTAATACCACCACACAGGCCAACAGATTTATTCTTATACTTTTCACTAATCAATTTTTCATTTTTAGTTAGCCTTTAAGCAACTTTTAATTATTCACCTATTTTTGGTAGTTTAACAATTATTTAGTAACTATTAGTTAATAAAAATCGTATATTTTACCGATTATTGTTTGATACAATAATATGTTAATAACCGTGTAACTTATTAACAATCAGTAAATTAACAAGACAAATATAATTATGTTTTTTAATTATCAGGCAATAATGAAAAAAAAATTTTCTTGCTGTTTTTTATTAAATTTAACCCGGTAATTATTGTTTATAATAATTTTATAACTTTCACCATAATATAACGTATCAGAGCCGTAATGAATAAAATTTTTACTCTTCTTGTTTTTTTGCTTGGTACAACTATATACGCGAAGGGTATTGACGGTGTTGCGGCACAGGATAGTAATGAAGTAATTAAACTGAATAAACAAGCGTACGATAACCGCTTAACCAGCCCCGACCAAACCGTCAGCTATGCTAACAAGGCCCTTGAACTTGCAGAAAAGGCCGGCTACGATAAAGGCATAGGCGAAGCCTACCGGGTTAGGGGTATTGGCAATTACTATTTAAACCAGGCAAGCGCCGCTATTCATGATTATTTGCTGGCGCTATCCACTTTCTCGAAAATTAAAGACCTGCGAAGCGAGGCGAAAGTTTATAATAATATAGGGAACTTATACCTGGATAATAACTACGCCAGTTCATTAGAGTATTTGAACAAGTCTTTAGAAATTGCCCTTAAGCTGGCCGATAAGCAGCTAACCGGGTCGTTATACTTAAATATCGGTAATGTTTACTACCGTAAAAAAAGCTTTAACCAGGCATTAAATTATTACAACAAGGCCAATGATATTTTTGTTGCCATTAAAGATTCGGTGAACCTTATACAGGCGCTACAAAACAGGGGGGTAATTTACTTTAACCTTAACCAATACGATATTGCTGAAAAGCTGCTGCTTGCAGCCAATAAAGCCGCGAAAGAACGCGACCTGAATAAGCCCGTTGCCAGTACCAACCTTACGCTGGCATCTTTATATATCGCGCAAAAGCGGTTTAACGATGCCGAAAAAATTGTGCAGGAAGGGCAGGCATATTCGCAAGCGGTGAAGGATGAGAAGCTGGAATCTGACTATATTTACACTACTTACCAATTAGAGGCCAAGCGCAAAAACTACGAACGTGCTTTGTATTACCTGCAGCAGATATTCAGGCAGGATAGTACCATTTATGCGTCAAACGAGTCCAACCAAATAAATATGCTGCAGGTGCAGTTTAAGCAGCAGGCAAAGCAGCGCGAAAACGAACTGACCATTCAACGCCAGCAAAACGACCGGATAAAATTTTGGGCGGTTACCGTTGTAGCAGGCTTGTTGTTAGTGGTTATAGCGCTGCTGGTGAGCAACGTTAAGCGCAAAGCGGCAACCAATACAAAGCTTACCGAGCTTAACGGCGAAGTATTGCGCCAAAAGGATAACCTGGACCGCGTAAACCATCACCTTGAAGAGATCATTGACGAGCGTACCAAAGACCTGCAAATAAAGAATAAAAAGCTATCCGAGTATTCGTCATACTTATCGCACCAGATACGCGGCCCCATAGCTACCCTTCGCGGTTTAATGAACCTGGAAAAGGAAAAGCTTGTTGACGAAAAAGAATGTATTGTAATGATGGACAAGTGCGTATCTGATATCGATCAGAAAATTATCGAGATGAGCGAAATGCTTAACGATACCACCAGGGCACACGTTTAACCGCCTGTTATTAACCCGGGTAAGTGCTGTGTATCTGCGCCTCAAACAGCCCCAGATAAACACAATACCTTGATATCATTTGCAGTATAAGTAACTGCCTGTGCCTTTTATAACCTTCTGTTTCAAAGGCCAGCGTTTCGTTGCCGGCTGTAACAAAAAACCTTACCTCGCCTTCGCGCGGTTTCAGGTGCGACCTGAAAAAACCGGATGCTTTTACTTTCAATTTACTACGCCTGTCATGAATGGTCCCATCCTTTGGCAGGTCGTCGTTCGCAATCGAGATCATGTAATTTGACATAGCTATTTTTTTATACCTATGTTGTACAATTATAAAACCAAAGGACTGTTCCGGGTTATTTAAAAAAGCAAAAAAACAGCAAAGCGGCAATAAAACGCCTTTTATTTTCACGAGATGCAAATAATTAAGATTAACTTAAATAAATTACATATAGTGAAACAAAAAAAGCGAATGATTACCGCCTAAACAGTACTGTTTGTTGTTTATATTGAACACTTAAGCGAACACCCTTACAGCGCCACCTGGTTTTTGCTCAGCAGTTCTTCGTACAATAAAATAACTTTACGCTGTAAATTGGTTATCTCGGTCTCCCTGTCAATTAGTTTTTTCTGGACTATGCTAAGGCTCAGGTCCTGGGTGCTGGGTTCTTCTACATACTCAAGCGAAAGAAGATTAACAACACTTACTTCAAAAATATTGGCAATTTGCTCAAGCCGGGATAAGTTAATATCGGTGACCCCTGTTTCGATCTTCGAAAAGGCAGGGATAGAAATACCCAACCGGTTTGCAACATCTTCCTGGCTCCAGCCACGCTCGTGGCGAAGTGTACGGATGTTTTTACCAGCTGATTTGTTGGTCTTCTTTTTTATGGTCTCGCTCATCATGTACATAATAATAGTTAATTAAGGGAAAAGGGTATTAACTATTATCCAAACCAAGTGCCATTTATTAAATACGGCTTAATTAAGCGTAATTAACAAATAGTTAATGTGTGTTTTTATAAGTGTGGAATTTGTTCTACATATAATGGGAATAAAATTTTACTCTACCCCACTTACTATACTTAGTTTCGCGAATTTTAACAGCAGTTGTTTCTGGCCTATTTCTTTAAAAAATATAGTGGCTTTAATGTCAGGCTTGTTACCTTCAAGGGTCAGCACTTTTCCAAAACCAAAACGCTCGTGCTCAACCTGCATACCCACCTGCAGGTTTGATGTATCTGACGGTTTAAAGCCCGGCGACGGTACATGTGCTTTTGCCAGTATTGATGTTGTTTTAACCGGCGGCGCGCTCGCTGCCTTAGGTTTCGAAAAAGTATCGGCGCGGCGGCTCCAGGCGCTGCGCTCGTCGTCAAACGAACCTGCGGAGGCGGCTGGTTTAGCTGTAAAATCAAGCTCCAGATACTTGGCATCAATTTCATCTAAAAACCTGCTGGGCTCGCAGCTTATCAGCGTGCCAAACTTAAAACGCGATGTCGCGTAGCTGATAGTGAGCTTATATTCGGCGCGGGTAATGGCCACATAAAACAGCCTGCGCTCTTCTTCCAGGTCGCTGCGCGAGTTAAGCGACATTTGCGACGGGAACAGGTTTTCTTCGAGCCCGACGATGTGTACCTGCGGGAATTCCAGGCCTTTTGAGGAGTGGATGGTCATTAACGATACGGTATCAGCATTTTTATCCTTATCGTTATCGTCGTTGGTTAATAAGGCTACGTCCTGCATAAAAACATCCAGGCCCTTTTCCTCAATATCTTCCCGTTCCGAAAATTCTTTGATACCGTTCAGCAACTCCTGTATATTTTCGTAACGGTTAAGTCCTTCAACAGATTTATCTTCGTACAGGTCTTTTAATAAACCGGAATGCTGCGCAATGTGCAGCGCCGCTTCGTAAGCACTCTGGTTTTTGGTGATTACCTGGAAGCTTTGTATCATGGCCGCGAAGGCGTTTAACGATGCGGGTACTTTATCAATATACCGGTTAGCCTGCAAGATCACCTCGAACGGGGTAATGTTGTTTTTGTCGGCAGCTACAATTATCCGGTCAACCGTGGTGTCACCAATGCCACGTTTTGGGTAATTGATAACACGTTTAAGTGCTTCCTCGTCGTTAGGGTTAAATGTAAGCCTGAAGTACGCTATAAGATCCTTGATCTCTTTACGCTGATAGAACGACAAACCGCCGTATATTTTATACGGGATGCCGTTTTTGCGCAAGGCCTCCTCCATTGAGCGCGATTGCGCGTTGGTGCGGTAAAGGATGGCAAAATCGTGCCATTTAAGGCCGTTTGAGGTTCGCTGGTACATAATGGCATCAGCAACCAGCTTGCCTTCTTCATTATCGCTAAACGCGCGCATCACCTTTATTTTGTCGCCGCTTTCCTTCTCCGAAAAAACATGCTTTTTAAGCTGCTCTTTATTATTGGCAATTACGCTGTTGGCAACATTTACAATATTTTGGGTCGACCGGTAGTTCTGTTCCAGTTTAAACACTTTCAGGTCGGGGTAATCCTTTTCAAAGTTCAGGATGTTCTGTATATTGGCACCCCGGAAGGCGTAAATACTCTGCGCATCGTCGCCTACCACGCAAATATTTTCGTTTACAGCGGCAAGGCGTTTTACAATAAGGTACTGCGAAAAGTTGGTATCCTGGTACTCGTCAACCATCAGGTATTTAAACTTCTGCTGGTATTTGTTCAGTACGTCGGGGTGGTTCTTTAAAAGTTCGTTTGTTTTAAAAAGCAGGTCGTCAAAGTCCATAGCCCCGGCGCGGTAACAGCGCTGTGCATAGGTTTCGTATATTTTGCCCAGCATACCGCGGCCGCTGCTAAAGTCGTCGGCCTGTATCTGGTCGTTATTTTGATACTCCTGCCAGCCAACCAGGTTGTTTTTTGCCGCGCTTATACGGTTATACACAAAATTCTGGTTATACAGCTTATCATCCAGCTGCATCTCTTTTAATATGGCGCGGATAACACTTTTGCTATCGTCGGTATCGTAAATGGTAAAGTTGTTGGGGTAGCCAATTTTATCAGCCTCGACCCTTAATAGCTTGGCAAAAACCGAGTGGAAGGTACCCATCCAAATGTTTTTGGCCTCGGGGCCGCAAATGTGATTAATACGCTCGCGCATTTCGCGGGCGGCCTTATTGGTAAAGGTAAGTACCAGTATGTTAAAGCTATCCACACCGCTGCGTATAAGGTGTGCAACGCGGTATGTGATCACACGTGTTTTACCCGAACCCGCGCCGGCAATGATCATTACCGGGCCTTTTATTTGTAGTACGGCGGCTTTTTGTTCGGGGTTTAACCCTGCTAAATAATCCAAATCCAGTTCCTCTTTTCTTGTACCGCGAAATTAGTGTTTTGCTCGGGAAAGCTAAATAAATTGGCAACTGAAATTTTCCACGACGCCTAATCTTATCAACGTTCAGCATTCGCCGGGGAAAAACCACGTTTCTTTATAGTTGAAATTTCGCTGAAATATGAGCGCCACCAAACGGCCTTTTTAAGGACAAATGCGGCCCTGAAACGGCTTTCATGTGTTTAACTTGTATTAGTTTAGGCCCGTTTTTGCCAAAAAAGAATTGCAGTCAGGTTTGAGTTATTCCGGTGGGGTTTATAAGCTTTTTTTCACAGCCTGGTAAATTATCCAACCGAAGGGCAGCAGCCAGATGATATCGTTCCAAACGTTTACCCAAAAAAAGGACGGTGCGAGCTTGCCCAGCCAGATGTAATATACCGAGCCGATAGGCCCCAGCACTTTGCCGATAAAGCCAACCAATATTAGCGGCCAGTAAGCAACCGGGTCTTTAGATGCAAAGTAATAAGCAATGCCGTAAACGCCAACCAGCATCCCTACACAGCGCAGAATAATGAGGAGGAAATCGGTAGGCGGGTTGCCAAACAGGATAACTTGCGGCCAGGCGGAGATAATTATGCCCCAGAAAATGTTATAAACAGCTGCCAGGAACATAATGGTTTTGGCGGCTTTGAGTTTGGTGGTATCAGACATGTTTAGTTTTGTGAATATAGCAAATTATCGGTCGACTCACCCCGCGGCACTACGTGCGCGACCCTCTCTGCTGCGCAAAGAGGGTGAGGAGAAGATTTTTCGACCCTCTTTGCGCAGCAGAGAGGGTGGTCGGGTGAAGCGATGACCGGGTGAGTAAAGGTGGGTAACAATGAAGCACTGCGATTTGCACATCCTCAAAACAATTAACAATTTAGCCAATTATCTAAGTACAACATCCACCACCCATGAACAAGCTTGCCAACTCCACCTCGCCATATTTACTGCAGCATGCCAACAACCCGGTCAACTGGTACCCCTGGGGTACCGAAGCCCTGCAAAAAGCAAAGGACGAGAATAAACTGATATTGGTGAGCATTGGCTACTCGGCCTGCCACTGGTGTCACGTAATGGAACACGAAAGCTTTGAGGACGAAAGCGTGGCCGCAGTTATGAATGAATATTTTGTGTGCATTAAAGTGGATAGGGAAGAGCGCCCGGATGTTGACCAGATCTACATGAGCGCTATCCAATTGATGAGTGGCCGTGGTGGCTGGCCCCTAAACTGCATTTGCCTGCCCGACCAGCGGCCTATTTATGGCGGCACTTACTTCCGTAAGAATGACTGGGCATCGCTGCTGTTAAACCTGGCCGATTTTTACAAGACCAAACCCGAAGAAGCCGAAGAATACGCTGTGCGACTGACCGAAGGCATTAAACAATACGAATCGGTGGCTTTTGTTGCCGAGCAGCCTGAATATACTAAAGCCGACCTGGAAACCATTATGACCACCTGGCGCCGGTATATCGACCCGGTGGAAGGTGGTTTTGGCGGGGCGCCAAAATTCCCGATGCCAGCCAATGTGCAGTTTTTAATGCGTTATGCCCACCTGATGAAGGATGAGGGCATTGCAGAAAATGTTAGGCTAACCTTAAAAAAAATGGCCTTTGGCGGTATTTACGACCATATCGGCGGCGGCTTTGCCCGTTACGCGGTCGACGGGGTTTGGCATGTGCCCCACTTCGAAAAAATGCTGTATGATAATGGCCAGTTACTTAGCCTGTATGCCGAAGCCCACACCTGGAACCCCAACCCGCTGTACCAAACCATCGCCGACGAGATCGTCGCATTTGTAAGCCGCGAGCTAACATCGCCCGAAAATGGTTTTTACTCGGCGCTGGATGCCGATAGCGAAGGCAAGGAGGGTAAGTTTTACATTTTTACCAAAGCTGAAATTGAAGAGATTTTAGGCAATGATGCCGACCTGTTCAATATCTACTACCATGTTACCGAAGGCGGCAACTGGGAAGAAGAGGCATCCAACGTTTTCTTCCGCCGCGAGGAGGATGCAGAACTGGCTGAAAAGCTGGGCCTGGCCGTTGAGGAACTGACGAGACGGATTAACACTGCCCGCCAAAAAGTTTTAGAAGCCCGCGGCAAACGCGTGCGCCCGGGTCTGGATAATAAGATATTAGCATCATGGAACGGACTGATGCTGAAAGGCCTTTGCGAAGCTTATCGTGCTTTTAATAAACCCGAATATTTAACGCTGGCATTGAAGAACGCGGAGTTTATAAATGATAAAATGCTAAATGGTGCCAAACTTTCAAGGGTATATAAAAGGGACGGCAAGGATGATGCGGCCACTTTTCTTGATGATTATGCCAACGTCATCGACGCGTTTATAGCCCTGTACGAAGTTACCTTTAACGAGGACTGGCTGATACAGGCCCAGAAGCTGACCGACTATACCCTTGCACATTATTACAATGCAGATGGCGGCATATTTTACTACACAGCCGATAACAACGAGCAACTCATCGCCCGTAAATCTGAAATTATGGATGGGGTGATCCCTGCTTCAAACTCGGTTATGGCGCGTAACCTTAAAAAACTGGGACTGTTTTTTGATAACGAAGGTTACCTGGAGGTATCGGCACAATTACTGCGAAATATTGTGCCCCACCTGGCAAAATACAGTACGGCTTATGCAAACTGGACCATGCTGCTGCTCGACGAAGTTTTCGGCACCTATGAGGTGGCCATTACCGGTAACGATGCCGAAGCAAAGCGTGTTGAAATGGAACAAAATTACATCCCCAATAAAATAATGTTGGGAGGTAAGGATGGAAGTTTACCTTTGCTGGCTGAAAGGTTTAACAGCGATACCCGGATATTTGTATGCAGGGATAAAACCTGCGGCCTGCCGGTGTACAATATCACGGACGCGTTAAAACAAATAAATAATTAATTCCTTATACAAATAAACAGGTATTGAGATAACTCCGGCTAACGCCGGGATGGAGTTCAAGCCTTTAAAACAATTATTAGATGTAACCATTATGAGCCAAACGGTCATAAACCGGAACAGGTAAACAGCTCATAATAGCTTCATCACTTAAAAAACAAATAATACCGATGAAAATTCAACCACAACACGTAGTGTCATTAACATACGACCTGTATGTAAAAAAAGAAGACGGGACAGAAGGTTTACAGGAAAGCGCAACCCAGGAGCAGCCCTTAACTTTTTTGTTTGGTGCAGGGCAAATGATACCAAAATTTGAAGAAGAATTAAGTACTCTGTCAACCGGGGATACTTACGATTTCCGCATATCAGCAGCAGAAGGTTATGGCGAATTTGATGAAGAAGCCGTAGCTAACCTGCCAAAAGAGATGTTTCAGGGGCAGGACCTGCCGCAAATAGGCGAGGTTTTACCTTTGCAGGACAACAATGGCAACCGTTTTCAGGGCCAGGTTGTTTCGGTTACCGAGGATTCAGTAATTGTGGATCTTAACCACCCTATGGCAGGCCAGGAACTGCACTTTAAAGGCGAGATCCTAAATGTGCGCCCTGCAACTCCCGAAGAGTTATCGCACGGCCACGCGCACGGCCCGGATGGTCATCATGCACATTAATAGCAGCAGCATATAAACAGCAAGAGACGCGAAGCTTCGCGTCTCTTGCTGTTTATGGCTATCAAATCCTTATTCAAAATCAAGATGGCCGGCACCGTTCACCACGCATCTTATTTTTATGGTAGATGCTATAGGTTCGTCATTTAACCGGGCGGGTATAAACATCAGGTAGGCGGGGTCGGGCAGTTTCAGGTTCATGTTGATGGTTCTGAAAGGTGTAGTCGAAATATCACCTATGTAAAAGTTTACTTTATAGTCGGCAAGCCTGCCACCAGGGCTTACCAGCAATTCTACCACCGCAGTAAGCTGGTTCCGGTAAAAGTCAAGATCTTTAGGCAGTTTAAACAATGTTAAATAGGGCAGATAACCATAAAATGTGCTGCCTATCTTTATAGGTTTTATAACCCTGTCGCCGGCTTTAAGTTCCTTATCTACCAGGTAAGAAAGATGTGATGTACTGTCCTCAGGCGCTTCGTAAAATAAGCGGCTATGGCTATAATCATAAGTTTGCAGCACTACGCCTGCGGGGTTGTAAAACCGCCATAAACCAACACGCTTATCGTTGCCATATGTGCCGCTGGCAACCGGCACCTTGTTTTTATAAAGGGCGCGGAACGATCCATGCCTTATATTAACATTGCTTTTTAATACCGTGAACACTTCGGTTACCTGGTTAGACAATTTCCGTTTTACCTGGATGGTGTCCTGCCCTAAACACTGGTTAATAAAAAAAACGGTCGCGAATAATAATAAGTAGCGTTTTAGCATTTGTAAATAAGAGGTTTTAGCTTGCGTTATGGGTATACTCAATAGCCGGGTTTAGCGCTTGTAATTTTGCAATAAAATCGTCGGCATTTACCGGCGAAATCACCACAGAGTCGTATTTATTATAAAATACTTCCAGCCTGTCGAATGAAAGGGCAGGCGCGCTTAATATAGTTTTGCAGGGCGTTATCTTTTTGATATCGGCAACCGGTATGGTCAGGTTCACAAAAAAGCCACAGCGAACTTTCAAATTACCGGTGCCGGTAATGGTATAATTGGTATTAAATACTATCGGCAAAATAATTATACCTGTTGCCGCAAAACAAAGTATTGCCGGCAGGTAAAGCTTGTGAAAGCAGTAGCTTACCAGCATTATGGAAATCAACCCCAAAACGCAGTAAATGACAAAACCTTTTTTTGATGTATAGATCTGATCTGTGGTATCCATGCCCTAAATATAAGTAAAGCTAACCAACCATGGCATCAACGCTGCCGGTATTATAACGTTACAGTTGTATATATGACAATGAAGGCAGCAATAAGTTTAACCCCGTGAGTATGTATCATGCTAAGTGCCAGACATTACACTGACAAATTAATTATTCTTTAATTTTTTTAACATCTTTAGAAAACTTTGAGTATCTTTATTCCGTAAACCCCCTTATAAACGTTTTGATTAAAATTAAATCCCGCTACTAAATGGCATTTATACACGATGTGCTACAGGAACCGTCATACGGATGGAAAGATGCTAACGGCAACCTGTCTAAGCCCACCCCAAAACAAATCTTCTCTGAATTTTTTTCAAGGCTAAATATATTTAAAGACAAAAAAAACTGGCTTTCGTTTACAAGCTGGGCTATGGTGTTTTGTTTGGCGCCATTCCTGTTCCTTTTTGCTTTTAAATATTTCACTATAACAGGCTTAATTATAGCCTTTGTTTACAGCATGATGGTAATGGGTACGCATGGTACCATATGGTATCACAGGTACTGCACGCATGGCGCTTTTAAATTCAGGAATAACTTTTGGCGGTTTATTACGCAAAATCTTACCCTGAAAATCATCCCCGAAGAGATATACGCCATATCGCACCACGTACACCACGCATTGTCTGACACCCCCGGCGACCCTTATAACGCGCAGGGTGGTTTCCTGTATTGCTTTTTGGCAGATGCAAATCACCAGCCCGTTAACCGTAACCTTGACGAAAAAGGGTACAACCGCTGCCTTACCTTAATGAAACACACAGGTGTTACCTGTAATACTTATGCCCAATATAAAAAATGGGGCTCGGTGGCAAACCCATTCCACATGATATTGGGTGTTATTGCCAACTGGGCGTTTTGGTTTGCCGCTTTTTACCTGCTTGGCGGCATGGGCCTGGCTTGTGCCATATTTGGCGCTGCCGGTTTTTGGGCCGTTGGCGTGCGTACCTTTAACTACGAAGGCCACGGCAAGGGGCAGGACAAGCGCCGCGAGGGTATTGATCATAACCGCAAGGATATGTCGGTTAACCAGCTTTGGCCGGGTATTGTGGCCGGCGAATGGCATAACAACCACCACCTGTTTCCTAAAAGCGCGCGTTCGGGCTTTAAACCTTACCAGGTCGACAGCGCGTGGTACTACATCAAATTTATGCACATGATTGGCGCTATCAGCCATTATCACGATTCAAAGAAGCAATTTTATAAAGAATATATCAAACCAGGTGTTAAGCTGATTGCCGAACCCGTGTTTTGCCCTACTACCGGCAAGCAAATATTTGCAACTGAAGGTATTTAACAAATAATGATACTTTTTTAACCTTATCTTAAGGGATGAGAGAAAGGGGCACGCAAGTGCCCCTTTTTTTGTCTAAAAACCACGCCTAAACTGTGATTTTTACAAATGAATATATAACTTAGGCAAACCAATTAAACTAATCCCTAAAAAAGCCAATGCTTAAAAAAACCACTTGTGTATTTGCCGGCTTGCTGGCAGGTATAGTATTTGTTACTGCAGCATTCGCGCAAAATAAGCCGGTAGGCATATTTGATGGCAATGGCGATATAGGTGCTGTAAAAAATAAGGGAAATGTTATCTACAATGCCGCCGCTCAGCAATACACGGTTGCCGGTTCAGGTACCAATATCTGGTTTAATAAGGACGAATTCCATTTTGTATGGAAGCGCATGAAAGGTGATTTTATATTGCGTACCAATGCCGCCTTTATTGGCACGGGTACCGAGGCTCACCGCAAATTCGGCTTAATGGTGCGCAAATCATTGGCGGGTAACTCGGCGCATGTTAACGCGGTTGTGCATGGCGATGGGCTTACCTCATTGCAGTACCGCGCCGCCGATGGCGACAGCACCAGGGAGCAAAAATCAGGTATAACAGCAGCCGGTGTTATTCAGTTAGAACGAAAGGGCAAAACCTATACCATGTCGGTAGCCCGCAAAGGCGATGTATTCGGCCCCGAAGAAAAGGTTGATATCGATCTGGGCGATGAAGTATACGTCGGTATTTTTGTGTGCTCGCACAATCCTAACGTGGTAGAAAAGGCGGTTTTTAATAACGTTCGGATAGTAGTGCCTGCACCTGCAAGCCTGGTAGCCTATAAACAATACCTTGGCAGCAACATAGAGGTGCTGGATATGCAAACGCAAAACAGCCGTATCATTTATCAATCTCCAAAATCGTTGCAGGCGCCAAACTGGATGGTGGACGGCAAGTCGCTTATATATAACAGCGAGGGGTTATTGTATAAATATAACCTGGCCACCAACACGCCCGCCGTGTTGAACACCGGCTCGGCTAAAGGCAATAACAACGACCATGTATTATCATTTGACGGCAAATGGTTAACCATCAGTAACAACGATAACGGTGCACCTTCGGTAGGTTACGTGGTGCCGGTTACCGGTGGCGAGCCACGCAGGGTTACCGAAACAGGCAAAGGCGCATCTTATATGCACGGCTGGTCGCCCGATGGCAAATACCTGGTGTTTTGCGGCGAGCGCAATAAAGAATATGACGTTTACCGCGTGCCGGTTGCCGGCGGCCCCGAAGAAAGGCTTACTAACACCCCCGGCCTTGATGATGGCCCCGAATACACGCCCGACGGCCAATACATTTACTTCAATTCGGTACGTACAGGCCTGATGCAGGTTTGGCGCATGAAGGCCGACGGTACCGAACAAACACAAATAACAAACGACGATTATAATAACTGGTTCCCGCATGTATCGCCCGATGGCAAATGGATAGTGTACATCACCTTCCTTAAAAATGAAGTAGCTCCGGGCGATCATCCCTTTTATAAACACGTTTATATACGTGTAATGCCGGTTGGCGGCGGCCCGTCAAAGGTGGTTGCCTATTTATATGGCGGCCAGGGTACTATCAACACGCCTTCGTGGTCGCCTGATAGTAAGCACATTGCCTTTGTAAGCAATACCAATTTATTATTTCCGGCGTTTCCTATAAGTAAACACTAACATCAACTAAATCTCAAAATAAAATGACATCATCCCGCAGAACATTTTTAAAAAACAGCGCTATTGCAGCCACTGCAGCAGCTTTAATGCCGGGCGACCTGTTTGCAGCGCCGGGCCGCATTCAAAGAGTTGGCTTACAACTTTATTCCGTACGCGATGCAATGATGAAGGACCCCGCCGGCTCATTAAAAAAGCTGTCGGATATGGGCTACCAGCACGTAGAGCATGCTAACTATGTTAACCGCAAATTTTACGGCTGGACAGCGAAAGAGTTTAAGAAAGTACTGGACGACCTGGGGCTGCAAATGCCAAGCGGCCATACGGTAATGACCCCGCAGCACTGGGATGCCGCAAAAAACGACTTTACAGATGTATGGAAATATACCGTGGAAGACGCGGCCTACATGGGCCAGAAATTTGTGATAAGCCCCTGGATGGACGAAAAGGTGCGCCATGATACCGACTTGCTGAAACGTACACTTGAGCAGTTTAACAAAAGCGGCGAGCTTTGCCAGCAGCACAACATGAAGTTTGGTTACCATAACCACGATTTTGAATTTACAACCATGGTTGGCGATATGCGCCTGTTCGATTACATCCTGCAAAACACCGACCCTGATAAGGTTTCGCAGCAACTGGATATTGGTAACATGTTCGGCCGCGAGAATAACGCTATTTCGCTGATCGAGAAATACCCGGGCAGGTTTGTATCCATGCACGTAAAAGACGAGGTAAAAAGCGCCACCAATACCGAAGGCACCGGTTACGAGAGCACTATTTTAGGCAAGGGCGTCTTACCGGTTAAAGATGTGTTAAAGGCAGCCAAAAAAACAGGCGGAACGGTTTACCTGATCATTGAGCAGGAATCGTACCAGGGGGTAGATCCGTTTGATTGTGTAAAAATTGATTTACAAACCATGAAAAAGTGGGGATATTAGTAGTTAAAAACTACCTTACACCCAGTAATTGTATTTTTAACACTTACTAATTTAAAGATATTGGATAATAAGATAAACCGGCGGATAGCGATAAGGAATATGGCCCTCATATTAGGCAGTGCGGCCATACTACCGTCGTGCCTGAACGATAAGGGCAAGCCCACCGTGCAGCTGAAACACCTTAAGCTTAATGCCGACCAGGAAACGCTGGTAACAGAGCTTACCGAAACTATTTTGCCCAAAACGGCTACACCGGGCGCAAAAGACCTTGGCCTGCATTTATTTGTTTTTAAAATGATAGATGACTGCTATGATAAAGAACATCAGGACGATTTTATTGCCGGCCTTGATGATTTTGAAAGCGCGGTAAAAAAACAGCACGGGCAGCCTTTTAGCAAATGTTCGGTAAAAGACCGTACCGCCTTTGTAAGCGGTATTGAACAGCACAGCAATGATAAAAATTACAAGGATAATGCAAAGCTGACGGCATTTTACAGGATGGTAAAAGAACAAACGGTATTTGGGTATACAACCTCTAAGTACTTTATGACAAAGCAAATAGTTTATGAACTGGTACCGGGAAGATATAATGCTTACTACCCGGTTAAAAAGCTCGCAGCGGTATAATTATGGCCAATTTAAATATAGATAGTGTTAAAGATCGTACGTTCGATGCCATAGTTATCGGATCGGGCATGAGCGGGGGCTGGGCAGCCAAGGAATTTACAGACAAAGGCCTTAAAACGCTTGTGCTTGAACGCGGCCGCGATGTTAAGCATATAAAAGATTATCCCACAACAAACTTGTATCCCTGGGAGTTCCCGCATCATGGCGTGTTGCCCGATGATGTGCAAAAGGCGAATCCCATTGTAAACCGTTGCTACGCCTTTGGCGAAGATGCAGCACATTTTTTTGTTAAGGATGCTGAGCACCCGTACGTGCAGGAAAAGCCGTTCGACTGGATTCGCGGTTACCAAACGGGTGGTAAATCGCTGCTTTGGGCGCGCCAAACCCAGCGATGGAGCGACTTTGATTTTGAAGGCCCCGCCCGCGATGGTTTTGCGGTTGACTGGCCTATCCGTTATAAGGATATAGCACCTTGGTATAGCTATGTAGAAAAATTCGCGGGTATATCCGGCAACCGCGATGGCATCCCCGAATTGCCGGACGGTGAGTTTTTGCCCGCATTCCCCCTAAACGCGGTCGAGACCTATTTTAGCAACCACGTTAAAAAAACGTATAAGAACAGGCACGTAATAAGCGCGCGCTGCGCCCACTTATCAAAACCCAACCAGATACATTTAGACCAAGGCCGGGCGCAATGCCAGGAGCGTACCCTGTGCCAGCGCGGCTGCCCGTTTGGCGGCTATTTCAGCGCCAACTCATCAACCATCCCATGGGCATTAAAATCTGGTCATTGCACCTTAAGGCCGCATTCGGTTGTCGAATCAATCATCTACGACGAAAAGAAAGGCAAGGCAGCGGGGGTAAGGGTTATTGACGCCAACACCAAAGAAGCTATTGAATACTATGCCGATGTTATTTTTGTGAACGCAGCGGCATTAAACAGTAACCTGATACTGCTTAATTCAACATCAAACCGTTTCCCTAACGGGTTAGGTAACGATAGCGGTACATTGGGTAAATACGTAGCCTTTCATAATTATTCGGCACACATAAATGCCGAGTACGACGGCGCTAAGGAATGGACAACCGATGGCCGCAACCCTGCGGGCGGTGGTTACATTCCCCGTTTCAGGAACGTTTACAAGCAAGAAACCGATTTCTTACGCGGCTATGCCTGCGGTTTCAGCGCTTACCGCTGGCAGCAGAACAGCAGCGAGGGCATTGGCCAAACCCTGAAAGACAACCTGGTAAAAAAAGACCTGAGTGGCTGGCACGTAGGCTCGCACATGATGGGCGAAACCATCCCCAAAGAAACAAATTACGTTACGTTAGATAAATCATTGAAGGACCCGTGGGGCATCCCACAGCTAAGAATTTCTGTTGATTACGACGATAACGACGAGAAAATGAAAAAGGATTACGTGGAGCAGATGACAGAGATGTTTACCTCGGCGGGTTTCACCAATATTCAGGCATCTACAGATCACCGGGCGCCCGGGCTTGATATCCACGAAATGGGTGGTGTACGCATGGGTAACGATCCAAAAACATCGATGCTTGATAAATGGCACCGCCTGCACGCCTGTAAAAACGTTTACGTTACAGACGGGGCCAGCATGACATCAACGAGCTGCCAAAATCCATCGCTTACCTATATGGCCTTTACCGCCCGCGCGGTTGACCACGCCGTAAGCGAAATGAAAAAGGGGAACGTGTAAGCCCCCCGACCCCCTAAAGGGGGAGAGAAAAAGCTTATTCCCCCTTTAGGGGGTTCGGGGGGGAACATTGTGTAAAAAAAACACAATGTAATATTTGTAAAATAATTTTTATTCATACATTAGACGGGACATCCAATTACTAAACAAATATATTTAACGCTATACTTTTATGTCTACAAACACTTATGACGCGATAGTCATTGGTTCAGGTATCTCAGGCGGCTGGGCTGCAAAAGAACTGACCGAGAAAGGCTTAAAAACCATCATGTTAGAGCGCGGTAAAAATATCGAGCACATTAAAGATTATGTGAACGCTAATAAAGGCCCGTGGGAATTTGAACACAGAGGTGGCCGAACGCAAAAAATGATAGAGGATTACCCGGTTTTAAAGCGTGATTACCCTTTAAATGAAACCAACCTTGACTATTGGACCAACGAAAAGGAAAGCCCGTACACCGAAATTAAGCGTTTCGACTGGTTTAGGGGTTACCATGTTGGTGGTCGTTCGTTAATGTGGGGCAGACAATCGTACCGCTGGCACGATACCGATTTTGAAGCGAACTTAAAAGATGGTATAGGTACGGACTGGCCTATCCGTTACAAGGACCTTGCGCCATGGTATAGCCACGCAGAAAAATTTGCGGGTATCTCTGGTAACAGGGATGGCGTGCCAATTCTTCCTGACGGCGATTTTATGCCGCCGATGGAGATGAATGTTGTAGAAAAGGATATTAAAAAACGTTACGACGAATTTTACAAACAAGCAAGGCATTTCATAATAGGCCGTACCGCTAATATCACCGTACCGCACAATAATCGTACAAACTGCCAGTACCGTAACAAATGCTGGTTAGGCTGTCCGTTCGGCGCATATTTCAGCACGCAGTCGGCAACTTTGCCTGCAGCTATGGCAACAGGTAACTTAACCGTTCGCCCGTGGTCTATAGTAACCAGGATACTTTACGATAAAGACACCAAAAAAGCAAAAGGCGTTGAGGTATTGGATGCAGAAACCAACAAAACCTATGAGTTTTACGCTAAAATCGTTTTTGTTAACGCATCGGCACTAAACAGCGCCTGGGTGTTAATGAATTCGGCTACCGACGTATGGGAAGGCGGCTTAGGCAGCAGCAGCGGCCAGCTTGGCCACAACGTTATGGACCACCACCTGGGTGTTGGCGCCGGGGGCCGTATCGAGGGCTTTGAAGATAAATACTATTTCGGGCGCCGTGCAAACGGTATATACATACCACGTTACCGCAACCTGAATGGCGAAAAACGCGATTACATCCGCGGCTTTGGTTACCAGGGCGGCGGCAGCCGCAGTGGCTGGAGCCGTGATATCGCCGAAATGAATATCGGTGGTGACTTTAAAGATGCGTTATCAGAACCGGGTTCATGGAGCTTTGGTATGGGTGGCTTCGGCGAAACCCTGCCATATCACGAAAACCGTGTTTATCTGGATAAAACCAGAAAGGATAAATGGGGCCTGCCAATACTGGCTATTGACGCGGAATGTAAGGATAACGAGCGCAAAATGCGTATAGATATGATGAACGACGCCAAAGAGATGCTGGAGAACGCAGGTGTTAAAGATGTACAAACCTATACATCCGAGCCGGTATTAGGCCGCGGTATCCACGAGATGGGTACAGCACGCATGGGCCGCGATCCAAAATCATCGGTATTGAATGCTTACAACCAGGTTTGGGACGCTAAAAACGTATTTGTTACAGATGGCGCGGCCATGGCCTCAGCGGCTTGTCAAAACCCATCGTTAACCTACATGGCGCTTACAGCGCGTGCTGCAAACTATGCGGTTGATGAACTTAAAAAAGGTAATATTTAAAACAGAATTGAAATTCGACTAACAATGACTGAAGAAAAAGAAGCCACAGGCTCAAATCCGTCAAGGCGGAATTTTATAAAGTCGGGCGCATTGGCGGCCGCAGGATTCATGATAGTACCGCGCTTTGTATTGGGCGGTAACGGTTACACAGCGCCAAGCGATATGCTGAATGTTGCAGGCGTTGGCGCCGGCGGTAAAGGCGAAAGCGACATTGCCAACTTTGCAAAAAGTGGCAAGGCAAACATAGCTTTCCTGTGCGATGTTGACGACCGTCGCGCGGCAAAGTCAAGGGCCTCGTTCCCTAAAGCCAAGTATTATAAAGACTGGCGCGAGATGTACGATAAAGAGCACAAGCACTTTGATGCGGTATCGGTATCAACTCCTGACCATAACCACGCTATAATAGCTTATAACGCTATGCAGATGGGTAAGCACGTATACGTGCAAAAACCGCTTACACATGATATCTGGGAAGCACGGTTGCTAACCGACGCTGCAAAAAAATTCAAAGTGGTTACACAAATGGGTAACCAGGGCGCATCAAACGATGGTACCCGCTTAATGTCTGAATGGTATGATGCCGACCTGATAGGCGATGTGCATACCGTTTACTGCTGGACAAACCGCCCTGTATGGCCGCAAGGTATACAGTGGCCTACCACCAAGGCCGAGATCCCGAAAGAACTTGACTGGGATCTTTGGCTGGGTACTGCGCCTAAAAAAGATTACGTAGATAAATTAGTGCCGTTTAACTGGCGCGGATGGTGGGATTACGGTACCGGCGCCCTTGGCGATATGGGCTGCCACCTGGTGGAAGCGCCGTTCCGTGTGCTGGGCATACAGTATGTTAAAGATGTGCAGGCCAGCGTAGGCAGTGTTTATGTAGATGAGTTTAAAAAAGGCGTTTTCCCTGAAAGCTGCCCGCCGTCAAGCCACATTACATTAACCTTCCCTAAAACCAACAAAACCAAAGGTGATGTAACGCTGCACTGGATGGATGGCGGTATACAGCCTGAAAGGCCTGATGAGCTTGGCCCTAACGAAAAATGGGGTGGCGAAGAAGGCAACGGTACATTATTCATAGGTACAAAAGGTAAAATGTACGCCAGCACCTATTCTGATGCGGCTACCCTATTGCCAAAATCGCGTACCCAGGAAGCTAACGCGCCGCAAAAATACAAGCGTGTACCGGGCGGTGCCAACGGCCACTACGCGCAATGGGTTGAGGCATGTTTGGCAGGTTACGGTAAAATGGAAGTAAGCTCGCCGTTTGAAGTTGCGGGTCCGTTAACCGAGGCCTTGCTGATGGCAAACCTTGCAGTGCGCGGCCACGACCTTAAAGGTGGTACCATTAAATACACCTGGGATAACCAGGCCATGAAGGTTACTAACTTTGACGCTGTTAACCAGTACGTTAAACGCCAGTACCCTGCAGGTTTCGAATTGAAAGCTTAATCATTAAATCATAGTTCACTAAATTCAATCAATAATAAAATGAATAGAAGAGACGCGATAAGCAGAGTGGGTTTGATAATAGGAGGGACGGTAATTGGTGCCGAACTTTTTATATCAGGCTGCAAATCGGGCAGTAAAGTAAATACTGACGACTTGTTTGCAAAAGATACTACCGCCTTTTTAAACGAAGTAGGCGAAACCATTTTACCCGAAACATCAACGCCCGGTGCAAAAGCGGCAAATGTTGGTGGCTTTATGGCAATAATGGTTAGGGATTGCTACACGGAAGACGACCAAAAGGTTTTCAAAAAAGGTCTGTCTCAACTGGAAGATGCAAGCAACAAAAAATTCAAAAAATCCTTTATGGAGGCTGATGCCAAACAAAGGACCGAATTGCTGACCGACCTTGATAAAGAGGCGAAAGAATACTCAAAAACCAAGAAGCCCGAAGACCCTAACCACTATTTCTCGATGATAAAACAGCTGACATTGCTTGGTTTCTTCACATCAGAAGTTGGTGCTACAAAGGCATTGCGTTATGTGCCGGTACCGGGCAAGTACATAGGCGACTACCCTTACAAAAAAGGCGACAAGGCCTGGGCGCTTTCGTAAATATTAACAAGCCCTTACCGCTTACGGCGGAGGGGCTTTACTTTTAAATCTAATTTTATACTTGTAAAACCACCCCGCTTAATCAGCGGAGTGGTTTTTAAGAGTTTATCTACACTATATGAGTAACAGAAAATTGCGCATGGGCATGATAGGCGGCGGCAAGGATGCCTTTATAGGGGCTATCCACCGTATTGCAGCCAACATGGACGGGCAGGTAGAGCTGGTTTGCGGCGCTTTGAGCATGCACGCGGATATAGCCCAGGAAAGCGGGCGTATGCTATTCCTCGATCAGGACAGGGTTTACAACACTTATGATGAAATGTTTAAGGCAGAAGCACAACGCCCGGCCGACGAACGTATGGACTTTGTAACGATAGTTACACCAAATTTTGCCCACTTCGCCCCGGCAATGCAGGCTTTGGATAACGGTTTTAACGTGGTGATAGAAAAACCGATAACTTTTACCCTTGAGGAAGCACAGCAACTAAAAGCAAAAGTTGAGGAAACAGGATTGATGCTATTGCTTACCCACACCTATGCCGGTTACCCGATGGTAAAAGAGGCGCGCGAGCTTATCAAAAGCGGCGCATTAGGTAAAGTAAGAAAAATATATGTTGAGTATCTGCAAGGCTGGTTAAGCCGCCTTTCAGAACGTGAGGGTAACGCGCAAGCCTCATGGCGTACCGATCCGTCCAAATCCGGTAAAGCGGGTGCTATGGGCGATATTGGTACACACGCTGCTCATTTGGCAGAATATATCTCAGGCCAAAAGATCTCGGAATTGAGCGCTTCGTTAAACATTGTGGTTGATGGCCGTATGCTTGATGATGACGGGGCAGTTTTGCTTCGTTTTGATGGCGGGGCTACAGGAACGCTTATCGCTTCCCAGGTAGCTGCCGGCTCAGAAAATGCTTTAACTATCCGTGTTTTTGGTGAGAATGGCGGGTTGGAGTGGCACCAGATGGAACCTAATACGCTCATTGTAAGATGGCTCGACAAACCTGCCGAGATCTTACGCGCGGGCACTGCTAACTTATCAAGTGCAGCATCATCAAACTGCCGTACACCGGGCGGGCACCCCGAGGGTTACCTGGAAGCATTCGGTAATTTGTACCGCAACTTCGCTTTGGCACTTAGTGCAAAAATCGAGGGCCGCGAAATACCAGAGTGGATAGATTTCCCGTCGGTTGATGATGGTATTCGCGGAATGGCATTTATAAATAACGTTGTTGCATCAAACGCAAGCGACGAAAAATGGACAAAATATACTATCTAACGTATGACTACCATAAAAGGACCGGCCATATTTTTAGCCCAGTTTATTGGTGATGCAGCGCCTTTTAACGACCTCAGATCTATCTGCCAATGGGCAGCAGGCTTAGGTTACAAAGGGGTGCAGCTGCCTACCAACGACCTGCGTTTTATAGATCTGCAAAAAGCTGCCGACAGTAAAACCTACGCCGACGAGATAAATGGCATTGTAAACGAGGCCGGTTTGCAAATAACCGAGCTTTCTACACACTTACAGGGGCAACTGGTTGCGGTGAACCCGGCTTACGATACGCTGTTTGATGCGTTTGCGCCTGATGCGTATAAAAATAACCCTGCCGAAAGGCAAAAATGGGCAGTATCCCAATTGCACGCTGCCGCAAAAGCATCAAAAAACTTAGGACTTAACGCGCATGTTACCTTTAGCGGTGCTTTGATATGGCACATGGTATACCCCTGGCCACAGCGCCCGGCCGGTTTGGTTGACGCGGCTTTTGATGAGCTTGCCAAACGCTGGGAACCCATCCTGAATGTTTTTGACGAGAATGGCATAGATCTTTGCTACGAGGTACACCCCGGCGAAGACCTGCACGATGGCGTTAGCTACGAAAGATTTTTGAGCAAGGTGAACAACCATAAACGCGCTTGTTTGTTATATGATCCGTCGCACTTTGTATTACAGGCAATGGATTACCTGGAATACATTGATATTTACCACGAACGTATAAAAATGTTCCATGTAAAGGATGCCGAATTTAACCCTACCGGCAGGCAGGGCGTATACGGGGGATATTCAGATTGGATTGACCGCGCCGGCCGTTTCCGTTCATTAGGCGACGGGCAGGTTGATTTCAAGGCGATATTCAGCAAGCTTACCCAATACGATTATAAGGGGTGGGCGGTACTGGAGTGGGAATGCGCGCTTAAGCACCCCGAAGATGGCGCACGCGAAGGCGCCCAATTTATAAAAGACCACATTATCAGGGTTACCGAACGGGCCTTTGATGATTTTGCAGCATCGGGCAGCGACGATGCGTTTAACAGATCGCTGATAGGATTATAAAAAACATATCATCTACTAATAAAACTAAAACACACATGAAAAAGATATTTGTAATATTAGGATTAAGTTTGGCTTTGGCAGCTTGCGGCGGCGGCGATAAATCAAAACCTCCCGGCGGCAGTGAGGCCGATAGCGCGCAAGCGACAGACCAGGCAGCGGTAGCGCATAACTCTGACGCAGCTAATGATACCGCTGCAAATAACATCGGTACAACCAAGGCAGCCGGCACGCCTGATAACAAAGGCGAGGCGTTGATGGCCAATAACGATTGTAACACCTGCCATAATACCAATAGTAAGGTAATAGGGCCCGCGCTGGTTGATATAGCCAAGAAATATACCGAATCGGATATTGATAAACTGGCTGATAAGGTGATTAAAGGCGGCAGCGGTAACTGGGGTACGGTACCTATGACCGCGCACCCTGACCTGGCTGTAAACGACGCGAAAGAAATGGTGAAATATATTTTATCAGTAAAAGAATAAACCAAGCAACCCTAAACCAATTTAAACTTAAAAAATTATGACCGCAACAACACGCGTTAAGTTATCTACCATGATGTTCCTGGAGTTTTTTATCTGGGGTGCATGGTTTGTAACTATGGGGACGTATTTAACCAAAACATTAAGTGCAACAGGTGTACAAAATGGTAACGCTTATGCAACCCAATCGTGGGGTGCCATCATCGCGCCTTTTATTATCGGATTAATCGCCGACAGGTTTTTCTCGGCCCAGAAGGTTTTGGGAATTTTGCACTTAACAGGCGCGGCGTTGTTGTACTACATAACAACCATACCTAATTTCGAGGGCTTTTTCCCGGTTATTTTGGCTTACATGATCATCTACATGCCTACGCTGGCGTTGGTAAACTCGGTATCGTTTAAGCAAATGCTAAATCCAAGCAAGGAGTTTCCACCGATACGTATTTTCGGAACAGCAGGTTGGATCATCGCCGGTTTAACAATTGGATGGCTCGGCTGGGAGCAAAGCAATTCGCTTGTATTAACCTTTAAAATGGCCGCTATCGCCTCGTTAATATTAGGTTTATTAAGTTTTACGTTACCTGCAACCCCGCCGGCAAAAAAAGGTCAGAAAACATCCCTAAGCGATATTATGGGGTTGGATTCTATCGGTTTGTTAAAAAATAGGTCGTACCTGATATTTTTCCTTGCATCGGTAGCTATATGCGTACCATTGGCATTTTATTACAACTTTACCAACCCTTTCCTTAACGAGGTTGGTATGAAAGCTGCGGCCGGCAAACAATCGATGGGGCAAATATCCGAGCTGGTATTTATGGCGCTGATGCCTTTGTTTTTTGTGCGCCTTGGTGTTAAAAAAATGCTTGCGGTTGGTATGCTGGCGTGGGTGTTGCGTTATATATTCTTTGCTTACGGCGATACCGGTTCAAACTACTGGATGCTTATAGCAGGTATAGTTATGCACGGTATCTGTTACGATTTCTTCTTCGTAACGGGGCAAATTTATACCGATAATCTTGCAGGCGAACGTTTTAAAAGCGCCGCTCAGGGTTTTATTACACTGGCAACCTACGGCGTGGGTATGCTTATCGGATCGTACATATCGGGCCCTGTTGTGGACCATTGGAAAACATCTGATACTTCGCATAACTGGACAACCATTTGGTTAATACCGGCGGGTATAGCCGCGTTCGTGTTCCTGGTGTTTGTTATTTTCTTTAAAGATACCAACCAGATACAAGCAAAGCCGGGTTTAGATATTGAAGAACCAAACGCAGGCAGGGTAGAAGTATAATCATGGCAGGAACAAACAGGAGGTCGGCTATAAAGAATTTGCTTGCGGGTACCGCGGCAGTAGCCGCATCGGGTATGCTGTCGTCTTTTAAGTCGGAAGGGAACGAATTAATGGCCGATAAACTGAAAGGTAATATAAACCATGCGGTATGCCGCTGGTGTTATGGCGATATTAGTGTTGAGCAGCTTTGCGCTGCGGCTAAGGATATAGGCATCAAGGGTATCGACCTGGTTGGCCCGGAAGACTGGCCCACGCTAAAAAAATACGGGCTGTTTTCATCCATGTGCAATGGTGCCGAAATAAACCTTACCGACGGGTTTGGCGATACGCAGTTTCATGCGCAGCTGCATAAAAACTATACGGCCATGATACCTAAGGTAGCAGCAGCAGGATATAAAAACCTGATATGCTTTAGCGGCAGTCGCCGCGGTAAAACCGATGAAGAAGGATGGAAGAACTGTGTTGCAGGCCTGAAACCAATGGTTAAACTTGCCGAGCAGCACAACGTTGTTTTGGTAATGGAGTTGCTTAACAGCAAAATTGACCATAAGGATTACCAATGCGACCACACCGCCTGGGGCGCCGAACTTTGTAAAAGGCTGGGGTCTGAAAATTTTAAGCTGCTATATGATATCTATCATATGCAGATAGATGAGGGCGATGTTATCCGTAACATTCGCGATCATCACCAGTACATTGCCCACTACCACACCGGTGGTGTACCTGGCCGTAACGAGATTGACGAGACCCAGGAATTATTTTATCCGGCAATTATGCGTGCCGTTTTAGAAGTAGGCCATAAGGGTTTTGTTGCGCAGGAGTTTATACCTAAGCAAAAGGACAAGCTGTTATCCCTGCGTAAGGCAGTACATATCTGCGATGTTTAAACCATAAGGCGGGCATTACGTCTATACAATACAATTACATCAACCAATTAAATAAATGATAAACAGAAGAAAATTTTTAACACAGGCGGGCTTAGCCTCGGCAGGTATGGTGCTTGCACCAAATTTGTTATCGGCTAAAACCCCCAATGGTGTTGGCCTGCAGCTGTATAGCCTGCGCGATCAGTTGCCTAAAGATGTAAAGGGCGTTATTGCCAAAGTTGCCAAGGCTGGCTACAGCGAGGTGGAAACCTTTGGTTACTCTGCCCAGAACGGTTTCTGGGGACTTAAGGCAAAAGAGTTTAGCGCGTTGTTAAAGGCAAATGGTTTAAAAACCCCAAGCGGCCACTACGGTTTGGATGAGTTTTTTGGCACCGGTAAAATGGATATTTTTAACAGTTACATTGATGCTGCATTAGCCACCGGCCAAACTTATATAGTTATACCAAGCTTAGATCACAACTTTATAAAAACCGCAGCCGATTTTAACAAGATAGCCGACAAGATGAATAAAGCGGCTGCCATTTGCAAATCGCATGGGTTAAAACTGGGTTATCATAATCATAACTTTGAGTGGGAAAAGGTAGAGGGCACTACTTTTTATGATACCATTTTAGCTAAGACCGACCCGGCGCTGGTGAGCATGGAAATGGATATTTATTGGGTGGTACGCGCCGGGCACGATCCTGTTAAGATATTTCAGCAGCACCCGGGCCGTTTTGCTATGGTGCATGTAAAGGATATGGATAAAGGTAACCACGAACTGAACACCGAAATTGGCAGCGGGACCATCGATTTTAAAACTATATTGGGTAAGGCCAAACTTGCAGGCATTAAGCACTTTATTGTAGAGCAGGAAAATTACACCAATATAGATCCGTACAAGAGCCTTGCGCAGAGCAGCGCTTACATGAAAAATTCATTGCACATATAAATCAGCAAATAACAAACTATAAATAAATGAAATACAAGGTAATATTAACAGCTTTGCTTACAGGAGGATTCTATATGGCAAATGCACAAACCGGTAAACCGGAAGATACCGAAGTATGGGAACCCGTACCAAACGTAGTAACAGCAGGTAAAACCGTGGGCGAAGCCCCGTCAGACGCCATAATTTTGTTTGACGGCAAATCGGGCCTTAGCCAATGGAAAGATGTTGCCAGCGGCGGCGATGCCAAATGGGACGTAAAAGGCGATGTGTTGACGGTGAATAAATCATCAGGTAATATCGAAACCAAAAAAAGTTTTGGTAGCTACCAGTTACACATTGAGTGGAAGGTGCCCGCAAACATTACAGGAACAGGCCAGGGCCGCGGTAACAGCGGTGTTTTTTTAGCCTCTATTGGCAAAGGCGATGCCGGGTACGAGCTGCAGGTTTTAGATTCGTATAATAACAAAACCTATGTTAACGGCATGGCGGGCAGTATTTATAAACAATTCATCCCCTTAGCAAACCCTACAAAGCCACCAGGCGTTTGGAACACCTACGACGTGATCTGGACCGCCCCAACATTTGATGGCGATAAGGTTAAAACCCCGGCCCGCGTAACCGTTTTATTTAACGGCGTACTGGTTGAGAACAATGTTGAACTTTTGGGCCCTACACAATATATCGGCAAGCCGGGTTACAGGCAGGCACACGGCCCCGCACCTATAAAATTACAGGCGCACGGCGATAAAAGCGAACCGCTTAGCTTTCGCAACATATGGGTTAGGGAACTTTAATCACCTAATTAAAAATTTATAAAAAGCTTACCATCCCGGTAAGCTTTTTTTGTTTTTGTATCTTATTTATCTTAAACTTATTGTAGGGTTTGCCGTATAACCACTGTAAGCCAATTAGTCGTGCTGTTTTCACTGCTGCACAACCTGAATTAATGTATAAACATCTTATTTTTTTCATTTTATTGCTTTGCACTTTAAGTGGCTTTGGTCAAAATCAAAGCTTAAAGTTCGAGCATATTGGTACAGGTGAGGGATTGTCGCAAATAAATGTGGCCACCATTATACAGGATAGCCGCGGTTTTATGTGGATAGGCACACGCGACGGGCTTAACAAGTACGACGGTTATACGTTTACTACCTACAGGCATGATGCCCAGAGCCCGCAATCATTATCAAGCAGTATGGTGGCCGATATAGCCGAAGATAAGGAAGGCAATATTTGGGTTGCTACCATCATCGGCCTAAATAAGCTTGAGCGCAAAAGCGGCCGCATCATTCAATACAAACACGACGATAAAAACAGCAATACCCTCGCTAATAACATCCTAAATAAGCTGGTTGTTGACGAAAAAAACAACATCTGGATAGCGGGCCAGGGTGGGCTTGACTACTTGGATACCCGCGCTAACACCGTAAAACATTATAAGCATATTGATAACGACCCGGGCAGCCTTAGCGATAATAACGTAAGCTTTGTGTATCAGGATGCCGCGCTGAATATTTGGGCAGGCACTTTTGCCGGCGGCCTGCACCTGCTAAATAAAAAAACGGGTACGTTCAAAAAGTTTCAGTACGATCTGCAAAGCCCCAAAAGCATCTCGAGCAATAATATCAGCTGTATTTTTGAAGATAAAAAGCAGCGGTTGTGGGTAGGCACGCAAAACGCCGGCCTTAACATGTATGATGCAAAGAGCAATACTTTTGTTCGGTATCAGCATAAAGAGAACGTTAAAAACACCATATCAAGCAACAATATCTATTGCTTAAATTCCGACGAGAATGGTAACCTATGGATAGGGAGTGATAACGGCGGCCTTTGCATTTTAAACCCCGAAACAGGCGTTATCAGCTATTACCAACATGATGATATTGATAAGAACAGCATTAACGGTAATACGCTTTACAGCATTTGTAAAGACAGGTTGGGCAACATGTGGCTTGGCGCATACAGCGGGGGCATTAATGTTTTTAAGCGCAGCACCGAAAGCTTTGCACATTACAGGCATAGTTCGTTAAGCAACAGCCTGTCAAACGATTTTGTGCTGGCCCTGTATGAAGATAATGAACGGAATTTATGGGTAGGTACCGATGGCGGTGGCCTTAATAAATTTGATAATAAAAAGGGCACTATCATTCACTACAAAAAAAATAACACCAGCAACAGCATTGCCGGCAATTATGTACTTACAGTTAACCAGGATTTTGAAGGCGACTTTTGGATAGGCACCTGGGCAGACGGCCTCAGTATTTTTAATCCGAAAACAAATGTTTTTACAAACCTTAAAAATGACCCCAATAACCCTAACAGCTTAAGCGGCAATAATATTTACGCGCTTATACAATCAAAAGACCACACCGCCTGGATAGGTACTTATAATACGGGTTTGAGCCATTACAATAAAAAAACGGGAAGGTTTATTAATTATAAAAATGATCGGAATGACCCTCACAGCTTAAGCAGCGACAGGGTTTACTCGCTGCTGGAAGACAGCAATAACAACCTTTGGGTGGGTACCTTTGATGGCGGCCTGAACCTGCTGGACAGGAAGACCGGTAAATTTACAAGATTTGTTTTTGACAGTAAAAAAAACAGCATAAGCAATGATAACATCCCTGATATCTTCGAGGATAGCAAGGGTAACCTGTGGCTTAGCACATTTTCGGGCCTTAACCTGTTTAACCCGGTTACCAAACATTTTACTGTTTTTACAAAAAAGGATGGTTTGCCCAGTGATATCATTTACGCGGCAAGGGAAGATGACGAGGGGAAGTTATGGATCAGTACCAACAACGGGCTGTCGTCATTTGACCCGGTAAAGCGCATTTTTAAAAATTATACCATTGAAGATGGCCTGCAGGATAACGAATTTAAATCCCACTCGGCGTTTAAAGGGAAGGACGACAGGTTGTATTTTGGCGGTATAAATGGCTTTAATGCGTTTAGACCCGGCCAAATATTAAAACCGCAGGGCTTTGCCCCGCTGGTGATAACAGCGTTCAGGCTGTTCAATAAAAACGTGGCGCCCGCTAAAGATGCAAAAGACCCCTCGCCGCTTAAGCAGGATATATCCGATACCAGGTCGATAACGCTTAATCATAAGCAGTCGGTTATATCACTTGAATTTGCCGCGCTCGATTTTACATCTACCGATAAAAAACGGTACGCTTACATACTTGAAGGCTTTGATAAGGAATGGAATTATGTAGGCGCGCGCAATACGGCAACTTATACCAATTTGCCCGCGGGCACGTATGTTTTCAAGCTAAAATATCAAAACACCACCGGTGCATGGTCGCCGGTTACCACCGGGCTCGAAATTATTAGCAAACCGCCGTTCTGGTTAACCTGGTGGTTTAAAACGCTCGCGCTGCTATTTGTCGGATTGCTTATATACGCCATATTTATTATTCGCTTACGGGCCATTAAAGCACAAAAGGCCATACTGGAGAAACAGGTAGAAGAACGCACCGTGCGGCTTGCCCAAATGACGAACGACGAACGTGTATTGCGCGAGGATGCCGAAAAGGCCCGCGAAGATGCCGAAAAGGCCAATAAGGCAAAAAGCATTTTCCTGGCCACCATGAGCCACGAGATACGCACACCTATGAATGGTGTTATGGGTATGGCCACGTTATTGGCCAATACGCCGTTGAACACCGAGCAGCAGGAGTACACCGAAACCATAAAAACATGCGGCGACACTTTGCTGAACGTTATCAACGATATACTCGATTTTTCGAAGATCGAATCGGGCAATATGGAGCTTGACGAACAGGACTTTGACCTGCGGGATTGTATTGAGGCCGTACTTGATGTATTTGCCGAAAAGGCCGCCCGGGCAAACCTCGACCTGGTTTACCAGGTAGAACATAATGTGCCATCGCAGATCATTGCAGATGCCTTTCGCCTGAGGCAGGTATTGATCAACCTGGTTGGCAATGCTATCAAATTTACATCCAAAGGAGAGGTTTTTATTTGCGTAAAGTTAAAAGGCAATCAGGATAAACACTTTGATCTGCTTTTCGAGATACGCGATACGGGCATAGGTATCCCGCCGAATAAGATCGATAAGCTGTTTAAGGCGTTTTCGCAGGTCGACTCAAGTACTACCCGTAAATACGGCGGTACAGGGCTGGGGCTGGTGATAAGCGAAAAGCTGGTTAATCTGATGGGCGGAGATATCAGCGTTAAAAGCCAGGTGGGTAAGGGTACAACCTTTTCGTTCAATATATCGGCTAAAGCGGGGGTAAAAGCGCAGCGCAATTATGTACACCTTAATGCCGCCGAAGTGCAAAATAAGCGCATACTGGTTGTTGACGATAACAGTACCAATCGTGATATCCTGGAGGAGCAGCTGAAGCAATGGAATTTTATCCCCGTAATGGCATCATCGGGTATGGATGCCTTACAACAACTGGAAAACAACAAACCTGTTCACCTGGTGATATCAGATATGAATATGCCCGGTATAGATGGCGTGGAACTTGCGCGTAAAATACGCGAACAAAGCCAGGTGCCAATAATCCTGCTTACCTCAATGGGTAACGAGCAGAGCCGTAAAAACGCGCACCTGTTTAATGTAGCCTTAACAAAACCTACCAAGCACCAGGCGCTGTACAAGCATGTTATAGAACAATTAAAATTAAACAGCAATGTCAACACAGAAGTACAGGCAATTAAAACGCCGTTTTCTGAAGATTTTGCCAAACATCACCCCATGAGCATATTGATAGCGGAGGATAACGCTATCAATCAAAAGCTGGCAAAATATATACTGAATAAAATGGGTTATAAGCCCGATATTGTTGAGAACGGGCACGAGGCTATAAACGCAATGATAAGCAAAAAGTATAACCTGGTATTGATGGATGTACAAATGCCCGAAATGGACGGCCTGGAGGCAACCCGTTTTGTCCGCCAGAACATGGAGCACCAGCCCGCTATAATAGCCATGACAGCTAATGCCATGACAGAAGATAAGGAAGTGTGCCTGAAAGCTGGTATGAACGGATACCTCAGCAAACCACTTAAACTGCAGGAACTGATGGACACCCTTGCCGGGTGGGACGCAAACAAAGCTGTTTAGCGGTATGTTAGCTATATATTATTTGATATATTAGCCATCACAAATAAAATCTGCCATGTTATTATATAAAAAGCTATTGCACCGCGCGGCAGTGGCGCTAACACTCCTTTTTATTCCGGCGGTATTAAGCGCCGGTCCGTCGCCGTCCGGGTATTATTACCAGATAAAAATATATCACTTTAAAACTCCGGAGCAGGAAAGTATATTGGATAGCTACTTAAAAACCAGTTATTTGCCTATGCTTCATCAAAAGGGATTTAGCAATGTTGGGGTATTTAAGCCCATTGAAACGGATACCGCAGACCGAAAAATATATCTCTTTATCCCTTTTAAGAACTGGAAAAGCATTGAAACGTTTAACGCAGAAGCGCCCAATACAATGGCGGTTAATAATCAGGATTATACCAATGCTGCGTACAATAAGCCGGCTTACAGCCGCATCGAAACCATCATCCTCAGCGCTTTTGTTACACGCCCCCGGCCGCTGGCTATAAAACTAACGGGCGACAGGGCAAAACGCGTTTATGAGTTGCGCAGTTACGAAAGCCCTACCGAAGTGCTTCATTATAATAAAGTCCGGATGTTTAACAGCGGCGAAACTGACCTTTTTGACAGGCTTGGCTTTAACCCCGTATTTTATGGCAGCGTAATTGCCGGCAGCCATATGCCTAACCTGATGTATTTGACCACTTTCAATGATAGGGCCGACAGGGATAAACATTGGGACGCTTTTGGAAAAGATGCGCAATGGAAAGATCTGTCGGGGCGGAAAGAATTTCAGAACAACGTGTCTAAAGCAGACATACTCTTTTTATACCCAACACCTTATTCGGATTTTTAAAATGCCATAATGCCCCGCGAGAAAAGAGATTTTGATGCTATCGTAGTTGGTTCGGGCCCAAACGGGCTGGCGGCAGCTATACTAATGCAGCAAAACGGTCTTTCGGTTTTATTAATAGAGGGTAAAAGCCAAATAGGAGGAGGCCTGCGTACGGCCGAGCTGACGCTGCCTGGCTTTAAGCATGATATATGCTCGGCTATACACCCGCTTGCGGCAGCTTCCCCTTTTTTTAAAACACTCCCGCTGGCCGCACATGGCCTTAACTACATATACCCCGAAGTTGATGCCGCTCATCCGCTTGAGCACGGCAATCCAGCTGTTTTATGCCGCAGTATTGATGCAACAGCGCACCAGCTTGGCGCAGATGAAGACGCGTATAAAAGCCTCATGCTGTCGGTAACAAAAAACTGGTCGTTAATTGATACTGATGTATTAGGCCCGCTGCATTTTCCGAAGCACCCGCTGGCTATGGCAAGCTTTGGTTTTAACGCGATTAAACCGGCAACGTTACTGGCCAATAAATTTAAAACCAAGCAGGCAAAAGCGTTACTGGCAGGTATGGCAGCACACAGCATGCAGCCTTTAACCAATATGGCAACATCGGCTATCGCGCTGGTTTTACTGGCCGCCGGGCACCTGCAGGGTTGGCCCGTTCCGCAAGGCGGCTCAAACAGCATTGCAAATGCGCTGGCGGCCCATTTCACATCATTGGGCGGCCATATACAAACGGACACCTATATCAAATCGTTAGATCAGCTGCCATCTGCCCATGCTGTTTTGTTTGATATCACCCCAAAGCAATTGTTGCAAATAGCGGGTCACAAATTTTCGGCCCTATACAAATGGCAGCTGGAGCGTTACCGCTATGGTGTAGGCGTTTACAAGGTTGACTGGGCCCTTAGCGACCCCATACCTTTTAGTTCTGAAACCTGCAGAAAAGCGGGGACGGTACATATTGGTAATACGCTGAATGAGATACGGGATGCCGAAAAACAAACATGGTCGGGCAAACACCCGGATAAGCCATTTGTGTTACTGGCACAGCAAAGTTTGTTTGACGATACGCGCGCGCCACAAGGAAAGCACACCGCATGGGCGTATTGCCATGTGCCCGGCGGGTCGACCAAAGATATGACGGCTGCGATTGAAAAACAGGTTGAGCGCTATGCGCCCGGCTTTAGGGATATTATTTTGGCTAAACATACCATGGATACTGTGCAGATGGAGGAATACAACCCCAATTACATAGGCGGCGACATTAATGGCGGGGTAATAGATATCGGACAGCTTTTTACCCGCCCGGCCTTACGTTATTCACCTTATCAAACATCGCAAAAGGGGCTGTATATTTGTTCGGCTTCAACGCCCCCGGGTGGTGGGGTGCATGGCATGTGCGGATACTATGCCGCCAAAAAGGCTTTAAAAGATATATTTGATATTAATGTGCCTGGTTTATAGCCTTTCCAAACCTAAGATAAATGAAACTTAAAAACCTTGCCTGTGCAGCCGCTTGTTTGCTTTTTTGCCTGCCGGGTGTGGCCCAGCAACAAAATAAATTTACACCAAAGCCCGCTGTGTTGGCAATTATTAAAAAGGACTTAGCTGTTGCCGATGCCCAATATAAAGTGCTGGCCGGCAAGTTAAATGCAGAGGAGTTCCCCAAAACCTATCACCCGGAAACCGGTAAACAGGAAAACAGTGGTTCGGGGTGGTGGTGCAGCGGTTTTTACCCCGGCACACTTTTAAACCTCTACGAAGAGATACCCGGCAAGTTCCTTATAGACGAGGCAGACCGCATGCTGGCATTATTGGCAAAAGAGCAATATAACACCCACACGCACGACCTGGGTTTTATGATGTATTGCAGCTTTGGTACAGCAAACAGGTTAAACCCAACGCCGCAGTATAAACAGATATTGATAAATAGCGCCAAATCCCTGTCAACCCGCTTTAACCCTAAGGTAGGGGCCATTAAATCGTGGGATAGCAAGCCATCTGATTTTTTGGTGATCATTGATAATATGATGAACCTCGAACTGCTGTTTTGGGCTACCAGGGTGACCGGCGATTCCAGCTATTATAAAATAGCGGTAACGCATGCCAATACAACCATCAAAAACCATTACCGGCCGGATTATAGCTCGTACCACGTAATAAACTACAACCCCGAAACAGGCGCCGTGCAGGAAAAGAAAACCGCACAGGGCTTTGCAAACGAATCGGCGTGGGCAAGGGGGCAGGTGTGGGGCTTGTATGGCTTTACCGTAATGTACCGCGAAACCGGCGACAAAAAATACCTCGACCAGGCTAATAATATTGCCAAATTTATACTGGATAACCCTAACCTCCCTGCAGATAAAATACCCTACTGGGATTTTAACGCGCCCAATATCCCAAATGCGCTGCGCGATGCATCTGCCGGGGCAATTATGGCTTCGGCTTTGTTAGAGCTTTGCAAATACACCAATAAAGCCGATGGACGGCGATATTTTAATACGGCCGAATCGGTTATTAAAACGTTATCATCATCGCACTACCGTGCCGCTATTGGTACCAACGGCGGTTTTATATTAAAGCATAGCGTTGGCCATTTCCCGGCCGGTACAGAAATAGATGTACCGCTCACTTATGCCGATTACTATTTTGTAGAAGCCATGAAAAGGTATAAGGTATTTGCCCGGAAATAATTATCTTCAGTTATAACTAAACTTAAATAGTAATATGGGTAAAGGGCGTTTAGAAGCGTTTAGCGACGGGGTTTTAGCGATTATAATCACCATAATGGTATTGGAGCTTAAAGTGCCGCATGATGCCAGTTGGGAAGCATTACAGCATCTTGGCCCCGTGTTTTTGAGCTATGTGCTAAGTTTTGTATATGTTGGCATTTACTGGAATAACCACCATCATATGCTGCACGCGGCTAAATCTGTTAATGGCGCGGTGTTATGGGCTAATATGTTTCTGCTGTTCTGGCTGTCGTTAATACCGTTTGTAACCGCATGGATGGGCGAAAACCATTTTGCTCAGGTGCCGGTTATTTGTTACGGGGTAGTGCTGGTAATGAATTCGATAGCATATTTGATATTGATGAAATTGCTGATAAAACTTCACGGAGAAAACTCTGTATTGGCCAGGGCTGTAGGCAGCGATACAAAGGGGAAAATTTCCACCGGAATATATGCAGCCGCCATAGTGGTTTCATTCATCCACTCGTGGATAGCGTTTGGCATGTACTTTATCGTAGCCCTCATCTGGCTTATTCCGGATTCGCGCATCGAGCGTAGATTAGCCGACAGTAGCGGCGATCAACAAGTTAGCTAAGCTCTTTCATCAACTTATCAAACGCTTCTTTCAGTTCGGCCAGTTCGATTTCAACTTTGCTTAAGCGTTCTTCCAGTTCTGATGTTGATGCCCGGCGCGATGGCTCGTCCTGCGTATCATCCTCAATAACAGTACCGCCCAGCAGGTGACGATAGCGCGCTTCTTTTTGACCCGGGCGCTTCGGTAACTGCAATACATAGGGCATATCGCCGCCGGCAAGTTTATCTAACATAGCGGTTACTTCGTCAAGGTCCTCAAACTCGTACAGCCTGCCCGAGTTGGTATTGATCTCGCCCGGGGTTTGGGGTCCGCGCAGTATTAGCAGGCATATTACCGCCACTTCTGATGGCACTACCGGGAAAACGATGCCGAAGTTATGCTTGTACTTGGTAGCCCTGCTGCTGCCGCCGGTAGCGGTTGATATCAACCCTTTGCGTTTTAAAGTATCCAGCGCCAGCATTACGGTGTTCTCGTCATAATCAACCACAGGTCTGCGGGCGGTTTTTTGGTTGCAGGCGGCGGTGAGGCCATTAAGCGTCATAGGGTAGTAGTCGGGCGTGGTTTTGCTTTTTTCCATCAGCGACCCAAGCACCCTCAATTCAATATCTTTTAAAACAGGCAAAGTTTGCGGCGTATCCATGCACAAATATAACAAGTGGTTTTAAACTGTGGGTATAGTGTTTATCTTCGCCGTAGTATGACAATTAGCATTTTAGGTTGCGGATGGTATGGTATGGCGCTGGCAAAGTCGCTTATAGCTAAAGGTGTAGCGGTTAACGGCTCTACCACATCGCCGGGGAAGCTGGCAATGCTAAAAGCCGAAGGCATTATGCCATTCATTATCGACTTGTCGGCAGATAATACTGGCTTCAGCCCTGAGTTTTTTAACTGCGATGTTTTGATCATCGCTATCCCACCAAAAAGCCGTTCGGGTGAAGGGGGGGAGTACGTACCTAAACTAAAGCGTGTTATTGATGCCATCCATCACTATGCTGTTAAAAAGGTTATCCTTATCAGTTCTACTGGGGTGTATTCGGAACAAAATACAGAACTTGACGAATTTGCTGACCCAATGCCCAACACGCCGTCAGGTAAAATACTTTATGATGCCGAGGAACTGTTCAGGAACCAAACCGGCTTAAAAACCACCATTATACGCTTTGGCGGCCTGGTTGGCCCCGGCCGCGACCCGGGCAGGTTCTTTGCGGGGAAAAAGGACATTCCCAACGGACTGGCACCTGTAAATATGATACACCAGGACGATTGCGTGGGGCTTACCCTTGCGGTAATTAATAAAGATGCTTTTGGGTACACGCTAAATGCCTGTACACCGCACCATCCGCCAAAATTTGCGTTTTACACCCAGGCGGCCGCCCGGTATGGCTTAGAGCAACCGGAGTTTCTCGCCGAACTTAAAGAATGGAAGATAATATCCGGTGTAACTACCAGCAAAGTATTAGGGTATGATTTCCGGATAAAAAACTGGTTCGACTGGCTGGCTTAACCGTAAAATACTACATATTTTATATTTTAGCGATACCATGTCACAATACAGCATCCCACTAAAATACCGCAGGATGGAGAACCTGCACATCGTTTTCTGGCTTTTTAAAGATATTGGCTGGTGCCTTATCTGGAAACCGCTGGGCATTATCATGATATTCCCAACGTTGATCATATCAATCGTCATTGCCTATCGAACCAAAGAAATGATGTCTGAACTTTGCCACAACCTGGCCATCACTTTTTGGATAAGCGCCAATTCCTACTGGATGATCAGCGAGTTTATGAAGTTTGATGCCCTGCAGGTTTACGACTGGCTAACCTATAAGCATCTGGCTTTGATACCTTTTTTAATGGGTGTGCTTTGCCTGGTTTATTATTACGCTATTTGGCACCCAAGGCATCCTAATGAAATAGAGACGATGTAGTTTTGGTTTATGAGGATAATATAGCCTCGTGATATCGTAAGGTGAGTTTTGGCCGTGGCGACACAGTTTTGTCACCTAAATAATCAAATACCTGATTATCAAGCGTTCACGTGTATTCACGGTGTTCACGTGCGCCGAACGTGAACACTTGCTCCATGTGAGATCGGATGGCCCTCCGGCTAAACGATATTCAACGGGTTTTTCTTGGCGTACGCTATCTTAAACTCAAACATTTCGGCCATTTTACCGGCCCTCCACTTGGCTTCGTCAGCCTTTTCACCGGTGAACAGTTCGTCAACAGTGTTTGAGAACAGTGCCAGCCAATGAGCAAAGTGCTGATGATCTACCGGTAATTTTGCATGAGGCGGAAAAGGGCTCCCAAAATAAGTGTGCTCGCTCAATAATACAGTTTGCCAAAAGCGGTACATTTTTTCAAGATGTTCCGGCCATCTGCCTTCAATACGCTCGTTAAATATTGGCCCTATCAAATCATCTGCCTGTACGCGTTGATAAAAGGTATCAACAAGCAGCTTAATATCATCAATGGTCAATATTTCTGTTTGGGCTTGCATACTGTAAAGTTAAGTAATAACATAAAGCGCTGCGTGGCCAAAAAGTCCGGAAAATGTAAAGTTTACTATCCTATGCAGTCGATCGGCTCCAGCCGAGTGACCCTTATTATAAGGCCTCCGGCCGCATAAAGCTATGATCGGCGGCAAGATGCCGCCAAATATTCGTCACTCGGCTGGGAGCCGGGCGACTGCGGTATAACGTTACGGTCGGCGGCAAAAAATATCTACAGCTTCTTTATCTCAACATTCCTGAACCACACATCGGCGCCATGGTCCTGTAAAGCTATACGGCCTTTTTTGTAAGTACCAAAGCCGGGCCATTCTTTAAATTTGCTGCCGGCCACCAGTTTTTTCCAGTTATCATCCCATAGGGTGGTCGATAGTACTTTTTCATCGTTCACCAGGATATCCAGTTTACCGTTGTTAGCGATCACTTCGGTTTTATTCCACTCGCCGGCTGGTTTAACTACATCTTTTGATATTGATATCAGGTCGTACAGGTCTCCCGCACGATGCTTGATCAGCTTGCCGTCTTCGTTTTCCTTGTTATCGGCAATCTGGGTTTCGGGGCCGGTTTGCCACGGGTACTGGTATTTGGCGGTATCTTCATGCACATAAAACATAATGCCGCTATTTCCCGCGCGCGATATTTTCCACTCAACCTTCAGGTCAAAGTTTTCGTACTCCTCATTCGTTACAATATCGCCGCCATCGGCGCTTTGCCAGTCGGCTTTTTTAGACGCATCAAGGTGCAATACGCCGTCCTTTAGTTTCCATGCCTTACCCACGGTAGCCTTGCCGTAAGCATGCCAGTTGCTCATGGTCGAATCCTGCAGTAGTGCGGTGTAATCGGTTGTAGTGCTGTCGTTGCGGACGGTGGTGGTATCAGCAGCGTTATCGGCCTTTTTAACCGATGAATTACAGGCGGCTATGGTTACAGCGCCGGCAAGCAGCAAAAAGTTTATTTTTTTCATATTTAAGTTGATATCGATTATAAATTTCCTTGTTTTATTTCGTTCGCGGCAAAAGTTGCAGCCCGGGCAGTTAGCGCCATGTACAATATCGACGGGCTTTGGTTGCCGGTGCTGGTCATGCAGGCGCCATCGGTAACAAATACATTTTTACAGGCATGCAATTGATTGTTAGCGTTTAACATCGATGTTTTTGGATCCTTACCCATGCGTACGCCCCCCATTTCGTGTATGTCAAGTCCCGGTGCTTGTTTGTTGTTATATTTGCGGATGTTTTTAACGCCCGCTTTTTCCAGCATTTCGGCGGTTTGCGTTAAAAAGTCTTCAATCATCAACTCATCATTAGGGTGATACTCTACCGAAGTAACCAGCAACGGAATACCCCATTGATCTTTTTCTGTTTCGCTAAGGCGTACGTGGTTGCTCTCAACCGGTACGGTTTCCCCTTGCAGGTAAGCAAATACGTGCCAGCCGCCTGGTTCGCACAGGGCGTCTTTATATTGGGCTCCTACCTGTCCTGCATCGGTATCGTTAGGGTGCTGATCGCGGTAGGCGTTCATGAATGTAGTGTAACCGCCATAAAAGTTGGTATCGCGTTTATGCAAATTGCGGAAATTAACCAGTATTAGGTCGGTGGGGTTACGGCCATAGTAATATTTATCCAGGTACCCATCTAAAGTGCCCGAAACTGATGCCCGGTAGTTGTGGAACGCGATGTATTTGCCCAGCACGCCGCTATCGTTACCCAATCCATTAGGGAAACGCTTAGACTTTGAGTTGAGCAATATCAAATTAGTATTTAAGGCCGATGCATTCAGGAAGATAACTTTTGCGTGAAAATCGATGGTTTCCTTGGTATTGGCATCGATGATGCGCACGCCTGTAGCCTTCCCAAGTTTTTCGTCATAAATAACCGAATGCACTACCGAATGCGGACGGATAGTGAGGTTGCCGGTTTTTTCGGCCCAGGGCAGGGTAGATGAGTTTGAACTGAAGTACCCACCGAACGGACAGCCGCGCATGCACATGTTACGCGCCTGGCATTTGCCGCGGCCCTGGTCAAGGTGTACCTGTTTAGGGTCTGTTAAATGCGCCCAGCGGGCATGTACCAGGTGGCGGTCGGTGTAGTTATCTTTCAGGGTTTGTTTGATGTGCTGCAGCGGTACATTCATTTCAAACGGGGTTTGAAATTCGCCGTCGGGCATAGCCTCCAGGCCGTCCTTGTTACCGCAGATGCCGATAAATTTTTCGACGTGCGAGTACCAAGGCGCAACATCTTTATAGCCAATGGGCCAGCCAATGCCATAACCAAAACGCTCGGGTGCAGTAAATTCAAATTCGCTCCAGCGCTGCGTTGCACGCCCCCAGGTAAGCGATTTGCCGCCAACCTGGTAGCCGCGTATCCAGTCGAAAGGTTTTTCCTGCACGTATGGGTGGTCGGCGTCCTTCACAAAAAAGTGATCGCAGTCGTCGCCGTAGCCCGCTGCCTTGGTGATGAGCGGGTTCTCTTTGTATTGTTTAAGGCTGACGCGCCCCCTGTACGGAAAACCCCAGGGCGGGGTGGTGGCGGTTGGGTAATCTTTAAGGTGTTTTACATCGCGGCCACGCTCTAAAACAAGGGTTTTCATCCCCTGCTCGCAAAGCTCTTTGGCAGCCCAGCCGCCGCTGATACCCGAACCAATAACAATAGCATCGAAAGCGTTCGCGGCAGTATTGCCCGGATTAGAATTTTCAGAATTTACCGACATGAAGTTTATAATAATTGGTAGCTTAAAGATGCGAAAATTATTGGTGAAAGAAAAGCTTTTTCGTGGTTGTTAGCGTGATGTCAACAACCACGAAATAAGAAAGGGTTTTGCGATTCCCTCCCAACGGGAGGGCGCAGGGAGGGGTTTAATAAAGCGGACTAAACCCCTCCCTGCCACTACACCGCCAGCCGCACCCCTCCCCAAGGAGGAATTTGTTTTTTTGCCGTCCCTTTTTTGCCCTTGTTGGTGTTGTCACCAACAAGCCGCCATGCAGCCGGAAATCTACCGGTAACCGTTTTGATGTTGTTGGTGACAACACCAACAACGGCGGGGAACAACGACAGAGTAGGCTATTGCTCAGAAAAATAACTTGCTAAAGCCGCTATCCCCGGGCTTTCGCCGGTGTTCATGTAAATATTTGAGGTAGCATTGGCCAGTATCAGGCATTCACCGGTAGCTAAGCCAAGCAACTTACCCATGCAATACCCGGCGTTAAAGTTATCCCCCGCGCCGGTAGATATTTTTGGATCGGCTATAAAAGCAGGCTCGGCTACATAGGTACCGTCGCCATCCCAGGCTACAGAAATTTTGGCGTTATGAATGATGAGCGTATCGATAGCAAGCGTCGTAAAAAGCTTATTGCCAACGGCCTGCAGGTCGGCAGGAGGGGTATCGGTTATCAGCGTTTTATAAAGGATATTTGCTTCGTTGCGGTTTAGGCTTAGTGTGGCTTTACCATATGTGCCAAATTGTTCGATGAGTTTTATGGCCGATGATATAGCCTCGTGGCTTCGTTTGGAGCAATCTGAAAGATCAAAAAAGAAGTGTTTCTGACCGGATAATATGCCCGGTAAAATATCCGTAAGCAGGCCGTGCCACATGCTGTTGCTGTGGTCCAGCTCGCTCCAGTTAACCAGGCAAACAAGATCAGCAGTGCCGAATATCGCCTTAAGGTTCGCCAGCCCAACCGTTTGTTTAATGATAAGCCAATCGGCGTGGTTCAGGTCGGTCATTTGCGCCAGCATGATCTTGCCGTCGGTAAACTCCATAGCTGTAGTAAAACCAGGATTGGTATAGCTATATAACATGCAATTAGCATGCATACCTGCGAAGGCGGGCGCCACATGTGGTACCCCGAAGGCGCCTACACAATTTACACTCGTCCCCATACCAGCCATGGCATTGACCATAATAGGCATATTGCCGCCCAGTTTTTGCACCAGTTCCTCGCTTTCCAGGCTAAAGCCCGAACCGCTTTTACTGCTTATATAACTACCAAACTCGCCAATGGTGCGAAAAAATACGGTGCCTGCATTGTCGGTTTTATAATTAACCACCTTGACGATCGAATCTACAAAGCCATCAAAGCCTGCGGCTACCTTTTTGCCGGCCAGTAATTCAGGGGCGTTTTGCAGCGCCTCTTGTATTTGCCTTATCTTTTCACTCATACTACGACGCGTGTTCCAGTTGCGATGCGGCATCTTTATCAAGCAACACTATGGCATTGGGCAGTTTTTGCAGGATAGATGCCGGTACTTCGGTGCTTACTGTTCCCTGCAGGCTTTCGGCAATAATGCCAGCCTTTTTCTCGCCAGATGCGATCAGTACCGCCTTGCCTGCTTCTGAAAGGTGCCTTAAACCCAGCGTTATCCCTTCGGTCAACACTGTTTCTTTATCAAAATACTTTTGTCCAACTTGTACGGTTACCGAATCAAGTGCCGAGCGGTGGGCATACAGGTCAAAGGGTGTGCCGGGCTCGTTCAAGCCCAGGTGACCATTCATTCCAATACCCACCATCATGATATCCAGCCCGCCTTTGCTGCTGATGAAGTTGTTGATGCGTTCGCATTCGGCATCCAGATCGGCAGCCTTGGCATCAAACAAGGTAACATTGGTTAGTTTGGTATTCAGCTTATCAAAAAAGTTTGTTTTAAGGTAATATTTGCAGCTGCCCTGGTCGGTCTCGTCCATACCAACCCACTCGTCGAGCCCTATGAAAAAACATTGGCTCAGATCGATCTTGCCTTCGTTAGCCCATTCAACCAGATATTTTAACGTACCGGTAGGCGAATCGCCCGAAGGGAAACACACTACGGATGCAGGTTTTTCTGCTAATTGCTGCGCAACCAGTTCGGCTGCTGCTCTCGACATATCGTCGTAAGTCTCGTATACTGAAATTTTCATATTATTCTTGTTTGGGATTAAGCCAAAGGTCAATGGGGCGGTCAACTTTTGGGGTAAAAGGCAGGCTTATCTTTTTGCCTTGCCCGGCAGATGCATAAGCAGCATATAGTATCTCTAACACCGCGCGGCCATCTTCGCCGGTTACCAGCGGGGTTTTATTTTCGCGTACACATTCTATAAAGTGTTTCAATTCGTGCGGGTAGCCCTGGTTATACACTTCCTCAAAAATAGTAAAGCTCCACCCGGCAGAAGTATCGGCTTTTTCCATCGCGTAACCATAGCCTTCGCGACTATAAGTAAGCGCCGAGTTGCCCATAAACAGGTCGGCATAAATAACACCGCCCTTGCCGTATATCTCGCAGCGGTCGTCCATGCCGCCATGTTTGGCCCAGCTATCCTCGGCAACGCAGGTAACGCCGTTCTCAAACTCTACTATCACCACTGCGTTATCTTCGCCTTTGGTGCGGCCGGTATGGTAAACGGTGTTCATGGTTGCATAAACGTCTTTCACTTTTGCGTTGCCAAGCATCCAGCGAAACCAGCCCATAGCGTGGCAGCCCATATCCATCAGTACGCCGCCACCCGCCAGGTTTATATCGTAAAACCAATCGGTATGCGGGCCTGAGTGTTTTTCGGCTTGTTTAAGCATGTATACTTCGCCAACGGCGCCTTCCTTAACTACCTGCCGGGCGCGCTCGTATTTTGGCGCGAAGCAAAGCTCTTCGGCATACATCAGTTTTACGTCATTGGCTTTGCAGGCGGCTATCATTTCGTCGGCCTCTTCTAAAGTAACGGCCAGCGGCTTTTCAATAATAACGTGCTTGCCCGCATTAGCGGCTTTAATAGTGTTAACGGCATGGAGGTAATTAGGTACGCAAATATCTACCACCTGGCAATCGGTTTCGGCAAGCAGTTTATCCACCTCATCAAAATATGCGGGGATGTGGTGTTTTTCGGCAAATGCCTTTGCCTTATCAAGGTTACGGGCATATACAGCCACGATCTCGGCCTCGGGTATAAAACGATGGTATGATTCTACGTGGATGTCTGATATAAATCCGGCACCCAGGATGGCCACTTTAGTTTTGGTCATGGTTTATAATGGATATTAGTTTGTTAGCTGAAAAGATTTTTCTAATTTGATATTGTTTGATGCACCGCCTATCATCAGTTTAAATTCGCCGGGCTGGGTAATCAGTTCCAGGTTGTCGTTGTAAAAGACCAGTTTTTCTTTGTCGATCGTAAAGCTGATATGTTTTGTTTCGCCGGGGGCAAGCATCACTTTTTTAAAACCCTTTAACTCTTTTACCGGCCTTAAAGGGCGGGCCACCATATCGCGTATATAAAGCTGCGCTATCTCTTCGCCGGCCACCGTACCGGTGTTTTGGAGATCGAACGATACCGTCAGGCTTTCGTTCTTTTTAATGGCGGTTTTACTGATGCTGATATTACTGTATGCGAAGGTAGTATAGCTTAAGCCGTAACCAAAAGCATATTGCGGCGTGTTAGGCAGATCGATATACGACGAGCGATAGAACGTATCGTTATCGCCCTGCGCGGGCCTGCCGGTATTAAGATGGTTATAATAGATAGGGATCTGGCCCTCGCTGCGCGGAAAGGTGATAGGCAGCTTGCCCGCCGGGTTGTAGTTGCCAAACAGCACATCGGCTACCGCGTTACCCATCTGGCTGCCCAGCCACCAGGTATAAACAATGGCGGGGGCGTGGTCGGCCGTCCAGTTAAATATCATGGGCCTGCCTGCCATTAACAGCACCACAACAGGTTTGCCGGTAGCCACCACGGCCTTTATCAGATCTTCCTGCACCCCGGGGATGTGGATATCAGCCTTGCTGCGCGCCTCGCCGGTCATAAAAATATCTTCGCCCACGGCCATCACTACCACATCGGCTTTTTTGGCGGCTTCAACGGCCTCTTTAAAATCGGTAGCTACGCTATCCTTTATCTTGCAGCCTTCGGCGTAATAAATTTTGGCACCGGGCACTTGTTTCTGGACGCCTTCATATATGTTAACCACGTTGTCGTTAGGGTCAACATCGGTAGACCACGCGCCTTTCAGGTACCATTTCTCTTTAACCAGGGGACCTATTAGGGCAATGCTCTGTATGTTTTTAGATATTGGTAAGATGTTTTTTTCGTTCTTTAAGAGGACGATACTTTTGCGTCCCATATCCCTTGCAGCTTCGATGTTTTCCGGCCGGTTCATGGTAGCCTTTTCGCGGGCCGGGTTAATAAATTTATACGGATCATCAAACAAACCCATCTCAAACTTTTTGGTAAGGATGCGCCTAACTGCCTCGTTAACCAGGCTGATGCTCACTCTGCCATCCCTAACCAGCTTGGCCAGGTTGCCAATGTAAGCCCGGCTTTCCATATCCATATCGTTGCCTGCCTTTATGGCAACCTCGGCAGCCTCGTAATTATCCTTTACAAAGCCATGCGGTATCATCTCGCCAACCGAGTTCCAATCGCTTACTACAAAGCCCTTAAAGCCCCATTTGCCTTTTAGTATATCGCGCTGAAGGTAGCTACTGCCGGTGGCGGGTGTGCCGTTCAGGTCGTTAAACGAGTTCATGAACGTGGCGGCACCTGCATCTAAAGCCGCTTTAAACGGGGGTAGGTAAGTTTCCCAGAGCGTGCGCCTGCTCATGTCAACGCTGTTATAATCCCTGCCGCCAATGGCAGCGCCATACGCCGCGAAGTGTTTTACGCAAGCCATCACGGCATCTATATTGCCCAATCCCTTTCCCTGAAAACCTTTTACACGCGCCGCGGCTATCAACGAGCCAAGATATGTGTCCTCTCCGGCACCTTCCATTACACGGCCCCAGCGCGGGTCGCGGGCAATATCAACCATAGGCGCAAACGTCCAGTGGATGCCTGCCGCGGCGGCTTCTGTAGCGGCAACACGCGCCGAACGCTCCATGGCGGCTATATCCCAGCTCGCGGCTTCGGCCAGCGGGATAGGGAAGGTAATGCTGTAACCATGGATCACATCCTGCCCAAAAAGCAAGGGTATCTTAAGCCGCGACTGCATAGCCGCTTCCTGGAAAGCGCGGGTGTGGTTGGTGCCCATAATATTAAGTACAGAACCTACTTTACCCTGTTTTATCTCTTCTAACTTGTTGCCCACATCCTTAGTGATCGGTCCCGTTGCTTCCCAGTCGCCATTTAGCTGGTTCATCTGTCCAACTTTTTCCTCAAGGGTCATTTTGGCCAGCAATGCCTCAACCTTTGCGGCAATTGTTTTTTGCTGCGCGAAGCAAGACACGATGTTGAAAAGCACAACAAAACCAATAAAAAATGCTTTAAATTTCTTCATATTTTTAAAGATATTTCATCTTTTTGAGGTATGCCACCCAAACTACGTAAGCCTCGGGTTTAAGGTGCAGGCCCTCAAAGGTGTATTTGGCATCCAGCCGGTTTTGCGCATCTGTAAACAGCGGCTGCAAATTAATGTAAGTATATCCCAAACTTGCCGCTTGTGCCTTTAGCATGGCATTCACCCGTGGGATGTGCTCGCCCTTATCGTAATGCTGCGGGAAGTTTTTAATGGTAGGGTTTATAGGTAAAACGCTTTCCACATATATTTGGGTAACCGGGCTTTTAGCCTTCACCTGTTTTATGATCTTAAAATAATTATAGGCGATAACCGAGTCGGGGATATCTTTGCCAATATCATTTATACCCAAAAGGATGAACAGTTTTTTGGGCTGGCGGTTGATGATATCGTCCAGGCGTTTAAGTACCCCGTAAGTAATATCGCCGCCGATGCCTCGGTTTATTACGGTGGTATCGTTCAGCAGCTTTGCCCAGTTGCCCATTTCGGTAATACTGTTGCCTAAAAATATAATGCCGCCCTGTGTGATGGGTTCTTTTTTAAAAACTTCCAGCCGCTCCGTAGTATGGTCGGGGATAAAGGGGATGGTATCAAACAGGTTTTGGTTCGATGGCCGGGTTTGCGCATGTGCAAAAGCAGGCAGCAATAAAAGCAGCAATAGGTACTTCTTCATTAGTTTATGTTGGTGGTTAAAAATACAATAATTGTGTGAACCGGGGCTAAACGGATTGCCGCGATCGATAAGATTTTTTTAACTATGGTCACGCGCCTCAACATCCACAAATCCTAAAATCTGTCAATCCGGGTCAAAACACAATCCATTTGCTAAACGTTATTCGCTTAACAGTAACCAATATGGAATCAATAACCGTAATTGTAGAAACGCCTAAGGGAAGCGGCCTTAAGTATGATTATGAGCCGAAATTAAAAGCCTTTAAGCTAAAAAAGGTGTTGCCTGCGGGAATGGTCTTCCCTTTCGACTTTGGGTTTATCCCGGATACCAGGGGAGACGATGGCGATCCGCTGGATGTGGTGGTTATAGCTGAGCAGGGTACCTTTACCGGTTGTTATGTAGATTGTCGAATTATTGGCGCTATAAAAGCCAGCCATACTGAACGTGATGGCAGTACTATGCGTAACGACCGCTACCTGGCCGTGCCGGAGGTATCAAACCTGTTTAAGGATGTTAGCTCGCTGATGCAATTGCCTGATGCTATCCTAACGCAGCTGGAAAGCTTTTTCGCGAACTATAATGAACTGGCCGGCAAAAAATTTGAAGTGATAGAAAGGGTGGGGGCAGAGGAAGCTTATCAAACGATAAAGGGCTAAACTCTTTACAAATAATAAACAATCTTAAATACAATAATGTTGCATTTGTGATTATATTTGCAGCATGATATCACGGTTAAAAGCAATAAAGCTGGATAATGTGGGCATGACGGCCTCTACGCTTTGTGCTATACATTGCGCGGCGGTGCCTGTATTTTTTACCAGTCTGCCTTTAATTGGGCTGGGGTTTTTGGCCAACCCATGGGTGGAGTGGATCATGATCATTATTGCCTTGGTGGTAGGTATATCGTCCATTGGTACATCTTATTTTAAAGAGCATCACCGTGTTTTGCCGCTGTTGCTCATGCTTGCGGGCTTTGTCACCATTATTATCGGCCATTTGTTTATCACCGGCTGGGCAGAGGCTATTGTGGTTCCGGCGGGCGGATTTACCATAGCGGCGGCGCATTTTATCAATTATAAATACGCGGGCACCTGCAATGCCGGCGATAGCTTTTTCCACCTGAAGCACGGTCATGATCACGGCAAAAACAAAACTGTTTAGTGGTTTTTTATAAATTTGAAACAAAATGGCACAAGTAAAAAATAATTACCAGTTTGAGGATATGCTGCAAAAGCATAACCTAAAAAAAACCGCGCCAAGGTTAAGGGTGTTGTCTATGATGTATTCAAAAAATACGGCCACCTCGCAGCCTGACCTGGAAAGCGTGATGAACGATATTGACCGTGTAACGCTTTACCGTATATTAAACGTGTTTGAAGAAAAGGGCATTATTCATAAAGTGTTCGATTTGAACGGAACGGCAAACTATGCTGTTTGCCACTCAGATTGCCAGGAGAACCACCACCACGACGAGCACCTGCACTTTAATTGTACCCTATGCAAAAATGTGTACTGTATAAACGAGCTGAACATGCCGCATTTAACCCTGCCTGCGGGTTTTCAGGCGCAGGGCTTTACCCTTTATGCATCGGGCCTATGCCCTAAGTGCAGTAAAAAGGGCGCGGTTAAAATAAACTAACTTATTGCAACTACATTGCTTTTTTTGCTGCTCCATCAGGCGGCTTTTTTAATCCGATATTCTATGGAAACCCGCGAAATAATTACCATCACCATTGTATTAGCCGCCTTATTTGCCTACATCAATCACCGATTTATTAAGTGGCCCCCTACCATTGGGATTATGGCCTTATCGCTTATATCATCGGTATTACTTGTTTTATTAGGAAATTCCCGGTCCCTGCTTTCAGAAAAAGCAATACAATTGGCCAACTCGGTAGATTTTCAGGATGTACTGATGAACTTTATGCTGAGCTTTTTACTTTTTGCGGGAGCTATTCATATAGATGCCGGTAAGTTGAAAAAAGAACGCTGGCCGGTATTGCTGCTGGCAACGATCGGGATTTTGATATCGACTGCCTTAGTAGGCGTGATGACATGGGGTTTGTTTCAGCTGTTTGCCCTGCCCATTCCGTTTATTTATTGCCTGCTGTTTGGCGCATTAATATCTCCAACCGACCCGATAGCCGTAATGGGGATATTGAAGCAAGCCAGGATACCATCCTCACTGGAAATAAAGATAGCCGGAGAATCACTTTTTAATGATGGGGTTGCCGTAGTGATCTTTATCAGCATTGCGCAGATAGCCCGCTCTGTAGGCGGTGATTTTTCAGCGGCCGACGTTGGCAAACTTTTTTTACAAGAGGCTGTTGGTGGATTAGTGTTTGGCGCATTGCTCGGTTACCTGGGTTTTCTGGCGCTACGGTCTATCGATGATTATAAAGTAGAGGTTTTGCTTACGCTCGCCCTTGTTATGGGCGGATATACGCTGGCATCTCACCTGCATGTTTCAGGGCCATTGGCGATGGTAGTGGCAGGTATTATTACCGGTAACAAAGCAAAAGAGGAAGGCATGTCTGATGAAACGCGTGATTACCTCGATAAATTCTGGCATATGATAGATGAAATATTAAATGCGGTGCTGTTTCTGTTTATCGGCCTGGAGATGCTTATCATAAAGATCAATTCAACAGTGATGATCATTGGGGGGATCACCATTTTGATCGTGCTGTTAGCACGCTGGCTTTCGGTTGTTTTCCCGGTAATGCTGCTTCGGTATAAGATCAAATTCGAGAATAACGCCATCGCTATTTTAACATGGGGCGGTTTAAGGGGCGGTATTTCCGTTGCGCTGGCGCTCTCTCTCGGCAGTAACATGTACCGAGACGAATTTGTACTTATAACCTATATTGTTGTAGTGTTTTCGATACTGGTTCAAGGGTTAACAATAGGCAAGCTGGCACAAAAGCTACAGGCAAAAAGCGTGAAATAATTATGAGTGATTTTTTACACCGCATCAGATATTTTCTTACCCATAGGTTTAACCTGCAGGAGGATAAGGCTGAGGAGCAGGATATTATTTCATCTATACGTAAGAATATAGATTTTCGCGGTGCAAACCTTTGGGCGCTGATCTTTGCCATATTTATCGCTTCTATAGGGCTAAATGTAAATTCTACCGCTGTTATTATTGGCGCTATGCTAGTTTCGCCAATAATGGGGCCGGTAATGGGTATTGGCCTGGGGGTGGGCATCAATGATCTTGAAATGGTTAAAAAGGGCGGGAAAAACCTGCTGGTAGCAACCATCATTAGTATTATTACTTCCACTATTTACTTTTCTATAACCCCGCTTCACGACGCGCAATCTGAATTGCTTGCCCGCACCTCGCCGTCTATTTGGGACGTATTTATTGCACTATTTGGTGGTATGGCCGGAATGGTAGCTGCTTCAAGGAAAGAAAAAAACAACGTTATACCAGGTGTTGCAATAGCTACAGCCTTAATGCCACCTTTATGTACAGCGGGATTTGGGCTTGCCATGGGCAACTGGTATTTCTTCCTGGGGGCTATCTATCTTTACTTTATTAACAGCGTATTTATCGCTATTGCCACTTTTTTAATGACCAGGTATCTAAAAATGCGCAAAAAAGCGTTTGACGACCCCGGGGCGGAAAAGAGAGTAACAAGATACGTTGTGATAATAGTTTTGGTAACCTTATTACCGAGTATTTATATGGCTTACCGCATTGTAAATAAAAGCATATTTGAAAATAACGCGCGCAGATTTGTAGAGCAGGAGTTTGATTTCAAAAATACACAGGTGGTTTCTAAGTCATTTACCTATACGGCCAAGCAACAAAAAATCGACCTGCTGCTGATAGGTGCCGTGCTTAAAAAACCTGTTACAGATTCTCTGAGGCACCTGATGAAAAAGTATCGCCTGCAAAATGTGCAGTTAAATATCAGGCAGGGGCTAAATGCAAAACAGGAGCTTGATCTTTCCCAGATCAAAGCAAGCATACTTGAAGATGTTTACAGTACAAAGTTAACAACCGATACTGTTAAAGTGCCACAAAGAAAAATCAATTTAGACAGTTCGGTACTTACAGAAATAAAAGCGCTTTACCCGGCGGTACAATCTTTTGGCGTAAGTAAAATTGCTGTATTACGCCCCGATACAACATTGGTAGATACGCAGAAGGTTGCCCTGGTGCGTTTTGCAAAACCGCTAAACAAACCGGATGTTGTGAAGTTGCAAACGTGGTTGCAAAAGCGTTACCAGTCGCCACAACTAAAACTAATTTCGCAATAGCCCGATTATGGCAGGTAACTTTGCTTACTGTTAAGAAAATAAAATATTGTAGCTGTTAAGCTTTAGTGAGATATTTTAGTCACTATAAAGTATTAGCTTATTATTTTTGCAGGCTAATACGTAGGTAGTTAAATTAGCGTTCCCTGATTATATAAATGAATAAAAAATATTTCGGCCCGGTATTTACTGTTGGCATTTTATGTTTCTATATGCTGCTTTGTTCGTTTACGCCTGCGGCAGACACCCTTAAAAGTAGCGGCTTTAAGCTAAAAAAAATTATTATTGATGCCGGCCACGGCGGCAAAGATGCCGGTGCAAAGGGGTTGTCATCGTTAGAGAAAAACGTAGCCCTGGCCATCGCCAGGAAACTGCAAGCGGCTATACAAGCGCAAATACCCGATGTAGCTACAGTAATGACACGTTCTGACGATACTTTTATCGAGTTAAGGCGCCGCTCGGATATCGCCAACAAATCGCAGGGCAATTTATTCATATCAATTCACTGTAACTCATCTGCCGAAGGCACCGCTTACCGGGCGCGTAAGCAAAGCGGTGTTATGTTATTAGTTTATGGTTTAAAGCGCGCCGGCGAGCAGCTGGAGGCGATGCGCGAGAACGCGTCTATCCTGATAGAGCAGGACCAGCAAAAATATGAGGCGCTTGACGCCACCGACCCCGCTAATGCTATTATCCTGGATGCTTTTACCAAAAAATACCGCAAACAAAGTATCCACTTCGGCGAATTTTTAAATCAGGAATTTACCGAAACAGACGGTCGCCCTTCGATAGGCGTGCGCGAGCAAAGCCTTTACGTGCTGGCCAACAGCGCTATGCCCGCTGTACTTATCGAAACCGGTTTTATCAATAACCCTGAAGAAGAAACGTACTTGAATTCGGAAGAAGGGCAGCAACAGATCGTGCAAAGCATTATCCGCGCTATAATGGCCTATCGTGCAGCACTTACCATTCAATAAAAGGCGTCTGCCACCTTTTCTGAAGATTATGGTCCTCGAGTGGTACAAAAGTAGTTTATTGCTTAATTCCCTCCCTGGGGAGGGGTGTGTAGGTATGTGAAGTGGCAGGGAGGGGTTTATTTGCCCTGCTTACGCCAAACCCCTCCCTGCACCCTCCCGTTGGGAGGGAATCGCACAACCCAATGCTTATGTTTATTATATTATTTTCCTTATGAAAAAGGGCAGGGTGAGGTTAAACAAGTAAGTGAGGTGAGGCCTCATACAATAAGCTAATACAAATTTCACTACTTTTTTAAAACTAATAAGCATAAAAGGCATATATTAGTTAACGGCCGGCTTGCCGGCTTTTAAACCGTATATACCTGCTAATGCCTTACTATCAGCACTATTCATTTGACCTTTGGTTAACACTTATCAAATCAAACCCGCAGTTTAAGATACAACGCGCGCATTTTTTTCATCAAAATTTTAATAATACCGGTAAGTCCGTTGACGATATCGCCTTGATCTTTCGGCAGGTTGACCTGATGTGCAACGCCGTGAACGAAAAGACCGGCAAGAACATCGACGCTGATGAAATGTACCTGATGGTGATCAGCCTTATCAATGGCAATCGGTTAAATATTGATGATATCGACTATGCACAACTGCACCTGCAAATGGAGGAATTGCTGTTTACCTATCCGCCGCAGCCCTATTCAGATGTAACAATTGAAGCGCTGCAGCATCTAAAACAAAAAAGCGGGGCAACTTTTAGTTTGTTGAGCAATACAGGATACATCACCGGGAAAACTTTACGAAAGGTATTGGCACTTTACGGGCTTGATAACTATTTCGATTTTCAGCTTTACTCTGACGAGGCTGGCATGTCAAAACCAAATCACGATTTTTTTAAGCTGATGCTAAACAATATTGATATATGTAATGCCGGCAAAAATATCCCCTTAACCAATATCATTCATATAGGCGATAATGCTAAAAATGATGTAAAACCTGCTCAGGAAATTGGAATAAGCTCAATGCTTGTTAATGTAAACAGTGCCACTATATTAAGCCTTGTAAGTTAATGACAACTAACACATACTCTTTGCACCATATACACCACGACACTACTTTTGGCTTTAATGCCGACGATTATAGTCGCTTTAAATTTGGCGACGGCGCAGTATCCAAAGATTTTGGTACCGCACTGGCCGAGGGGTTTATTAACGATTACCTTGCCGATAACCCTATATCACAGCAGATAGTGGTGATTTCAAGCCCCTATTCGTTTATCCCGACGGCGACTTTTGCCATGAAGGATTGGTTTGTTTACAGCCTTAACCACTGGCTGGCCGGGCAGGGCCTGCCCGTTGTGCAGGAAACCAAGGTGCATCGTACCATTACTTATAAAGAAGACTATGGCGAACTGAATGCCGAGCAAAGGATGAACCTGATAGGTAACGATCAGTTCCATATCGATAAAGTTTTTTTACAAGGTAAAACGCTGATATTTTTGGATGATATACGCATTACCGGCAGCCACGAGCGCATGATCATGAAAATGGCTAAGGCGTATGGTTTGGATAATGATATCCACATGCTGTACTTTGCTGAACTGATTAATACGGATATTCACCCCAATGTAGAGAACTACCTGAACTACCACCAGGTGAAAACGATTTTTGACCTGGAAGGGATTATTAAAAGCATCGATTTCCGGATCAACACCCGTATAGTTAAATATATTTTGAACTATAGTTTTGATAGCTTTTGCGTGTTTATTCAAAACCAGTCGGTGCAGTTTACAGAGCAGCTTTACAATATGGCATTAGGCAACGGTTACCATACCATTGAAGCGTATGCGCAGAACCTTAACTTTATTAAAAAACTTTTACTTTTAGATAATTATAAACTAATACAATATGGCAATTAATCTTCAAAAGGGGCAGCGCGAAGCTATCGACGCTCCTAAATTTACAATAGGTTTAGGCTGGGATACCAACACATCATCAACCGGGGCGAGCTTTGACCTGGACGCATCGGTTTTTGTGATGGGCGATAATAAAAAGATATTGAGCGACGAGCATTTTGTGTTTTATAACAATTTGAAATCGCCTGATGGCGCTGTTGAGCATACCGGCGATAACCTTACCGGCGCTGGCGACGGCGATGATGAGCAGATCAAGATAGACCTGACCAGAATTGACCCGCGCGTAACCGAAATATGCGTGGTAGTAACCATACACGAAGCCGAAAGCCGCCGCCAGAACTTTGGCCAGGTACGCAATTCGTTTGTTCGCATATTTGATGCCGCTACCAATACCGATATACTGAAATACGAACTGGAAGAGGATTTCTCGATAGAAACAGCCGTTGAGTTTGGCCGCATTTACAAACGCGATAACAAATGGAAATTTGAAGCGGTGGGCGTGGGCATGAAAGGCGGCCTGCAGGATTATTTAAATAAATACAATTAAGCTGAAAGGCTAAAGCAGAAAGCTAAAAACGGAAAGAACACAAAGGGCTTTTAGCTTTAGACTTTCTGCTTTCAGCTCTTAACTAAATTAAAAAGCAATGGCAATAAATCTTCAAAAGGGGCAACGCATAAGCCTCGAAAAAAGTAACGGCAGCAAGCTGCAAAACGTTTGCGTAGGTATAAACTGGGGCGCTATAGAAAAGAAAGGTCTGTTTGGTTTCGGAGGCTCAAAAGAAGCGGTTGACCTTGATGCCAGCTGCGCTTTGTTCGACGAGAACAAGAAACTGATAGATGTGGTTTATTTTGGTAATTTAAAATCAAAAGACCAGGCAGTACGCCACAGCGGCGATGACCTTACCGGCGATATGGGCGGCGACGACGGCCTGGATAACGAGGTGATCACGCTTGATTTTTCGGCACTTAACCCTGCGGTAAAACATGTAGCTTTTGTGCTGAACAGTTTCAGGGGACAGGATTTTGGTACTATCCCTTTTGCGTCTATCCGTATTTACGAAGGCACGCCAAAGCGGGTGAACGAGATATTTGCCACCTATGATATTGCTAACGGATCGAATTTCAGGGGCCATGTATCAATGGTGATGGGAATATTTTACGTAAAAAACGACGAATGGAAATTTAACGCCATTGGCGAACCCACCAAAGACCGCAAGCTGGAAGAAACCGTTAACACGGTGATGAGGAATTATTTATAACTTAAAGCCTCACCCCAACCCCTCTCCAGAGGAGAGGGGCTTTAAGAATTTTTAGAACCCTCTCCTTTGGAGAGGGCAGGGTGAGGCCTCACATAAAAAAAACTAAAAACAATGGAAACCAACCTAACCAACGAGGGTGCGGGCCTGCCTGATTTTACGCCGCCACCTGCTACGGCGCCAAACGCTAACGCCCCGGTTAAACTTGATAAAGAAGGCAATGTTGATTTAACCAACATTACCCCTGCCGAGGTACAGAAATACAGCGAAAAAGCTAAAGACCTGAACCCGGCCGATGTAAACTCCATACTAAACTATGGTGCCGACCTGCAACAGGGGATGGAACGTTACAGCAATACTTTCCTGTCATCCGTACGTACGTTTGATGCGGGCGAGGTGGGTACGCTGATAACCGACCTGCTGCACGAGTTGAACTACATTGATGTAGATGAGCTGGAGCAAAACGCCTTTATGAGGGTGTTATCGCGTATCCCGATTATCCGCAGCCTGGTTATGGATACTAAAAAAATGTTTGCCAAATACGACCTGGTGGTGAGCAATGTAGATAAGATAGTAAATAAAATAAAGGCCGGCCGCGTAAACTCCATCAAGGATAATGCATCGCTGCAAACCATGTTCGACAGCAATGTGGACTTTATCCACCAGATGGAAGAACTGATCATAGCGGGTCAGTTAAAATATAAAGAGCTTAACGAGCAGTTAGCCGTTATGGACGGCAATCCATCGGCCTACCAGGATTATGAAATTGCCGACCTGCGCGATTATGTTAACCGCCTGGATAAACGCCTTGCCGACCTTAAAGTGGTACGCTTCATTATGTTGCAATCGCTGGCGCAGATTCGCGTAGTGCAAAACAACAACACCACCATTGCCGAAAAGGCACAGTCGATAGTATCAACCACCATCCCGGTTTGGAAAAATCAATTGACCATAGCCGTGGCATTGAACAGGCAAAAGGCCAATGTTGAGATGCAGAAGAAGATATCGGACACAACCAACACCATACTGCAAAAAAATGCCGAACTGCTTAAGCAAAACAGTATTGATGTAGCCCGCGAGAATGAAAAAACTGTGGTATCTTTGGACACTTTAAAACGTACCACACAATCGTTAATTGAAACCTTAACCGAAGTTAAGCGGATACACGACGAGGGTACACAAAACAGGAAAACGCTTAATACGGAGTTGCAAACTTTAGAGACCGAGCTCAAAAAGAATGTAACCAATACACGTTAACCGGCATATGGATGAAAACAGGTTAAACATATTAAATGCATCAACACGGGTTATCAGCAAACTGCAGCTGTTATCGGTGTTTTTTAATAACGATGTAATTTATAAGATTTACCTGCGCACCCAAGTACTGCACCAGCTATTTCAAACAAATCCCGAGCTTGATATTAACCAACTGGAGATGTTTCATCTCCAGTTTACACAAACCCTTATCGATCTGCTTAAAAAGATCAAGAAGAACAACGAGGCCCAGGCCGACCTGCTGCTTGATGAGGTTGCCTTAAACAACCAGCTGATAGACCAGATGGACGATTCGGTTTACACCGAGCAAAACTACCAGAACGATAAGCAGCGGCAGGCGCTTAAAATGAGCCAGTCGTTACGTAAGCTGTTCCAGGTGCTTTCTGATAATTCGGCAGAGTACCCGTTTGTGGGCAATATCAACAAGTTTAGCTCGCATTTTTCGGGCGATTACTTTTTTAGCATCTCTACTAAACTGGTTTATGAGCTGCTGCAATACAACCCGGCTGATGTTTATACAAACGAATATGCCACCATTCAGCGCAAGCTGATGGGAAGCCTTTGTAAGTATGATTTTAAGGTTGATTTTTATTGCGGCCTGCGCGCCAACGATATTGTGCTGGAAATTTACCGGTTTAAGGATGTAAACAAATACTTCCTGTTTTCGCCGCTTAACAATGTGCTGTTGTTTTGCGATGTAGCCAAACTGGGCGACCTTGACCTGAAGAACACCGTTAGCAAACGCGAGCGCATGATGCGCGAGCTGCGCGATAAAAATGTACAGCTAACCGGCAAGGCCGGTTTATTAAAAACCCATCTGCCCGAAAATATCATAACCTTGCTGGCCGAGGACTATAAGAAAATAGCCGACGTGAACTTTTTAGCCCATATGAACACGTTTGACGTGCAGGCGAATATTTTAAAAACCATGTTAAATACAGATATAATTTAAACACTGATTACAAATGGACCTATTACATACACTACTTGGCGAGGATATAAAGGCCGGCCTGTTGGTTGTGCTGAACCTTATTGTTATCGAAAGCCTTTTATCGGTTGATAATGCGGCTGTACTGGCCACCATGGTGCTCGATCTGCCAAAGCATCAGCGCAGCCGCGCGTTGCGTTATGGCATAATAGGCGCGTATGTTTTGCGTGGCGTATGCTTGTTTTTGGCGGCGTGGCTGGTAAAAATATGGTGGCTGAAACCATTGGGCGGTTTGTACCTGCTGTACCTGGCTTTCGATTATTTTAAAAAGAAATTAGCGGCTAAAAACGATGACGGCGGAGAAGAAAGCGTTGATAAAAGCAAAAATTGGTTATACAAATCAACCGTCGGTTTAATAGGCACTTTTTGGGCAACCGTAGCTTTGGTAGAGCTGATGGACCTTGCCTTTTCCATAGATAACGTATTTGCTGCCGTGGCCTTTACCGATCATGTGTTCCTGATCTACACCGGTGTTTTTATCGGTATATTAGCTATGCGTTTCGTAGCGCAGGCGTTTGTTAAGCTGATGGAGAAATTCACCTTTTTAGAAACCGTTGCCTTTTTGGTGATAGGGGTGTTGGGTGTTAAGCTGACGGCATCCTTATACGTGCATTTCTTCCCGGAAGCTGGCTTTTCCAATTTTATGGAAGGCGAAACCGCGGATATTGCCGTATCGGTATTTACCGTTGCGGTATTTATTATCCCGGTACTTACCTCTATCTTTTTTAACTTCCCTAAAAAGAATATCATCAAACCCGAGGTTGCAGAAGATGCCGAAGGCGTACTGGATAAAAGCTAATAAATGTGCAGATTTCAGATATGCAGATGAAGATCACTATCCCGATAGCTATCGGGACAATATTCACTAAATCAATAATTAATTGAAACTTATCGCATCAATTTTCGGGATAGGGTATGTAAAGGGGGGCGGCACGCTGGCCGCTATTGTTACCTGTCCGTTTATTTGGCTTTTATGGCAGCAGCCGGGTTTGCAAAGCCCCTGGTACCTGGTGGCAATAACCGCAATAATAACCTTGTTAGGCATTTATGTGGGTGATAAGGTTGAGCCTTTTTGGGGAAAAGACAGCTACCGTGTAGTGATAGACGAAGTTGCCGGCATGCTGGTTACCATGCTTTTTATACCGCCTCATTTATATTATCTGCTGATAGGGCTGGTACTGTTCCGCTTTTTTGATATTGTAAAGCCGCTCGGCATCCGCAAAATGGAAGCCCTGCCCGGCGGTACCGGCGTAATGATGGACGATGTGGTGGCAGGTGTGTATGGTAATATTGTATTGCAGATAATAGCGCATTTTATTAAGTTTTAAGACGTTTACAACTACTTATTAAGTATAATTATTACCTTAGTTTAAACTTAAAACTTTTATCAGGGTATGCATTTTTTTACCTATCTCGCGCTCTTCTTGCTTGCAATGCGCCTGCGCAAGTCAATAAAGTTAACCCCAGCCGCTTCAAAATGGAACATGGCTTTATATGGTGTAGCTTTAGGCACTGTAGGCTTGTTCTTTTTGCTTGACGATTTTATACCAAGCGATGAAGTTAACGGAATTGTGATTGCCCTTGTATTGTTAGGGGTAGTGCAATTTCTGAAACGCGAACCGGATTTTGAGCGTTTCAGGGTTTTAATAAATGCACACTACCCTTTAATAGTAGTAGCTGTTGTAGCCAATGCCGTTGAACTGGCAACCCAAAATTTTGAGTTTTCTCACAACTACGATAACTATTGGCAAACCGCTCAATTGGTCGCTTTCGGATGGATATTTCTGCGTGTCGCAACGTCCAAAAAGCAACAAAGCGAGCTCAAGCGCATAAGCGAACGTAAAGATGAGCTGGAGATACTGGTAGCCGCACGCACCGCAGAAATAACCCAACAGCGTAACGAACTGCAGGAAACCGTTAAAGAATTACAGGCTACGCAGGCCCAGCTGATACAACAGGAGAAGCTGGCATCGTTAGGAGAGCTTACCGCCGGTATAGCACACGAGATACAGAACCCGTTGAACTTTGTAAACAACTTCTCGGAAGTAAGTATGGAACTTATCGACGAGATGGAAGAAGAAATGGCAAAAGGCGATATAGAAGAGGCCAATGCCATCGCGGCTGATATTAAGCAAAACCTCGAAAAGATCCGTCATCACGGCAAGCGTGCCGACGGTATTGTTAAAGGCATGTTGCAGCACAGCCGCGCCAGCAGCAACGTGAAAGAGCCAACCAACCTGAACACCATAGCCGACGAATATTTTCGCCTGGCATATCATGGCTTGCGTGCCAAAGATAAATCGTTTAATGCAGAGCTGGTATCAAATCTGGACCCCAACCTGCCATCCATCAATATGGTATCGCAGGATGTGGGCCGTGTGCTGCTGAACATGTTCACCAACGCGTTTTACGCCGTGCATCAAAAACAAAAGATCATTGGCGGCGATTTTAAACCACGCGTAGAGGTTTCAACCCGTACCATAGTAACCCCTAAAGGACAGGAGGCCGAGATCATGATAAAAGATAATGGCAGCGGTATACCCGATGCCATTAAAGATAAAATCATGCAGCCATTCTTTACCACCAAACCGGCAGGCGAGGGTACAGGGCTTGGCCTTTCTTTGAGCTATGATATTATTGTAAAGGCGCATAAAGGCCATATCAACATTAATAGCAAAGAAGGCGAAGGGTCGGAGTTTATTATAACTTTGCCCATTGCCTGATGAATATGTAAATAAATCAATCACAATCCTGATGGCTATCGGGACACTAAATCAATAATTATTTTCGCATGAAAATATTAGTCGTAGACGACGAAGCAGACGTTCAGCCGCTTTTTTTACAGCGTTTTCGGAAAGAGATCAGAAATCACGAGGTGGAGTTTGACTTTGCGCAATCGGGCGAGGAAGCGCTTGATTACCTTAAAGATAAACACTCCGAAGTCGTGCTTATCCTGTCGGATATTAATATGCCGGGCATGAGCGGTATCGAACTGCTTACACACATTCGCGAGGATTTCCCCACGCCGCCGCCGCCCGTGGTAATGATGATAACCGCCTATGGCGACGACGAAAATTACAAACAGGCGATGGATAAAGGGGCGGATGACTTTTTGACCAAGCCTTTGGACTTTAATCTATTAAAGGAAAAATTAAAAACGTTATAGTGTGCAGATTTAAATTTGCTGAACAATAAATCAATTAACTGATAAATCAAAATGGCTAAGATACTGGTTGTGGATGACGAGGCTGACCTGGAGATACTGGTAAAACAAAAGTTTCGCCGTAAGATCAGGGAGGGCGAATATGAATTCATCTTCGCGCAAAACGGCGAAGAAGCTTTAGCGCGTGTTAAGGAAAACCCCGATCTGGATATCATCCTGTCTGATATTAACATGCCGGTGATGGACGGCCTTACGCTGCTCACTCATCTGCCCGAAGCCAACCCTACACTTAAAGCCGTTGTTGTATCGGCCTACGGCGATATGCAAAACATCCGCACCGCCATGAACCGCGGGGCCTTCGACTTTATCATGAAGCCGGTGGATTTTGACGACCTTGATGTTACCATGCAAAAAACCATATCGTATGTAAGGCAACTGCAGGAAACCTTAAGGGCGATTAAAGAAAACAACATCCTGAAGATGTATGTGGACGAGAACGTGCTGAATTTTATGACGCATAAGGAGTTTGAAGGCAGCCTGATGAAGAACGAGCTGCTGGAAGCTACCGTAATGTTTGTAGATGTTTGCGGTTTTACGGCCATTACCGAGCATGTTGCGGCTAATACTGTTGTTACCCTGCTTAATGGCTTGTTTGATAGGATAGTTAAAGAAATTATAACACAGGGGGGCCATGTTGATAAATTTATGGGCGATGCTATTATGGCAGTATTCCGTGGCGAATTTCACCTTGACAGGGCCATTGATGCCGCCCTTTCAATTAAGTCGCAGCTATCAAACGAACCTGAAATTGACGCCGGCAACGGCAAAAAGTTCAAGCCTCAGATATCTGTGGGTATCAATAGTGGCGAAATGGTGTCCGGCAATATCGGATCAGCATCGTTAAAACGATTAGACTACACTGTCATAGGCGATTCTGTTAACCTGGCGCAACGCCTCCAAGGCATAGCCAAAGCCGGACAGATCATCATCACCGAGGAGGTTTACCATAAAACCAAAGAGTCGTTCAAATGCCGCGAAAACGGCGAGTTTACCCTAAAAAACAAGCTAAAGCCGGTTATTACTTACGAGGTGATTGAATAGTATTGAGTATTAAGTCGAAAGTCTCAAGTTGGAAGTGAAAAAATTCGCCTTTGTTGGTGTTGTCACCAACAAACCGCAATGCTAATCAATCTCCGCTGTAATGCCTTACGCCTTTGTTGGTGTTGTCACCAACAAACCACCATGCATCCAACCTTGCAAATTAGCCATCGTAATAATAGTTGTTGGTGTTTTCACCAGCAAACCACCATGCATCCAACCTTGCAAATTAGCCATCCTAATAATAGTTGTTGGTGTTGTCACCAACAAACCGCAATACTAATCAATCTCCGCTGTAATGTTTAAGAAAATCAAACTCATCTATTCCGCATTCATAAAACTTAGCTGACGAGTACCTATATTCCTCAGGAAATTTTGCTAAACGCCATTTATCCTGTAAAGGATTATTATGAATATAATCCAATTTCTGCAAAAATACTTCAGGATTCCACAAATCGATACTTAATGCATTTCTTTCCCAAAATTGATACTTCCTATCCTTAGCATTGGTTAAGAATGACGACAGCCTCACATCTTTGGTGTCTATTAACCTGAATTTCATTTGCTGCGCAGTAAATTTCAAGAACCGCATCTGAATAACATCTTGTTTAAATCCATCTTGTATCTGCCATATCAAATGAATATGGTTTGGCATTATCACAAAGCCGTATACCACAACGCTTTTTTCTATAGATAAAAAATGAAGGCTTTTTATAATAATATTTTTAAAAGTGTCTTCTTTTAACAGCGGTTTCCACTCTAAGATAGTTGCGGTAAAAAACTGGGGATGATGATCGAAATTGATATGGCCATTCATAACTAATATCGTGCATGTTCATTGCATATACAATAGTTGTTGGTGACAACACCAACAACGGCGGCGAGACTTATCTAATGCGTCTTAAGTCGAAAGTCTCAAGTTGAAAGTGAAAAAACTAAAGGCTACCGACTTTTAACTTAAGACTTATCTAATGAGTCTTAAGTCGAAAGTCTTAAGTTGAAAGTGAAAAAATTAAAGACTACCGACTTTTAACTTAAGACTTATCTTAGTGCCTTGCTCTGCGTTTTAGAACCCCGCCTGCGGCTTCTTTAATGATGCTGGTAAAGATGAACGCCTTCGGGTCTATTTCGTGTACCATGTTTCTCAATCGCCTAAGCTCTAAGCGGGTAACCACGGTAAATACTATATCCACAGGGTGGCTTACATCAAAACTTTCTTTCAGAAAACCGCGTTCGCCTTTATAAACGGTAATGCCCCGACTAAGCTGTTTCACCAGCATCTCTTTAATTGCCGCATTTTGGCCGGATATAATGGTTACACCGGTGTACTCCTCTAAACCTTCTATTACAAAATTAATAGTGCGCGACGCGGTATAATAGGTAATAATGGAGTATAATGATGTAGGCAGCCCTACCTTAACCGCCGCTATCAGGAAAATAACGATGTTGATACCCAGGATGATCTCGCTGATGGTGAAGCTGATGCGTTTGCCGGTGTAAAGCGCCAGTACTTCGATGCCGTCAAGCGCGCAGCCGCCGCGTATGGCCAGGCCTATGCCCGTGCCCATGAACACGCCGCCGAATATGGATACCAGCAATTTATCAGATGTTATTTTTTCGGGATAAGGGATATAAAGCAGGCACAGCGCCACGCCCACTATAGCCAGGAAAGTTTTTACCGCGAAGGATTTATTCACCTGGAACGCCCCCATGATAATAAAAGGGATATTCGCCAGGATGATAACGTAAGCAATGTTTATGTGATAAAGCTCATGTATCAGCAGCGAAATACCGGTTACCCCGCCATCAAAAAAAGCGTTTGGTACCAAAAAGCTTTTTAAAGCAAACCCACAAAACAAAATGCCCGCAAGAGTATAAACGGTATCTAAGAGGCCTATTTTTATAGCGTTGTTACTGGTCATTAAGGTTGAAGTTTTGTTTTGCAAAGTTCGTAAATTTTCGTGTTTTTTTGGCTCCCGGTTATTTACTGATGTACTGGTGAAGTAGTGGTGACCTTGCAGGAACCTTACCTGCATTTTATCCCACTCTTCCGCGTTGTTTATGATGCCGAACGCCTGCATTTCGCTAAACAGCCTGCTGCCGGTTGAAATAAAGTCTTCCCTGCCCAGGTAATCCAGATCGGCGTCGCAAATGATCTTTTCCAGCAGGGTGGTTGGTTGCTGGGGTAACTGCGTAGCCATAATCAGCGTACATATCTTTTCTATATCATCCGCGTTGTAACCAAATTGGGGCAACGCGTGGCGTGCAATGTTACACGATGCCTGTTCATGCTCATGTATTTGCTGTATGTAGCCGCAATCGTGGTAAAGCGCAGAGATTAGCAGTATTTTGGTGTCAGCTTCGCCGATACCTTCCTGAGCGGCAATAGCGTTTGCCGAGTGGTAAACATCAAGGGTATGATCAGTATTGTGATAGCTGAACTGCACAGGCAATTCGCGCTGCAACCTCTCTAATATGTATTTGCCTTCGGGGCTGTCAAGCATAATAAACGCTGAGTTTGGTACCGCTAAGATATCAATTTGAAGAGAATAGTGGTATTAACCCCTCTTAGCAATTTTACTCACCTCGATACCGATCGCTATCGGGGCAAGCCTGTCTACCCCCTATACTGCGCAAAGAGGGTGGGTATTAAATAAAGAAAGTTTATTCCTCTTGCCGCTGCAGACGAAGAAAGAGGGCCGCGCACGAAGTGCCGCGGGGTGAGTAACTCACCAGTTTGTAAACCTATTATTCCTCTCCATCACAGAAGGGTCTTAGTGAAGCCTTTTGTCACCATTCCCTGATTAATGTACCCGCCGCGTCATATAACCACTTATAAGCCGCATCAGGTGTTTTTAGCACTAATTTTGAACAACATCTAATAAAAACGGATGTTATCAATCAACTTATGCAATAATTATGAGCGCAAATAAATTATCAGATATAAAATACTCCGTATTAGACCTGGCCACTGTTGTTGCGGGTAGTACTCCGGCCGATAGCTTCAAAAAAAGCATGGAAGTTGCGCAGCTTGCCGAAAAGGTTGGCTACACCCGCTATTGGTTTGCTGAGCATCACAACATGATGAACGTAGCCAGCTCTGCCACGGCCATATTAATAGGCCATATAGCAGGCGGGACCTCAAAAATCAGGGTAGGTTCGGGCGGTATCATGCTGCCAAACCATTCGCCGCTCATAGTGGCCGAGCAATTTGGTACGCTGGCGTCTCTTTATCCGGGCAGGATAGATCTTGGTCTCGGCCGCGCCCCCGGTACCGACCAGACAACCGCCTTAGCCATCCGCGGCGAAAATTTTAACGCCGCCCATAATTTTCCGAGGGATATTGTGAAGCTTCAAACCTATTTCTCTGCCGACAACGTTAATAGTAAGGTAAGGGCCATCCCCGGCGAAGGATTGGATATACCTATATGGGTATTAGGCTCCAGTACTGATAGCGCCAGGGTGGCGGCTGCTATGGGCCTGCCGTATGCTTTTGCAAGCCATTTTGCGCCGACCTATTTTTTAGAGGCCATCAAAATATACCGCGACAATTTTAAACCCTCGCAACATTTGCAAAAGCCCTATGTAATGGCCTGCGTTAATGTGGTTGCCGCCGACACTGATGGCGAGGCCGAATACCTTGCAACGTCTGTGAAGCAATTTTTTTATGGGGGTGGTAACGGGCAAAAGGCAATTGTTGCCGCCGCCTGTAAAAAGTATGGATGCGGTTTGGAATGTATTTGAAGAAGAGGCCGTAATGCAAATGCTTGCCTATTCGTTTATTGGCGGCCCCGACAAGATCAGGGCCGAATTAAGCGCCTTTACAGAGCAAACGGAAATTGACGAAGTGATGGCTACCACGCATATCTTTGATCATCAATCCAGGATGTACTCATACAAGGTTTTTGCCGATGTGATACGCACATCCGCGTATGCTCCCTTATCTTAAACAGGCTTATATAATATGAGGCCCGCTTTCCATCCCCGGTATAGCGGGCTTTTTTGTGGATTATTGTTATTATTCTTATAATACCTACAACAAACAGGCGTATTAAATGTAATTTAGTCTGTAATATATGATTTTCGGCACAATATCTACAAATGAGTAAAGTATTTACAATAACAGAGGGACTGGAAAACTTAGGAGCCATGAGCACTGGCGGGCAGGGATCGGTATATAAAGGCCGGCGTATGGGGCCTGTTTACACGGCCATAAAGCTGCTGCCGACACCTATCCACACCGAAAGCGAAGACGATAGAAATTTCCGTAGTTTCCGTAACGAGGTAAGTAAGCTGCAAAAGGTTAACGAGCAGCCTAACCCCAATGTAGTGAAGATATTAAGCTCGGGCATTACCGATAGCGGGTCGTTCCCTTATATCGAAATGGAATATATTGAAGGGCCTGATCTTTGCGAGCTGCTGAAAGCCCCGCACGACAAGATATTTATGCTTAAAGAGGCTATTCGTGTGGCCGACCAATTGGCAAGTGCGCTGGCTCATTGCCATAAGGTAGGCGTAAAGCATGGTGATATTAAAAGTAATAACGTAAAGTATAACATTCATACAGGTAATTACGTACTGCTGGATTTTGGCCTCGCTATCCTGACGGACGAACAGCGCCGCACCAGCATACGCCATGCCGGGGCAATTGAATTTATGGCCCCTGAACAGCACGAAGGGAAAATGCTGCCGCAGACCGATATTTACAGTTATGGCATTATTTTATACGAGCTGCTTACCGGCGGCGTCCCATTCCCGCTGCGGGGCGGTGGCGATGCCGGCCGTAACGCGGTGATGCTGGCGCATATTGAATCGCCGGTTCCCGATCTGCTCGATGCCAGGCGGGCCGCTTTGCCCGATAGCTGGAATGACGAGAAAAAAGCACGCGAGATGCAAGTGCCTCAGTGGTTGATAAAACTGATAGAGAAATGTTTGGAAAAAGACCCGGCAAAAAGGTTTACCGACGGTACCAAACTGCACGAGGCTATCGTAACAGGCAGTTTAACAGGAAGCGACAGTTTTGATATTGCAGGCGGCTTAAGCAATGCCGCATTGCGCAGCGAGAATGAACGCCTGCATAATCAACTGATGCAATACCAGCAGGCCGGCCCGCCACCTGTGCCGGCAGAGCCAATAGAAGACGGATCGCGGGTTTCGTTATCAAAGCCGTATTATTATACAATAATGATATTGCTGGTAGTATTTATGGGTTTTTCGGTTTATGCTACTTTCTTAAAGCGGCAAAGTAATCCTACCGGCCAGGTTAAACAGGATTCCACCGAAACAAAGCCGGATACAAGCTCCGGTACGCCAGATTACGGCTCAAGGTTCCCCGCTGACAACGCTGCTGAGCAGGACACAACGCCTGTAAAGCGCGATTCGGTAGTTAAAAAACCGGTAGTAACCCCGCCCAACCCGGCACCCGACAGCAGCGGCGCCAGCGAAGCGGATACCGTGTTAAAATCTGACCAGTACACTAATTATCCCCAGCAGGATACGGATCAATAATATCAAACATCTGCAATGAAATTGTGTTCACTTATACATAATTGTGGCAGCTTTAGAAAAAATTAAATGGCATCAACACCAAATTTTTGGCAGCGCATTGGCATACAAGACTGGTTTTTAACCAACGAAAGCACCGAGAAGGCAAAAGCCAAAGCACTTACGCCCGATACAGTTTACAGTTACATCGTAGAAAAATTTAAAGATTCGATAAAAGACCTTTCCTTTGCGGACAGGGTAGTATTTTATCACGAATTTATCATCAGTTTTAATGCCGACGATTACAAAGAGTTTGTTGCAGATAAGCAAGGTATCTTCGGGCTTATAGTACAGGAAACGGTAGCCAAGTTTTATGAAATACTAAAAGAATATCGCGTAGCGGGTAAAACTGTAAAACCATCGGGTTCAAAGTGGGTGTTTCGCCTGGTATCACACCCTGACTATGCCAGAGGCGATAAGGGCTTTATTGGCAAATTACTGCCGGATAATAATCAAAAAGAGCAAAACCTGCGGGTAACCTTTATCCCACGACAAACCGGTATTGCCCAAACGTTTGATGTAAGCCAAGAGGCCTTAAAGGGCTTTACTTATTACAGCGAAGGTTATTTTGAAATACCATATGAGGAAGAACTGGAGCCCGAAGAACAAAAGGCAGCCAAAGCCCAAAGTGTTATTGCCCGCCTGGAAACCATTATCCCCGACCAGCAGTTTGCGGGTAAAAAAGTAGAATACCTGATGAAGGACGACGATATTATTATATCGGGCAGTGAGGAAACGCGCGAGGCTTCAAACATATTCACCATCCCGAGCGACTGGGTGAATGCGCCGCACCTGCAAATACGCTACAACAAAGCCGATGGTAAGTTTTACCTGGCATCATTTGGCGAAATAACCACACTAAATGAAGTAACTATTCAGCGAAGCGATGTAAACTCGCCCCAATGGGTAGAGTTGCCGGTAAATTCGCGCATGCTGCTCAATGGTATCATCGGGTTAAACCTGTTTAAAGCATAGATATTCATGTCACAAATATTATCCATAAGCTTATCAGTAATTGGTTTCTGCCTGCTGGCAACCCATTTTATTGATATTAAAAATTCAGGTAAACGCAATGGCTGAAAACTATTTTGGATTAACCGATACCGGTAAGGTGCGCAGCAATAACGAGGATGCCTTTATTGCCCAGCCAGTTATGAGTAACCGCATGGTGCTTGTTGCCGTAATTGATGGTGTTGGCGGCTATAACGGGGGCGAAGTGGCTGCCGCTATAGCCAAAGAGGTGTTTATTGACCGTTTGAACGGATTGCAGGGCGAGATAATCCCCGCCATGATTGACGCTTTTAAGCTGGCCAGCCAGCAAATAGCTGATAAAAAGCTACAGGATAAAGATCTGGAGAGCATGGCTTGTGTAGCCACTATGGCTTTGGTTGATGTAGAGAACAACCAGTTTTTTTATGCCCACGTAGGTGATACCCGCTTGTATTTGCTGCGCGATAACTCATTGGTTAAAATATCTAAAGACCACTCCTTTGTAGGTTTTCTGGAAGATAGTGGCCGCCTTACCGAAACGGCTGCCATGAACCATCCAAAACGCAACGAAATAAATAAGGCCCTGGGCTTTACCAACCAGATAGATACCGACGAAAGTTTTATAGAGACAGGTCAGTCGCCTTTTTTACCCGGCGATATGCTGCTGCTTTGCAGTGATGGCCTTACAGATATGGTAGATAAGGCCGGCATATTAAATATCATCACTCAAAATGCATCATTACAGCACAAAGCCACCGAATTAATAGCCGCTGCCAATGCCAACGGAGGAAACGATAACGTTACCGTGGCGCTGGCGCTAAACGATAAGCCGCAGCAGCGCGCGCAGGCCACTATGCCTGCACCATCGCAAGCAAAACAGGCAGATGACGGTACGGATGGTATTAAACCAACCCGGCAACGGCAATATATAGAAGAAGAAATATCAACTAAACCAAAAATGGGCTCTAATAAAAATACAGGCTTAATTTTAATATTGAGCTTTTTGTGTCTGCTTTTTCTGGCGTCAACCATTTGGCTATACTTAACCAAACAACGACAGACAACCCCGCTTGAAAGCGCAGCCCCGGCTGCCCAAAAGATGCGCAATGCTGAGGAAATTAAACTCCAGGATGCCATTGACGCCTTTAAAGGCGATACCCTGGTACTTTCTGACACCTCATTTAAACAACCCATTGTTATCACTGATACGCTGCATATCGATCAGGATACACTATACATTAAGGTAAGAGGCAATATTACCCTGCAGCGCGATACCACTTTTAATGGGCCGGCCTTGTCAATAGCTCCGGGCAACAAAGCAGTGGTGCTGGAGAACTTGAAATTTAAGGATTTCGCTATCGGTGCCGAATTGGGGAATAGCAGCCTTACGCTAAAAAACGTTGAGTTTATTAATTGCAGGCTGCATATTCAGCGTAAATATAGATTGCCCGATGGCAAACCGGTAACGGCCGATCTGCCGGTTGCAAAAGTAGATACTAACGTTAAGGCATCAACAAAAACCCCTGCTAATGCAAATGGAAGCCGATAAAGTACAATCTACAGGCAGGTGGAAGGAACGCGTGTTCCTGTTATTAATAAGCGTATTGCTGGTGTTCTTGTTCTTCAGGCTATATTCGGTTTTGCAGTTGCGCTTTGCCGATGTGGATACCCGCCTGCAGGACGGCACCATGATAAACCTGAACGCTAAAGATCCTGCCGGCCAGCTCAAAAAGTTACTTACCAAAGGTTATTATTTTGAGGATAAACGCGATATAGACCTGATAACGGCTACTGTTGCCGGCAACATAGGTACAGGCCAAAAAATTGATAATATAGGCGAACTGAATAAACGCAAGTACTTTATTATAGCCGATGATGCTTTTGAAAAAGGGGGCGAATCATTTAAAAGCAGGGTAAATGCTTCCAGGGCCTTGTTGGGTTATACCGGCGATGATTCGGTAACATTTGTTCGCGAAAGAACAAACCCGCTGCAGGTACCTTCGTCTACAGACTTAGGTATGGGCGGGTATAGCATTACAGGTGCTATCACCGAAAAAAAACAACCCGTGGCTGGTGTATTGATACGCCTTGAAATGATATTACCGCAGGATAGCATTTATAACGACGAAGAAGTTGAGGATATTAAGCTTATTACCGAGAACGGTAACGGCTTTAAAAAAGTTTACCTGCCCGATAGCGCCGGAAAGCGCCATTTACAAGAGCTAACCGCTTATGCCCGTACCAACCAGCAGGGGATAGCCGAGTTTAAAAACCTGCCCGCAGGTAAGGCTTTTAAATTATTGCCGTTACAGCCCGGCTATCAATTTGGCAGATCCCAAGGGGTGCAAAATTTAGATGAGGACGTAAGCCTGACATTCAGCCGCCAGCCGCACACCATCAGGTTGTTTTCTACCAGGGATTTTAATATTCTGAAAAAAGAAAGATCGTTGATCGTTAGAACGCCGGCAGAATTTAACCAATGGTTCCTGATCATAGCAGGAAGCTTTATAGGTGCATTTTTATTCGTGCATTTGCTGCTATCGTGGAAGTATCGGGCTTCGGACCAATTGATACTGCCGGTGGTAATGATACTTGCCGGGCTGTCGTTCCTGACGCTATTGAGCCTGCAGGACCCTTTACGCGACAGGTTTTTAGCAAAGGACATGCTGGTTTACCTGGGCATTGGCCTGGTAGCCATGCTGGTGATGCTGCAATTTAAGCTGCGCCGCTTTACGCCTGACTCTTGGATATACCGCATGCTGGTGTTTAAACATAACCGCAACGCGGCAAACGGCTGGCCCTGGGTGGTGTTGGCGGCTACGCTGCTAGCCATGACCATCAAGTTTGGTACCGGCCCCGAAGGCAGTGGCGTAAAGGTAAATTTGTTCGGGTTTCAGCCCAGCGAAATTGTAAAGTACCTCATCATACTTTTCCTGGCGGGATTTTTTGCCGCTAACGAAAAGTTGATCAGCGAATACAGCAGTTGGAGCAAACGCTGGCAATTCTTCTCGTTCGCGCTGATAGCCATATTGGTAACCCTGCTACTGTTCCTTCTGCTGGGGGACCTAGGCCCCGCTATGGTAGTGTGCTTCACCTTTATTGTGCTGTTCTCGTTCTCGCGGGGCGATTTTATGTTCATGGCGGGGGCGGTAGTACTATATGTCATCGTATCGTGGGTGGTAAAAAACGTTTGGTTATCGGCATTGATAACTGCCGGTATAACCGCCCTGTTCATGCTGTTTAAACGCCGGTCGCTAAGCGAGTCGGCTATCATGGTGCTGGTAATCATGGCGGCCTTTTTAACTATCGACCAGATACCCTATTTAGGAAAGCTGTTTCCCGGTCCCGTGCAACGACTGGTAGACCGTAAGGCCATCTGGCAGGATGCCTGGAACAACGAGGTTTACGGCGGCGATCAGGTAGCTAACGGCCTTTGGGCCATGAGCAGCGGAGGCGTAAGCGGCCAGGGAGTAGGCGAGGGCTTTGCGAAAACCATTCCCGAAGCACATACCGATATGATATTGCCATCGATGGGCGAGGAGTTCGGATGGACTGGGATCGTCTGTATCTTCCTGCTTTTTTTGGTGTACCTGCACCGCGCCATCATTATAGGCCGGCGAACGGGAACGCCGTTCCTGTTCTACCTTTGCGCGGGGATAGGCATATCAACCTTTGTACAGTTTATGCTGATAGCCGGCGGCTCTACGGGGGCGTTGCCACTGTCGGGGGTATCGCTGCCGTTTCAGAGTTATGGCGGGTCATCGTTGGTGGCCAATTTGCTTGCATCTGGCTTTTTGCTTTCCGCATCGCTGGTACAGGGTACGCCTGTGCAAATGAGTTACATATCGCGCCAGCAGGATAAAAACCTGGTACCCGCGCTTATAGCGGCCTGCGTGGCTATTACCCTGCTAACCGTTAATGTATCGCGCTATCTTTTCAATAATAAAAAATGGGTGGTGCAGCCCGCGCTTGTAGCCGATAAAAGCGGCATGCGCATGTTTAGCTATAACCCGCGTATTGCCATATTAATGAACCGCCTGCAAGCGGGTAACCTGTACGACAGGGATGGCGTAGTGCTGGCAACCAGCAAGCCCGAGCTTATTAAAAAGCAACACCGCGAATTGGTAAAGGCGGGCGCTATTGGTTACAACATTGATTCGGCTATGCATAAGCGACTTGACAGATATTACCCTTTTGACGAGCAAATGTTTTTTTGGACGGGCGATGCCAATACGGGCGTTTTTAACGGCAGTCCCAACGGGTACTTTGCGGAATATGAACATGCTGCCGAACTGCGCGGCTTTAAAATGCCGACCGAAAAATTCAACGTTACGGCCAACCGCTACCAGGAAGACCGCTTTTTGGCGCGCGGTGTAAAGGAAATGACGGTGGTGAAAAAAGATTACAGCGCTATTGCGCCGCTGCTTATCGCCGGCATAAACAGTAAGGAGGTGGAAGCTTTTAAAAACCGTAACCGCGATGTAAAACTGACCATGGATGCAGGCTTGCAAACCAGTATCCAAAACTCCATAGCCCAGGATACATCGCTGCTGGATAACCGGGTATCGGTGGTGGTGATGGAATCAAATACCGGGGATGTATTAACCTCAGCCATGTACCCTTTACCCCCGGTACACGATTGGGAAAAGCTGACTATGAGCTACTACGACCAGAACCAGTTAGCCGGGTGGACAACCACGCAGGACTTGGGCTTTACCCTGGCTACCCAGCCAGGCTCAACAGCAAAGTTGGCTACCTCCATCGCGTCGTTCAATAAATTGGGTTTGGCTGCCGCCGATAAAAAATACAATGTAGCCAGTTATGAACGCATCCGTACCAAAGGGTTCGAACCCGATGAAACGGGTCTGATAACATTGGAACGCGCTGTAGCAAAATCAAACAACGTTTACTTTATAAAGCTGGCCAACCAGGAACACCTACAGGAAGATATGGCTACCGTTTACCTTAAAACCGGTATGTTTTTACATGGCGTGGGCGGTTACTATTATGGTCGCGATAAAGAGAATGCCGCCCAGGAGGAAAAATGGCGCGAGCTTTGGCGCAAAACCGAGTTTAATACCAGGCCGCGTTACGATCCTAATAATATCCGAAAAACAAGGGCCAAGGGCATTTCGGGTATGGCTTGGGGGCAGGGCGAGCTGATCGCTACGCCTGCATCGGTTGCGCGCATGGCTGCTGGTATAGCCAATCACGGTGTTATTTTGCAAAACCGTTACGTGCTTAAGGTAGCCGATTCGACAATATCCGTAAAGCCAGGCGTTAAACTAACCAACGACCCTAAGTATGCTGCACTGCTGCGCCAGTATATGATAGAGCAAAGCGCGCCAAAGGAATGGACGCTTGGTATTGCCGTTGCCGGTAAAACCGGTACGCCGGAGCGTATCTGGAAAAAACAACAGATAAACGATGGCTGGTACGTTTTCTTTGCACCAAAGGCTAATGGTGTAGGCAATATGGTGGTTTGTATCCGTATAGAATCTACAAAGGGATCGTCGGACGCGGTAAAACTGGCGGGGAAGCATGTAATTCCATTCCTGCGCGAAAAAGGCTACATTAAAAGCATCAAAGAGCAAACAAGTGAATAAGGCTGTGGTTTAGCATAATATAAAAGTTATAAACTCGGGATCTGTGCGATTCCCTCCCAACGGGAGGGTGCAGGGAGGGGTTTAACGAAGCGAGAAGCAGTATATTAAACCCCTCCCTGCCAACTGCGCAGGCGGGCACACCCCTCCCAAGGGAGGGATTTGAGAATTATAAGTAAATGAACATGTTCAATTTGTTTAAAAGTGATAAGGAAAATAAACCGGCGGATGTAAAAAGTATCCGCTACGAATTGCTTCAGTTTATTAAGCATGAATTGCAAAAGGCCGAGGGCGGCGAGGGCGGAAATATTAAAGGGCTTAATCTTTACATTTCCTGCCCGGCATCAGAATGCGCGGTGTACGAGGCGGCTGTTTACGCTGAAGCCCCCGAGGTTTTTAAAGACGAAATACAGCGCATTGCTGATGATTACGCAGTTAACCTGCCCGAAAGCTGGCAAATGGATGTGATATTGAACGAGGGCTTTCCGCCTGAGGCTGTACGCGCCACGAAGTTGGATGCCGCCTTTTTTATTAAAACAAGCAAGAATTTTATTAAACAAAGCGCGGTGGCTTATGTGAGGGCTTTGAGCGGCGAAACAGATAAGCCTGAGTACAACATCACCTCGGAAGATGAGAAAATAAACATTGGCAGGGATAAAAAAGCGCAGGCCGATGATGGTTTTTTCCGTACTAACCATATCGCTTTCCCCAGCGACAGTGCGAACGAAAGTAATAAGTATGTGAGCCGGCAGCATGCTCATATCGAGTGGAATAATGATGCCGGCAGGTTTATGATATTTGCCGACGAGGGCGGTGTGCCACCACGTAATAAAATTAAGATCCGTTCGGAAAAAAGCGAGGACGTAATAAAGCTGAGCTCGACCCACATTGGGCACCAATTGCTTGAGGGCGACCAGATCATCCTGGGCGAATCGGCGGTTTTAGAGTTTAGTTATCAACCGGCAACGAATGAGTAAAGTTTTTACCATAACAGATGGACTTGAGAACCTTGGAGCCCTGCGAACGGGCGGACAGGGATCGGTGTATAAAGGCCGCCGTATGGGGCCGGTACTTACCGCTATTAAGCTACTGCCTACTCCCATACACTCCGAGAGCGACGACGACCGCAATTTTCGCAACTTTAGTAACGAAGTGGCCAAGCTGCAAAAGGTTAATGAAGAGCCCAACCCAAACGTAGTAAAAATATTAAGCTCGGGCATTACCGATAGCGGCTCGCTGCCGTTTATCGAGATGGAATACATTGAGGGGCCTGACCTGTGCGAACTGCTGCAGCCGCCCCATTCAAAGGTATTCATGCTTAAAGAGGTTATCCGCGTGGCCGATCAACTTGCGAATGCGCTTGCCCACTGTCATAGTGTAGGTGTAAAGCACGGCGATGTAAAAAGCAATAATGTAAAATATAATGTACATACCGGCAATTACGTTTTGCTTGATTTTGGCCTTGCGGTAATGACCGAGGAAGAGCGCCGCAGCAGTATACGCCATGCCGGCGCCATAGAGTTTATGGCACCCGAACAGCATGACGGTTCGATGCTATTGCAAACGGATGTATACAGCTATGGTATTATACTTTACGAGTTACTTACCGGGCAGGTGCCGTTTCCGCTTAAGGGTAACGGTGAAACCGGCCGCAACGCTATTATGCTGGCGCATATTGAATCCCCGGTACCGGATCTTCTTGAATTGCGGAGGAAAAACCTTCCTGACGATTGGAGCACGCTGAAACAAACGCAGGAAATGCAAGTACCGCAATGGCTTTTAGACGTGATCAGTAAATGTCTGCAAAAACAACCCGAAGCGCGATATGCAAGCGGGGTAGAACTGCACGAGGCAATTATAAATGGCAGCCTTTCGGCGGATGGTAAGCTGAGCACAAATGCTATACAAGCCGAAAACGACCGGTTGCAGCACCTTATCACGCATTATCAGCAAACCGAGGCCGAAAAGGACAAACAGTTGGAATCGTTAAAAGCATTGGCAGCACAATCCGGAGCACGCTTTAATAATCAAAAGGGTGTTTTTGAGCGCAATAAGGCGCTTATATTGGTTTCTAAACCGGCGTTGGCAGGATTAGTGACCCTGACAATTGTACTTTCGGCTGTTTTCTGCTATTCCTTTTTCAAAAAGGACAACGCTAAAGAGGTGGTGTATATCGAGAAAACCGATTATCTTAAACCCCCGTTTGTTACCCGATATTATAACCAGGACAGCGTTATGAAAGCTGCTGCAGCAAAAGCCGCCGCCGTCAAAAAGGCCGCTTTAAAAGCTAAGAAGCCGACGATAGTTACGCCGCCCGTGACACAGGAAAAAAAGAAAAAACGCAAGAAATTTCTCGGAATATTTTAATTTCTACAACGCATTCCTAACTATTTTTGGCAGAGGCGGAAGCCTGGCTAATATATCTTATATTTAAATTCGAAATATCTGAAAATCGGCATGCGCTGGTGGAATTATAGCCGGTGCACGCCGGAGACGACCCGTTTTTGAGGGTCTTGATACAAACAGCTCCTTGCTGCTGCATCTTTAAAACGTTATAAGTCAATAGGGCGTGAAACATAACATATGAAAAGAATCCTGCAGTTAATGATGGTTGCCTGCATTAGCCTTGCCGCGAGCGCGCAACCCCATAAACCTTTTAAAGTACTGGCGTTGTATGAAAATGGCGGACACCATATAGAATACTCCCGCCGCGCAAAAATTTGGCTGGACAAACTTGCTGCACAAAAGGGTTTTACCATTGATTACATTCAAAATACCGATAAAATTGACAGTACTTTTTTGAACCAATACCAGCTTTTTATACAATTAGATTATGCACCCTACGCCTGGAACGAAACGGCTGCAAAAGCTTTCGAAAAGTATATAAACGAGGGCAGGGGAGGCTGGATAGGCTTTCATCATGCTACGCTTTTGGGCGAATTTGATGGTTACCCAATGTGGAATTGGTTCTCGGCATTTATGGGTGGCATCAGGTGGAAGGATTATATAGCCGCTTTTGCAAACGGTAAGGTAAATGTTGAAGACAAGCTGCACCCGGTAATGAAAGGCGTGCCCGCATCATTCCTTATAAAGCAGGAAGAATGGTACACCTGGGATAAAAGCCCGCGGCCCAATGTAGATGTGCTGGCGAGTGTTGACGAGTCGACATACGATCCGCGGCAGCCGAAAGTAAAAATGGGAGACCACCCCGTAGTGTGGTCGAACCCTAATTACCGGGCGCGTAACGTTTACATATTTATGGGGCACTCCCCAAACCTGTTTGATAATACGGCTTATACAAGGTTATTTAGCAACGCCATTTTTTGGGCCGCAGAAAAACAGCCTTATTCCCCTCCTCCCCGGAAATAACGGGTAAAATGATTATTCTTCGGCAGCGTTTATGTTCAGGCTCCTGAACAGATCGGCATCCGGCTGCTGGTCGGTATTGTGGTATTTTCCGTTTAGCAGGCTTTGTCCTGTCACACCCGGATTATTGCCGTAGCCAAGCGGCCAGCTTGCCTTGGTGTTTGATATGTTCAACCCCGCCAATGAAGCAGCCTGCAGGCAAAAATCGGTACAATTGTTATTGCTGAGGTGATACTCGAGATCGTTGTATTTTTTGGTGAGCGAAAGTATTTTTTCAAAGCTCTTCTTTGAGATAAACTTACCCACTACCTCATCCCATTGATGGCCGGCATCAGTTTTAAATTGCGATTCGGACGAAGGATCCCAGGGGGTGGCAAATAATATTTTTTCCTTTTTTGGATAGAACCCGAACGAACACGACACGTATGTAGAGTCGGCATTGTATTTAATAAGCGTAATAAAGGTGTGGCCGGTATTGCTAAAAACAAACACTTTGGGTTTACCCGATACCGGCTGTTTTACATGAAATAACAGGGCGTAAGCAACTGTAGGCTTATGATCGTTAAAGGTAGCGGCTATACGCCTGTAATTGGTGTATTTACTTTTCTGGTTTTTAGCAATCTGCCGGGCCTGCAGGTTAAGCAACGAATCGTCCTTAGCGTTGATAGGCAACGCCTCCGGCGTATAATCATCTGCCTCTGCAGCTTCGCCGCTTTGTTTAGCTTTCTTATTGGCCTTGTCAATGGATTTAAAAAAGCACTTCATAGCCAGCGGATACAGTTTTAACCTGGCAAAAAGGTTGGCAAAACGGTACAGGGCTTTGCTGTTCTTCTCATTTTCGGCTATGGTATTGTTAAGCTCGAGCTGCTTAAGGTAGCTCATCAATTGTTTACGCTCCTGGGACTTGCTTAAATTGAGGGCTATTGTTTTTTGGAGCGAATTATCGTCGTCGTCTTCAAAGATGCTGGTTGCCGGGGGCACTGCAAAATCCGCGACTTCTTTAATATCATTAAGTATAAGGGAGGTGTCGGCTCTTTCGGGCCTGAACGGCATTGATGCCGACAATTGTGCACGGGCGGTAAGCGCGCCATGAATTAACAGCACTAATAATATCGGCTTTAAAAAAACAGATCGATTAGGGTTTTTCATTTTAACATTGTGAATTGATAAGGCAACGCGTTTAGGCGGGGGGACTCCTATCAGCAACAATAATATGAACGTTTAATGCCTAAAACATTCAAGATTTATGCATATCTGCTAAATATAGTAACTAATATATACCATGCAAAGCATGCACAAGGTTTTTACATTAAAAAACATAAACCAGCCAGTTTTTTTGTTTGCAAGCTAAGTTTTATAGCTATTAATTAAATGAATATTTTTTAAGCAGCATTGTTGTGATGCGTATTACTTAGTGTAATTAATACATTATAACTCGTCGCTGTTTGTAGAAGATGTGTTGCTTGTAAATTCCCTTTATACCCGTTTTGGATAGATATAAACATTTTATAACTTAGGTCGTTTTATAAGCAAAGTGTATTTAAACGGTTATTGGACAATAAGTTTCGAAAATATTTAATTTAAAAAAAACCGTGATGTACGTTGCAGCACTTTCAAATCTACATAATGGACGCTAAAACATTTGATCTTCACAATCAGCGCATGAAAGTTTCAGGGCGCTTTAAGCGGTGTATTTTAAATTCCTCAATATTATAGCAGGGCATGGCATCAATCTCACCGTTCTGTGCCATCAGGCCAAACCCGTTTTACGCCGACCAACTGGTTTTTCCCGGCGCCGACCCCATAGTTGTACTCGACCACGGCAAGCCCGAGGAAAAGCTGCTACCCCTGAAGCAAACACTGGAAGCCGGCGCCCGCGTGAGGCCCGAGATACCCGGGAACCAGCAAAAAGCCTTCGAAAACATCAGGTTTAACCTGGAGCAGCAGCTGTCGCAAGGAAAACTCTGGCAGGAGCAACAGCCCGCCATATACGTTTATGAGGTTATCACAAGAAGTTACCGCCAAACCGGTATATGGGCTTTAACCCATCTTGATGATTACCGCAACAACCACATACTTACACATGAACACACCTTTAATGACAATGTAAGACGGCAAAAAATTTACCGGGGCAATACCGGTATTGAAGGCAGCCCGGTATTACTTACTTATACGCCCAACCGTGTTATAAATCGCATAATTGCCGATGTTCGAAAGCAGGATCATGATATATTAATGGGCGATAAGGATTGGTTGCACAAGCTATGGAAAATTGAGGACGAGACGTTAATAGCGCAGCTAACAGCAGCGTTTGCGCAGATAACACCGGTTTACCTTTCCGATGGTCATCATCGCCTGGAGTCTGCCCTGCAATTGGCCGATGAGCAAAGGGAACAGGGTGTAAAACCTTTCGACTGTATCTCATCGCTTTATATGTGCACCGACCAGTTGCGAATAGAGGAGTATAACCGCGTGGTGATTCCGGACGAACATATACCTACCGGCGAACTTTTGAAAAAGATAGAAGCGGATTTTTATATTACTGAGTCGCCGGAAAATGCGCCCGTAAAACCAAAGGATAAACATTCCGTGGGGATGCTGGTGAACGGGCGCTGGTTTATTTTACAGGCCAGGGTGCATACCTATCAGCATGTAACCGGTGCAAACGCGCTTGATGCCGCTATTTTACAGCGCGTTGTGTTTAAACCCATATTTGGGATTATAGACCCTAAAACAGACAGCCGGTTAAAGTGCGCTGGTGGCGAAGGATCGATAAAGGACATATTGACGATAGTACAGCACTATCCGCATGCCATAGCCTTTATGCTCGGTCCGCTCAGCGTAACCGAACTGATGAACGTTGCTGATGCCCGGGAGGTATTGCCGCCCAAATCAACCTGGATAGTGCCCAAAGTGCCTTATGGATTGTTGATAAACCGCCATATCGGTTAAAAGTATTATTTACCGGTTTCCATGTGCGGCGCATCAACAGGTTTTGATTCCGACGAGCCCTTCTGCCTCAGGAAGATGGTGAGCACCACGATAGATAACACTGATAAAAACTCGCTTTGCCAGTTTTGGAACGTTTCGAACCAAAAACGTGGCCCGGCTATGTATTGGGTAATGGTTTGAAAAGCTTTGCCTTTTACGGCCTGCTCGGTATTGTTGTCCATCCAACTGCCGTAAAGGTGCATCCCCCAGCTAAAAAAGAAAAGCGCAAAAAATGCGATGGATAGGGAATGGCTGTATAGCTTAAGCCAGATACCGCCTTTACGCACCGGCCACGGCGCATCCTTTTTATTGGGGTTGGGTTCGCGGTCAACGTCTTCCTTTTCATCAAGGCTCTTAGACTCTGCCGAACCTTGCTGACGCAGCCCTACCGTCATTACCACGTAAAGCGCCATCTGTAAAAACTCGCTTTGAAAGTTCTCAAAAGTTGACGATACAAAGTGCCCGGTATGCAGGTAGGTTAAAAACGGTATCTCGTTAGCATGATCGTCGGCAAGTTCCTGGTTATGTTCCTTCCAGCCGGTGAGCGCCTGTGCGCATAGTGTAACTATAAACAATGTTAAAAAAACAATGCTGAGGCTGTTACGATAAAGGAAACTTTTATTCTTCATTTAATTTATATCAGATGTTTACATTGATTTATTTGGCAAAATTTGAGTGTGCCTTAATTTAATTACAGGCACAGGCAAATAATTAACTTTGATGTAATTAATACCCTTATAACGTAAAATTTGTTTTACCTTATACCACTTTCCGGAATAGCGGGATTTTGAAACCACGTGCCTAAAACAGGGTAAGGCCGAATTACGGGTGACATGCTGCATACACATAGCAGCCTGAACTTCGAAAAGGATTACGACGAACAGCGAGGGTTAGCAACGGGTCGAGCTTGCACAGTATTAAAAAATCGTATAAGTTATTTAGCGGGCAGTTAAATGTTAACTCGCTGCCGGGCCAGGGTGCCGTGGTAAACATCGATCCTAAACCTATGCAGTAGTTGCGTGTTATATATTATTGTTTAGATAAGGCGTATTAAACTTTTAAATTAACCTGATGATAGATATTATACTGGCGGAAGATCACAACATAGTGCGGAACGGCGTTATATCGTTATTAGAAAAAGAGCCCGACATTTATGTAGCAGGCTCGGCTACCAACGGCAACGAAGTTTTGTCGCTGCTTGAAAATGGTGTACACGCCGATGCGATACTTGCGGATATGAACATGCCCCATATGGGTGGGATAGAGCTTGTTGAAAATGTAAAAAAGCTTTACCCCCAGTGTAAAGTAATTATTTTGAGTGCGCTGGATAACGAGAAAGATGTAATAAAGGCTTTCCAGGCAGGGGCAAGTGGTTATTTATTAAAAAGCGTAAATCCTGCCGAACTGGTGTTTGCGGTAAAGCATACACAGCTCAATAATCTGTATATTTGTTCTGACCTCAGTTCAAAGTTTTTAAAACGACTGCTGACCATTCCCGATCCGTCTGCCCTGCCAAAATTGCGGGATATAGAATTTTCTGCAAAAGAAGTAAAGGTATTAGGCCTCATTACCGAAGGATATACCAACCAAGAGATAGCCGATAAGCTGTTTACCAGTAAGCGAACCGTAGAAAGCCAAAGGCAAGCCCTTATCGATAAAACGGCTTCGCGAAATACCGCAGCTTTGGTACGCTTTGCCATAATAAACGGTATTGTAAGTTAATCTACGCTTTAAAGTAAGCGCTTTTTATTATTAAATTATATTAATAATTAAATACCGTATTTATTTATCACTATAAGTTGTATAAATACGGAACTGTAAGAAATCATAGCCGGTACATTTGTTTTAAATACTGCCGTTATGAAAGTTCCCGCTACATCCGCCGTTCTGAAACTGGTGATTTCAAAAGGCTTCAGATATTGCTACTCACGTACAACCTGCGTTGATTCGGCAGAAGCCGATGTATGTATAACGCTAACCCCGATAGCAAAATCTCCCCACATCCGCAGGCTGCCAAAAGCCTACGATACTTTCTTTAATATCCTTAAAGAACCTGTGCAAATGGCCGCAGGGGTAGACAGTACCCTTGTTTACTTTGATCTGGATAAAAGCATTATAACCACATAACAACATGAAAAAGAAGAAAGTGCTTGTAATTGATGATAATGCCGACGTTTTGGATATTATGGAAGAGGCATTAAAGTACGAAGGTTTTTCTGTAAAGACATCAAATACCGCGGATGATTTGGTAACGCTTATTAATAATTATAACCCCGATATTTTATTGATAGATTATTTACTTAAGGGCATAAATGGGGGCGAGATATGTCACCAGGTGAAAGTAACCCCGCAAACAAGTCAGCTGCCTGTAATCATATTTTCGGCATACCCGAGGGTGCTTTTATCGCTTGGCAATTATGGGTGCGATAAATTTATACCCAAACCTTTTGAACTAACCGATCTGGTTAAAAATATTAAAACTATACTATCGGCCGGATTCAGATCTAATGAGCCGGCCATTTACTAACAGCAACTTGCTCAACTAAAATGTTTCAAAATTCAGGAATTAACAAAGCCATTCTGCTCGGTCTTATCGCTAATAAACCAGCATGGAGAATAATAGAAAAACAAAAATGGCTGTGCTTTCAGCTTGTAACTGACGAAGTATTTAACCGGCAAAAGGTAAGTCAGCAGCATGCCGAATATCACAGCATCCGCGTGGTCGAAAGTTTGGCAGCTATCGAGGTAGATAATTTAAAAGAAGGAGCCGAAGTTTACCTGGAGGGGAAAGTAACCACCCAGGCAAGCGTAGATCAATTAGGCATAAAACGGTACGATACCTTTATTGTAGCCGGCCGGCTTAATATAATGAAGCTCCCCGAAGAAGGTGAAATGCCGCAACACAGCTTCAGGTCCGAGTTTTACTAACCAATACTTGATAGTCCATCTGCCATCATTTAAGCTATTGCCGCCGACTTTTCAGAAGCGGATATTGCCATTATGTTTTAATTGACTATTTTTAAGCGGCAACAGCTTTTATAATGACCTTTAACCTACTTCAAAGAAACAAGCAGAGTATAATTTACGGCGTATCGTTAGCCGGGCTGTTGTTATTGCTTAAATGGCTGGAGTGGCATTTTGTTATTATCAATAACGCGGTTGAACTGTACACCGGGGGGATAGCTATAGTTTTTACGGCTTTGGGTATCTGGCTTGCCACCAAACTTACGGGGCCAAAGCTAAAAACCGTGGTGGTTGAAAAAGAAGTTTTTGCCAATCCAAATTTTACATTTAACCGCGATGTAGCCGATAAGCTTCGCCTAAGTAATCGCGAACTGGAGGTTTTGCAATTAATAGCTAACGGGTTAAGTAACCGGCAAATTGCCGACCGCCTGTTTGTATCGTTAAACACTATTAAAACCCATACCTCAAACCTGTTTTTAAAACTTGAAGTTGAACGCCGCACCCAGGCTATTGAAAAGGCAAAACGGTTGCACCTGATACCCTGAATCTGCAGGATATACCCGTTTTTTTAAAAATCACCCAAAAGTATGACCCTGAAAACAAACTGTTAACCCACTTTTGAACCAAACTTAAAACTTTAAAAAAATGAAAAGGATAATTTTAATCTGTGGTTTAATTGGCGGTTTAATAAGCGTTGGCTGGTTTCTGCTTAGCGAGCAATTGCTTACGCTTAATATAAGCATGAACGCCCGGATGTTTTTTGGGTATGCAACCATGATAGTGGGTTTATCGGTGATTTTTGCAGGCATCAAAAACTACCGCGATAATTATAACAACGGCGTTATCAGCTTTGGCAGGGGATTAAAGATAGGGCTTTTGATAACATTAGTTGCCTCAACAATATATGTTATTGTATGGATGATAGATTACACATTTTTTGTGCCCGACTTTTTTGATAAATACAAAGCGCTGATGCTGGCGGATATGAAAGCGCAGGGAGCCGGCGCCGCCGAGATACAGGCTAAGATGGCTGAAACAGACAATTATATAGAAATGTATCGCAACCCGCTTGTGAATATAATGTTTACCTACATGGAAATAGTGCCGGTGGGTTTGGTGATCTCGATAATTGCCGCGCTGATCCTGAAAAGAAGGCAAAAACCGGTTGAAGCTGCCTGATCAGGCAAATAATAAAAATAAATAAGCCTTCAGGAACTCCCGAGGGCTTATTTGTTTGGCGGAGAGGGAGGGATTCAAACCCCCGGTACCTGTTACAGTACACCTGATTTCGAATCAGGCACATTCGATCACTCTGACACCTCTCCGGATGCATTACCTTAACAAAAGTTCCGTCGTTGCGGGATAAAATATACCCGGTAAATGCTTGCGGCGGCAAATATAAAAAGTTATAAGAATATAGGGCAAGTGTTATCAATTTAAATTATTGATGGTTTTGTGGCCGGTGTGTGCAAACCTCAGGGGGTAACAAATGTTACTTTGTAAAACGTTTATGCCCGGTTCCAAAACTCCTATCTATACCGCCCTGGCTGCAAACCTGTTAATAGCGGCTACAAAGCTGACAGCTGCGTTTGTTACCGGCAGCTCGGCCATGGCATCCGAAGGCATCCACTCGTTGGTTGATACTAGTAACGAGGTACTGCTGCTGCTGGGCTTGCGCAAAAGCCAGCGTCCGCCTGATGAAAAGCGCCCTTTTGGATATGGAAAGGAACTGTACTTTTGGGCGTTTGTGGTATCCTTGCTGTTTTTTGCATTAGGAGGCGGGTTCTCAATTTACGAGGGCGTCCATCATTTGCTGCACCCCGAACCAATTAATAACCCAATATGGAACTATATTGTGCTCGGCATCGCCTTTGTTTTTGACGGCGTTTCGCTCATTACCGCCCTGCGCGAATTTAACCGGCAAAGGGGCGACACCCCTTTTTGGAAAGCGGTAAAACAAAGTAAAGACCCATCTACATTTGTTGTGCTTTTTGAAGATTCGGCAGATGTAATAGGTATTCTTTTGGCATTTACGGGTATTGTTTTAAGCCAGGTATTAAACAATCCGTACCTGGATGGCGTGGCTTCTATCTTGATCGGTTTGCTGCTTACAATGGTAGCGGTGTTCCTGGTGCGTGAGAGCCGGAGCCTTTTGATGGGCGAGAGTGCCGGTAAAGCCGAAATCAATGAAATGATACTGATGATCGAATCGGACGATGCCACCCTTAGCGTGGTGAGTAGCCAGTCGATGTACCTGGCCCCCGAAGAAGTGATAGTACAATTGCGTGTTAAATTTAAACCAGATGTGCCCAGCCAGGAGATGGTGATCGTTATAGACCGGCTGCGAACTGAAATTCAGCAGCGTTATCCTCATTTCAGGCACCTGTTGGTAGAACCGGTGTAATCCATTTTACGCTGCTTTTTCCGGCCATATCGTTGCCGCCAGCTCTTTTACCTTATTGCTTTTCGGAATTTAATTTTTAGTTAAATATCATTTTTAAATCCCAGTAGTTATCACGAGTACAATGTGGCCCATAACCGCTTCCACAAATTGTAGCGTTGGGGGTAGAATCGCTTCCCCTTAGTTTTAGTGTTATAAGGTATCCAAAAACAAAAAACAGCCGTTGATTTTATTTCACCAATGTTTTGGTAAGCCCGGTGTCAGTATAACTAGACACCGGTTGTCATAATAAACGAACGGTTAACTGCCCGCCCATGATGAGATCTTTAAAAAAGGCATCATTTTTAGCACGGAAATTACAAATCTTATAACGATATGAAATTATTTATAAGTTAATTAACGTTTGGCTTTGTTATTGGTTAAAATAGCGTGTTAGCACCACAACATTTTATGCAAAACAAACTGAAAGTATTTACCTGGCATATACATGGCAGCTACCTTTTTTATCTGTCGCAGGGCAATTACGACATATACATACCAACAAAGCCCGAAAAGACCGAAGGTTATTATGGAAGGGGAGAGACCTTCCCTTTTGGTGACAATGTGAAAGAAATACCTGCCGAAGAGGTGAAGTACCACGAGTTTGATTGCGTTGTGTATCAAACCAACAATAACTACCTGGTTGATCAGTACGAGATATTGACTGCGGAGCAGCGCGAGCTGCCTCGAATTTATATTGAACATGACCCGCCGCGCCAACACCCTACCGATACCAAACATGTTGTGGATGATGAAAACATGGTGTTGGTACATGTTACACATTTTAACCGCTTGATGTGGGATAGTAACAAAACGCCAACCCGTGTTATCGAGCATGGGGTGACCGACCCTGGCGCTATATACCAGGGCGACCTTGACCGCGGAATTGTAGTAATTAATAATTTACCCGCCCGCGGCCGTTTGCTGGGGCACGATATATTTATGCACGCCCGTAAACATGTACCGCTTGATCTGGTAGGCATGGGCACAGGCGAACTTGGACTGGGGGAGGTGCTGCATCCGCAGTTGCCAAAATTTCAAAGCCGTTGCCGTTTCTTTTTTAATCCGATAAGATACACCAGCCTTGGCCTTGCTATATGCGAAGCCATGATGATGGGCATACCCGTAGTAGGGCTTGCCACAACAGAGTTATCTGCAGTTATCGAAAATGGCGTGTCAGGGTTTATACACACCGATGTAGAATACCTGATAGACAAAATGAAATTATTGATCAGCGAGCCGCAACTGGCCCGCGAAATTGGCACCAGAGGCAGGGAAGTAGCTTTACAGCGCTTTAGTATAGGGCGTTTTACCAACGATTGGGAGACCCTTTTTAACGAAGTCACCGCGAAAAGCCAAACCACTGCCGCCCAAATAGTATAAATATGAAATATCAAACAAAAAGAGTTGCGCTGATAAGCGAACATGCATCACCATTGGCAAGCCTTGGCGGCGTTGACACCGGCGGCCAAAATGTGTACGTTGCACAGTTGGCCAGGCACCTTGCAGCACAGGGGTACCTGGTTGATGTATTTACCCGTAAAGACAATCAGGAACTTGAGGATGTGATTGACTGGCTTCCGGGAGTGCGTGTAATAAATATACAGGCAGGCCCTGCAGCAAACGTTATAAAAGAGGAACTGCTGCAATATATGGATGAATTTAAAGGTAATATGGTGGCGTTTATCATAAACCGGCACCTGCATTACTCTTTGATACATGCCAACTTTTTTATGTCGGCGTATGTGGCTATGGGTATTAAAAAAGAGCTGGATATACCATTTGTGGTAACTTTTCATGCATTGGGCCATGTGCGTAAAATACACCAGGCGCAAGCCGACAAGTTCCCTGCTGAGCGCTTGCTGATTGAGGAACAGGCCGTACAGGAGGCCTGCCATATTATTGCGGAGTGCCCTCAGGATATGGACGATCTGATACAATATTATAATGCACCCGAAAGTAAGGTCAGCATAATCCCGTGCGGTTTCAGTTCAAAAGAGTTTTACCCTGTTGGCAAGTCAACTGCCCGCAAAATATTGGGCTTACCGCAAAATGAACATATTATACTGCAACTTGGGCGTATGGTGCCGCGTAAAGGTGTTGATAATGTTATACGCGCTTTAAGCAATTTAAAAGGCCTTGAAAAGCCGGTTAAACTTTTAATAGTGGGCGGCGAGAGCGAAATTTTGACTGAAGAATGCTGCCCTGAATTTGCGAGGTTAATGCGCGTAGCGCGTGAACATAATGTAGTGGATTCTATCATATTTACCGGCCGCAAAGACCGCCACCTGCTTAAATTTTACTATTCAGCCGCCGATCTGTTCATCACCACCCCCTGGTACGAACCGTTTGGAATAACACCCTTAGAAGCGATGGCTTGCGGCACACCGGTAATAGGTGCCAATGTGGGCGGGATAAAATACAGCATTGCCGACGGCGAAACCGGGTTATTGGTAAACCCGCATGACCCCGAAATACTGGCGGATAAGATCAGCAAGGTAATTGATAATGGCGAACTGTTAAGCCGTATGGGCGAAAATGCGATATACCGGGTAAATACCCATTTTACGTGGGCAAAGGTTGCAAAAAGGGTTATCAGCTTGTATGATGCGCTTATCCCGGCCGCCGGCGAAGCCGAACTGATAACCGGGGAATACCAGGCAGCTTAACCATGAACAAGGCAATTTTTTTTGATAAGGACGGTACTCTGATACCCGATATCCCTTACAATGTAGACCCTGAAAAAATCACATTGGAAGATAAGGTAACAGAAGGGCTGCAAAAGCTGCAGTATGAGGGGTTTAAGCTCATCATCATATCAAATCAGTCGGGCGTGGCGCGGGGATACTTCGCTGAGGATAAATTGCTGGCCGTGGCAAACCGCATGGAAGAACTGTTTACTATCAATAATTTAAAGTTAGACGGGTTTTATTACTGCCCCCACCATCCTCAGGGTAGCGTGCCGGGATATGACAAGGAATGCGATTGCCGTAAGCCTGCGCCCGGCATGCTGCTGAGGGCGGCGGCTGATCATCGGATAAGCTTAAACGATTCGTGGATGATAGGCGATATTTTAAACGACGTGGAGGCCGGCAACAGGGCCGGCTGTAATACTGTCTTAATCGACAATGGTAACGAAACAGAGTGGATAGAAGGGCCGTACCGTAAACCAACTATCGTGTGCCAAACCATTAACCAGGCCGCAAACTTGTTGCTATTAAATAACGAACATGAACTGGCAGGGCTGTAAAAATATACTTTGCATCCGCCCGGATAATATGGGCGACCTGATCATGACGGGCGCGGCTATCCGTGCTTTAAAAGAAAGTTTTGGGGCAAAAATAACAGTATTGACCTCATCAATGGCAAAAGGTATCATAAAACATATGCCCGAAATTGATGACGCCATCATCTTTGACCTGCCATGGGTTAAAACGGCCGCAGCTCCAGGCCCCGAAAGTTTTAACAAAGTTGTAGCTGCCATTAAGCAATACAACTTTGATGCTGCGGTTATATTTACAGTTTATAGCCAAAACCCGGTGCCAACAGCAATGCTGGCCTATTTAGCTGGGGTGCCGCAAATATTGTCCTATTGCCGCGAAAACCCGTATCAACTCATTAATAATTGGGTACCTGATATTGAACCTTACCACGAAATTAAACACCAGGTACGGCGCGACCTTGACCTGGTAGCAACTGTTGGCGCGTACCCGCAACATGAGGCACTTAATCTCAATGCTGATGAGGCGTTGTGGCCTGCCATTCCCGGCAAATTAAAAAAAATAGGGGCAGACCTTGAAAAGCCTTTTCTGTTGCTGCATGCAGGTGTAAGTGAATTAAAGCGGGAATACCCCGTTGAAGGGTGGGCAGCAGCAGGGCAGCTATTAATTGAGCAGGGTTACCAGTTGATCCTGACAGGCTCAGAGGCAGAGCGGCAATTAACCGACGAACTGGAAGCTCGCATTGGGGCGGGTAGTTTTTCCGCCGCTGGTATGTTCACGCTTTCGGAGTTTATCTGTCTTGTTAAAAGATCACCTCTGTTAATTTCTGTTAATACAGGTACGGTACACATAGCTGCTGCTGTTGGCACGCCTGTAGTTGTGCTATATGCACAAACTAATCCGCAGCATACGCCATGGAGTGTCCCCCACAAAGTACTGCAGTTTCCGGTGCCCGAACAATTGCGCAGCAAAAATCAGGTTATTGCCTGGGTAAATACAATGCTTTACAACAAATCCGTTAAGCACCCGGCTCCAAACGATATTGTTGAGGCTGTTACCCAATTGCTTAACTCACCAGTGTCACAAACTCAACCGTTTCCCGGAATACCAAATGAAAATCGGGTGTTTGAAGCCAGTTGATGGTCCGATGTACACGGGTGTCTAAAGGCCCCCATCGCTGCGGTTCGCCGTCCATACTAATAACAATACTTGGTGTTTTAAATGCTGATGCGATATGCGATACCCCCGTGCAATTTGAAATGAGCATAGCTGCATTCTCTATGAGTGCACCCACTGCGCCCATAGATGTTTTGCCGGCAGTGTTTATAGGTTCGTAACGCATATGGCTGATAACTGAATCTACAATGTCTGATTCGTCCCTTGTGCCTGTAAGTACTGCCTTATAACCCTGCTCGATGCAATAATCGGCCAGCGCCGCAAAATATTTTACGGGCCATTGCCGCCATGCACCGCGCGACCCAGGGTGTATGCACACATAATTTTTTGGTTCGATACCCAGGTTAAGCTGGTCGAGGGAGTCGTAATCATTTGTCGTAAGGGGATATTCCATATCGTTCCCCTGTAACGGAATGCCCAAAAAATCCATGAGTGCCAGGTGCCTGTCTATTTCATGCCCATGATCCGGATAGGGCATAAATAAGCCGTTATCCGGCGCGTAATGTCCTTCTGTGGAATAACCGGCGGTGAAAGCAGCCCCAAAAAGTTCAACCATCGGGTTGATTACAGAGCCGTTACCCTGCATTTGTAGTGCGAGATCGAACTGTATCTTTTGCACATCATCAAGAAATGCGATAAAGGCAGCAGGGTTTAATTCTTGCTCGGGCAAACCGGGATAGCCGGGAAAGGATATGAACTTATCGAAATAATTACTGAATCTTTCAGTAAGCGATCTTGCCCAGGGCAAACCTATCAGAGTTATCTCGGCATCAGGGTATGCATAGCGCAGGGCCCGGACAGCCGGTATGGCACAAAGCATATCGCCTAACTGTAAGGCCCTGAAAATTGTTATCTTTCTGATCTGGGAAGCTGGTAATTTCATCATTCTAAATAAATAATACGCGGAACTTAAATGCACCATACCATTGCCAAAATACCGATACGAATGGGATGATAAAAGATGTGATAACCATTTCGGTGATATGATTTACGGAGAGCCTGGTTTTATAAAGCCGTTTAAAAATAAAATAGGCTGTTAAACCAAGCCAGCCTGCACAACCAACCAGCGTTACAGCCGACTGCCCGCTTACTATCCCCGCCAGCATCATTATAAAAGCCGTTATAATGCAATAATATAATACCGGGGTTGTCTGGCTTATCTTTTTGCGATATAATGTTGGGTGCTTTTTATAAAGCAGCGCGTTGTACATGGTTTTCTTTTGCTCCTTAATACTTACGCCCCATGCCGGGCTCCGCACCGGATGCACCACAATGGCGCTTTCTACTTTTTTTATAGGGATATTATTATCAATAAGCTTAAACTCCAGGTCGCTGTCTTCGCGCCAGGCCATACTAAACTGCTCGTCGAAGCCCCCGGCCTTTATCAGGGCATTTTTTGTGCAGGCGCAGTTAGCGGTTATAAAATCTGCGGTTTGCAAATGCGCGGTGTTCTGTTCATAATCTGTGGGGTTTTTACCAATGGGCACAATTGTTCTGCCGGTAATTGCAACATCCTGGTTGGGGTTACAGTGCTTGACAAGTTCCTGCAGCCAATGTGGGTCGGGCGTGCAATCGTCATCAGTAAAGGCGATAATTTTGCCGCGGGCGTTTAACCAGCCATAATTACGGGCCGCTGCAGGGCCCTTTTTTACAGTTAACGGCAGGTAACGCATCTGCGGATACTCGTACGCCGCCCATTTATTAACTACCTGTTTTGTTTGCTCGTCTGGTCCATCGCTTACTACAATTATCTCGTAAAGCCACTTATCAAATTTTTGCTGCAGCAGCGCCTGCAGGCAGTTAGTTAACAGTTTCGGCCGCCGATATGTTGGAATTACTATAGATACTGTTATTAGTTCCACTTTCTTTTTCAATTACAAATGATCCGATAATTAATGCATCAAAGGGCGACGACCAAAAGCATTCTACTGCATCGCGCGGGGTGCATACAATAGGCTTGCCCAGCGTGTTGAACGACGTGTTTACCAACACCGGCACGCCGGTTTTGCGTTCAAAGGCTTTAAGCAAATCGTAATAATCTTTATGCTGTTGCTCGTTAATGGTTTGGATGCGGGCCGTGCCATCGGTATGGCGTACTGCAGGTATTTTATCGGCCTTATCTTCTTTTACATCATAAATAAATAGCATAAAAGGTGAATACTCGGCATTGTTAAACCACTCGTGGGCTTTTTCCTGCAGCACAACCGGAGCCACCGGCCTGAAATCTTCACGGTCCTTAACTTCGTTAAGCCTGGCCTGCATAGCCGGGTTAATAGGCGATGCAAGAATAGAACGGCTGCCCAAGGCCCGCGGCCCAAACTCCATCCTGCCCTGGTACCACCCAATGATCTTATCTTGTGCCAGTATATCGGCGGTTTCTTCAGCGATGTTATCCAGCTTGCGGTAAGGCACCTTCCAAAGCTTAAGCTGTTTTTCTATTTCAACATCGGTATATTGTGGGCCCCAGTAGCAATGGTCCATCACAAAGGTTTTTTCATCGCTTTTGCGCTCCTGCGCATCCACCCACAGCGCGGCACCCAGAGCCGTGCCATCATCGCCTGAGGCAGGCTGCACCCAAATATTTTTAAAGAAACCTTTATCGCGTATGCGGGCATTAGCCACACAATTGAGGGCTACGCCACCGGCAAGGCAAAGGTTTTCTTCGCCGGTTTCCTGCTGTAGCCAGCCGGTAAGTTCAAGCATAGCTTCTTCCAGTACCAACTGCATCGAATGCGCAATGTTGAAATGGAAGGCTGTAAACTCTTCGTGGCGCAGCCTTTTAGGGCCAAACCGTTCCACCAGGTTCTGATTGTTTATGGTATACTGGCCGTTACTGCCGATATGTATGATCTCCCTGAAATCGTTTGCAAACTCGGGCTTACCGTATGATGCCAGCGCCATTACTTTATACTCGTCTGACGAATGCAGGAAGCCAAGATGAGTGGTTACATCTTCATAAAGCAACCCTAACGAATGCGGCATGTTTACCTGGCCTATCCTGTCCAACTGCTGGCCGCGGCCAATATTATAGGTAGTGGTGGCTTGCTCGCCCCGCCCGTCTACCGTCATCACTGCAGCAGTACGGAATGGCGAGCAGTTGAACGCGCTGGCCGCGTGTGCTATGTGGTGCTCAACAAAATGCCATTTTTCGCGGCCAATGTTACAGCCAATAAAACGCTGCTGCAAGTGGTGGGGCCAGCCATCCCTTAACTGGCCGGGGGCGTTAATGATAGAAGACAGGAACAAAGGTTCCCAGGGGTTGGCAAATTCATCGTTCAAATGTGAGCGGCCTTCCTCAAAAGGTATTTCGATAGTTTCTTTGCCGCGATATTTTTCGCCGATGATCAGGTATGGGTCAAACGAGTAAGCAATATGGTCTATATCATTGATATGTATGCCGGCAACCTTTAAACAATAATCTATTGCGTGAAAAGGAAGCTCCCAGGTTGAAAATGGTACCGGCCGCTTGCCGTGCTTGAAATGGGTAAAACGCTCTTCTTCAGTTGCAGCAAGTAAAATGCCGTCTTTTACTATACAGGCGGCCGAGTCATGAAAGGCCGCGTTGATCCCTAATGTAAACATCTGTAGCAGATTTAAACTATAATTCTATTAATAACTAATGTTGCAGCGGATCTGTAAGTGAAAAATACGTACTGTAATATATAAGCAACTCTCTTTTAACAGGATTACAAAATTATAGTTTTAGGAAAAATATTATTTATTTGATTAAACATTGATTCCTTTCGCTGGTTATTTTATCATCAACCCATTAATTACTAAACATCAAACTATGAAAAAGGTATTAGTTATATCAGCGATAGCCGTTAGCGCTATATTATCAGGTTGTAAAGGAAACCCCCAGGGCGCTATAGGCGCGAACGATAAGCCCGACAGTACTGTATATGAAAAGCAAAACGCCCCCCGTGAACGACCCGAGGCCTCGAAAAATGATACGAGTAAGAACGTAGGCCCCGGTAGCGATAAAAATCAGGTTACGGATTCCGAAAGCAAAGATAAACACAGGTAACCGTAAGTAATTCTTACCGGTTAATGGCTGCAACTATGTAACAGGTTACAAAAAACAGATAATTATGGCTTAGTGTGATTAACCGGATTGATAAATGATTTGCTGATAAAATGGTAACTGCCCGAACCTATGTGTTCTGTTCTATAACCTTCTTTTTCGTTGTAATCGGGCACATAAACGGTAGCGGTGGTATTGGCCGGTACTTCAACATCAAGGTTAAACGTATCGCCCTCTATTTTCCAGTTAGATACTAGTTTGCCATAAGGTGTTTGATAACTTGCATTAGCATAGGTTAATTTACCACCAACGGTTGGCTTGATAATTATCTTTTTATAGCCGGGGGCATAGGGGTCCGTATCAATGCCCGATGTAACCCGGTACATCCAATCGCCAATGGCGCCATAAGCGTAATGGTTGTAGGAATTCATGGTTGGGGTTTCGAAACTACCATCAGGTTTTATGCCGTCCCATCTTTCCCAAATAGTAGTAGCGCCCATTTTTATAGGGTATAACCACGATGGGTAAGTATCCTGCAGCAATAGTTTATAAGCAACATCGGCATAACCAAAGCGGCTTAAGGCATGGCATAGATAGGGGGTACCCAAAAAGCCGGTGGTTAAATGGTTATCATACCGGGCAATGTTAGCCGCCAGCCTTCCGGCGGCCTGTTCACGTAAATTATCGGGCAGCATATCAAACGCTAAGGCGAGCGTATAAGCGGTTTGCGTATCCGAGGAGATAAGGCCATTTGGCGTTACGTACTCGTTTAAATACGCCGCTTTTATTTGTTGTAATAAAATGGTGTAGTGGTCTGCATCCGCTTTATTGCCTAATGCAGTGGCCGCATTTATCAGTAACTGGGTTGAGTATGCGTAAAAGCACTGCGCTATTAAATACTTGCTGGTTATGGCCGACATACCATCAAGATCATTCTCTACGCTATAAAACAGCCAGTCGCCAAAGTGCCAGCCAGTGTTCCAAAGGTTGTTTTTCGAATGTTTCTGCATGTAATCAACCCATGCCTTCATGTTTGGATATTGGTTTTGTAATAATTCTTTATCCCCATAGGCCAGGTACATGTTCCATGGCACAACGGTTGCAACATCGCTCCAACCCGTAGCACCTCCGTTTTGGCCATCAAATACATCAGGAATAATATGCGGCACACTGCCATCGCTGTTTTGGTCGGCAGCTACATCTTTTAACCATTTAGTAAAAAAGTTGTGCACGTTCATGTTAAACGATGCCGTGCGCGAAAACACCTGCGCGTCGCCTGTCCAGCCTAGGCGTTCGTCACGTTGCGGGCAATCTGTGGGCACATCCAGGAAATTGCCTTTTTGACCCCATTGTATATTATGCTGCAACTGGTTCAGCATCGGGTTTGATGTGGTAAACACCCCTGTAGGTTCCATATCCGAATAAACGGCCACAGCGGTAAAGTTATCAAGGTTTAAATCGCCCCTAACGCCTTCAACCTTAATGTATCTGAATCCCTGCCAGGTAAACTGGGGTTCAAAATATTCATTGCCGCCGCCTTTAAGGATATATACGTTTTGCGCTTTTGCGCCCCTAAGGTTTTCGGTGTAAAAGTTCCCCGCCTTATCTAACACCTCCGTGTGGGATATTTTTATCGAATCGCCGGCTTTGCCGTTGGCGTTTAACCGTACCCAACCCACCAGGTTTTGCCCAAAGTCTATAACCTTTTCTCCTTTGGGGGTTGTTATAACTTTAAGTGCTCTGAAAGTTTCGTGTTTTTTTACCGGCTCGTTATAAGTTGCTATAAAGTTCTCTTTACCATAATCCTGCACCTTTACGGCAGTCCACCTGCTGTCATCAAAACCGGGCTTTGCCCAATCTTTTTGTTCCATTCGGGCATCTATTGTGGCGCCGTTATATATCTCGGCGTACCGGAGCTCGCCCGTTGCAGATTTCCAGCTCCCGTCAGATACGATAGTTTCATGTGTGCCGTCGGTATAGGCGACTTCCAGTTGGAACAACAGGCCTACATCTTTCCCATAGTGGTTAGGGCTTGATACCAGTGTGCTCCGGTACCAACCACTGCCTACCTTTGCACCAATGGCATTTTCACCTTTGACCAGCATTTTTGTAACATCATAAACCTGATATTGAAGGCGTTTATGATAGCTTGTCCAGCCAGGGGTTAAGTAGGCATCGCCAATTTTTGCGCCGTTTATTTGCGCTTCGTATAAGCCGTGGGCGGTTATATATGCAAAAGCGCTTTTTACGGTTTTTTTAAGGGTGATGCCTTTACGAAACATGGAGCTTGGTTTATCTACCATATCGCCTGCATAACCGGGACCTATCCACATTGCTTTCCAATCGGTAGGAGATAACATTCCCATGCGCCACGTAGCTTTTTTGCTCCATGGCGAGGCATGACCTTTATTATCCCAGATCATAACCTGCCAGACATAAGCTGTGCGCGATGTTAATGCAGGGCCTTTATATGGCACGTATATCGATTGACTATCAGCAACCTTATTGCTATTCCAGATCAGTTTATTATCATCCGCCGTATACACCCTGATCTGATAAGCCGATTGCAATACATTTTTTGTATTCCCTGCCTCCATTTGCCAGCTAAAGCGCGGTGTTTTAGCATCAATGCTGATTGGATCGGCCTGGTTTTCGGTAAGCAGCCGTTCCGCGCTTAATTGCGCAAAACAATTTGATCCTAAAACAAGGCATAACGATAAAGTAAGTAGGTTTCTGATCATTTTAAATTAATCTAAGGTTGAACTGATTAAAAATATAGGCTGCAATTGCGGCGCCCGGGTAAAACTGGTCTACAAGGTATAAACAAGCCAACATTCATATACTAATGGTTTGACTGGAAGAATAATATTTCAATTGGATAATATCATTTGGTATAGGTTTCCGGTTCCATTCTTTATGAATAGCCAACGCCGCGCCTACTGCAGTAGCCTGCGCCATGGAAGCCGAGAATACTTCAATTGCCGGGAAAGCTGAAGCAAGCAAATGCATAAATACACTGTTTTTGCTAAAGCCGCCGTCAACAAATATGCGTTTTACCGGGGTGCCTTTTAATACCAGTTGCGTGGCGTAAACCTGTTGGTTTATAAGGTCGAGCACAAGTTGATGATAAGCTTCTATATCATTATGAAATTCAGAAAGGTCCCTTTTCTCAAACGCGGATGTTTTGGCATCGGCATTTTGTGTCACCGAATTTTTTTTGGCTTTCAGGTGACTGATAACTTCCGGCTCAAATATAACGTTCCGGTATTTGATAATATCGGTATGGAAGTGTGCTGCAATTTTTTTAACCTGCTGCTCGTGCTCGTACCCCGAAAACAACCTTGATGCCTTTACCGGCTGGCCCTGGTATTGCAGGTAGCTCAAACAGTCGTCTTTCAATTCATTGGCTGTTAAGGGCTGCTGGTTAAAAGGATTTAAGCTGATGCACCAGGTACCGGTACTGATGAGTATAAACGGCTCATGAAAATTAACCAGGTATGGGATAAGCGCCGCTGAACTATCATGCAGGCCAATTCCCACCTTGTAGTTATTGCCGGGGAATAACGCAGGCATCACCTTGTTAGCAGGTAATATAGGGGGCAACTTTAGCGCGATGCCCTCGTGTTGCGTCCATTCATGATAGCGGTTTTGTTCGAAATCCCAAAGGCAGGTGTGGCAGCCAATACTGGTGAGGTCAGAACAAGCTTTTCCGGTAAGCAAATAGCTCAGGTATTGGGGTAAATGCAGTGCGTATTTTATTTTTTTAAAAACTTCAGGTTGTTCGTACTTTAAACGGTAGAGCTGCAGCCCGGAATTTAAGCTGCCCAGCACCGGCGATGCGGTTTGCACGCTCACTTTGTCTTTACCTCCATATTTTGCATAAAATTGCTCGCTCAATTCTTCCGGGTAACTTTTTAGATAGTTGTACAGGGGCGTAAGTGGTTTGCCATCCTCGCCAACATAAATAAAGCTTGCACCATAGGCCGAAAAATTCACTGCCTTTACCTTAAACTCACTCATGCGGAAAACCTCGCTCAGCGAATCGAACACCGAAAGCCTTAAGCTCTCAATATTTTCGCATGGATAGCCATCCTCATCCACTGTCTCTAAAAAGCGGGCTGTTTTTTCAAAAACTATCTGGTAATTCTCGTCAAACAGGAATAACTTTTTATTCGTCTTCCCAACATCAAATATGGCTATAACGGGTATCGCACTCATATCGCTTTCGTTTATAAACCGGTGGCTACTGTTTTTAAGCCGCGTTCTTTTATTAACTTATTCCTCACCTCAAGTTTCCGGTAAGCACCGATGGGGTCCAGAGAGCCGCCTGCCTGCCTGCAGGCTTCGGCTATCAGCGGCCGTACATCTGTCCGATAGGCCTGTTGCAAAATCTCCTGGGCAAGCGCTACTTCGTTGTCTTGCTGCGCCGCCTTTAAAGCCTTTGTATCTATCAGTAAAGCCTGCGCGTAAGCTATTTTAATAGCCTGTACTGATTGTAAAAGATCTTCCATCGGGTCTTTAACATTGTGCGATGCATCTATCATCCACCCAATATCTGTAGCGTGGACCATGCCGCGGGCGTCCATACCTTCTACCAGTTCATTAAATATTAAAAACAACTGGTAGGGGTTAATACTGCCAACGGTAAGGTCGTCATCGCCATATTTAGAGTCGTTAAAATGGAACCCTGCAAGTTTACCTTCCATCAATAACAGGGAAACTATTTGCTCGATGTTGGTGCCTTGTAAATGGTGACCGAGATCAACCAGGGTAGCAGCTTTATCACCAAGTTTGTTAGCCAGCAGCAGGGATTGCCCCCAATCGCCGATTGTGGTAGAATAAAAATTAGGTTCGAATGGCTTATATTCTATCCATAGCTTCCAGTCGTTTGGCAGCGCGTTGTATATTTCCTGTAAGCTCTCATGCGTGCGTTGAAATGCCTGCCTGAAATTCAATTGACCAGGAAAGTTTGAACCGTCAGATAACCAAACTGATAACGCCTTCGAACCAAGTTCCTTACCATAATTGATCACCTGGATGTTATGCTCAATGGCTTGTGCCCTCACGAGCTTATCCACATGGTGTAGCGAGCCGTATTTATAGCTATGCGTTGCGTTAGCCTGGTCCTGGAAGGTGTTTGAATTTACCGCATCAAAGTGCAGGCCTAATTGCGAAGCCAGTTGTTTTATCGACGTGGCATTATCAGGGATATCCCAGGGAATATGTAGCGAAATGGAATTGCTTGATCTGTTCAGTGCATGGATAACGCCAACATCTTCAATTTTTTCTTCTAGGCTGCGCGGCTCGCCGCCACCGCTAAACCTGCCGAAACGTGTACCGCCGGTGCCTAAAGCCCAGCTCGGGATGGCCACGTTAAAAGCGACAAGTTTTTTTAAAATACTGTCGACATTATTTATGTCGGCAGCTATGTGCTCAAAATTGCGTTGATGTTTTTTGGCTAAATGATGGTTGTGCTCATCAATTAAATGTTTCTCTATCTGCATCTTTCTCAGGTTTATTGAGGTGTAAAATCCCCGGCCATTGGTTGCGGGGGGACTGATATATACTATTACTTATCGTACAAATGCTGTGGCAACGCCGCCATCAACATTAAGCACATTACCGGTTGATTTGTTAAGCAAACCACCCGCAAATGCAAAGCACGCGTTGGCTATATCATCAGGTAAAATGGTTTCGTTTAGCAAAGTACGCCTGGCGTAGTAGGCGGGTAACTCCTCAACAGTAATACCGTAAGCTTTGGCGCGGCCTTCGGCCCAGCCGCCTGCCCAAATATTACTATCGCTTATAACAGCATCAGGGTTTACTACGTTCACCCTTATTTTATCGCTACCCAACTCGGCCGCATTTAGCCTGCTAAGGTGTAATTGCGCTGCTTTCGCGCTACCATAACCGGCGTTATTAGGGCCGCTTACCAGAGCGTTTTTGCTCACAATATTGATCACATCGCCACCAATATCCTGTTTTTTCATAACAGATACTGCCGCCTGAGTAACAAAAAACTGACCTTTTACTAAAACATCATACAGCAAGTCCCAATCTTTCGCTGTGGTATCGCCAATAGTTTTAGAGATAGATAAACCCGCGTTATTTACAATCAGGTCAACACCTCCAAATTGCAGTGCCGCAATATCCATCGTAGCCTGGATCTGGTCGGTATTAGTAACATCCATCACCGCTAAAGCGTAGGCATCCTTACCAAAAAGGCCGTTAAATTCTTCTTCTGCACCGGCTAAGCGCTCTGCGTTCATATCGTTTAAAACAACCACTGCACCTTCCTGCGCAAATTTTTTGGCAATAGCTTTACCAATACCACCCGCACTGCCTGTTACCAAAGCAACACGGCCCGAAAGCGCCTTAGGTTTTGGCATGCGTTGTAGTTTAGCTTCTTCCAGTAACCAGTACTCAATATCAAAAGCTTCCTGTCGCGGTAGAGAAGTGTATTCAGATATGGCTTCGGCGCCTTTCATTACGTTGATGGCGTTGGTATAAAACTCCGCGGCAACGCGTGCGGTTTGTTTATCCTTAGCAAAGGTGAACATACCGACACCGGGGTAAAGTATCACTACGGGGTTCGCATCGCGTATAGCTGGGCTGTTAGGGTGTTTACAGGTGTTGTAATAATCAGTATACATTTGGCGATAGGCCTCAAATGCAGGATTTAGTTTCTCTTTTAAAGCGGCTACATCGCTCAGGTCGTCGGCAGCGTTCAAGTCTAATACCAGCGGGCTGATCTTTGTACGTAAAAAGTGGTCGGGGCAGCTGGTGCCTAACGGGGCCAGCCTGTCCAGGTCGTTTGAGTTGATAAATTCCAGTACACGGGCATCATCCGTAAAATGGCCTATCATCCTGGTTTTTGACGAGCAGAAACCACGCAGAACTGGTGCAAGCGTCGCGGCTTGCTTTTTTCGATCATCAGCAGGCAGGCTTTCCAGCTTTTGGCCGCCAAATACAGGGCCTTTTTTACCGTAGCTTTCTTCCAGGTATTCAGCACATTTTTCAATTACTTCCAGGGTGTTTATGTAACTTTCGTAAGCTGTATCGCCCCAGGTAAATAGCCCGTGCGAACCTAACATAATGCCACGGATGCCAGGGTTATTATCCAGGCACTCTTTTAATTGCAGACCGAGGTCGAAACCGGGGCGCTGCCAGCCTACCCAGCCAATAGTACCGCCGAACAATTCCTGCGTAATCTTTTCACCATCTTTTGCTGCGGCTATGGCAATTGCAGCATCGGGGTGCAGGTGGTCGATGTGTTTAAAGGGTAAAAAGCCGTGCAGCGGTGTATCGATAGATGGCGCTTTTGAATTAAGATCGAAGATACTATGGTTAAACAACTCCACCATTTCGTCCTCATGCTCTACACCGCGATAAACGTTTTTCAGGCTTCTTAGTCTGTCAACGTATAAAGCCGCCAGGCCGCTCTTTTTAAGCGTACCGATATCGCCTCCGGACCCTTTTATCCACATTACTTCTACCTCTTTCCCCGTCAAAGGGTCTTTATCAGTTACCTTGCATGAAGTGTTGCCCCCGCCGTAGTTGGTAAGGCGCAGATCGGCGCCAAGCAGGTTTGAACGGTATATCAGTAATGCTACCTCGTCTCCGGCCAGGGCCGCAGCCTTAGCATCGTCCCATAAGTAACTTACATGTTTAAATTGAGTTGTAGTAGACATATGTTAATCGTTGATTTGTATGATTGTTAAATTATTAATGCTTTATCAGGGTTTTATTGAATTACCATAACCAACCACCAATACCGATACGATAATGGTAGCGATGCCGGCTATAACGGTGTATATTGCTTTTTTACTAACCCCTTTCCATTCCTTTAATAATAAGCCCCAGGCATTTGCTATCAGGATGATGAATGCCATGTGCAGGATCCACGAGCTTGCACCATTGCCCAACTTACTTTCGCCCATGCCGTAAAAAAAGAACTGCAGGAACCAGGTGGTGCCTGCAAGAGCCGAAAAGATGTAGTTCTTTAATAGCGGTTTTTGCCCGTCGGTATAATTACTGAAAGTCTTATTCCTCGCATTCAGAATCATACACCAGATAAAGTTGGTAGTAAGGCCGCCCCATAATATCACTATATAAATAACATTGTTTTGAAACAGAAAATTACCTGCGTTAGGGTGCAATGCCTTCCAGGCCACATTAGCCGCATCGGCCATTGATTTGCCCGCCTCGATACCGAAATTAAAACAGGCGCTCAGCACCCCCGACACAATGGCTACAAAAATACCAAGGCCAAAGCGGTACTCTTTATTTTCTTCGGCTACCGTTTGGTTTTTGGCTAACTCGTTTTCTTTTAATGTACCTGCTTTACCGCAGATGATAATACCAATTGCACAGATAACGATACCCAGCAAAACCATTTGACCCCATTGGCTGTGCAGCATCATGCTAAAACTGTCTTTACCTTCTTTAGGGAAAAAGTTATAATAAACCGAAGGTATGATGGAGCCAAACACTGCACATAGGCCCAATATAATGGTGCTGCCTAATGATACCCCAAGGTACCGTACGCCAAGTCCGTAGGTTAAGCCGCCTATACCCCAAAGCAAACCAAAAAAATAGGTAAGCAACAATATCTGGCCGTTAGTTTGGCTGATAATATCCATAAAGTTTGGTATGGTTAACCAGGCAGCCAGCGGAGGGATGATAAGCCAGGAAAAGATGCCGCCTACTATCCAGAAACTTTCCCAGGCCCAGCCCTTTACTTTTTTATAGGGAATGTAAAAGCTACCGGAGGCAAAGCCACCGATAAAGTGAAAGATGACACCAAAGATTGCTTGCATAATTTAGGATTTGGGTTTATTATAAATGGTTAAGGCAATAATAAAGGTAACAGTTTGTTTAACCATCCCTATCTGTTACCTTCCGGAATTTTAAACGGCCGTAATCAGTGATGGTATAGCTGGGTATAGTTAAATTGATAATTTAAGATACTTTCGAAAACGCTTAACCTTTAAGCCGATTAACCAACTGAACCACGAATGTTTATTATTAAAAAGCTACGCCCTGCGTTTGTTTACATATCGCTTGCCAGTTTATTTTTATACGCCTGCAGCACAAAAAAGCAAATAGTACAGGTAAATAAAATTAAGCCGATGGCCCAACTTGAAACGGGCTTTATAACCGCTCCTGATTCTATCCAAACCAGTGTTTATTGGTACTGGATATCGGATAATATATCTCAAGAAGGTGTGATCCACGATCTGGAATCGATGAAGAAAGTGGGCATTAACCGTGCTTTTATAGGTAATATATGGCAAGACGACGTGCCCCCCGGCAAAGTGAAAATATTTACCAATGAGTGGTGGGATATTTTACATGCCGCGCTAAAAAGGGCTACCGAGCTAAATATTGAGATAGGGATATTTAACAGCCCGGGTTGGAGCCAATCCGGCGGGCCATGGGTTAAGCCGGAGCAGGCAATGCGCTATTTAACATCATCTCAAATAGCGGTAAAGGGGCCTTATAAATTTAATACCAAACTGGTAAAGCCGCAGAAGAATTTCCAGGATGTTAAGGTGCTGGCTTATCCAGTTAACGCAAACTATGGAACAGATATCAGAGATCTGAAACCCGTTTTAAGTTCAGCACCCTTTATTAACAATCTTGCTAAGATCACAGATCATACCGACTCCACAGCGGTAGATTTTGAAGCGAATAAGCGTTATACAATAGATATCACCATTAAAAAGGTATATACCGCACGCAGCCTGGTTATTGTCCCCGCCCGCAGGCGTATGACGCTGGAAGGGGATATACAAGTTAAAAACAATGGCGCCTACATAACCATAAAGCATTTTATGATAGACTGCAGTAACGACGCTACTAACGTTGGCTTTGACCCTTACGGGCCGGCTGCAATCTCTATTCCTGCTACCACATCTAATAATTTTCGGTTACTGTTTACAAAGACCGATAATGGCGGTATCGCAGAAATAAAGTTGTCATCAACCCCGGTGTTGGAAAATTATGTAGAAAAAACGCTTGCCAAGATGTGGCAAACACCGTTTCCGTACTGGAATGCTTACCAATGGGCGGCGCAGCCTGTTATTGACGACAGCAAATACATAATAGACCCTGCAAAGGTGATTGATATATCAAGATACATGACGGCCGATGGCACACTAGCATGGCAAGTGCCGGCCGGAAACTGGATCATTGAACGTACCGGGATGACACCAACTAATGTGACCAATGGGCCAGCCTCGGCCCAGGGCACCGGCCTGGAAACCGATAAAATGAGCAAAGAGCATATTGCCGCGCATTTTGATGCTTATTTAGGAGAAATTATTAAACGCATCCCCGCTGCCGACCGCAGAACCTGGAAGGTGACGGTTGCAGACAGCTACGAAACCGGTGGCCAAAACTGGACAGACGGCATGATACAAAAGTTTGAAAGCATTTACGGTTATAACCCAACGCCGTATATTCCGGTTTTACAGGGAAAAGTAGTGGGCAGTGAGGATCAATCAGACCGTTTCCTTTGGGACTTACGCCGTTTTGTTGCCGATAGGGTAGCTTATGATTATGTTGGCGGCCTGCGCGATATCAGCCATCAGCATGGGCTTACTACCTGGCTGGAAAATTACGGGCACTGGGGTTTCCCGGGCGAGTTTTTGCAGTATGGCGGGCAGTCGGATGAGATAGGTGGTGAATTTTGGAACGAAGGCATGCTGGGCGATATTGAGAACCGAGCGGCCTCATCCGCAGCGCATATTTACGGGAAAACAAAGGTTTCGGCCGAGTCATTTACATGCGCCGGCGGCCCGTATGCACGTTATCCCGCATTGCTGAAGCAACGCGCAGATCGCTTTTTTACAGAAGGAATTAATAATACGCTAATGCACGTATACATCAGCCAGCCTTATCAAGATAAAGCACCCGGCATCAGCGCGTTTTTTGGTACTGAATTTAACCGGTTAAACACCTGGTTTTATGATATGGATATCTTCCTGAAATATATCAAGCGTTGTAACATGATGCTGCAGCAAGGTAAATATGTTGCAGATGTAGCCTACTTTATAAGCGAGGACGCGCCAAAGATGACCGGTACTCAAGATCCTGAACTACCACAGGGGTATTCGTTTGATTATATTAACGGTGAGGTAATAAAAACCAGGTTAAGTGTAAAAAACGGTAAATTGGTTTTGCCGGACGGTATGCAATATAGCATCCTGGTATTGCCGCAGTTAACCACCATGCGCCCGGAATTGCTTTTAAAAATAAAAGAACTGGTGCAGCAAGGCGCAGTTGTTTTGGGCCCTAAGCCTGTAACCTCGCCAAGTTTGCAGAATTATCCGGCGGCTGATGCGCAGCTTAGCAAACTGGCTAACGAATTATGGGGCAATATTAACGGCACATCTATCAAAACAAACAAGGTAGGCAAGGGGATGGTGATCAGTAATATGCAGCTGCAGGAAGCGCTGGACCTGATCAAAGTTATTCCGGATGCCAGGATCACGGAAAATAATTCCACGTTGTTTATCCACCGTAAAGTAGTTGATGGCTCGATCTATTTCATATCTAACCAGGAAAACAAAACGGTTAAAATAGCGCCGCAGTTCCGCGTCACCGGTAAACGCCCCGAGCTATGGGATGCCGTTAGCGGAAGCGTACGTGAATTGCCGGAGTACACACAAACAGCCGGTGTTACTACCGTGCCGCTTGAACTTGCCCCGTCGGAAAGCGCCTTTATTATTTTCAGGCAGGATGCGCAAACTTCAGTCTCGACCACACCAAATTACCCTGTACCTGTGCAAATAAAAGCCATCAATAAACCATGGACGGTAAAGTTCGACAGTAAAATGCGCGGCCCGGTCAACCCCGTTATATTCAATACGCTGAGTGATTGGTCGGTTCACCCTAATGATAGCATCCGATATTATTCGGGTACGGCATTTTATAATAATACATTTACATTAACTGCTATAAAAAAAGGCCAAAAGGTATTTTTAAACCTGGGAGTGGCAAAGGCGATCGCCAAAGTAAAGGTAAACGGCCTTACCGTTGGCGGCGCCTGGACAGCTCCCTACAAAGTTGATGTAACTGCCGCCGTAAAGTCCGGCGAAAATAAGCTGGAGATTAAAGTGGTAAATACGTGGGTAAACCGTTTGATAGGTGATAGTAAACTACCCGCATCAGCGCGAAAAACATGGTTGAGTAATCAACGGTTTCATCCAACGGATAAGTTAGAATCGTCGGGTTTATTAGGGCCGGTGCGTATTGAGGTTGTAAATCAAAAATAAGGTTAACGTACTGTGAACACCCGCCGAGCAATTGTCACTGATTGGAGCCTGGCGAGTACGAAGCGATGTTATCGTTACAGCGAATTCCTGATAACTGTATTAAACGGCACTTTTAAATGTTGTGTCGAGTTATCCAACACCAACCCGGCAGCTTTTTCTCCCATATATCTAAAATCGGTTGATATGGTAGTGATGCCATTTAGCATCAGTCTTTTTAACGCCGTTTCATTATACGAAATGATGCCCACGTCCTCCCCAACTGTGTACCCAAGGCTAAGTGTATTATCTATCAGTTGTACCAGGTCGTCTTCTGTGAGTGTAATGTACAGGGTGTTTTTAACTATGGTCTCGGTTTTCAGGTCGGATATGATATCGTAGTAGCAGTTGTAGGTTTTGCAAAAGTTAAGAAAGCCGATCAATATATCGGTAGAGAAATAGCTTTGCTTAGGAAATATGATTGTTAACGTGGTGTACTGGCGGATTTTTTCGATCAGATCGGTAAGGGCGTTAAAAATATCATTCTCAAAATCTTCGTAAACCGCTCCAAATTCGCCAGTAACGCCATCTACCAGTTTTCCCAGCAAAATCAGTTTATTCTTCGGTACCTCGTTTATTACTTCAAATGCATTATCGGCTTTGTCCCTGAAATGCGGCACAATAACCACCTTATCGTATTTATCTACTTTTTCAAGCAAAAGCTTTTTAAAGAAATTAAAATTGCTGTTATAAATATAAAAATCGATAGATGCTTTTTGGGCGAGCGCTTCGGCGAAGGCATCATACAGTAATTTTTTGTGACTGCTTAGCTTATTGAACAACAGCAGTACCTTAACCGACTGATCTACGCGTGTATTGGATATAAAATAGCCCTTACCAGGAATAGAACTGATAACGCCGATCTTTTTAAGATCATTATAAGCACGGGTAATGGTGTTTCTTGAAATATCAAGCGCTATGCTCAAGTCGTTTATGGAAGGCAGGATATCATCTTTATCGATCACCTTTTCTTCAATAGCCCGCAAAATGGAATTATATATCTGCGCGTAATACGGCGTTATAGAATATTCGTCTATCCTTAATATTTTTAAGTAATTTTTCATCAACAAGGTAAATATACCAGTAGTTTTGGCTTTTAGACGCTATAATAACCCTAATGCCCTTTTACGATAATCTGTAGGAGGGATGCCGGTTTTTTCTTTAAACATTTTTGAAAAATAAAAGTAGCTGTCGAACCTTAAATCGCAGGCGGTTCAACCGCATCTTGCTTAAAAATAAAATTGAAGTTTCCCATCAAGTGCATAATTCCCCGTAAATAAGGCTAAATCAAATAGTACAAATAAAATATCAAAAAGCAAATTATTTGCCCATAGCTAATATTGGGGTAACGATGGGGCTGAAATTTAATTGTTTACCATTTTCGGGTAACAGAGAACCCGCTTGTAGTTTACCGAACAACATTTGATGGTTTTGATGCCCACCATTATCATAAGTAAACCCATAGCTGCCTGTGTTTGTGGCCGAAGACAGCACGATGCAATAAGCCGTACCCTTTGTTACATTAACAGCCGGATGAATAACCTGCCGCTTAACCGACCAGCCTATTGCATTTGCCGGAATAGCTTTACTTACCAGTGCTTTGCCCACCGGGTTGCCTTGCGCACCGGCACGGTAAACATCTACTTGCAGGTCTGCATCAGGGGTGCCGGTTTTATATGCAGGTAAGTAAATCGTTTTTAAAACACCGCTTCGTTCTGCAAAAAAAGTTTGCGATCGTTTTGTGTCCCGGGCTATGTCAGCTACGCCTTTAACACTGCTTTTTTTGCTGTCCATAGCAGGTATTGTTACCACTTTGCTACCCGTAACTTTAAAAGGCTGGTCGCAGGTAAGCGGAATGATGGAGCCATCGGCATTAAAGGTAAGCGGGGCCCAGTAATAGTTTGCCAGGGCTTCGTTTTTGGCGGCGTTGTTCCACAGGTCGCTGCCAAAAAGGTAAACATTTCCAGAACCAAGTTTTATAGTTGATACAAATGATGGCTGCCCGCCGCGTGAATTATCACTGATCTTTTTCCCTTCAGACCATGGCCCTAGCAACGATTTGGCTGTTTCGGCAAGTTATAAATTCCTTCTTACATCATTGATAAAAGTGGTGCGTTTCTCACATCTTGCGTGCTCATCAAAAAAATCCTTAACATATCGGTGCTTTTCAAAAAATGTTCGGGGGTGTTGCCTTACATGAAAAATAAATTGATTTTTTGCTAAATCAATTTAGCTTTTTATAACTTTGGCGCATGAAACTAAGGTTACTTGCTTTTTTATTTATACTGCTTTTAACAACGCATCTTCATGCACAGAACATTCGGCCCTTTAAACCGGGCGATAGGGTGGTGTTTACAGGAAACAGCATTACAGATGGGGGACATTATCATTCCTATATATGGCTATATTATTTAACGCATTTTCCGAATAACCGTATCAAAATTTTTAACGCGGGCATTGGAGGCGACATCGCCCAACAGATGTATGAAAGGCTGGATACCGACGTGTTTTCCAAAAAACCTACAGTGGTTACACTCACCTTCGGCATGAATGATACCGGTTACCAGCGTTTAAAAGCCGACGAGGCAGATGCTGTATATGGTGAGAAAGTAGCAGTTTCGGTAAAAAGTTTTAAATTGATAGCAGAAAAGCTAAAGCAGCATCCGGGTGTGAGGATGGTTATGATCGGCTCGTCGCCATATGATGAAAGTTCGAAAAATAAATTTATAAAACTGGTTAATAAAAATGCCGCTATGCGGCAGATCGCAGCCGAACAGCAACGGGTTGCCCAAGCCAACGGCTGGGGATATGTAGATTTTGGCGTACCCATGACAGCCATTAACCTGCGTGAACAGCAACGCGACTCGGTTTTTACCCTTGAGGGCAGCGACCGCATACACCCTACAAATGATGCGCAAATGATAATGGCCTGGATTTTTCTTAAAGCGCAAGGCCTCGCCGGAAAGAAAATCGCGGATATTGCGATAAACGCCCAAAGTAAGAAGATAGACCTGGCCGGGAATTGCACCATCACCAACCCGGTTATATCAGCCAATAAAATTAGTTTTACTTACCTCGCTAAATCGCTGCCATATCCAATGGATACTATCCCAAGTGGTTTTGGCCGTCCGCAAAAGGCGCAGGCGGCCAGCTTAAAGCTGATTCCGTTTAACGAGGAATTTAATCAGGAACTGTTGCAGGTAAAAGGCTTAAAGGCAAAGCAACTATTATTAAAGATAGATGGAAAAGTAATTGGTACCTATAGCGCGCAGCAATTCGCGCATGGTATAAACCTGGCAGCAATTACTACAACGCCTCAGTATCAGCAGGCCTTGGCAGTAATGCATTTAAATGAAGAACGCTGGGCAATAGAACGCCGCCTGCGCGAATATTACTGGATCCATTACTCCATACTTAAGCCAAAAGGTTTGTTGTTTAATGATGGCGATGCTACGGTGGATTCTTTGCAAAAGTATGGTAAGAAAGATTTCTTCGTTGCGGCAACTTTCCCCACCTATCAAAAGGCCCGCTTTAAAGCTGTACGTGATGCCTGGCAAAAGGAAATCGACCTGTTAACCGATCAGCTTTACACCATTAATAAACCTGTTCCGCACCGTTTCGATATCACTTTAGTTAACTGATGCTGATGAAGTTCAAATTATACAAAAGGCTTTTTACCGCCTTACTGTTTACTGTTGCTTTCGGCGGGTATGCGTCTGCCCAAACTGCCTATTATATTGATGGTTATCACGGCGGTATCTGGGGCCATTACCCGGATTGGAACACCCGCTTTATGGTAGACATGCTTAAGAAAAATCCCACGTGGAAGATAAATTTGGAGTTGGAACCCGAAACCTGGGATAGGGCAATGAACGTAGACCCTGCCGCATATGCCGATTTTAAGGCGTTGTTTGCAGATCAGTCGTTAAACGGTCGTATAGAGTATGTAAACCCGCAATACGCACAGAGTTATAACTATAATATCTCCGGCGAAAGCATTATCCGGCAATTCAGTTATGGAATGAAAATGGTCCGGGCGCACTTCCCCGAAGCTGTTTTTACAAGCTATTCTTCCGAAGAACCGTGTTTTACGAGCGCGCTGCCCCAAATACTCAAATCATTTGGCTATAAGTATGCATCGCTTAAAAACCCCAATACTTGCTGGGGCGGATATACCCGCAGCCATCCCGGCGAACTGGTTAACTGGATTGGCCCCGATGGCACGGCCATTACAACTTCACCGCGATACGAGGGGGAAAAATTAGCCCCAAATTCTGCCTGGCAAACTATAGCGTGGAATAATTCCCGCGGCTACATCAATGCTGCTTTTGCTGCGGGTATGCCACACCCGGTGGGCATGACCTTACAGGACGCGGGTTGGAAAAACGGCCCGTTTATAGGTACCGGGGCAAAAAATGGTATAAAGAGCGTTTACACCACCTGGCGTAATTATTTTGGCAACATAGCAAAAAATGATGCCCGACAAAACTGGAAAGTATCGCAGGAAGATATGCTGGTGAGCCTGGTTTGGGGTTCGCAGGTTATGCAGCGGATAGCACAGAAGGTACGTGTGTCAGAAAATAAGCTGGTAATGGCCGAAAAAATGGCCGCCATGGCCAAAATTTATTCGGGCATCAAATGGCCAGGGGCTCAATTGGATTCGGCGTGGCGAACGCTGCTTTTATCACAGCATCACGATTGCTGGATAGTACCTTACAATGGTAAAAAAGGTGATACCTGGGCAGATAAAGTAAGCCGGTGGACAACAAACACTAATTTAATTTGCGATAGCATTATTAGCGCGTCGCAAAACAGCTTAAATAATACTGCCGGTACCGGCAATTATATAAGCGTTTACAATACCACAGGAAGCGACCGTGAAGAAATTGTGAGCGTAAAGGCGCCGACAGGTGTTGATATGGGTCATTTTGTGGTTTTAAATAATAAAGGTGTACCGGTCCCCGCACAACTAACCTCTGATAAAACACATGTCCTTTTCAGGGCTCAGGTACCATCAATGGGATACGCCGGTTATCAGATAAAAACGAATGAGGCTGGTGTAATAAAAGGTGCTACAATAGCGGTTTTGGCAAACGGGACCTATTTGTTAGAAACAGACCTGTACAAAATAATTATTGACGCGGCACACGGTGGTATTATTAAAAGTATCATTGCCAAAACTTTAAACAATAAACAATTCGTCGACCAAAAGGATGCCCGTGGCTTTAACGAATTACGCGGCAATTTTTATAACGATGGTGGCTTTAAATCCACCGCTGATAACTCCGCGGCCATTGAGGTGTTAGAGAAAGGCCCGCTGCAAATTAAGCTTGCTATAAAGGGCACTATAAACGGCAGCGATTATACGCAAACCCTGACAGTGGCGCAAGGGCAGCCGCTCATCGGCCTGCAGTTAACTATAAACTGGAATGGCAACCCCGGCATAGGCAGTGCTACCCCGCCAAACACCTATAAACTTAGTGAACCCCGGAAAGCTTTTTATAATGACAGGGAAAAATTATTGGCTTACTTTCCGCTTAACCTTACTCAGCAACGGGTTTACAAAAACGCCCCGTTTGATGTTACCGAAAGTAAATTAACCGATACATTTTTTACGCGTTGGGACAGTATCAAAAACAACGTACTGTTAAACTGGGTAGATGTAACCGATAAGGATAACCGGTACGGCGTGGCACTTTTTACAGATCATACAACCAATTATACTCATGGGCAGCAATTTCCGTTAGGGCTGGATATTCAATATTCGGGACTGGGCTTATGGGGGCGCGATCATAAAATAACCGCGCCTACTACTATAAACTATGCGCTTGTGCCACACGCCGGCAAATGGGATAAGGCGCACATTCAACAATTAAGCGACAACTGGAACGAACCGCTTATAGTAATGGCAGCTACAGCGCGGCAGCTACAGGGCAAATCGCTCATCAGCGTACCAGAAGGCTACGAGATATCTTCGGTTACTTTTGAAGGCAACGATATGCTGGTACGCCTATTTAACACCGGCGCAGGTAATGTTAAAAGCAAAGTTATATTTAACTGTACTGCCGCTAAAGTTAGTTTATGTGAGTTGGACGGCAGGTTTAAAGAAAGGCTTCCATCAGCAAAACTAAAAAACGGGTTGTTGGTAACCAACGTTTCCATGCCAAAATTCGGTATCCGTACAATCAGGCTGGTTAATGCAAAAGGGATTTAAAATATTTTTCTTAAAATTTGCTAAATCGTTTTTTCTTATATAATTTGGCCGTTAATACCAATTAATAAAAATCGCCGCCCGGATTTAAGGTAAACTATAACTTCAGTAATGTTTATACGCACTGATAACCGGCAAAGTAATTATTGCTCATAACAATGTTATATCGTTTCAAAAAACGTGTTGCTGCCGTTGCCTGTGTTTGTTTTGTTACAGCGCAAACGTTGCACGCGCAAGCCCCGGCTTCGTATGTTAACCCATTTATTGGTGCAAGCACAAGTACTGCCGATGCAGGTGTTTATCATGGGCTCGGTAAAACATTTCCGGGCGCAACAACGCCTTATGGCATGGTGCAGGTAAGTCCAAACACTATTACCGGCGGTGATAACGGTTCGGGTTATAGTTATGAACAAACCAGCATAGAGGGTTTTGCCTTTACGCAAATGAGCGGCATAGGCTGGTATGGCGATCTTGGCAATTTTTTAGTGATGCCAACTACAGGTAAGCTAAAAACAAAAGCCGGTACTATAGCGCAGCCCCGGGGCGGCTATCGTTCGCTTTATTCCAAGCAAAGCGAAAAAGTATCCGCAGGATATTACAGCACTTTATTAACCGACTATAATATAAAGGCTGAGATGACCGCGGCTCCGCACAGTGGCATACTGCGCTTTACCTTTCCGCAAAACAAATTATCGCGTATACAAATAGATCTCGCCCGCAGGGTGGGTGGCACGTCAACGCTGCAATATGTAAAAGTAGTTGATAACTACACTATCGAGGGCTGGATGAAGTGCACGCCGGATGGCGGCGGTTGGGGCAATGGCGATGGACATGCTGATTATACAGTTTATTTTTATGCAAAATTTAGTAAACCGTTAAAAAACTTTGGTGTATGGAGTGCTGATATTCCTGACGGCTGGGTGCGCAAACGCGAAGAAGTAGAAAGTGCTAAATACCAGGAGCGGATATCGAATGCGACTATCTTAAAAGGGGTGAGGGAAAAACAGGGTAAACACCTGGGTTTTTACACCGAATTTGCCACTAACACCAATGAGCAGGTGCTGATGAAAGCGGGCATTTCTTTTGTTAGCATAGGCGGGGCGAAAAACAACCTGCTAACCGAAATAAAGGATTGGGATTTTGATGCCGCCCTTCAGCGTGCGGTTGCCCTTTGGAATAAGGCTTTATCTAAAATAAATATTCAGGGGGGTACCGCCGATCAAAAAAAAGTTTTTTATACTGCGCTTTATCATACCATGATAGATCCGCGCATCATCAGCGATGTTGACGGTAGGTACCCCGGCGGCGATGGTGCTGCACATCAAAACGAGGGGTTTAAAAAGCGCACTATTTTTAGCGGATGGGATGTTTTTCGCAGCCAGATGCCTTTGCAAACAATTATTAACCCCTCGCTGGTTAACGACCTGGTGAACTCTATGGTAACGCTGGCCGGCCAAAAGAATAAAGACTATTTTGAGCGCTGGGAACTGTTAAACGCTTATACAGGCTGTATGCTGGGCAATCCCATGACGTCTGTTTTGGCAGATGCTTACGCCAAGGGCATCCGGAACTACGATATAAACAAGGCCTATGCGTTATCGGTAGGGTCGGTAGAGAAGTTTGGTAACGGCGATAAAGGTTATGCCCCCGGCTCGATAGGTATTGCCCAAACACTGGAGTATGCTTACAACGAATGGTGCGTAGCGCAATTGGCACGCTGGTTGAACCACCCGGCGGATGAGCATAAGTACGCAGCCCGCAGCATGTCGTACAAAAATATTTATGACAACGATAAGGGATGGTTTCGCCCTAAAGATGATAATGGCAACTGGGTGGCATGGCCTGATTCGGGCAGAATGACGCAGTGGTACGGCACTTTTGAGACCAATCCTTACCAACAGGGGTGGTTTGTACCGCATGACGTGGGTGGCATGGTGCAGTTGATGGGCGGTAAACAGAAAGTACTTGCCGACCTTGATAATCTTTTTGCAAAAACACCGGAAAATATGATGTGGAACGATTATTATAACCACGCCAACGAGCCGGTGCACCACGTGCCGTTTCTGTATAACCGCTTAGGGCAGCCATGGCTCACGCAAAAGTGGACGCGTGAGATTTGCCGGCGGGCTTATAAAAACTCAGTAGAAGGCCTTGTTGGAAACGAGGACGTTGGCCAAATGTCTGCATGGTATGTATTGGCTGCTACGGGCTTACATCCGGTTTGCCCCGGTGATACCCGCCAGGAAATAACCAGCCCGGTATTTGACAAAGTAACCTTAAAACTCGACCCGAGGTATGCAAAAGGCAAAGCCTTCACTATAGTAGCTAAAAACAATTCGCCTGTTAATATTTATATACAAAGCGCCAAGTTAAACGGCCGCAAATACAATAAATGTTACCTCGACTATAACGATATAGCAGCCGGCGGGATGCTGGAACTTACTATGGGCGCCCAGCCTAACAAAAATTGGGGAATAAATTAAAAGATATGAAGAAACTCTATTCATTACTCATTGCTATAAGTTTGTGTGCGGGTGCCAGGGCCCAACACGTGGCGCCGTTTAAAACCGGCGACAGGGTAGTTTTTGTAGGTAACAGCATAACCGATGGCGGCCATTACCATTCGTATATATGGCTTTATTACATGACGCATTTTCCCGACAGGCGTATCACCTGCTATAATGCAGGTATAGGCGGTGATGTTATTGGGCAAATAGCCACGCGTTTTGATGCCGATGTGCTTGCTAAAAAGCCAACCGTGTTAACCTTAACCTGGGGAATGAATGATACTGGGTATTTTGAGTGGTACCAAAAAGATGCGCAGGATTTTATTGATAAACGATTGCAAGGTAGTTTTGCAACATACGCAACCGTTGTAGATAAACTAAAAAAGCACCCGGATATCCGTACTATACTTATAGGCAGTTCGCCATATGATGAAACAACCAAATTCACTACAAAAAATATCTATCCGCACAAAAGCGAAGCGCTTGAAAAAGTGATAAATTACCAAAAACAGTCGGCGAAGGATAATCACTGGGGCTTTGTAGACTTTTATCACCCGATGGATGCTATTAATAAACATATGCAGCTCACCGACAGTGCTTTTAGCTTAACGCCAAACGACCGTATACATCCCGATAACGACGGGCATTTGGTGATGGCCTATCTGTTTTTGAAAGCGCAGGGGTTAAATAACCTGCCGGTAGCAGATGTAAGCATTAACGCCGCCGGTAAAAAATTAGTAAAAGCTGTGAATTGCTCGGTATTAAATTTATCATCCACCGCTAAATCTTTATCATTTAGTTATTTAGCCAAGTCGTTGCCATACCCGCTCGATACCATTTCACGCGGATGGGGCAATCATATGAAGCAGTCGGATGCATTAAAGGTGGTTCCATTTAACGATGAGTTTAACCAGGAAGTATTAACCGTTAAAAACCTTAAAAAAGGCAGCTACGACCTCTTGATTGATGGCGAAAAAATGGGTACATGGGAAGCATCAGCATTTGACAAAGGGGTTAATCTTGCAGAAATTACTACCACGCCACAGTATCAGCAAGCTATACAAATACGCGAGTTGAATGAAGAGCGCTGGGATATTGAACGCCGCCTGCGTAATTACATGTGGATGGAGTATGATTTTTTGAAAGATAAAGGTATGCTGTATAACGACAGCAATGCCGCTATGGATAGCGTTAAAAAAGCAGCTGTGAAAAATATTTTTGTGAATGGCAATAAAGATAACTACTCGCGTGCCCGTTATAAAAGCGTGCGCGATGCCTGGCAAAAAGAAATAGATGTATTGATCAATCAGATATACGCTATTAATAAACCTACAACCCATCACATACAAATCATCGCTACCAAATAATACCACCTTATTATATGAATACCAAAAGAACCATTGGGCTATTGCTACTTTGTGCAACAACGCTTGTGCTTAAAGCAAATGCAGCAACAATTGATACGGCGCTTACCCACAGTGCCGCCATGAATAAGGACCTGAAAGCAGTAGTTATAAAGCCGGCAGATTATTCGGCAGAAAAAAAATATCCTGTTTTGTACCTGCTGCATGGCTTTAGCGGCAACTACAGCGATTGGATAAAAAAGGTGCCCGCAATTTCACAACTGGCCGATAACTATCATATGCTGATAGTATGCCCCGACGGCAACTTTGCAGGGTGGTATTTTGATAGCCCTATGAATAAGGAATGGATGTATGAAACCTACATAACCAATGAGTTGGTAAGCTATATTGATAAACACTATGCCACCATAACTAATCGTAAGGGCAGGGCTATTACCGGTTTAAGTATGGGGGGCCATGGTGCGTTTTTTTTGGCATTTAAGCATCAGGATATATTTGGGGCAGCAGGCAGTATGAGTGGGGTAGTAGATATACGCCAGTTTGCTGATAGCTATGGCATAGAGCAGGTGTTAGGGAAATATAGCGAGCACCCCGATGTATGGGAACAACATTGTGTGGTTAGTTTGATTTATTTATTAAAACCTAATTCGCTGGCCTTGACCTTTGATTGCGGATACGACGATGGTATGTATAACGGCAACCAGGAGTTGCACGAAAAACTTTTGGAACGAAAAATACCGCACGACTATACCGTACGGCCGGGAGGGCACTCATGGGAGTATTGGGCCAACGCTGTAAACTACCAGGCGCTATTTTTTAGCAGGTATTTTAATAATAAAAGGTAAAACCGCTACTATCTTTTGAAAACATTTATTGTTTTACCTGTAAAACTTATTAAAATGCTAAATATAGCTGTTGCTAAATCTCAAATTATTAAAAGTAAAAAATTGTTAAAAAAACTTTGCTAAATCGTTTTTACAATATATATTAGCACATAATTATAAACCAATTATTTAATTTAAGAAGTACCTATATCGTGCAATCCTGTACAGCTTGCTAAAACGATTTTTTATACTTCAGCATACAAAATACCCGGAATTAATAGCTTTATTATTATAATTCTAAAATATGAGAAAAATTTACTTTAAGCTGGTTGCTTATTCCCTTTTTTTGGCGCTGTTTCTTTTTGCATCGTGTAAAAAGGACGGTTTCCTGGGGCAAACTACCACATCTAACTTAACAGAAGAAACCGTGTTTAAAGATAGTGCCAATACAGTGCGCTTTTTAGCCGGTATCTACGAAAATGTTGGGTTTAGCGCTTCGGCAAAGCGGTTCACTTATGGGCCTTCTCCCTTTAATCAAACACCCAATGGAGGCTTAGACGCGTCGTCGGACGAGGCGGAAGTTTACAACTCTGGCGGGTCTACTGCGCTGGCGTGGGAAACAGGTACAATTAATGCCGCTGTGGTTACCGATGACGCCTACAGGATATCATATACCAATATCAGGTCAGTTAATCAGTTGCTGAAAAACCTGCCCAATGTGCCTATTAATGCTTTTGCGAAGGCGCAAATGAAAGCCGAAGCCCGGTTTTTACGCGCCTGGTATTATGCTATTTTGCTTAAACATTATGGCGGTATACATTTACTGGGCGATAGTATTTATACCTACACGGATAAAATCCCCGCAGGCCGCAACACTTACGAAGAGTGTGTGAACTATATTGTGGCCGAGTGTGATGCTGCCGCAACTGACCTGCCAAATACGCAAACAGGTTTAAATTATGGCAGGGCTTCAAAAGGCGCTTGCCTTGCGCTTAAAGCCAGGGTGCTGTTATATGCAGCAAGTCCGCTATTTAACGGGCAATCGCTCACAGGCACAAAAAACGACGCGGTTTTAGGATATCCGGGTTTTGATAAGGAGAGGTGGAGAATAGCGCGGGATGCGGCGGCAGCTGTTATTGGCCTTGGTGCATATCAATTAAATGTAGATAACTCCAAGCCGGGTATAGGATTTCAAAATTTGTTTACCCAGCGCTATAATACCGAATATATATTTGAGCTGATGCGCCCTTCAGATAACTCCGATCTGGAAGAACTGTTTCAACCGCCATCGCGTACAGGAAAAAACGGAGCATTCCCCTTACAGGGACTGGTTGATGCGTTTCCGATGGCAAATGGTAAGGCAATTACCGATCTTACATCAGGTTATGATCCGCAGGACCCTTTTAAAGGCCGCGACCCGCGTTTAGATTTTACCGTTATCCGCGACCAAACATTGTTGCAAAACAGGCTTGTTCCTGGCTTCACGCCGGTTAATATTTTCCAGGGTAATTATAAGGGAATATCTACTGGCCCGGATGCCGTGCATGTAGGCACATCGACAGGTTATTATACCAACAAAATGCTTTCGCCTAATGCGGTATCACAAGATTTTATGCATAATACCGAAAGGGTGCTCCCTTTAATGCGTTATGCCGAGGTTTTGCTTAACTATGCCGAAGCGGCGAACGAATATGAAGGGCCGACAACGCAAGTGTATGCTGCTGTTGAGGCTATAAGGCAGAGGGCGGGTTTAATGCCGTATCAGTTACCGGCAGGCCTTGACCAGGCAGGCATGCGTTTGGCCATCCAAAACGAGCGACGTATAGAACTTGCTTTTGAAGCTCACCGTTTCTGGGATGTGCGCCGCTGGAAGATCGCGGAACAAACCGATAATATTCAAACAAAAGGGCTCGAGATCAATCGAAATGGTAATGCCGCTACCTATACTATTTTTAATGTACGTAAGCGCAATTTCCGCCCGGCAATGTACCTATGGCCACTACCTCAAACCGAGGTTGCTAAATCGCCTGAACTGTTCCAAAACCCAGGATATTAACATTGAAAAATTATTAAATGAAAAAGTTTTACAATATAAAAGGCATGCTGTTATTGCTGTTGGTGACGCTGATGGCCGCAGCATGTAAAACAGAAAAAGTACTGCCTAAGCAGGAAGCGTTGAAAGATATAAGCGGAAGCTGGCAGGTAATAAAAGCAACCCGTAACGGCACCGATTTAGCAGGCCTTGTAGATTTTGGCCAGTTTAGGATAAACTTTGACGGGAGCGGTTACAAACTTACCAACAGGTTGCCCTTTATCGTTAACCAGGATGGCATGTTCGCGCTTGACGACCCGGAGTACCCGTATAAAATAACGTTTACAGCAGCTGGCGGCACACCGGTTTCTACAGCATTTACCTATCCAATAGTAAATGGTAAACGCCAGCTTAGCCTTACTTTTAGTCCGGGCTGCGCTAACAACTCTTACGTGTACGTACTGCAAAAGGTTAACTAAGGCCACAAAACAAAAACAGATTATGAGATCATATTTACATATAAAAGGTAAAATTTTATGGCGGGCGTGCACATGCATAATACTAGGTATAGTATTGGCTTGCTGCGGCGAAGTAATTACCGGAGTAGACCAACCAGCCACAGCAACAGTAGGGGCAACTGTGCCTATCACGGTACATATTTCAATCCCTACTGCAGGCGACGGCGGCCCTGACTACCTGATTTTTGGCTTTTTGGTGCCGAAAGGATGGAAAGCTGCTCAAAACACTAAAGTAACCTATAACAGCCCTGCATTGGGCGGCGGCACCATGACGCTGCTTACCGATGCTACGTTGCCTAAAAATGGCGGGGGTTTAACCTGGCCGGCATACATGAAAAAAACCTTTGGGATAGGCGGTAACCTTATTGATGATATGGAGTGGGTGGCCTATCAATCAGATAAATCTTTTACTCACAACGGCAACACTTTTACGGGTGATATATCAATAAATATAAAAGTTGGCGCCGATAATAACAACACGCTTGTAAAGCTGGGCTATGTGATTACCGATAGCGGCAACGGCTTCACCAGTGATGGTAACGGCACCTATTATAGTGAAGTGGTAACCCCTTGCTTTGAGCTAACCGGGGGTACCGGCGATGTAGTAGATTTCTGTAACCCACAGCTTACCATTGTAGATCCGCCTAAATCACTGGACAATGATTTTGTTACCCTAACTTTTGATGGTACCGTGGTAGCAACTCCGCTTAGCGGCGAGAACGAATTGTATTTATGTGCAACCGCGTATACCAACGATGGTAAAACCATACAGGTGTGCGAACAGACTGATAAAACACGGATGGTGCAAACAACGGCAACCAGCAAAAGGTATCGTGTAACTTTTTGGCCCAGGGCGTTTTTTAATATAACCGATGCGCAAACCATTACAAAGATGGAGTACTTCGTAACCAATAAAGCGGGAACAACTAAAGTGGGTTACGGTAACACACTCGAACCGTTTGTGTACACCTTTAAGTGCGAATAATAAGCTTTTATATAACAGTGGCACATGCAATAACCTATGCTTGCCCCTGCTAAAACGATATTTTAATTTTTGCCAACAATTTAAACTTTATACAATGGCTAAATGCTACTTAAATAAATATTTTACGGCTTTGGTTATACTGATGCTGGCGCTGTGCACAACAGGCCGGGCTATGCAGCAGGATACCACCGCGAAAGTTAATGCCCGCCCCGGCATGGCCGTTGGTGTTGCGCTTGATGAATACGGTAATCCTTTAAAAGGGGTTAAGGTAAGTGTTAAGGGCAAAGCAGATACGGTGAGCACTGATAAAAATGGCAGTTTTGAAATCAGTGCCGCTAACAATACAACCCTGGTATTTATACACCCTAATTATAATGTACGCCAGGCCACCGTAAAAGATAACCGGGCAATAACCGTCAGGCTGATTGATACCTACATTAAAACGCCTGCAAAAATCGACGTGCTGTACGGCAAAGCCGATGCAGACAAATACCTGGGTGCTATATCAACCGTATACACCAACCAGCTTACAACTACACCTGCAACGCTTTACACTTATGCGTTACCGGGCCAGCTTTCGGGTTTATATACGCAACAGTATAGCGGCTTTGCAACCCCCCAAACTACGCCGCAAACTCAAGGCGATTTTATTGGTAACGTAGTGTTGCACAACAACTACTCAGCTAATGATAATACCGAGTTTAACCTATACCTGCGTGGCCAGGTGCCGATAACCATTATTGATGGTGTACAACGGGAGATAGCTTCGCTTGACCCGGAAAGCATTGAATCGGTTTCGGTTTTAAAGGACGGATTTTCTAATATATTATTAGGCATAAACGGTTCAAGGGGCGTTCTGCTTATTACTACCAAGCGTGCACAGGCCGGCCCGCCGCGCATATCATTTACGGCGCAAACAGGTTTACAATCCCCGCTGGGTTTGCCTACACCGTTACCTGCTTATCAGTATGCTTACCTGTATAATGAGGCATTACAGAATGACGGCAAACTACCTATTTACAGCAGTGCCGATTTTAACGCTTACCGCGACCACAGCGACCCGGTGCGGCATCCTGATGTGAACTGGTATAATATGTTACTGCGCGATAATTCGGCTATTACCAGTTATAAACTTAATGTAAATGGTGGCTCGGCAATAGCAAGGTACAGTGTATCATTAAACTACCTTAACCAGGATGGCATGTTTAAAACAGCATCTTCGGTACCGTACAATACCAATAATAACTTAAGCCGTTACATCATCAACTCAGACCTGACAGTTAACGTGACTAAAAAATTTGTTGTCGATTTGCAGTTGTTTGGCCGTATCCAGTCGGGCACGCAGCCAGGTGCGGGTTATAACAACATTCTTAGCGGTTTATATTCCACACCAAACAACGCCTATCCGGCTACCAACCCGGATGGCTCTTTTGGCGGTACCACCACATTTACCAATAACCTTTTGTCGCAATCGCAATTTTCTGGTTACCAGCGCACAAACAGTAACGATGTACTGGCCAATTTAGATCTTACCTATGATATGAGCAGCGTTACCAAGGGCTTGTCTGCTAAGGCTAAAGGTAACCTGGCGCTGTCATCACAGGGATTGCTTAACAGGTCGTTGCAAAACAACACCTTTTTAATAAAGCCCGACGACACCTACGCCGGGGTGGGCAGCCCTGTTGCGCAAGTAAATAATTTTACCAGCATATCAAGCGCCCGCTATGCATTTGCGCAGGTGGCACTGGATTACGACAGGCAATTTGGCAAGCACAATGTTACAGGTATGTTGCTATATGATACCCGTTCGGTTAACCTTAATTTCGATTTAACAAGCACAACCACCAACGAGGCTTTTAAAGCCGGTTATAACTACGACGGAAAATACTTTATAGAAGGCGCTGTAAACCGCAGCGGCTACAGCCGGTACCCTCCGGGCAAACAGTTTGGTATATTTTACGCCGGTGGCTTAGGCTGGCAAATGGCTAAAGAAGATTTTATTAAGGATAACCTAAACTTTATAACTTCATGGAAATGGCGCGCCACCTATGGCCGCACCGGTAATGCCAACGTAGATAATTTTGGATACTATAACTTTATTCAAACTTACGGTTCGCCTAATGGCTACCAATACAGCACAGGTACAAGCCGCAGCGATGTACAGGGTATTTTCCAAAACCAGTTAGCCAACCCTTACATCAGTTGGGAAAAAGCTGATAAGATTGATATTGGCGCAGACATCGCCCTGTTCAACGATCATTTCAAAATAACCGCCGATTATTATCATGACAGGTATAAAGACCTGTTGCAGATACGCGGACGCAATAGTCTGTTATTGGGTACCCCTTATTCGGCAGAAAATATTGGAGTAGTGCTTAACCAGGGAGAAGAGCTTACCTTAACCTATCAAAACAACATTGGCAATTTCAATTACTTTATATCAGGTAACGCCTCTTTACAATACTCAAAAAATGTATTCAGCGATGAAACACCTTCGCCGTACCCGTGGCTGCGCCACACGGGCCAGTCTACACGTGCTGTTTACGCTTACACAGCGTTAGGTTTCTTTAAAGATGCCCAGGAGGCTGCAAACAGTGCCACAACTACCGGTTATACCGCACAAGCGGGTGACGTAAAATACGCGGACCTGAATAACGACGGTGTGATTAATCAGTTTGACATTTCGGCAATTGCCAACAAAAAACCATTGTTGTTCTACGGCACGTCGTTAGGGTTCAATTATAAAGGGTTTAGCTTCAGCATGATCATACAAGGCGTTAAAAACAACGAGTTTATGTTTAATAAAGCCATGGTAAACAGCTTTGCAGGGGTGGGCTTTTTAGGACTTACCTACGCAGGCCAGGGCTACGATAACCTAACCGGCAGGTGGACGCCCGAAACCGCGTCTACGGCAACGCTTCCCCGCCTTTCGCTTGGCAATGCCAACAATACAGCCAATTCAACCCTGTATGTTCGCTCCGGCGATTATCTAAGGTTAAAAAATGCGGAGATAGGCTACAATCTACCTTATCAGTGGATACATAAATTCAAGTTATCGGGCATGAGGTTATTTGCTAATGGCGAAAACCTGGTAACCCTTTATGGTTATAAAGGTATCGATCCTGAAGTTAGCAACGGTGCATACCCCATACAACGGGTAGTAAATGTTGGTGTAACCGTTAAACTTTAAATTTTGGCCATTATAAAAAATACGATCATGAAAAATCACAAAAAAATTATAGCAGCCATAGCACTTATACTGGCAATAGCAGGTTGCAAAAAATACGAACAGACACCCGTAGACAAGGTGGATATCACGCACATTTTCGACCCGCGGGACTCGGCTGGTACAAACGCGCAGCATTACCTTTACGGTGTATACTCCGTTTTGCGCAACGGCCATAACCGGGTTGGCGGCGATTACCTTGATGCCGCATCAGATGACGCTATTTCTTCGGCATCCGGCCCTTCAAACGTTGTTACTATATTATCTACGGGGTCTTATAACTCCTATACGCTGCCCGCCGATGAAAATTTGTGGGGCACCTATTATGCCGGCATACGCCAGGCTAACGAGTTTGTGAATAATATTGATGTGGTACCGGTATTGGCCAAATACAACGGTTTTTCGATGAAGTATGTTTGGAAAAGTGAAGCCAGGTTTTTAAGGGCTATGTTTTACTTTGAACTGGTAAAGCGTTATGGCGGCGTACCTTTAATGGGCAACCATGTATATACTATATCTGACGATATATCGCTCCCGCGTAACTCTTTTGATGAGTGTATAAAGTACATCGTCAGCGAATGCGACGCTATCAAGGATTCGTTGCTGGTATACCCTATAAGCGACCCGAATGCGGATAGCCATCGCCCAACCAAAGGATCGGCGCTGGCGTTAAAAGCAAGGGTGCTTTTGTATGCGGCAAGTCCGCTGTTTAATGGCGGAAATATCGATCCGGCAAATAATTTAACAGGTTATACCAGTTATGATGCCGGCAGGTGGACAGCCGCTGCTACCGCAGCAAAAGATGTGATAGATTTAGGTACCTACTCGCTGCTGCCAAATTTTAAGGATGTGTTTTTAACTCAAAACAATCCCGAAATTTTATTTATGCGCCAGGGCGGCAATAACACTAATGTAGAAACCAGCAACGGCCCTATAGGTTTTACCGCTGCTACCGGTAAAGGCCAAACCAGCCCCACACAGGGCCTGGTGGATGCTTTTCCTATGGCAAATGGTTTGCCTATAGACGACCCGGCTTCGCAATACGATATTAATAACCCATATAACAACCGCGACCCACGGTTAACTTATACCATACTTTATAATGGGGCGCAGTGGCTAAACACACAAATACAAACGTTTGAAGGCGGGCAAAGTAAACCTAACGGTTCGTTACAGCAAACTAAAACGGGCTACTACATGCGTAAGTTCATGGGCAACTTTGAGAACACCAACTCATACAGTGCGCATAATACCGATTGGTTGATAATGCGTTATGCCGACCTTTTATTAGGTTATGCCGAAGCCCTGAATGAATCTGCGGGGCCAACTACCGATGTTTATAACACTGTTATAAGTATACGCAAACGCGCGGGCATTGCAGCAGGCGCCGACAACCTGTATGGCTTAAAGGCTGGTATGACCAAAGACGAAATGCGTACAATAGTGCAAAACGAACGCCGTATTGAACTTGCTTTTGAAGAGAGCCGTTACTGGGACATACGCCGGTGGAAGCTGGCTGAAAACACCATGAACCAGCCCCGCGAAGGCGTTAGTATTGTACGTGTGGGTAATACGCTTAACTATAACCCTATTGATGTGCTTACAACCAGGTTTAATGCACCAAAAATGTATTTATACCCTATACCATACGATGAGGTGCAAAAAAACCCGAATATGAAACAAAACCCCGGATGGTAATTACCCTAACGATCAATTAAACTAAATTAATTAAGCAGTTATGAGAAAAATAATACTTTTCTTTCAAATAATATTTACGTTGCTGCCGATGGCTTTGTATGCGCAAAATACAATAGTTACGGGCAAGGTGCGCGATATAGCAGGGGTGTTGCCGGGGGTATCGGTTGTAGAAAAAGGTATACCTACCAACGGCACGATAACCGATGTGAACGGCCGTTTTACGCTTACCTTAAAAGGGCAAACCAATACCATTATAGTGCGATTTATTGGCTACATAAACCGGGAACTAAAGGTAGAGGCCAACAAACCACTTGACATTATTTTGCAAACAAGTACCAATGGCCTTGACGAGGTATCGGTAGTGGCGTACGGAACACGTAAGCGTATTACCAATACAGGTGCGGTAAGCTCTATATCTGCCGGCGAAATACGTACCGTGCCTACAGCCAACGTGCAAAACGCGCTGACAGGTAAGCTACCCGGGTTTTTCTCGCAGCAGGGATCGGGCCAGCCGGGTAAAGATGCATCAGACTTCTTTATCCGCGGTATAAGCTCGTTAAACCCTGCAGGTAACCAACCGCTTATTATTGTAGATGATATTGAGTACAGTTACGACCAGTTACAACAAATAAACGTAAACGAAATTGAAAGCATCTCTATCTTAAAAGATGCTTCTACAACCGCTGTGTATGGTATAAAGGGAGCAAACGGCGTATTGGTGGTAACTACACGGCGTGGTAAAAGCGGTACCCCAAAAGTGAATTTAAGGGTAGAGGGCGGTGTGCAGCAGCCAACCAAAACACCAAAGTTTTTGGATTCTTACAATTCGGCTTTGCTGATAAACGAAGCGCAATTGAACGATGGCCTCCCGCAAAGCTTCACACCGGAAGATCTTGCTCATTTTAAAAATAACGACGACCCATATGGCCACCCGAATGTAAACTGGTACGATAAGATATTTAAAAAACAAAGTTACCAGGCTAATACTAATTTAGATATTTCGGGCGGTACACAAGCGCTAAAATACTTTATATCCGGCGGGGCATTAAACCAAAACGGTTTGGTACGCGATTTTGCCGATCCGCAAAGTTTGGTGAATACTAACTATTACTTCCGCAGATATAACTTCCGTTCAAACCTTGATCTGAAGGTAAATAAAACCCTCGATCTGCGTTTAGATGTAACAACACGTTTTTCTGATCTTAACCAGCCTTACAATCAAAACGCGGTAGGCGAGGTTTACAACTTTACCAAAGAAACGCCATTTACATCGCCTTATTTAAACCCTAACGGTTCCTATAGCTATGCTTATTCAAACTTTAACCCCGACCACCTGCCTACACTAAACGCACGGTTGGCAACCGGGGGATACCAGCATTCGCGCAGAACCGATTTTAACTTCCTGTTTGGGGCCACACAAAAGCTGGATGCCATTACGGATGGGTTATCATTGTCGGGTCGTATTGCTTACTCCAGTGTAGAGCAGTATACCAAGCAGATATTTAACGAGGGGATTCCGTCATATCATTACAATCCTGTTATGGACCAATACTCCCTTCGTCCCGGCGGAACGTATGTTTATCAAAACTATGGCTTAACAGGTAATACAGATATTAATACTAACAATTATAACCTGCAGCTATTTCTTAATTACGACCGTACGTTTAGCAACACCCACCATTTTTCGGGCCTGGTGCTGTTTAATCAACGGTCAAATACACTCTTTGCCCAAAATCTTTTATCCGGAGATTTAGTAGGTGTACCGCAAAAGTTCAGGGGGGTGTCGGGCAAAGTATCGTATGATTATAAACAGAAATATCTGATAGACTTTGACCTGGCATATAACGGTACCGACCGTTTTGCCGCCAACCATCGCTTTGGTTTATTCCCCGCGGTTAGTGTTGGTTACAATATCATAAAAGAGGATTTCTTTTCTGAGGCACTGCCTGTGTTCAGCCTGTTTAAATTACGCGCCAGTTACGGTTTGGTAGGCTCTGATGCCGCGCCCGGTAACCGGTATGTTTACAACCAGGTTTATAACAACGGCGGCGGGTATAATTTTGGCCAATCGCAACAAAACTATGTTACCATTTACGAGGGCGCGTTAGGCAACCCAACCGTAGTTTGGGAACGTGCCCGCAAACTGGATATAGGAGTGGATATGAACCTGTTTCGTGATAAAATATCGGTAACCTTTGATTATTTCCATGATATACGCGACGACCAGTTGATTACACCGGGAAGTGTGCCTTTAATATTAGGTGTAGGCTTGCCTGCTGTTAATATAGGTAAAACTCAAAATCAGGGTTTCGACGGGCAGATAAGCTATCATGGCAATATTGGCCAGTTCCAGTATAACACCGGTTTTGTTTTTTCGTATGCTAAAAATAAGATACTTTTTCAAGACGAGGCCGCACCCGCTTACCCCTGGTTGGCACAAACAGGTTACTCTATTGGCCAGCAATATGGTTATCATTACCTTGGGTATTACACGGCTGATGATATTGCGGCCATCACCACTTATAAAAACGCCCACCAGGGCTCAAATGCAGGTAATCCTATCGCCTTGCCAGATAATGGCATAGCACTGCAACCCGGCGATCTGCGCTACCAGGACTTAAATGGCGATGGTGTTATAAACGTATTTGATAAACGGGCCATTGGTAACCCAAACCTGCCTAATACAACCCTGGGCCTTTCGCTGCAGGCGGCTTACAAAGGTTTTAGTGTAAGTGTATTGTTCCAGGGTTCCTTTAATTATAGCTTCGCTGTAATTGGCACCGGTATCGAGCCATTCCAGAGCCAGTTTCAACCTATACATCAGGAACGGTGGACGCCAGAAACAGCCTCTACAGCAAACTTCCCAAGGCTAGGCTTAAACCCTACATCGGTAAACAGCCCCACTTCGTATTTTAGCGACTACTGGCTTATCAACGCTTACTACATCCGTTTAAAAACTATTGATATTGGCTACCAGTTGCCAAACAAATTGTTACCATTCAAGATCAATAACGCAAGGGTATATGTGAGTGCATATAACCTGTTTACATGGGATAACTATAACAAATATCAGCAGGACCCGGAGATATCAACCAACACCGCCGGCGATGCTTATATTAACCAGCGTGTAATTAACCTGGGTGTACAGTTTGGTTTTTAAGTACTAAAATAAACGGGCAGGGGTCATCACACGAAAGTGGTTGATCCCTGTTTGCTTTTATACCATAGGTCATATACAGTTGGGCACAGGGAATTTAACGGTATTTTTTACATTAGCGATATGTTTCCAACCATAGGCCACCTCTTTGAATACGTGTTCAACACCCGGTTCTCGTTCCCTATACAAACGCTGGGTTTTTTTGTGGCTTTGTCGTTTTTATTGGCCTATGTAGTATTTACATCCGAGTTTAAAAGATACGAGGCTAACGGTAAGATACATGCCTTTAAACGCACGCTTGTATTTGGTAAGCCCGCTTCTGTGTTAGATATACTGGCAAATTTCTTATTGGGATTTATTTTAGGGTTTAAATTTTTAGGGGCGATTTTTAATTACCAAAGCTTTGTAGCAGATCCGCGTAGATACCTACTTTCAATACATGGCAGCACAATAGCAGGCCTATTGGCCGGAACCGCATTTGCGGTATGGGTTTACCTTGATAAAAAGCGCGATCAGTTACAAAAATCAACGATGATTGAGGAAACGCGGCACCCTTACCAGTTAATGGGGCTTATTGTTTTCAGTGTCGGCTTTTTCGGGTTTATTGGGGCCAAGCTGTTCGATGCAGCGGAGCATATTGCCCAGTTTAGGTATAACCCCTTGGCGGTGTTGTTCTCATCAAACGGTTTTGCTTATTATGGCGGCTTAATATTTGGCGCGCTCACGTACCTGTATATCGGGTATCGGCATGGTATGAAACAGGTACACCTGGCAGATATAGGCTCGCCCGGTATGATGCTGGCTTACGGTATTGGCCGTATAGGCTGCCAATTGGCCGGCGACGGCGATTGGGGGATAATAAATATGCGTGTTAAGCCACAATGGCTTAATTGGCTGCCCAATTGGATGTGGAGTTTCAAATATCCGCACAATGCCATTAACGCGGGCATACCAATACCCAGCTGCAACGGTAATTATTGTAACCAGCTTGTAAAAGGGGTTTACCCAACGCCGTTTTATGAGGCCACTTTATGTATAGGAATGTTTTTGCTGATGTGGACATTCCGAAAAAAAATAAAAGTACCGGGGCTAATGTTTTGTATTTACCTTATACTTAACGGCGGCGAGCGTTTTTTAATTGAACACATCCGCATAAATTTCAATTACAGTTATTTAGGTATTACCTTTACACAAGCAGAACTAATTGGTGGCCTGATGTTGCTTGGTGGGGTTGTGGGCATAGCCATAATTGCTTACAAACGCTTTAGGCCGTATCGCCAACCTGTATAAACCTATAATTTAAATTGATTGAACCCATGAGAAGGATTACATTGGTTTGTATATATATCTGCACGGCGTTGCTGCAAGCCCATGCGCAAACTAAATCTGTAGATCTCACCCATCTGCAATTCACTGTGGAAGAAGCCCCGGAGTGGTCGGCTTTGTTAAAACGTAATACAGGTTGGTTTGGCGGCGATGGCATTTATACCATACCGCTAAACGGCGTAGAAAGCAGGCATACCGGGTTAAACGGTAAAACACTTTTCATATTTAGCGATAGCATGATCGGCGAAATTCGGGATAACGCTATGGTGCCGGGTTATAAAATGATTCATAATTCGGCAGCGATACTGGAGGGCAACAAGCCAATTAAAGATAAAATGAAGTTTTACTGGGGTACTGATGCAAATGGCAAGCCCGAATCATTGTTTATACCGGCAACACCTCAAACAGCCCCTTCTGATTATTACTGGCTTGGAGATGGCTTTGTAAACCAGGTAAATAATGCAACCTATATTTTTGGCTACCGCGTTAGGAATGTCAGCACAGGGGCCTTTGGTTTTAGGGAAGTAGGTAATACACTTATTAAGATACAGGGAGGGGCACAGATGTCTTTTAAAGAAGTTAAACAAATGGATACCCCGTTTTATTTAACTGATGGAAAAGATGATATAGGCTCATTTGGTGCGGGCGTTTATGTAAACACCAAAGCCGCAGGCGCACCAAAGCCCGATGGTTACATTTACATATACGGCGTACGGGGCATGGCTAAAAACCTGCTCGTAGCCCGCGTACTCCCCGTTAATTTTGAGGACTTTAAAAAGTGGGATTACTGGGATGGCACTGCCTGGGTTGGTGATATTGATAAAGCCGCACCTGTTACCAACAGCGTATCCAACGAGCTTAGCGTTTCTGCTTTGCCCGATGGACGGTACGCCCTGGTTTTTCAGCATGGCGGCATGAGCACTACGGTTGGGATGCGGATAGGGGCAAGCCCCGTTGGCCCGTTTGGCCCGGTTATAAAATTGTGGGACTGTAAACCCGACCTGGCGCAAAAAACTTATGTAGTTTATAATGCCAAGGCGCATCCTACCTTATCTAAGCCCGGCGAGCTGCTTATAAGCTATAACATCAACTCGGTTGAGTTTATAAAAGACCTTGAAGCCGATCCCAATCTATACAGGCCGCGTTTTATCAGGGTTAAATTCCGCTAATTTTGTAAAGTATAATTTGCTGCTGTTAAAAATGTTGTTTACATTAGCTAAATCAATTTAGCAAAACCGTTTAACTCCCTTATGAAAAAATGTTTAATGCTTGCCATAGTAGTAGTTATGTGCAGTTTTCAGCCGGTAAAGCCTGTTAAGATAGTGTTCTTTGGCGATTCTATTACCGAATACGGCGTAAAACCGGATGGCTTTATCACCCTTTTTCAGCAAAAGCTGAAGGATAATAAACAGGAAGGCAACTATGAAGCTGCCGGAGCAGGCATAGGCGGTAACAAGATATACGACCTGTACCTGCGTTACGAAGACGATGTATTGGCCAAAAACCCCGATATGGTAGTAATATGGGTAGGCGTTAATGATGTTTGGCACAAACGGTTGTTTGGTACCGGCACCGATTGGGACAAATTTGCTAAGTTTTACACAGCGCTAATAAAAAAATTACAGGCCAAAGGCATTAAGGTTACCATTTGCACACCCGCCAGCATCGGCGAAAAAACAGATTATAGCAATGAACTGGATGGCGACCTGAACAGGTATTCGCAGATCATCCGCGACGTTGCTGCACAAAATAATTGCGGCCTTGTTGATTTTAGAAAACTGTTTCATGAATATGCATTAAAAAATAACCCGCAGAATAAGGATAGGGATATCCTTACAGTTGATGGGGTACACCTTAACGCTACAGGTAATAAGCTTGTAGCCGATGTGCTTTACAAAACGCTTATTAAATAGCATAATTTTAGTTGGTTTTATATTTTGATTAAAGGGGGTGGGAGCGCCCCCTTTTTTGGAATATAGCTAACCGCACTGTATTTATTTTATACTTAATGAAAAAGCCTCTTATTTTTTGCGCTGCTGCATTATTTTTGGTAAACGCCTTACAGGCGCAGCAAGCTAACCTGGTTAAATATGTAAACACGCGGCAGGGTACCAACACTAAATACGAGTTCTCGTACGGTAACACCTATCCGGCTACCTCGCTGCCTTTTGGCATGAACACCTGGACACCACAAACAGGCAAAAATGGCGACGGCTGGAAGTATCAATATTTCGAAAAAACGATCAGAGGTTTTCAGCAGTCGCATCAGTGCAGCTCGTGGGTAAACGATTATGCTGTATTTTCGGTAATGCCCGTAACAGGTAAACTGGTGGTGAACGAGGATGAACGCGCGGCATCGTTCAGTCATGATAACGAGACAGCCCAGCCAAGCTATTACAGTGTTAAACTGGATAACGGTATCACCACAGAAATGACACCAACCGAGCGTGGCGCCAACCTGCGGTTTACTTTCCCGAAAGGTAAAGGCTCTTACCTGGTTTTAGATGGCTATACAAAAATGAGCATGGTAAGTATAGACCCGGTTAAGCGCACCATAACAGGCTACGTAAACAATTGCCGCTGGGCACCGCAAAATTTCAAAAATTATTTTGTTATTACTTTTGATAAGCCATTCACCGGTTATGGCACCTGGGAGAATAAAAGAAACACTTTAAAAGCTAAAAACAAAGAAGCCGAAGGTGAAGGTGCCGGAGCATACATTAAATTTAAGGATGGGGAAAAAGTGGAGGCTAAGGTAGCCTCGTCATACATCAGCCCGGAACAGGCTGAGCTTACGCTGCAAACCGAACTGGGTAAATACCATTCGTTTAATGATACCCGCAAAGCGGCCGATAAGGTTTGGAACACCCTGCTGGGCCGTATGGCGGTGGAAGGGGGAACCGAAAAAGAAAAGGCCACATTTTACTCATGCCTTTATCACGCCAATCTTTTCTCGCACCGGTTTTTTGAGTATGGTAAAGATGGTAAACCGTATTACTATAGTCCGTATGACGGTAAGCTGCACGATGGTTATATGTACACCGATAACGGTTTTTGGGATACTTTCAGGGCGCAGTTCCCGCTAAATACCATTATGCATCCCAAAATGGAGGGCCAACTGGTACAGGCCCTGCTGGATGCGCAAAAACAGTGCGGCTGGCTGCCTGCGTGGTCGTTCCCGGCCGAAACCGGGGGCATGCTGGGCAACCATTCGATATCGCTGCTGGCAGATGCATGGATTAAAGGCATCCGCACCTTTGACCCCAAACAGGCGCTGGAAGCCTATTATCACGAAGCTACAAACAAAGGCCCATGGGGCAGCGCCAATGGCCGCCCCGGCTGGAAGGAATACTTTGCCGATGGTTATGTGCCGTATACTAAGCAAACAGAAGGTGCAACCGCGTGGACATTAGAATTTGCTTACGACGATTTTTGCGCTTACCAGTTGGCAAAAGCAACCGGCAATAAATATTACGAAGACGTGTTTGCCCGCCAAATGTATAATTATAAGAACCTGTTTGACCCCAAAACGCGGTTTATGCGCGCTAAAGACGCCAAGGGGAATTGGATAGAACCTTTTGACCCTATGGACTGGGGCGGGCCGTATACCGAAGGTAATGCCTGGCATTGGACATGGTCAGTTTTTCAGGATACGCAGGGGCTTATCAATTTGATGGGAGGCGATAAAAACTTTACAGCTAAAATGGATTCGGTATTTACTGAGCCGGGAACTATAAAAGTGGGCGGCTACGGCACAGTTATACATGAGATGACGGAAATGGCAGCCTTTAAAATGGGCCAGTTCGCCCAGGGTAACGAACCTATTCACCACATGCTGTATATGTATAACTATGCGGGCCAGCCTTGGAAAGCCCAGCAGCACCTGCGCGAGGTAATGGACAAAATGTATAACGCCACCGAGAACGGGTACCCGGGTGACGAAGACGAGGGCCAGATGTCATCATGGTTTGTGTTGAGTGCCGCGGGGTTTTACAGTGTTTGCCCCGGTACCGACCAATACGTGGTAGGCAGCCCGCTATTTAGTAAGATGACCATTACGCTCGAAAATGGCAATAAATTCATTGTCGAGGCCAATAATAACAGCAAGCAAAATGTTTATATCCAGTCGGCCACGCTCAACGGTAAACCGTACACACACAATTGGATAAGCCATGCCGACATCATGAACGGCGGCACGCTGCATTTGGAAATGGGCAATAAACCTAACCTTACACGCGGCCTGGCAATTGAGGATAAACCATTTTCGCTATCAAAGGCTAACAGGCAATATTAAGTAAAAGCTTTCGAATCAAAAGTTAACAATAAGCTTTTGGTAGTGTGAATATTTGAGTTAATTTACGGCACCAATTACCGAAACTATGGATAGCAAACCAAAGTTTACCGAACGCAAATATCTGTTAGTGCTCATATTTGTAACCTCGTTGTTTTTAATGTGGGGCATATCCATGACGCTTGGTGATGTATTGAACAGGCATTTTCAAAATGTGCTGAATATAAGCAAAGCCCGTTCGGCTTATGTACAGTTCTCTATATTCGGCGCCTACTTTGTTATGGGGATACCGGCCGGTCTTTTCATGAAAAGGTTTGGGTATAAAAGCGGTGTTTTACTTGGGCTGCTGCTTTATTCTGCGGGTGCGTTTTTATTTATACCTGCTGCCAATGCCGAGTCGTTCACTTTTTTCAGGATAGCATTATTTATACTGGCCTGCGGCATGGCAACATTAGAAACCGTGGCGCATCCTTTTGTAGCCTCTCTGGGCGACCAGCGCACCAGCGACCAGCGTATTAATTTTTCGCAGGCGTTTAACGGCGTCGGCGGCATTATCGGCCCCATAATAGGCAGCTATTTTATTTTCGGCCAGGAGCAGGACCTCGTTTCGGTAAAACATCTTTACATTGTTATTGGCGCGGTTATAGCCGTAATAGCAGTGACATTTTCCTTTGTAAAAGTGCCCTCTCTGGTAGACCCACATAGTATCTCAACAGATTCTTATTCGCCAACAGAAGTGCCTCATGCCAATAAAAAACTTTTCCAACATAAGCATTTTGTTTTTGCCGTAATAGCGCAGTTATTTAATGTAGCGGCGCAAGGCGGTACCTGGGCCTTCTTTATCAATTACGGGCACGATATTATGCACTTCAGCGATAGCAAGGCGGGATACTTTTTTTCGCTTAGTATGATCATGATGATGATAGGGCGTTTCGCCGGCACTTTGCTAATGCGTTACATAGCCCCCAGCAAACTATTAGCGGCATTTGCTTTATGTAATATTGTGATGTGCCTTATTGTAGCACAGGGCTTTGGCTGGCCCTCATTTATTGCGTTGTTATTTATCAATTTCTTTTTCAGCATCATGTTCCCAACAATATTTAGCCTTGGCTTAAAAAACATGGGCAGGCAAACACAACAGGCCTCATCATTTATAGTGATGGGGGTGGTAGGCGGCGGGCTGTTTCCGTTACTAATGGGGCAGATAGCTAACCATAATGTAGCTACTGCCTACTACCTGCCAATAGTTTGTTATGCTGTTATCTTCTTGTTTGGATTTAGTTATAAGCGCCTTAACAAAAACAGTGTTTAAGGTACGCTGATATATTAAACCGCTCGCGCCGATTTAGCCGAAGTAGCAATAAATCGATTTAATGATATATAAATGCTATTTTTATCTATAATTATATTTTGATCTTACTGATATAGCCGTGAAAAAACTCTCCATAGTCGATATTGCCAACCACTTAAATGTATCAAAAACCACCATTTCGTTTATTTTGAATGGCCGTGCACAAGAGAAAAGGATTGGAAAGGAACTTGTTGAGCGTGTGCAAAAATTTGTAGATGAAGTAGGCTATAAGCCAAACTCGCTGGCCAAAAGCCTGCGTACCGGTAAATCAAACATTATAGGGTTAATGGTCGAAGATATTTCCAATCCTTTTTTTGCATCTATAGCCCGCTTAATTGAAGACCGTGCCTACAAAAATGGCTACAAGATTATTTACTGTAGTACCGATAATGATACTGAAAAAACGCGCGAACTGATCAATATGTTTCGCGACAGGCACGTAGACGGTTATATTATTGCCCCGCCCGAAGGTATTGAGGATGATATTAGCTCGCTAATTAAAGACGGGATGCCGGTAGTGCTGTTTGACAGGCATTTGCCAAAGGTAAATACCGATTTTGTGGAGATAGACAACCTTTTTAGCGCCTATAATGCTACGATGCATTTGATACAGCAAGGTTACAAAAATATTGGATATATCACATTTGCCTCAAACCAAACGCAAATGCAGGCCCGTTTAAAGGGTTATAAAGATGCTTTAGAAGAGAACAGCTTAAAGCCCTTTATAAAGGAAATTGTATTTAGCCGGGACGAAGAACTTATTATGGGCCCGCTGAATACTTTCCTGAAAAAACACAAAAACCTCGACGCCGTATTTTTTGGTACCAACCACGTAGGTACCTGCGGCTTAAAGGTAATTAACAGCCTGGGCTTAAATGTACCGGATGATCTGGCGGTTGTTTCTTTTGACGACTATGACGTTTTTAAACTTTTTTCGCCCCCAGTTAGTGCCATAGCCCAGCCTATTGAAGCTATAGCAGATAGTGTAATAACCGTATTGCTTAATAAATTAAATACATTATCTCAGCACATCAGCTCTCAATCTATTATCCTGAAAACGGATTTTCACATCCGGGGGTCGTCAAAAAAAGCTGAGAAGCCGGTAGCTGTAACTCAATAATTCCCTGATTAATTGTTGTATGCCTTTATTTGTAGGTTATACCCCCGCGTAAGCAGTTTGGGGTCTATTTCTACTTTAAGCGTTTTTGCCTCTCCCTGCATCAACGAGAAGTAACCATCGTTATACAAGGCCGGCAAAAGCTGTTTGCCCGCCTTATCAACCAATTGAGCCCTGACACCGAACGCCGCCGTGTTTTTTGAAGTATTAATTATGCGGTACGTAAGCAACCTATTAATGCCATTTTTTGCCGTGGATACTTTAACCTTGCTGTGCAATAAGCTTGTGCCCACCCGCGGCATTTTATTTAAGGCAGTATAATCAAGATAAGCGTTACCTATCCAGTAAAAGTTTTCGGACACAAGTTTTCCTGCTTTATTGGTAAGCCTGAGCTTTAAAAAATGTACAGCAGATAATGCCGGGCTGCTACCGGCATTACTAAATGCCACAAATGCTTCTGTGGCCGATGCCGGTGCTACATTCAAACTTTTGGTTATAGTATAAGCAGGCACAATCTTGCCGTTCATATCGTAAACAAATGCGGCTGCCCGCAATCCTTCTATGCTGTAAGCTTTATTGTTAATTACCTTAACAGAATTATTGGCCGCGTTCCATTGAATATGTACAGGTTCGCATGCTTTTTTTGCGCCGAAGTAAGCCCCGGTAAGGTCGTAGTAATAGTCGTAGGTTTGCCATATCATAGACGGATAAGCAGACTGGCTCATCCATATCAGCATCCCCGTAGCGTCCTTCCACATATGATCATTCCATGATTCATACATGGCCTTCATGGTTTCTACGTTCAGCATCTGGGCTTTTTTGCAAAAATCCTCTAAAGACGTCGCCTTCCCATAACTGTTATTTATAGTGTTAATATATTTAACCGGATCGGCCCCACCGCCAAGGCTGCCGTCGGTACTAAAGTAATGCCTGGCCCACATATTGGTTTTGCTGTTAACTGCTTCAGGGGTAGGGGCAACCCAATATTCTTGAGGCATAAATTTTTTAAAGCTTTCTGCATTTACAAACGTGGCGGTGCCCAGTTCGCTCCGCATACCATACGAGTCCTTTGAAAAAAGATAGCCGTTATGAGGGTCCGTAAAGTAAGTTTTGGGGTCGGTATTGCTCCAAAGCCCGCTGCCTGACAGTACGCGGCTGCCACCATGAATGGAAAAATTAGGGTTTGTTTCGCCGGCATTTGAACGGGCAAGGTAAATCCTGTCGTCGCTGTCGTTGTTTTTAATGGCTGCTTTAATGGTATTATTTAACGGGCCGTTAGGATCGCCACCGGGTACGCCCTCGTTAGCGCCGCACCAAATTACAATTGATGGGTGGTGCCTTAACTTTTTAACTTTTTCGATGGCGTTGGTTTTAAAAATGCCCAGGCTGTCAATCTGGCCAAAGTTGTTCAGCCAAAAATCATCCCATACCATTATGCCGTATTTATCACAATAATTATAAAAAGCTTCGTCTGTAACTTCACCCGTCCAGTTACGGATGATATTGAAATTCATATCCTGATGAAACCTTATGCGTGTTTCGTAATCCTTGCCACGTGCCTTAAGCATATAATCACTCATTCCCCAATTACCACCTTTTAAAAGTACAGGCACGTTGTTGATGTAAACCCGTAACGGGCCGTTTACCGAAGTGGTGTCTGCGCTTATTTTTCTTATCCCGAAGGTTTTAATCACCCTGTCTGATACCCCTGCGCCATCAACTTCAAAGCTAACACTGCAGGTATAAAGATGCTGTGTCCCATTTGCATTACCTCCATAGCCAGTTGGCCACCACAATTTTGGCGATTTAATATGCAGCTGCGCAAACTGTCCTTCGTTATAGGTCACATTTTCGAAGCTGTTTGGCCTTAATTTTATTTGAGGGCCGTTAACGGTAATATTGCCCGGATTGATAACAAACTTCAACGTACCGCTTACAGTGCGCGACGATGTATTTTGGAGATTTGCCCCCACCGTTAGATCAGCGGCGTTTAGATCCTTTAATTGAGTATGCACCCATGGGTCGGTCACTGTCACAGGCCCGGTAGTTGTTAAGCTAACCGTATCGGTAATACCGCTGTTTAAGCCCGGCACTTCGGGCATCCAGTCCCAGCTACCACTACTAATGTAAGTTGGGCTTTCCCAGTTGGCAAGTGGGTGCTTGTGTTCCGGGTCATTTCGAGGCGGCACGGTTAAGACCAAAATAACGTTTGGCGCTTTAGTGTTAAGTATATTGGTAATGTTATACCTTCCCCTTTCTACAAGCCCTTTTATGCTGCCTATATGCTGCCCGTTTACATAGATCTCGCCGCGTTTGTGTATACCATTAAAATTGAGCCAAACGGTTTTGCCAGGTTTAAAGGCCGACGACAAAAACTCAGAACGATACCAAAAAGGCCTGTTATATTTTGATTTATCAACCTGGTAAATATTATCCGCATAATCCGGATCTTTCTCCTTGCCGGCTTTAACATAAGCGTAAAATACAGTTCCGGGTACAACACCATCTATCCAGTTATTTGTACAGAAACCGGGCACCGACATTTGTTCCAGCGTATACAACCTGTCATCCTGCGGGAACAGTTTCCAGTTTAATTTAACAGATTGGGCCTGTGTTGCGGCCTGCAGCACCAGTAAGAAAAAGGTGTTTAAAGTAAACTTTAAAATATATCGCATAGAGCTAATTATTATCGGCACGCAATTTATAAAAAATTAGCTAAATCGATTTAATAACTATTTTATTATATTGCCGCCTAATTTTAAAGAACAGCCATGAAACGCTTTTTTACCGTACTGCTTTTACTTTTAAGTTTGGTTGACTACACCGATGCCCAAACTGCCGATACGAAAATTGCCAAAAGCGGCTGGAATGCGCAATGGATAGGTGCACAGGGAGATAATGGCAGCAGCTACGGCGTTTTCTACTTTCGTAAAAGTTTTAGTGTAGGGGTTAAGCCTTCATCGTTCATTGTTCATGTATCGGCAGATAACCGCTATAAATTATATGTTAATGGTACGTTGGTATCGTTAGGGCCTGCACGAGGCGATACCTATTACTGGAACTATGAAACTGTTGACATTGCACCCTATCTCTCTGCCGGAAAAAATATAGTAGCAGCACTGGTTTGGAACGAAGCCCAATATAGCCCTGCCGCGCAGATAAGCGTACGTACCGGGTTTATTTTACAAGGAAATACTTCAACCGAAGAGATATTAAATACCAATAACACCTGGAAGGGCATTCGCGATATAGGCCATCAGCCTGTGCCGGGTTATTTTTTTGCAGCCAGCAAGGGCGAAATGGTTAATATGAACGAAGCTGTTAAAGGCGACTGGACAACTATCGATTATAATGACAAAACTTGGCCGGAGGCCGTCAAACTGGCTGATGGAAAACTAAAAGGTATGGCCTGGGGTATAAATTGGGCTTTGGTACCTTCTACATTGCCTGCAAGGGAAATGACCTACCAGCGCCTGCTAAAATTGCGCCGTGCTTCCGGCGTAAGCATTCCTGCTGGGTTTCCTGAGCATAAGGCACCTGTAACTGTGCCCGCCAATACAACCGCTGTCATATTGCTCGACCAAACCTTTGAAACAAATGCCTATGTAACGCTAAATTTTAGTGGTGGTAAAGATGCGGGGCTATCAATTGGGTATGCGGAATCGCTTTACAAAAAAGGCAGTAAGGGCGTTATAAAAGGTAACCGTGATGAAGTAGAAGGAAAGGAGTTTGTAGGAAGAATAGACAGCCTGATAGCTGATGGCAGCGATGGGCAATCGTTTACCACATTAAACTTTCGTACCTACCGTTATTTAAGGCTTATAGTACAAACCAAAAATGAGCCACTGACTATTAATGATCTGTATGGTACATTTACGGGTTACCCATTTAAGCGAACGGCAATACTTAACACGGATAATGCCGAAATAAAACAAATGCTTGACATTGGTTGGCGTACCGTAAGGCTTAACGCCTGGGAAACGTATATGGACTGCCCATATTACGAGCAGTTGCAATACATTGGCGATACCCGCATACAGGCCATGATATCATACTATAATACCGATGATGACCGGCTGGCGCGTAACGCCCTTACTCAGATCGACCATTCGCGTTTGCCCGAAGGCGTAACCAGCAGCTGTTACCCTTCCAAAGGCACACAGGTTATATCAACGTTCTCGTTATGGTATATTGGCATGCTGCATGATTACTGGATGTACCGTGGCGATAATGCATTTGTTAAAGACAAGCTTCTGGGGGAAAGGGGCGTGCTGGATTTTTTTAGTAAATACCAACAGGCTGATGGCTCATTAAAAGATACTCCGTATTGGGCGTTTGTTGACTGGGAAGGTAATATGTGGGGTGAGGTTAAGGGTAAAGACGGCAGCGCCGCTATTTACGACCTGCAGTTACTTATGGCTTACCAATGGGCGGCTGACATGGAAGCAAAAATTGGGCTGCACGACTATGCCGTGATATATGCCGCTAAAGCAACGCAATTAAAAGCTACCATAAAGCGAAAGTACTGGGACCCGGTTAAAAAATTATATGCCGATACTAAAGAAAAGAACGGTTACTCGCAGCATACTAACGCACTGGCCATACTGTCAGGTGTGGTAGGCAAGGCGGATATGGCTGCTGTAGCTAACAGGATGCTTAGCGATACAAGCTTAACCCAATGCTCAATTTACTTTAAATATTATTTGAACCAGGCACTTGTAAAAGCGGGTTTGGGAAATGATTATATGAACTGGTTAGATATTTACCGTAAAAATATAGCAATGGGCCTTACTACATGGGCAGAATATTCGGATGTTAACACCTCCCGGTCTGATTGCCATGCCTGGGGCGCGAGTCCTAACATTGAGTTTTTTAGGACTGTTTTAGGAATAAACAGCAACGCACCGGGATTCGGTAAGGTGGAAATTGAGCCCCACCTGGGCAAACTCACAACGATTAGTGGCGAAATACCCCATCCAAACGGGAAAATTACTGCTGCTTATACCTTCAATAAGGGTAAGTGGACAATAAATATCAATCTTCCGCGGCAAACTACAGGTGTATTAATTTGGAAAGCCAGGCGATATCCACTAAAAGCAGGAAGCAATTCTTTTTTTATTTAACCGTAAATAACAATTGCTGTTAAAGGAGTTGATACCAGCCGGGGGTATAAAGTGCAAATTTAATGCAGGTAATTGTCTGTAGCCTTGCTTTTAAGCAATATTCGCGTACAGCACAGCCTGCAGACGAAAGACGCAAAAGCGTTTTGCGATAAGGTGCGAGTTTTGGTAAGCAATGACAAAAAAGAGCCCTTTAATCGATAGATTAAAGGGCTTTTACACTTTTAAATGTTTTAGCGGAGAGTTAGGGATTCGAACCCCAGGACCTGTTACAGTCAACAGTTTTCAAGACTGCCGCAATCGACCACTCTGCCAACTCTCCGGGGACAAAAGTACAAATCCGGGCCGAATTGCCAAACCTCATTTATACTTTTTTTAAAGTATTTATAAAAGGTTGGCAATCATTGCGTTACTTACCGTCTTCGCTCGGTTTTTTGGTACGGAAGGTGTTATAGCGCGGTTTTGCAATGCGTACAGTACGCTTGGAAAGGTCTACACTCGCGTTTAGTTCAAACCCGATAAGCAGTATCATGGAGTTTAAATACATGTAAACCATTACCACTATCAGCGTACCTATTGCACCGTACACCGTATTGTACGATGAGAAGTTGTTGGTGTAATAAGTAAAACCTACCGATGTTACAATGGCAAGCGATGTTGCCAGTATAGAGCCCGGGTTTATAAACTTCCATTTACGCTTATTTGACGGGCCATAGCGGTACAATATGCAAATGCTGGTGAAGAATATCACCAAAATGATGAGCCAGCGCGAGAATGCTATCAACCAGAACCATACCTCGGCCTGGCTATGCAGTTTGTGTTGTATAAAATGTATAACCGCTTGTCCGGCTATCATAATAATAATAGCTATAAGTAAAGCAATGCTTATAACTACAGTAAGGATAAGGGCGATAAGCCGCCTTTTTAGCCAGGTACGGGTTTCCAGTATCAGGGATGATTTGTTAAAGGCCTGCATTAAATTGCTAACGCCGTTTGTGGCAAAATATAAAGCGGTTATAAAGCCTACCGACAGTAATTTACCATTTTGCCGCGCAATAATATCAAATATGGTATCGTGAAACGCAGTATAAGCGTTGGCAGGCATTATCATTGCAAAAAGGCTTAAGAGGTCTGACTGAAAGCCTTTAACGGGTATGTAAGCAATTAACGTAAATAAAAATATAATGGCCGGGAAAAGCGCCAGCATAAAGTTGTAGGCCAGCGCGGCGGCGCGGTTAGCCAGCGATGTTTTATAGATCTCCTGAATAAAAAAAACAACAACAGTATAAAGGGGCAGGGGCCTGAAACCAGGTATGTAAACCGTTTTTGTCCAATCGGTGATGTATTGGTAAAACTTAAAGTTCAATAAAAATCTGTGCACCCATCTCATCGCAGTTAAAATTACTCAAAAAACGGCTTTAATTTTTCAATAAAATCGGCAGGCGGCAGGCAGGGGCGGTTTGTTTTCATGTTAATAAAAGCCAGCAGCGTTTCGCCAATGTGTATCAGTTCGTTTTTTTCGTTAAACAACTCGTACCTGAAATGGATCTTCACGCCCGGCATCTTATCCATAATTACGTTTATGGTAATTTCCTCGTCGTAGCGCGCGGGTTTAAGATATTTGCATTTTAGCTCCAGCACGGGCATCATAACACCCGATGCTTCCATGCCGCTGTAAGTAAGGCCCAGGCTGCGCAGCATTTCTACACGGCCCACCTCAAAAAACTCGGCGTAGTTGCCGTAGTACATATAACCCATCTGGTCGGTTTCGCCGTACCTAACCCTCAGTTTTGTAGCGTTCTCAAACATCAGCGTTTTATATTCCTGTCGTTAAGCGCCTGCTGAAATTTGCGGGCATTTACACGGTGCTCGGCTTCGTTATCCGCAAAATTATGATAACCGCTAAAATCTTCTTTAGCGCACATGTACAGGTAATCGCTCTTTTTATAATTCAGCACAGCGTTAATAGCATTTACCGAGGGCATCATGATGGGTCCCGGGGGCAAACCGGTATGCAGATAGGTGTTATAAGGCGAGTTGGTAACCAGGTAGCGGTTAAGTACGCGTTTTATGGTAAAATCATTCACCGCGAAAATAACGGTAGGGTCGGCCTGCAGTTTCATGCCTTTTTTAAGGCGGTTCAGGTAAAGGCCTGCAATGGCCGGCATTTCGTCGTCGTGCAGGGCTTCGGCATCCACAATCGACGCTAATACAGATACTTCCTGCGGGGTTAAGTTAATGGCCGCAGCTTTTTGCCTGCGCTCGGGCGTCCAGAATTTCTCGTAGTTGGCATACATGCGCTTAAAAAATTTCTCGGCGGATGTGTTCCAGTACACCTGGTACGAGTTGGGGATAAAAACCGTATAAATATTATCGGTAGTAAAACCATATTGTTCGGCAAATTTAGCCGAATCGAGCAATCGTAGGATCGAAACCGAATCAGCCTCGATCTTTTTCGATATAAACCCTGCAAACTGATCTTTGAGGCGTATATTGTGGAAGGCAACGTTCACCGGCTCCTGGTTGCCCGCCTTAAGCATATTTATAAGGCTGCGATTGCTCATGCCCGCTTTTAAACGGTATTTGCCCGGCTTAACTTTCATGTATTTCATGCTATGGGCGGCCTGTAAAAACGAAGTAGTATCTTTTACTATGCCTTGTTGTGTAATAGATTGATATACATCGTCAAGGTTGGATCCGGTTTTAATATAAAGGTACTCTTGCTTATCAGTAACGTTTGGCCCAAAAAAGCGCAGGTAATAAAATATGCCTGTACCGGCCAGTGATATGATGATGATAACCACCAGCGCTATCCAAAATTTTTTCATATATATAACGGAAAGATTGTTATTGTTTACTGTTATGTTTTTGCAGCGCTTTAAGGCCACCCGTAAGGTTTACCACATTGGTAAACCCGCTTTCGGCCAGTAGTGCCTGCGCCGCCGCGCTCCTGATACCGGCACTGCAAATAACGATTATCTCGTCGGTTTTGTTGTATTTAATGTTGCTAAAGTTGTGTTTAAGCTTACCTGCCGGAATATTTTGCCCGCCGATATTAAAGGTATGATATTCAATAACTTCCCTTACGTCGAGCAGGTTTAGCGGTTCGCGTTTTTGTATGCGCCGGCTTAATGCTTCGGCATCAATTTGCTGGTGCATCGCTTATCGGCTTGCTTTGTGATACCGTTAAATTAACACGTGTACCTATACTGGTTTTGCTCAACGAATCGGTACGTGCAGGTATTTGCGATACCACCACAACGTTTGTAGAATCGGTGATAGTACCCTGGTAAGTAATGGTGCCCATGGTCAATCCGGCCCCCTTAACAGCAAATCTGGCAGCATCAAGGTCAAGGTTCACCAGGTCGGGGATATCTACTTCGCTTGCGCCAGCGCCATTGCCCAGCACCAGGTCAAGCTTTGAGCCTTTCGGTATCTTTGTGCCGGGCTTTATTACCAGCCCGCCAAAACGCACTTCCAGCACGCGGTCGCGCGCAATGTCCGACCGGTAGGTGGTGTCGCCAACTTTAAGGCCATAATTTGATAAAGTAGCTACAGCTTCGCGATAAATGCTTTGCTCGGTGATCAGGTCGGGCAGCGATACAGGCGGCGCCTGCTGCGTAACCATGGTAAGGTATATGGTGCGGTTTTCTTTTACGTTGGTACCGGCGTCAGGGTCCTGCTCTACAATGGTACCGGGGGCCTGGTCGGGTACATAAACCGAATCTATCTTGAAGTTAAACCCCTGTTCTTTAAGGCGGTCCATTGCCCTGTCAACATTAAGGCCCTTAAGCGAAGGCACGGGTATGCCCTGCCCGTGGCGTGTGTACGAGCTAAGACTAAAAAACGCTATTAAAACAATGCTGATAACCGTGGCTATAACCAATAAAACAGTGTTGCGGAATTGCCTGGTTTTTAAATAAGCCCAAAAATTACTCATGCGTTTTTGTTGGAAATTAAGTTCAAACATAATGAATTGATTTCGGATTTCGGATTTTCAATTTCGGATTTTGCCTTGAGCAGGCTGGGGTAATTCTGCTATATCATTGCCGGCCAGCGTTGTACCAACAAGTATGCGGATAAGCGATCTTGTCATGGTGGTTGTCGGTTGGGAATAGCAATGAGCGGGCTATCATTATGAAAGCACAGCACTTATCTCTTCTACGTTAGGAATGGCAGTGAGGAGTATGAATCGTCAGTGGATGTACTTTTTCTTTTCTCTCAAAAGAAAAAGTACCAAAAAGAAAAGTCGCGGCTGCGCCCTGTTCTATGAAAAGGGTGTGCTAAGGCAATGCCTGTACTACCCGAACAGGCCAATGCCGCATTTTGCGGTGTCGTTAAGGCGGTGCTTTTTCTTGCGGATTGCTTTTCTATCGAAGATTGCCACGCTATCGCTCGCAATGACGGTTAATGTTTTCTGTCGTCAGCAAAGCAGCTTCGGGCGAAAGCGGGCAGAACGATGGTGGCCTTGAGCGGGGCAAGGGCATAGCAATACTTGCCTGAAGCGCATGGCTATGTGCGAACGAAGTTGAGGCAAGATTTTGCAGCCCGTGGTTCTGCATGCTTTGCAGGTAATGGCCATGTGCGGCAAAGAAGCCTTTTTGCTGACTTGATTTTTGGTTACTTTGTATCAAGACAAAGTAACAGCCCTCCGCGGCAATGAGCGGACTAACGGCCATTAAAGCACAGGCCAGTTCTTCGTTAGGAATGTGTTGGGCTATATCAGGGTCGGTGGATATACTTTTTATTTTCTCTTAAAAGAAAGTAACTAAAGAACCGACTCATTCACTAAACTGTTGTTCAATGGATGTAAAGATTTTTTGTAGGTCTTTAGTATTTTGATACAAAGACAATTACAGTGCCATCGGATTTCCATATTGGAGGATTACTGGAAAGATTCGTATTAGTAGAATCCATTATCGAGACATTAGTAAATCCTTTACCTATCAACTTCTTCATTATTTCTATACTGTATGCTCTATTCTTCTTAGCTTGTGCAGTATGATACTCGATGTAAATTTGTGATTTTGTGTTGCGTGTTGAATCAATAATGGCTTTTATAAAATCGTCAGATGGATGTAATACCTTGCCATCATTATAAATTTCAACCTTTGCATGGTCGCCAACAGCGCTCTGGCTCAATTGGGCGTTACTTAAATCATATTTAGAAGAGCTTTTTGGTATGTATTCATCTTTTTTTGTATCAGTCGCTACATTACCTACTGATATTGATTTAAATATTGGGTTTGCTACATGAGGTGGTTCTTTTAAAGTTTTTACGGGTAATTTTCCAAGTGAATCTGTTTTATTTACAGGTAATTGGACATAAACTATTCTAGGTTTAACATCACCAAAATGAAATTTACTCCATGGAATAAAGAAACAAGTCACTATCGCAACAGAAATTATCATTATAACAAATTCGGGACTTTTACGGATTTCAATCCATTTCTTAGATTTATACATATCGTATAACACTTTAAATAGCCCATAAAGTGCGCCTATATAAGAAAGGTACAACAGGTAATCCACGCGATTTTAGATTTAGACTACTAATGTAATAATCAAAATCAGATGTAAGAAATTTACTTAAGATGGTCTAACAGGTAATAGTCTCCTATCAAGACAAAGTAACAGCCCCCCGCGGCAATTGAGCGGACTAACGGCCATGAAAGCACTGGCCAGTTCTTCGTTAGGAATGTGTTGTGCTATATCAGTGTCAGTGGATGTACTTTTTCTTTTCTCTCAAAAGAAAAAGTACCAAAAAGAAAAGTCGCGGCTGCGTCCTGCTCTGTGAAAGGGTGTGCTTTATCAATGCTTGTGCTATCAGAACAGGCCAATGCCGCAGTTTTGGCTAACGTTCCGTTCATCAGGTTCAAAATAAAAATGAGGAGCGCAGGGATTCTTGTCAGAGTGAGCGGACCGGCTTAAGCATCACACTAACGTTCACCAAGCACAAACTTCTATAAAGAGAAATTCCCACCCAACAAAACCAAAAAAAACTATCTTTGGCTATCATGAAAACCTTAAACGTAGCCCTTTTGGCCGGTGGCTTTACCGGCGAGTACGAAGTATCTATCAACAGCGCTAAAAACATCGCCGCCAGTCTGGATGCATCAAAATATACGGTTTATACCATACTGATAAACCGCAATAACTGGGTTTTCGAAACCGCTCAGGGGAGTATCGATATAGATAAAAACGACTTCAGCCTAACCCTGAATGGCGAAAAGATAAAATTTGACTTTGCGTTCATCACCATACACGGCACACCCGGCGAAGATGGTAAACTGCAGGGTTACCTGGATATGATAGGCATTCCGTATAACACCTGCGATTCTACCACATCTGCCATTACCATGAACAAGGCTTACACCAAGGCCATTGTACAGGGCATACATGGGTTGCATACCGCCCGGTCCATTCAGTTGCACCAACATGACGAACATGACACCGCTACTATCGCATCAACGCTAAAGTTCCCGCTGTTCATTAAACCAAACAATGGCGGCAGCAGCGTAGGCATGAGCAAGGTTTATAACGTTAGCGGTTTGCATGAGGCCATTGAAAAAGCCTTTAAAGAAGATACCCAGGTACTGATAGAAGAGTTTATAGAGGGCCGCGAGTTTAGTATTGGCATAGCCCGCCTTAACGGCAAGGTGACGGTACTGCCTGCCACCGAGATCATCAGCTCGAAGGACTTTTTCGACTATGAGGCGAAGTACACTCCCGGCGTTTCTGAGGAAATTACACCGGCCGACTTGCCGGAAGCAAAAAATCGCGAAATAGCTGATATCGTTACCCAAATTTACCTGCGGCTGAATTGCCGGGGTATGGTGCGTATAGATTTTATTTTATTGGAGGGCAGCCAGGAGTTTTACTTTATAGAAGTGAATACCACCCCGGGGCAATCGGCCAATAGCCTGATCCCCCAGCAGGTGAGGGCGGCAGGTATGAGCGTTACCGATTTTTACGGTCAGCTTATAGAAGGAGCCATGTAACGGACCGCAATTTTCTGGAATTTTACCAAATTTTTTCGGTTTTTTTCGGGGATTTATAATGGCGTATGTTTGAATTACGTAACTTTGCCTTATGGCAGTTACAGAAACGATAGAAGATTTTTATAAACAGAAGTTTAACTGGTTACCTGATAACCTGAGCCAGGATATTGGTCACTTCAACGTTTTCAGGTTAGAGGATTGCTACCGCCCGGAGGCAAAACCAATAGTTTACGCGCGGCGCGACTTTTATAAGATCAGTATGGTGCGTGGCAAAAATATCGTCCATTATGCAGATAAAAGTATCGAAATAGAGGGCTGCACGCTTGTTTTTTTTAACCCCACGGTTCCGTATACCTTTGAGCACCACGATAACATACGCTCGGGTGCGTTCTGTATCTTCAGGGAGTCTTTCTTTACCGAAATGCTGCGGCGCAACATGCACGATCTGCCTATGTTTATGCCCAACGGCACCTTTACCTACAGCTTAAATGCTCAACAGGAAGCAGATGTATCCCAGGTTTTTGATAAAATGCTGGGCGAAATAAATTCAGACTACCGTTTCAAGTACGACCTGCTGCGTAATTACCTTACCGAGCTTATCCACTACGCGTTAAAGATCCAGCCGCAGGAAGTGCTGTATCAGCACCCTGACGCTAATTCGCGCATCACTGCCATATTTACCGAACTGCTGGAGAGGCAGTTCCCTATCGAAACGCCGTCGCAGCGGTTTAACCTGCGCTCGGCTAAGGATTTTGCCGATAAACTGTCGGTGCATGTTAACCACCTGAACAGGGCTATCCGCCAAACCACGGGTAAAACAACCACGCACCATATTTCGCAGCGCTTAGCCAGCGAAGCAAAGGCCCTCCTAAAACACACCACCTGGAATGTATCTGAAATAAGCTACTGCCTTGGTTTTGAAGAGCCGGCTCATTTTAATAATTTTTTCAAAAAATTAACTAACGCAACACCCTCTTCTTATCGTACTGTTTGAATTTTGTAATTATTGGTTTGAAAGATGTAAACTGTCGGGCGTTTTGTCACCTTAATTTTGTATCATGCAAATCAATAATACAGAAAACACAAAAACATGGTTTATCACAGGGGCGTCTAAAGGTTTAGGCCTGAGCCTGGTAAAACAGTTGCTTGCATCGGGGCAAAATGTAGCGGCAACATCACGCGATCTTGCTCAACTTGTGATAGCCGTAGGATCAGCCGCCGACAATTTCTTACCTATCGAAGTTGATCTGGCAAATGAAGATAGCGTTGGCTGCGCGCTTCATCAAACAAAAAAAACCTTTGGCCGCATAGATGTTGTAATTAACAATGCCGGTTATGGAATTGGTGGCAGCATTGAGGAATTAACCGACAAAGAGAGCCGGGATAGTTTTGACGTAAACGTGTTCGGCACCTTAAATGTTATACGCATGGTAATGCCTTATATGCGCTACCAGAAATCTGGCCATATTATCAATATTTCCTCAATAGCGGGTTTTGCGCCCGGGGTGGGCTGGTCGGTTTACGCGGCTACAAAATTTGCCGTTGAGGGCCTATCAACAGTGCTGGCCGAAGATGTTCGTGAGTTTGGAGTTAAAGTAACGGTGGTTGCGCCCGGGGATTTCCGGACAAGCTTTTTAACGCCCGAGTCTATAGCGATAGCTAAAAGCCGTATTGATGATTATCAAGAGGTGGGGGCCTCGTTAGAAAGATATCTTGGCTACCACGGTCAGCAGGCCGGCGATCCGGAAAAAGCCGCAGCAGCCATAATCAACGTTGCTTACCAGGACAACCCGCCCTTACATTTATTACTTGGTGCAGATGCCTACGACCGTGCTATGGCGCAGTTGGAAAAACTGGAAAAGGAGTTTCGCTTTAACGAAGAGTTAAGCAAATCGATGGCTTACAGCGCTTAATGTTGTTTAACAGAAATAACTGAACAACCCGCCAGGTTTTCTGTTGCTGTGATATGGACTTTACAATTGAACTGGAAGATATCATCAGCATGGTGATGTCGGTAATATGCGGGGGGATTATAGGCTTCGAGCGGGAGTACAAAAACAAGTCGACGGGCTTTAGAACAATTGTTTTGATCACCCTTGGCTCAACCATATTCACTATCGTATCAAGGCACGGGGCGGGTACCGACGACCGCATAGCTGCCAATATCATTACCGGTATAGGCTTTATAGGGGCTGGCGTGATCTTTAAGGACAGGATGTCGGTAATGGGGTTAACTACCGCAGCAGTAATATGGACCGCCGCAGCAATAGGGATGACCACCGGAATTGGCTATCACTCCCTGGCGTTTGTCTTCACGATCATCACGATGATCATATTGGTATTGGTAGATAAAGTGGAGTTGCTGATAGGAAAGATGAATAAGAATAAAGTGTTTAATATAAGCTTTAGCAGTGCTGATATAGCTGATTTACAGGTCCTTGAAGAAGTGATAAAAAAGCACCGGCTAAAAAGCAAACGTGTAGAAGTGTTTAAAAACGAAGATGTGCTTTGCGCGGTGATGCACGTAACAGGCATTAAAAAGAATGTTGACCTATTAAGCGAAGAAATGGTTAACATGCCTGCAATAAAAAACTTCCATTAATATTGATGATATTACAGCAATGTTACATGATTCGTTAGAAAGCTGCTGATATTTGAAAATCGAAAACCAAACAACAAAATCAAAAAAATATGATACCAGTAAAAGGATATGCGGCACAAGACCCGCAAACCGACCTTGCCCCCTGGAGTTTTGAACGCCGCGAAGTGGGCCCGCACGATGTGCAATTTGATATATTATTTTGCGGCGTTTGCCACTCGGATCTGCACCAGATAAAAAACGACTGGTTCCCGGGGATTTTCCCAATGGTGCCGGGGCACGAAATTGTCGGCCGCGTAGTAAAGGTAGGCGACCACGTAAAAAACTTTAAAGTAGGAGACCTTGCCGGTACCGGTTGTATGGTAGACTCGTGCCAGGTGTGCGAAAACTGCAAGCAGGACCTGGAACAATACTGCCTGGAAGGCAGCACCCTAACTTATAACAGTTACGAGCGTGATGGCAAAACGCCAACTTACGGTGGTTACAGCAACAGTATTGTAGTGCGCGAGGAGTTTGTACTCCATATTTCAGAAAAACTTGACCTGGCCGCTACCGCGCCGTTGTTGTGCGCAGGTATCACTACTTACTCCCCGCTTAGACACTGGCAGGTTGGTAAGGGCCACAAACTGGCCGTATTAGGCCTCGGCGGGCTTGGCCACATGGCCGTTAAGTTTGGCGTTGCCTTTGGTGCCGATGTTACCGTATTAAGCACCTCGCCAGGTAAAGAAGCGGATGCTAAAAAATTAGGTGCACATCACTTTGTGGTAACTACCGACCCCGAACAGTTGAAGGCCGCGCAGGGTTCATATGATTTTATATTGGACACCGTGTCGGCCGAGCACGATTTTAATATGTACCTGGGCTTACTGCGCACCAATGGCGTACACATTTGCGTAGGCGTTCCACCGAAACCTGCAGCGGTGGCAGCATTTAGCTTAATTGGCGGCCGTAAAAGCCTTGCCGGATCGAGCATTGGCGGTATAGCCGAAACTCAGGAAATGCTTGATTTTTGCGCCGAGCATGACATTGTTTCGGATATCGAGATCATCGATATTAAAAATATCACCGAATCGTATAAGCGTATGCTTAAAGGCGATGTACGTTACCGGTTTGTGATAGATATGTCAACCCTGTAGGTATTTCTGTAATTGATAAAAGCCGGCTAACCTACAGGTTAGCCGCCTTTTATATCATAAAAGCGGCGGATATCCCCAGAGCTATCCGCTTTCATATACACGAGTAGGGAGTGCATTCTCCATTTACGGCAGCGTGGTGAAGTCGTAAAAGGGTAGTGCTTCGTAATCGTCTATAAAGGCCATATGGTCCTTAAGTACTTCAAAAGCATTCGGGTACTTCTTATCGTCGATGGTAACAATTACCAATCCATCCATAGTATATTTACCATATTTGGCTTTAGCTACATCCAGGTCAGGAAATTCAACAGCGGCCATCCAATGCGGATCGAGGTATTTGATGGCACTTAAGGTATCCATCTGAAACTCCTTATCGTTTGAGACAATGATCCAATAAGGCGACTTACCATCAGCTGCCGGTTTCGCCAACTCAAGTGCAGGTTGTTTATCCGCACTAACCATTGCCCAGGCCCGCTTTTGCGCCAGGCCGGTAAAAGGTATGCTTAACAAAGCAAATATCGCGAGTATTAATGTGTTCTTTTTCATAGTGTTACGTTGCAAGTGTATTAGCTAATACAAATTACAAGCCAATAGTTCTGATACAACGGTACCTTATAGTAAATAGTGCCCCCGGATAACGTTAAGCCACGTTTATTACATTTAAATGTTGTATCGTTAACAGTACGCATTTTGCCTGCTACCTGTTACATTCTGGCAGGTATTGTTCAATATGTATTAATAGTCACAAATCTGTTACACTGTTACTAAATATGCCTTATGATATTTAACTCAAAGGTTATTTTCTTAATATTATATTTTGCTGGGGTATTTAATATCAGCTATCGTGAATAACTATTGACCAAACATTAACAAAATGAACAAGACTTTTAAATGTGCATTATTAGCGCAATCTGTGCTGGTAATGGCCCTTACGGCTAACGCGCAAACGGCTGCGCAGCCTAAACTGGTTGAGAAGGTAACCAGGAAGGGGACCGAACTGGTTATACCTTACGAGAAGTATGTGCTTCCGAACGGGTTAACCGTAATTTTGGCCGAAGATCACTCAGACCCCCTGGTACATGTTGATGTAACTTACCATGTTGGGTCGGCCCGCGAGGAGATCGGTAAATCGGGCTTCGCCCACTTTTTTGAACACATGATGTTCCAGGGAAGCGACCATGTTGCAAATGGCGACCACTTTAAGATCATCACCGAATCCGGTGGTACGCTTAACGGGTCGACCAACCGCGATCGTACCAACTATTACGAAACCGTACCGGCAAATCAGCTGGAAAAAATGCTTTGGCTGGAAAGCGACCGTATGGGCTTTTTGCTTGATGCCGTTACCCAGCAAAAATTTGAAGTGCAGCGTGCTACCGTAAAGAACGAGCGCGGCCAGAACTATGATAACCGCCCTTATGGCCTTGCCGGCGAGTATACATCAAAAAACCTGTATCCTTATGGTCATCCGTACTCGTGGTTAACAATTGGCTATATCGAAGAACTAAACAAAGTAGGGGTAAACGATCTGAAAAATTTCTTTTTAAGATGGTATGGCCCCAATAATGCTACCATCACCATTGGCGGCGACCTGAACCCTAAACAAACCCTGGCATTGGTAAGCAAGTATTTTGGCAGCATTCCACGTGGCCCGGTGGTAAAAAACGCATCGTTCCCGGCGCCGGTTTTAACTGCCGACAGGTATGTATCGTACACCGATAATTACGCCAAACTTCCGCTGTTGTCTATTACTTACCCGGGTGTTAAGATATATGATAAGGACATGTCGGCTTTAGATGCTTTGTCAGAGATCATTGGCCAGGGTCGTAATTCTATCTTCTACAAAAACTTTGTAAAAACCCGCAAGGCGGCGCAGGCATCCATGAACTCATCTAACACAGAACTGGCGGGCGAGATAAGCATGCGCGTTATCCCATTCCCGGGGCAAACTTTAGCCGATGCTAAGAAACTGATAGACGAGTCGTTAGCCGAGTTTGAAAAAACCGGTGTAACCGATGATGCCCTTGTACGCTTTAAGGCAAGCGCCGAAGCAAATGCCATTAATGGTTTATCAAGTGTTAGCGGTAAGGTATCTGAACTGGCGCAGGCACAGTATTTAACGGGCAACCCTAACCAGATAGGCCGCGAACTGGCGGATATACAGGCCGTTACCAAAGAAGATGTAATGCGCGTTTACAACAAGTATATTAAAGGTAAACCGGCAGTTATATTAAGCGTATTGCCAAAGGGTGGCACTGTTGCTCCTGTAGCACCTGATAATTATACCGTAAGCACGGCAGGCTATAAGGCGCCCGATTATGGCTACAATGGGCTAACCTACAAAAAGCCTGCTGATAACTTTGACCGCGCCGCTAAACCGGGCATTGGGGCAAATCCGGCTATTAAAGTTCCGGCTATTTGGATGGCTACCACGCCAAACGGTATTAAAATGATTGGCACTCAAAATAAAGAGATACCAACCGTTTCCATATCTATGTCTGTCAAAGGTGGTGGTTTGTATGCTATAAACAATCCCGAAAAGGCAGGTTTGGCAGGTATTGTAGCCCGTATGATGAACGAGGAAACCAAAAATTACACCGCCGAACAATTCAATTCGGAATTAGATAAACTGGGCAGCAACATCAGCGTGTTTGCGGGCAGCGAAGCCATGTATATTAACGTTTCTTCGCTGACAAAAAATTTGCCTAAAACAATGACCCTGCTGCAGGAGAGATTGTTTAACCCTAAATTTACACAAGACGCTTTAGACCGGATAAAAAAGCAAACCATTGAGGGGCTTAAACAAGCCAAAACACAGCCTGCGGGTGTGGCATCAACTGTTTACAGTAAAATACTTTACGGAACAGATAATGTACGCACCTACTCAACAACCGGTAACGAAGAAACAGTGGCGGGCATTACCCTGCAGGATGTTCAGGATTATTACGATAAGTATTTCACGCCGTCGCAAACGGAAATTGTTGTTGTGGGCGACGTTAACCAAGGCACCGCAAGAGGTAACCTGGCGTTCCTGAACGCATGGGCAGATAAGAAAGTAACGATACCTACCCCGGCCGAAGGAAAATCGTTTGATAAAACAACGCTTTACCTGGTTGATATACCGGGCGCGGCGCAATCAGAGATCCGGATTGGTTACCTTGACAAGCTGAACTATGACGCTATCGGCGATTATTATAAATTGGGGATAGCTAACTATATTTTAGGCGGCGCGTTCAACAGCCACATTAATCTTAACCTGCGCGAGAAAAAAGGCTGGACCTACGGCGCCCGTTCGGGCTTTAGCTCCGGCAGGTACGGCGGCGATTTCACTGCTTCGGCAGGCGTGCTGGCAACCGCCACCGATAGTTCGGTGTATGAATTTATCAAAGAGATACGCGACTATCAAAAAACAGGTATCACACCTGATGAGTTGAAATTTACGCAAACATCAATAGGCCAGAGTGACGCACGCAAGTACGAAACCAACGGGCAAAAAGCGGCGTTCCTGTCGCGCATACAGGAGTACGACCTGAAGCCTACTTATGTTGATGAGCAAAATAAAATTTTATCAACCATTACCCCGGCCGAGCTTAACGCGCTATCGGCTAAATACCTGAATACCGATAACATGGTTATTTTGGTTGTGGGCGATAAAGCAAGAATATTGCCGGGATTACAAAAACTGGGCTATCCAATTGTTGAACTGGACAGTGATGGTAAACCGAAAATGTAATTGTGTAATATCATAAAGTAAAAGCCCTCTCAAATTAAATGAGAGGGCTTTTTATTTTTTTACTGTATTGAATATTGTTTAGTAATTTTTAATGAACAGTACATGCGCGTTTTTATACGCAGGTTTATTTAGCTGGAGTTTTAATTTTTTAAAGCTTTGCGTTGGCCCTTCGGATGCAAACATATTTACCAACCAAGCAGGGATGCTTCCGCCTGGATCGAGCTGGATGGTGTATTCTACTTTTACCTCATTCTTATTCAACGGAAAGATCAGCCATTTACTTATAGAGCTTTTTACCCGTACTATGCCATCTTTTACAGGCAACATGGCCGGTTCAACGGGGCCATCCATGGTTACTACTTTTGTGTCAGGGTTTTGGGTGGTGATGAGGTGCGCAATAAAATCGCGGTTTTGAGCAGGCCATGGCAAGCTTATTTCCGAGTAATAATAGAGGTCGGCAGGCGATACCTGTTTAACCAGGTGGATAGATTTAGTATGATATACCCATTCGGTACGTGTCTTCAAGTCCATCAAGGCAGCCACCATTTGCATTAAGGTGGATTGAAAGTTACATTCTATCCGCAATGCCTTTATCTTGGAGTTTGGAACCGGGCTTGTATATATCTTGATGCCATCATTTTCGCTCTTAAGCGTCCAGTTGGATTGGGCAAAAGATCTGGTGAACGCGAAGCACAGCAGCAGTACAATAAACAATAACCGTTTCAGCATAAAAAATCAGGGGATATACCCGCCAAAAATAATAAGCAGATAAATATTATGTGTCATACATTCAACACAAAACTAAATTATGCGCTGGCTACCAGTTTGCTAAGGCTACGGTAAACATATTCGTTATAAATATGCCGGCGTGCAAACCTCCCTGGCGAATCGGCATTTACCAGTTTAATATAAACTGCGCGCGGCACGTCAAAATATTCGTAAGCGTTACCGTCTGCAAACTCTACCCGCAACACCTGCGATTTGTACTCAAAATCGGTAATGGCTGATGTAGTGGTAGTAAGCGTATATTCGGCGAACGATTGGTTACGGGTTTCGGGGGCTATACTTACCAAAAAATGGTAGGCTTCAATAATGGTCTTGCTTTTTTCTTCGGCGTTAAGTTTGCTTTCTTCGCTATCCTGAAATTTATCAGGGTGCCATGCTTTCATCAGGCTTCGGTAAGTACTTTTTAATTCCTGCAACTCGGCAGCTTCGGTAACACCTAAAAGTTTTCGGTAATCGACAATTTTTTTCATTCTGTTTATCCTATTGTTATTGTCTCAGAAAACCTGTTCAAAGAAAATAATTTTGCAAAGGTAAGTTTAATTACCAACGTGTAGGCCCATTATAATAAATAAAACGCTATAGCGGCGCCATTGGCCGCTGTAAAGCTGCAGTTATCCACCGTCAAACACGGCGGTTAACCGGGCAAAGGTGGATTATATATAGCCGGGTTAGCTATCAATCCGGTTAACATCGCGTTCTTTAAAATCCGGCGCATGAATGCTTAGTTATCAGCTAACAGGAAGCGTAAACCAAAAAGTACTGCCCTTGCCTGCTTCGCTGTTAACGCCAATTTTACCATTGTGACGTTCTATTATTTCGGCAGATATGTACAGCCCCAGGCCCAGCCCGGAGTATTGCAGCCCGGTAGAGTCTACCCGGTAATAGCGCTCGAACAGGTGCGGGATTTTATCATAGGCGATACCTTCACCAAAATCCTGCACGGATATCTTAACCGACCGGCGTTGCCTTCTTACATCGATAATTATTTTGTAAGAAAGGGGTGCATACTTAATGGCGTTGTTCACCAGGTTAATAACAACCTGCTCTATTTTGCTCCTGTCAGCAAAAAGCTCAACGTCAGTGTCGCCCGTCAGTTCAAGCGAATGGTCGCCGTTTAAGAGTATGTGGTCGCAGCTTTCGCTGATCATTTCATCTGCTTTAAAGTGGGTTTTATTAAGCGCCAGCTGGCCCGCTGTTATTTTTGATACATTCAGCAGGCTTTCTATAAGATGGTGCATCTTTGTTAAACTGGTGTTGGCCTTTTCAATAAAAACCGACACTTTTTCGGGGTTGCTGTTGTTTTTGATAAGCTTATCCAGTATCTGTATAGATGCCTTTAACGATGTCATGGGGGTTTTAAGTTCGTGGCTCGCCACACTTATAAAATCGTCTTTTTGTTGCTGCAGGCGTTTAAATTCAGTAATATCCAGTACCGTGCCCAGCATGCGTTTGGGTTTATCGTCGTTATCGTAATAAACCTTGGCTTGCGATCGTATCCAGTGCACTGAGTCGTCAGGATGTATAACTCTTGCTTCATAAAACAGGTAGCCACTTTTCAGCGCTGCCTCATGGGCCCGTATGCGCAGTTCCTGGTCTTCAACATGAAAGGTGCCGGCCAGTTTTTTTCTTGATACAGCGGTGGTAAATCCAAATATGCTGTTAAACCTGTCTGACGTTACCAGCGTATCGGTATTCATATCCAGGTCAAAGGTGCCAATTTCGGCAGCCTCAATAGCCAGTCTGCCGCGTTCTTCAACATCTTCAATGTTTCGGCGTGCCACTACCTTATCGGTAACCTCAATAGCAATAATCATAATGGTATTTATAGTGCCGTCGAAGTGCAGCACGGGCTCGTAAACAAAATCGATAAATACTATTTCCGGCTCACCGTTGCGTATCAGGAACACCTCATGCTCCCGTGCCGAAAACGCCACGCCCGAACTAATAACATTGTTCATGATTGGGGCATACAACTGGGCGGCTTCGGGTATGGCTTCCCAAATAGAGTGGTTTTCCATGTCTTTCCGGCGTTTACCCACCAGTTTCAGGTACGAATCGTTCACCACCTCTATCATTAAATCTTCAGCCCGGATAATGCATATCCCAACGGGTGCCTGCCTTACCAGGTTATAAAGGGTCATTTCGCTTTCTTCCACAGCTTGCCTGGCCCGCTCTAATTCCGTTACATCTGTGTTAAAGGCTGCAACACCATAAACCTTGCCCTCGGCATCAAACATGGGCTGGTAGGTAAACTTATAATAGAAGGTTTGCATCTTGCCGCCTACTAAAAGATCTGCCCGTTCAGCATCGCTATGAAACGGCTTGCCGGTACGATACACACCTTGCAGGTAACCCAAAAATGGTTGGTCTTCAAGTTCGGGTAACGCTTCAAAAAAAGGTTTCCCAATTACCGAGGCATCCCTGTCCCACGCCTTTAAAGTTGCATTGTTAGCTACCGAGATGATCATGTTGTTACCCGTGCACACATATACCGGAAAGGGCGATATTTCAACAATGTCTCTAAATAGGCTTTCTGTTGGCTCCAAGTGATTAAAGTGTTGTACTAATTAAATAATTTACCTTCGTCAAAAATAAAAAACTTTACCACAGGTAAACTATAACAGGTGCGTTAAAATTCTTCTATTATTAGATATTAGATTTATTGTTTAAGGAAGCGCATAAACATAAATAATATTATTTTTTAAAACATTTTTCAGCGAAACGCTTTATAGTTAAATGTTATTTTGCAGCACTTGCTGATGATAACTAAAACCTTTATCAAAGCATAATACATTGAAATTTTTGCCGCGCCTTTTTATAGTAGTATTTTTAATGTTCTGGTTTGCGGCGCCTGCCAGCCTGTTTGCCCAAACCGCCCAGGATGCCGAGAGGCTAATTGTAGATACCGTGCCCAAGCCTAAGCCCAGGCGGGCAAAAGTGCCTTTTTTTGGTACTGTGCCACCAGAGACCAAACGTTTTGGGCGCGCTGCGGCCGAGTGGGGGCTGGCACAGGCAATCCCTTTTAGTTATGGTAAGTTTATAGCCCACGCCCCGTACTCAAATGTTACCGGCGCTACTATCTGGCGTAACTTAAACCCCGGCAGCTGGCAATGGGATAAGGATATTTTTCGTACTAACCAGTTTGGGCATCCGTACCAGGGCAGTTTATATTTCAGCGCGTTTCGCAGTAACGGGTATAGCTTCTGGCAATCGGCGCCGGCTGCTGTCGCGGGCAGTTACTTTTGGGAAACCTTTGGCGAAAATGAACACCCGTCGCCTAACGATTTTGTAAACACCAGCTTTGGCGGAATTGTGCTGGGCGAGATGAGTTACCGCCTCTCTAACAAAATAGTGAATAACCGCCACCGCGGTTTCGGACGCCAAATGGAAGAGATAGCAGCGTTTTTAACCAACCCTATGAACGGTCTTAACCGCTTGCTTGATGGTAAATGGGGCAAGGTTTACGGTAACCCGCGCGATAGGGATTCCACCCAGGTATCAGGGGAATTTGACCTGGGCGCACGTACGTTTAACAGCATCACCGGTACGGTTGGCGGCCATGCTAAGATCGGTATATTCGGCCGGGCTAAATTGATATATGGTAACCGTTATAAAGATTACAGCACCCCGTTCAGTAATATCTATATCAATATTGAAGCAGGTAAAGATGATAGCTCGGTGGTAAACCTGGTTAGTGTGTACGGATCTTTGGCGGGGTGGGAAATACGATCTAACCGTGACCTTAAACATTTAGCGATACTAAGTGCCAACTATGATTATATCAGTAACGAAGCTTTTTTTTACGGCGCGCAGAGCGTAAAGCTAAACCTGTTTTCGCGCTACGACGCGGCAAAAAAAATAAAATTTAATACTAATGTGGGCACAGGCCCGGTGTTATTGGCTGCTGTGCCTAACACCTACAACTCTAATGGCCGTAATTACGACTATACATCGGGCTTTAGCGTAAACGGCGGCGCGGGAATAAATGTAAATGAAAAGTTTTTTGCGGGTTTTGATTACCGCGGGGGGTGGCTTTTTACCGTTAATGGTAATAAATCGCACTATTTTCTGCATACCGCCACCACAGAGCTGCGCTATGCCTGGTCAAAAAAACTATCGCTGGCGGCCGAGTCGGGGTATTTCTTCCTGCGGGGGAAATATGATGAACATCCTGATGTGAACAAACGCTATCCTTATGTGCGTGTATCCACCCGATACAGCGTAGACTTTTAAGTTTACAGCGGTATAGTTATAAGCAATTTGTAGCTTAGTGATTCTAATTGAATCGTTATGAAAAGGATGTTAGTGCTTGCCTTAGTATGTGTTTTTGCTTATGGGGTAAATGCCCAAAACGCTCAATATAACAAAGCGCTGGCCGATTCGCTTGGCGCTGATGAGTACGGCATGAAGATGTATGTACTGGTAATACTTAAAACCGGCGAGAACAAGACCACCGATAAAATCATCATTGATAGCTTATTTAAAGGGCACATGGCTAATATTGGCCGCCTGGCTGCGAACGGTAAATTGGTAGTTGCCGGGCCAATTGGTAAAAACGATAAAAACTACCGGGGCATATTTATTTTTAACGCCAAAACCGTTGATGAAGCCAAACAACTGGTAGCGACAGATCCTGCCGTTAACAGCAAGCTACTTGATGCCGAATTTTATCCCTGGTATGGATCGGCAGCCTTACCGGTTTACCTGGAAACTCATAAAAGGGTAGAGAAGAATAGTCATTAAGCCGCATAGCGCCAGGCGGCGGGTTATATCGTGTAATGTTCAATAACGTCATCCGGCACTTTAACGCCGCGTCCGGTAGCCATATCTATCATCACATAATCAAAATAGCCATCGCAGCAAACCTTTTTGGTAGCTTTGTTGGTTAGGGTGAAAGCAACCCGGCAGCCTTTATCGTTTATAGTTTCGATGCCTGTTTTTACAATGAAGTGATCGCCCATGGTAAGCGCGCGTTTATAATCAACATGCGCGGTGCGTACCACCCAGCCAAAACCGCGCTCCATAAATTTTTCCATAGCCATACCGTAGCAGCGTTCCATCTGGTCGTAACGGGCGGCAAGCACATAATCAAAATACTTGCTGTTGTGTACATGCTGAAACATGTCTATATCATCGGGGCGTACACGCAGTTCGGTCTCGAAAGTTGAGTAGGGCATGGTTTGAAGTTAGAAGTCAAAAGTAAAAAGTTAAAATCGGAATTGTTGTTTTAATACTCTTTTTACTTTTATGATGAGATGCCGAAACAAGTTCAGCATGACACGAGTTCATTTTATCTGCACATCTGCACATCTGCACATCTGCACATCTGCACATCTGCACATCTGCACATCTGCACATTCCTATACCATCGTTTTCTTCCATTTACCTTTCTTAAACAGTATATAGGCTGCTATAGTTAACCCAATTTCGGCAATTGGGATTGCAATAAATACACCGGTTGGGCCCATTTCAAAATATTTTGCCAATAAATAAGCAAACGGTATCTGAAACAGCCAAAAGGTGAAGAAATTTATTTTGGTGGGTGTCCAGGTATCGCCGGCACCGTTAAAAGCACTTGTTAAAACCATGCCCATACCAAAAATAATAAAGCCCCCGCTTAAAATTTGCAGCGACCGGGTAGCCACCTTCTTTACCACATCATCATTTGTGAAGAACGAAGAAAAGAATTGCCCGCATGTTAAAAACAACACGCTAACGATTCCCAGAAAAACTACCGTGTATTTTATGGTTTGGAACACCGATTGTTCGGCCCTGTCTACCCGGCCTGCGCCAAGGTTTTGGCCAACCAGCGTGGCGGCCGCGTTGCTAAGCCCCCAGGCAGGCAGCAAAAAGAACATCATTAACCGTAACGACGTTTGGTAGCCCGCCGAGCCCTGGTCGCCGCCGGTGGTGGCAACCAGCTGCGCCAAAAATATCCAGCTGCAGCTCGCGATAACAAATTGTAAAATACCCGGGGCGGCCACTTTTACAATAGCTTTAATTTGGTGCCAGTCGGGGATAAAATAATTCAGGCGTACCCTTAAAGCATTTTTATTATTGAACAAGTTATAAACCTGGTACAATACACCCAGGCTGCGGCCAATAGTGGTGGCAATAGCCGCACCGGTTAAGCCAAACGCGGGAATAGGGCCAAGGCCCCTGATAAACACAGGGCACAATATGATGTTGGCTATATTGGCTATCCACAGGCTGCGCATGGCAATGGCCGCGTTACCGGCGCCCCTGAAAATGCCGTTTATTAAAAATAATAATACGATAATGATACTGCCGGCCATCATGATACGCACGAACGGCGTGCCATGATCGGCTGTTTCGGCTGACGCGCCCATCAAAAGCAGCAGATCGCGGGCGTGTAACCATCCAAAAATACTGATCACTAAATTTGCAGCTACCGCTATAACAATAGTTTGCATCCCCGCTTTTGACGCCGCCTCGGGGTTTTTTTCGCCAATGCGTCGGGCTACAACAGCTGTGGCAGCCATGCTTAACCCTATTGCTAACGAGTATATTACGGTCAGCACAGATTCGGTCAACCCAACGGTTTGGATAGCGTGGCTGCTGTTTTTAAGATGCCCCACAAAATACAGATCGACCAAAGCGAATACCGACTCCATAGCCATTTCAAGCATCATGGGTATGGCTAACAACACTATGGCCCTTTTTATGCTGATAGTGGTAAGGTCCACCTGCTCGCCTTTTAATGATTGTTTTAAAACGCTTAAAAATGATATTACTTTGCCCCGGGGCTTTACGGTTTGCGACATGTTATAGGTTAAATTAACTGGTGCTTTGCTAAATATACACTCTTTACGGTTTTATATGATAAAATGTAACTTTACAAATCTATACTGAAATATATCTACCTGTGCTGTGCATAAATGACATAATAAGGGGTATATTGCGACAAATAACAGTTAAAGTCAAAAATCCGAAGTAGAAGCGTTTGAAATCTTTGACCAAAGACTTTAAACTACCGACTTTAATACTTACCTTTGCACACAATTAATTAAGTATTCACGCTTTAGTATTATTCACGTAATGTATTTAAGTAAAGAAGCAAAGGCAGAGATCTTTGCAAAACACGGTAAAAGCGCAACCGACACAGGTTCGACCGAAGCACAGGTAGCATTATTTACCACACGTATCGCACACTTAACCGGGCACCTGAAAAAGAACAAACACGATTTTTCGACCCAGTTATCACTGCAAAAATTAGTAGGTAAACGCCGCGGATTGCTGGCATACCTATACAAAAAAGACATTGAAAGATATCGTGCTATTATCAAAGCTTTACAGCTTAGGGATATTATCAAATAACTTTTCTTATTTTTTTAAAAAAAGCCGTCCGCATATGCAGGGTGGCTTTTTTACTTTTGAAACAATATACACACACATAAAAAACCGGTGCGCTCCCAAAAGATGAAAAGCGCACTACAACACAAAAAAGATGAGTTTAAATGTAATTAAAAAGGTTATTGATTTAGGTGACGGCCGCACCATTGAGATCGAAACCGGTAAACTGGCCAAACAAGCCGATGGCTCGGTAGTAATTAAAATGGGCGACACCATGTTATTGGCTACAGTGGTGTCATCGCCCGAAGCAAAAGAAGGAGTTGATTTTTTACCACTTTCTGTTGACTATCAGGAAAAATATGCTGCTACCGGCCGTATTCCCGGTGGATTTTTACGTCGCGAGGCGCGTTTGTCAGACTACGAGGTATTGATCTCGCGTTTGGTTGACCGTGCACTGCGCCCGATGTTCCCTGAAGACTATCATGCTGATACACAAGTGATGATATCATTGATATCTGCTGATAAAGATATCATGCCTGATTGCCTTGCTGGTTTAGCTGCATCAGCGGCTTTATCGGTTTCTGATATCCCTTTTAACGGGCCGATATCTGAAGTGCGTGTCGCTAAAATTGACGGACAGTTGGTTATCAACCCAACTTTAAGCCAATTGCAAAATGCAACCTTAGAATTTATTGTTGCCGGCAGCGAGCACGATATAAACATGGTTGAAGGCGAAAGCGCCGAGATACAGGAAGAAGAATTGGTTGAGGCTATAAAATTTGCCCACACTGCTATTAAAGTACAATGTTTAATTCAAAAAGAATTAACCGTTGAAGTTGGCAAAACCCAGAAACGCGTTTACAACCACGAGCACAGCAACGAGGAGTTGAAAAAAGCCATCTACGCTGCTACTTACGATAAAGTTTACGCTACCGCGGCCGAAGCATCTGCAAAAGATGAGCGTGCTGCTAAATTCAAAACCATCCGCGATGAGTATATCGAAACTTTAGGCGAGATTGACGATATCACCAAATCTCTTGCTAAAAAATACTACCACGATGTTGAGTACGACGCTATACGTAACCTGGTATTAGACGAAGGCAAACGTTTAGATGGCCGCACCACTACCCAGATACGCCCGATATGGAGCGAAATTGGCTACCTGCCATCTGCCCACGGTTCGGCAGTATTTACACGCGGCGAAACGCAATCGTTAACTACCGTAACATTAGGTGCTAAAGACGATGAGCAAATGATAGACGGCGCGTTCATCAACGGTTATCAAAAATTCTTGTTACACTACAATTTCCCCGGTTTTTCAACCGGCGAAGTCCGTCCTAACAGGGGTGCAGGCCGTCGCGAGATCGGCCACGGTAACCTGGCAATGCGTTCTTTAAAACGTGTTTTACCGGCCGAAGACCAGAATCCTTACACTATCCGTGTTGTATCTGATATTTTAGAGTCAAACGGTTCATCATCAATGGCTACCGTTTGTGCGGGCACACTGGCCTTGATGGATGCCGGTGTTAAAATTACAGCGCCGGTATCTGGTATCGCTATGGGACTAATCACTAATGAAATGGGTACAAAATATGCTATCCTTTCTGACATTCTTGGTGATGAAGACCACTTGGGCGATATGGACTTTAAGGTAACCGGTACCTCAAAGGGTATTGTTGCGGTACAAATGGACCTGAAAATAAATGGTCTTTCATACGAGGTGTTAACCAACGCGTTAAACCAGGCTAAAGAAGGCAGGTTACACATCTTAGGCGAAATGGCTAAAACCATCAGCGCGCCGCGTGAGGATTACAAACCACATGCACCGCGTATCGTAATGATAAAAATTGATAAAGAATTTATCGGCGCCGTTATTGGGCCCGGCGGTAAAATCATCCAGGAAATGCAGCGCGAAACCGGTGCTACCATTTCTATCGAGGAAAAAGACAACCAAGGCTTTGTACAGGTATTTGCCGATAACAAAGCGGCTATTGATGCAGCCTTAAGCCGCATTCGCGCTATTGCTTCTAAACCCGAAGTTGGCGAGATATACGAAGGCAAAGTAAAATCAATTATGCCGTTTGGTGCATTTGTTGAAATTATGCCCGGCAAAGATGGTTTATTACACATATCTGAAATTGACCACCGCAGAATTGAGACCATGGACGGTATCTTTAATGTAGGCGACGAAGTGCGTGTTAAACTGCTTGATGTTGACAAACAAGGCAAATTGAAGCTTTCGCGTAAAGCTTTACTGCCCCGCCCCGAAAATAACAAGCCGGCCGAAAATAAATAACCGGCCTACCAAAGTAAAACCCTCTAATTAGAGGGTTTTACTTTTTAACAAAAAAAGTTTTTTTAATTAAAACCAAACGTAAGTCTTAGTTGTTAATTTTAGTTAAGTATAGTTATATCAGCGGACATAAAGCCGATCCCTTTATTGCAAATGACATCTACTACTAACGATCCTTTAGACTTTCTCAATAATTCACCCGGGGTGCAAAGCGGTGCGCAAACCGATCTGATCCAGAAATTATTGTACGAAATTATAAGGGTAAAAGAGTTAATTACTTATTACGATTCCATCCCTAATGGTGCAGGGCAGCTCGGCTCGTCTATTTTAACAGAGCTTGTTACCGAAGCTTATAACTCTTTGGTTAACTACGATACCATTTTAATGAAAAAATATTACGATCTGTTACTCAACTGTGATTGATACCTGAATTTTCAGCAGTAAAAAATCGCACAATATAATACCTTATTTCCAATGCAAAACAGGTCTGTTGGGTGATATTTACACTAAAACTTTCTCGCGCAGCTCCTGCGAAATTTCTTCCGTTACTTTTATAATATCAGCCGCTTCCTGTGTGTTATTGATAACGATCTTGTCGCACACATCCCGGTAGGGCAGCAAATACTCTTTATAAGCCGGTACCACGTGATTTATCCATTTATAGTAGGCGTCTTCGTTAGAGTAGCCGCGTTCGTGCAGGTCGCGCTTTAGGCGGCGCTGCAGGGCTACTTCTTCGTCGGCCTCAATAAATATGGTCATATCAAGTATGTCCTTAATTCTGCCGAAGTGCATAATAAAAAGGCCCTCCACAATAATAATAGGTGCCGGCTTTATTTCAAGCATTTTAGGGATAACATCCGGGTTGTTAAAGGTATATTCCTGTTTAATGAACGACTCGTTGTTCAATAACTTAAAAATGTCGCTCTCAAAATGGTCGTAGTCAATGGTAGAAGGGAGGTCGAAGTTATACTCCTTGTTCTCCTCCTTGGTCATAGTATGCCCCACCGGGAAATAATAATCATCCTGCGATACCAGACACACTTCGTCATCTCTAAAGTGTTCCAAAAAGCATTTTAAAAAGAAAGTTTTGCCCGAGCCACTCCCTCCGGCAACACCAATAACATAAGGTTTATTCATTAGGTGTACCGTAGCTGATGTTTACTTGAAAACGTTTATCCAGTGCGCCTAATGCTTCGGCCACATTTTTGGTCATTACAATGATAGCGTCGCGGGTCGACTGGCTGTCGGTAAACCGGCCGACAACCTTCGCAAAAGTAGTTCGGTTATTCATAGGGTTGGTAATACGCATAACTGTGCCAATAGGGGCAGTACGGTGCAGTATCAGTTTCTTATTAGGATCAAGGCTGGTGTCATCTATCCAGGTAGCTACGCCTTTTTCATTTTTTTCGAACAGGCCATAACGGTTTGTAGGAATATGCCGGTCCAGGCTGTCGGGGCTAACATAGGTCGAATCGCGCTTAGCTGTATCGGCATTTGCCTCTGCAGCCGGGCGCGGCGGGGTAGCGGCAACCCCGTTAGGTACCAATATAACCTGGCCAGTAGATAAGCTGTTTGATTTAAGCTTGTTTAAAGCGGTTAAGGCTTCAACCGTTGTGTTAAACCGTTTGGCAATAGCGTACAGCGTTTCGTGTGCCGAAACCTTATATTGCTGGGACGTTGCGCCGGCAGTATTATTTTTTTCGGTATCAGGCGCAGCTTTCTGATCTGCGCTTTGAGGCTGCTGCTGTTTGTTTTGTTGTGTTTTTACAGACCCCTGGTTATCGGGTTTAACTGGCGTTACCGGCGGTTGAACCACGGGCGTAGGCTCTACAATAGATCTATCAGTAGGTACCTTTATAACATGGCCAATTTGTAAAGGGGCGTTGTTATTAAATTTTTGAATGATTTTGGGGCTAACGCCATAACGGCGACCTATAGAATAATAATTGTCTTTTGGGTCCAGTTTATGCAGTATCACTTTTTTGCCGTTAAGGTTTTCTACCCCAATAGAATCAGGAAGGGCAGTTGCATATAATGCAGAAGTTAAGCCGAGCAAAATAGTAGATAACAGTAGTATTTTAAATTTCATAATAAATTCTTATTCAATAATTTATAGTTTTAAAACCTTTATTTCGGTGCGGTTTTTAATATAAATTAAAGCGCTTTTATGTAATACAAACGCCTCTGGTTGTAATTTTTGTATACCCTGGTTCAATAAATCGTGGTAAACTATGTTACCACCGTTCATGATATACAGATGCTGTTGCAAAGCCCCGTTTTTTAAAGTGTGCAAAGATACAATTCTGTAACTATTATGGTTTAGGAAATGCACCATGTTTCCGTAAGGTTCTTCGGGTAAAACATCCGTAAGTACCTGCTCGGCGGGCACCATATCGGGTATGACGATAAAATTCTCAAAAGGTTTATCCAGGTTTGCATCATAAGTGCTAATGGTTTTACCCGTGGCCACATCAGCCACAAATAATTTTTTTGGCTGAAGAGCGGTATTGTATACCGCCGGGCCGTTTACGGTTAAATGGTCGAACGCGAGGCTGTAATTACTCCACACTTCTTTCGGGGCAGTTGCGTCAACAGCAATAATAGCGCTATGCTCGGGGCTTGTTTCGTGTTTATAGTAGTGCAGTAACATCACTCCCTTATAAAGGGCCTCGATGCCCGTGAGCCACCGCTCGGGGAGCGTAAACGAATCAAAATATACCGTGCCGGTTAAAAGACTTATAGAAGTAAAGCTGGTTTGCTTATCGTTAGTATTGCGCACCTCGATGCCCATTATATCCATTTCCCCGTCAATTTGCAGCCGCCAAACTGTGCCGTTAAAGTTGTGGGATATGAATGGTTGTAGCATTGTCATTTGAGTGTGCAAATATGGGCATTAATATTAAAAGTGCTTAAATTTGATAAACAAAGCCCGCGAGCGGCTGTTATCACCAAAAAACTCACATATCATGGACGCTGAAAAAATTAGCCTCGAAGAAAAAAAAGTAAAACCGGTTGTTGATCACCTGAACGACCTGCTGGCAAATTACCATATTCATTATCAAAAATTACGCGGCTGCCACTGGAATGTTAAGGGCAAAAGCTTTTTTACCCTGCACGTAAAATTTGAGGAGCTGTACACCGAAGCCCTCACTACTATTGACGAGCTGGCCGAGCGCATACTTACCCTGGGTAAACCACCATACAGTACGTTTAAGGACTATATTGGTACATCAACTTTAAAAGAAGTTAATACAATTGGTATGAAAGATACCGATATGGTTAAGGCTTTAATAGAGGATATGGCCACCCTGATAGAAATGGAGCGCCAGATACTGGATATAACCGCCGATGCCGGTGATGACGGCACCAACGACATGATCAATCGTTTTATGCAGTTTAAAGAAAAGAATACCTGGATGCTGCGGTCTTTTGTGAATGAAGATTGAGGGCGAGGTTAGGCCTCACTTAAATCTAAAAACAAAAAAGCGATGAGTAGCCTCATCGCTTTTTTTATGCCTGCAAACTGCAAACTTTTTACTGCAAACTTAGAACCGGTAACCCAGTGTCAAATATGCATTATCATTGCTGTTCTTTAACATAGCCGCCGGGCTTGCGCTGCCAATATCATAAGGGAATATATTTTGATTGCCGCTTGAGTGAGCATAGGTAGCATCTACATAATAACTACCAAAACGCAGGCCAACACCGCCGCTTACCGTTTTTATGTCGCTGCCGTTGTCTTTACGGGCATCGCCCTGAATGCCGTAACCGCCGCGCAGCATAAAAAAGTTTGTAAGGCGCGCTTCGGCGCCTACATGCGCGTTAATGGCAGATTTATACAGGCTTTTTATATCGCCGTTATCAATAAAATCTGCATTATAGTCAGAACTGCTGCTCAGGTGGGCGCTGCTGTAATCAACGTATTCCACATCGCCGGTAATAAAGCCAAAATGCTTGATAAATACTGCTGCGCCGCCTGCCAATCTTAGCGGGGTGCGCATGTTATAGTTTAGCGTGTAATCGCCCGATTGGTTATTGTTTTGCGCGCTGTTACCGATCTTGGAACTGAGCCCTTCGTAATAAACATCGTCGATATTGTAAAAGGTAGGGGAGGTGAACACCGCGCCTAAACGCACCGCTTCGGTAGGTTTGTAAATAACACCCAGCCTGGCGCTAAACCCGGTTCCTTTTGTAATTTGGTTTTGCGAGTAAGCCGAAGAAAAATCGCGGTTAACGGGCGCGCCGCTTTCAAGTACCGACACGGTACCGTCTTCATAAAAAGTACCGAACGATTTGTAGTTGACATCTGTAAAACTAAGGCCTAAACCTAAGTAAAATTTATTGCTGTAATTGGCGCCGAAGGAAAGGTCGACGCCCGATTGACCGCCGCTGCGATTAATGATGGCTTCCTGCGCGGTTGAGCCCACATTGTTAGCCCTGTACTCGGCGGTGGTTGGGGTTAAAGCATACTGGTCTATTAACTGATGATCATACGCCCAGCCGGGCAATGTACCCTCACCGATGCCAAACTCGTTTGCCTGCGATGCAAAATAAGTGTTAATGGAGTTTGATCCGTTTGCGCCGCTGTAGTGGATATTTTGGTTGAAATCGTTGGTGCGGTTAAAGGCCACGCCATAATTTACGCTTAGCCACCCTTTATTTTTATCGGCACCGGCAGGTTTGGTTAACTGGTTATAAATGACCAACCCAGCATGGTTTAAATTACCGGTGTTACGCGAAGCGCTACCAGTTTGCCCCAGGTAGGTGGAGTTTGATTTGGCTCCATCATACTCGGGCGTAATGCTAAACTCCGATCTTGTAAAAAAGCCTAAGCCAGCCGGGTTACCGGTTATGTTGCTCAGGTCGCCGCCAACTGCGGTACCGGCATTCCCTACTGCCTTTATGCGCGAGGTAGATCCCGTTGTAGTTTGCGAGAACCGGATGGCATCCTGCGAATACTGGGCAAAGCTATTTTGGGTAAATGCTACTATAGCAATTACACTTAGTATATATTTTATTTTCATAAACTTTAGGTGTTTTATAATTAGTTCCTTACCGGCCTGCCGCCGCCACCGCCACCGCCGCTGCTGCCCGAGCTGGAACCGCCACCACTGCTTCGGCCGCCACCACTGCTATTGCTTGAAGGTGAAGAACGATCTACGCTTGGCTGATAAGTTGGCACATCGTTACGTACGCCGCGGGTAGCACGCGTATCGCCATATACCGGCCTGCCGCTTGTTTGTCCACTGTTGCCCCCGCGCGAGCCCCTGTTTGGAATATAACCAATACCAGTGTTTCGATCGCCATAAGCGGTACGGTGTGTATTGCCGTATGAACTGCCCGGGCTGCCATTACCCCTGTATGGGCGCGCGTTGCCCCGGTTATATGCAGAGTAGACGCCCCAGTAACCTCCACCATAGCCTATACCGGTGCCCCAGTAAGAGTAAGGTGAATAGTAGCCCCCGTAACCCCATGGTGAATAACCCCATGGATAACCATAGCCTCCCCAGCCGTAACCAATGCCCAGTCCCCAGCCGCCAAGGCCGTAGCCTATACCAAAGTTGTAACCGTAGCCACCGTAGTAGTATGGGTTAACACCACCCCAGCCCCAGCCGCCGCCAAAGTAAGGTGAGCCGTAGCCATAGCCGTAATAGCCGGCATCATAATATCCAAACGGGGAGTAATAACTGAAACGGTTTATGCGCGAGGCATAATCATCATAATAGAAATAATCATCCTCATCGCTGTACTGGTCGTTGGCCTCCTGGTTGTACTCTTCATTTCTGGTGATATAAACAGGTTCTTCGGCAGCCGAAGCATGCGAAAAATACACGTCGTCGTCGTTCTTAGAGGTGGATGCGGTTTTGTTAACGGAGCAGGAACTCAGCGCTACCGCGCCAATCAAAATAATTCCTTTAATAAGGTCCCTTTTCATTTTGTTTGTAAGGATGTAAAGTTCAAGGTCAAATAAACGTATAAATTTATAAATTTGGGCGTTATTAATTTTAATAACAAAGTCAATTTCTATTCCAAAGATCAATATATGAGCAAAGGTGTTATTAGTAAAGACGAAGATTATTCGCAATGGTTTAACGACTTAATAATTAAATCTGACATGGCCGAATATTCGCCTGTCAGGGGGTGTATGATCATTAAACCTTATGGGTATTCTATCTGGGAAAAAATACAGGCGGTGCTCGATAAAATGTTTAAAGAAACCGGTCACCAAAACGCTTACTTTCCGTTGCTTATACCAAAATCTTTTTTCTCTAAAGAGGCCAGCCACGTGGAAGGCTTCGCTAAAGAATGCGCTGTGGTTACTCACTACAGGCTAAAGAACGATGGCGATGGTAATATTGTTGTGGATGAAGAAGCAAAATTAGAGGAAGAATTAATTATCCGTCCAACATCCGAAACCATCATCTGGAACACCTACCGCGGCTGGATACAAAGCTACCGCGACCTGCCCATACTGGTTAACCAATGGGCCAACGTAATGCGCTGGGAAATGCGAACCCGTTTGTTTTTACGCACCAGCGAATTTTTATGGCAGGAAGGCCACACCGCCCACGCAACATCTGAAGAAGCTGTAGCAGAAACAGAACAGATGCTGGATGTTTATGCCGACTTTGCCGAAAACTGGATGGCATTGCCGGTGGTAAAAGGCCGCAAAACGCCAAACGAACGCTTTGCAGGCGCTTTAGATACTTATTGTATTGAAGCCTTAATGCAGGATGGTAAGGCCTTGCAGGCAGGAACATCGCATTTTTTAGGGCAAAATTTTGCTAAGGCGTTTGATGTAAAGTTCACCACTAAAGATAACGTGCAGGATTTTGTGTGGGCAACCTCGTGGGGTGTATCAACCCGTTTAATAGGGGCGCTGATCATGGCCCACTCTGATGACGCGGGTTTGGTACTGCCGCCAAAACTGGCGCCTATACAGGTTGTTGTAGTTCCTATTTACAAGCACGCCGAAGAATTGGAAAATATCACCACATATGTGAACGCTTTAACAAAAGAGCTTAGGGCTAAAGATATCAGCGTAAAATTTGATAAGCGAGATACCCATCGCCCGGGCGCAAAATTTGCCGAGTACGAATTGAAAGGTGTGCCTTTGCGCGTTGCTATTGGCAGCCGAGATATGCAGAACGGTACTGTTGAACTTGCCCGTCGGGATACCAAAACCAAGGAAACGGTAAACCAGGAAGGCCTTGCGGCACACATTGAAGCGCTGCTGGAGGAAATACAGGCAAACATTTATAAAAAAGCGGCTGACTTCCGTGCCGAAAACACCACCGAGGTAGACACCTACGATGAGTTTAAACGCATGCTTGACGAACAGCCGGGCTTTATATCGGCCCACTGGGATGGCACCGCCGAAACGGAACAAAAAATAAAAGATGAAACTAAGGCTACAATCCGTTGTATACCTTTGAACAATAAGCAGGAACAAGGCAAATGCATCCTGACGGGTAAACCGTCGACACAGCGGGTGTTATTTGCAAGGGCATATTAGCCCCCCAGCCCCCTGAAGGGGGAGCTTTTGAAAAGCATGGGCTGTTAGAAACATAAATATAAACCTGATACTAACGTAAAAGTGGTGTCGCAAAACCAAAATTCCCCCTTCAGGGGGTTAGGGGGTATGAAATTCGGAACAAAAGCAATACACGCAGGGCAGGAGCCCGACCCAACTACCGGCGCTATCATGACGCCGATATACCAGACATCAACCTATTGGCAAAAATCGCCGGGCGATAACAAGGGGTATGAGTACTCGCGCGGTACAAACCCAACCCGTAAGGCGCTGGAGGATTGCCTGGCAGCTTTAGAGAACGCTAAGTACGGCCTTGCTTTTTCGAGCGGTATGGGCGCTACCGATGCGGTAATGAAACTGCTTGCACCCGGCGACGAGGTAATTACCGGTAACGACCTTTACGGAGGGTCGTACCGTATCTTTACCAAGATATACGCTAACTACGGTATCAAGTTCCATTTTCTGGACCTGAGCAACCCGGACATTATCAATCAGTATGTTAACGATAAAACCAAACTGATCTGGATAGAAACGCCAACCAACCCAACCATGCAGGTGGTGGATATCGAAGCGGTTGGTAAGATATCGAAAGCCAATAATTTACTGTTTGTAGTAGACAATACTTTTGCCTCACCCTATCTTCAAAACCCTATCGATTTGGGTGCCGATTTGGTAATGCACTCGGTCACCAAATACATTGGCGGCCACAGCGACGTAGTGATGGGTGCCCTGATGCTGAACGACGAAGAGCTTTACAAAAGGCTTTGGTTTATTTACAACGCCTGCGGCGCTACACCCGGCCCTATGGATAGCTTTTTGGTGCTGCGCGGCATAAAAACGCTGCACCTGCGTATGAAGGCGCATTGCGAGAACGGCCGCCAGGTTGCCGAGTTTTTAAAAGGCCACCCGCGTGTAGAGAAAATTTATTGGCCGGGTTTCCCAGATTCAAAAAATCATGACATAGCCAAAAAGCAAATGCGCGATTTTGGCGGGATGATCTCTATCGTGTTAAAGGACGCCACGCTTGAGGATACCTACCGTATTGCAGGCTCTTTTAAAGTATTCTCTTTAGCAGAATCGTTAGGCGGGGTAGAATCACTGATCAACCACCCCGTAAGCATGACCCACGGAAGCATCCCCAAATCCGAGCGCGAAAAGGCCGGTGTAGTAGATAACCTGCTGCGTCTGAGCGTAGGAGTAGAGGATATAGAAGATCTGTTAGAAGATTTGAAACAGGCGTTGGCTTAATTAGTATCAGGTAGTTAGTATCAAGTAGCAAGATTTTTTGATTGCTTTACAATCTTGATACTAACTACTTGATACTCGATACTTAAAAATGAACGATAACCTCAAAGCCTTCCTCGACCAAAAAGTTACCCAATACAACCGCCCCGAGTTTATCGCCAATGATCCGGTGAGCATCCCGCATATGTTCAGTAAAAAGCAGGATATCGAGATCATGGGCTTTTGGGCAGCTACACTGGCATGGGGGCAACGGGTAACCATCATCAATAAATGTAAGGAATTGATAACCCTGATGGACGGCGCGCCATATGATTTTATCATCAACCACCAGGAACCCGACCTAAAGAAACTGATGCACTTTAAACACCGCACCTTTAACGACATTGATACGCTGTATTTTATAGCATTTTTTAGATGGCATTACACAAACCACCAGTCATTAGAGGATGCGTTCATCCCTGCTGACGGTGATTACACCCCCTTCAGGGGGCTGGGGGGCTTCCGCTCTTACTTTTTTTCCCTGCCAGATTTTCCGCATCGAACCAAAAAGCATGTGTCGTCGCCCTCGCAAAAGTCTACCTGCAAGCGGTTAAACATGTTTTTACGGTGGATGGTACGGAAAGATAATAGCGGAGTTGATTTCGGTATCTGGAACAAAATTAAACCGGCTGACCTGGTATGCCCCTGCGACCTGCACGTAGACCGTGTAGCCCGCCACCTTAAACTCATCACCCGCAAACAAACCGACTGGCAAACTGCGGTTGAGCTTACCGAAAACCTGCGCCAACTTGACCCCTTAGACCCTGTAAAGTACGATTTCGCCTTGTTTGGGCTGGGCATTGAACAGCGCTGGGGGGTAGAGGGAATACTGCCTGACTTTTAAAAGCTATCCTGTATAAGTTGTTTATCAATAACCGCACCGGCCTTGTTGCCATCGGCAATGGCCTAGCAACCGACCTGAACATATTGGCGTTATCTCCTGCGGCAAATATACCCTCAACCGTAGTTGCCTGGAAAAGGTCCACCTTAATAAAGCCTGCTTCTGTTATCTCGCAATTTAACAATTGCGGTATGCTACAATGTTGTTTTATTGCAGGGCGTGCGTAAATAGCATTTAAACTATACATAGAGCCATCGGTTAGTTCAAGGCCGCTTAGTATACCGTGTTTATGATTGAGCGCTTTTATTTCGTTTTCGTAAATATGGATGTTGTGCTTTTGTAATTTTTGCGTTTGCTGTGCTGTTAGCTGCGACGGGCCGTTGGTAAACAGCGTTAGGTTGTTTGTGCGTGTGCTTATCATCTTAGCATACTCGTAAGCCATATCGCCATTGGCAATAATGCCGGTTGGCTGGCTGCGTACTTCGTAACCGTGGCAATAAGGGCAATGCAAAACAGATATACCCCAACATTCGGCAAAGCCAGGTATATCAGGCATTATATCAACTACACCTGTGGCAAACAAAAGCTTTTTAGAAGTAAAGCTTTTACCGTCGCCGGTTATTACAGAAAATGTGCCGTTCCGATAAACCTGGGTAACAGTGCCATTTTCCATCTTTACGGTCGGGTATTTCAGCACCTGCTGCCGTGCCTTGCTTGTTATTTGAGCAGGCGTGTCCCCATCGTGTGTAATTAAATTATGCGAATGCGGGGTTTGCCTGTTACAGGGTTGGGAGCTGTCAATTATCAGCACGTTTCTTAAAGACCTACCTAAAGACATGGCTGCCGAAAGGCCTGCATAGCTGCCGCCAATTATAATTACATCAAAATTCATAAACAAAGGTAACAAGCCCATTGTTAAATGCAACTTAATTGCATTTGAAATTTTATTTAATACAATTCAATGACGATATTAGTCCAAAATAAGAAAGTGGTGACCCCTTCAGAAGAAATACAACTATCTCAGTTCCTAACCGGAAAAAGCGAACATACACTGATGCTGTTCGATCATTTTGTAGCGCAGTTTAAAACCGTAGGCGATATCACTGTGCACCCTGCAAAAACGATGATCGGTATAGCTAACGACCACAAACGCATAGCCTGGGTTACGCAGTTGGGCAAAAACTTTATCCATGTGGTATTTCCGTTCAAACAAGAATACCCCGATAACCTGTGCTTTCAGAAGATCGCGCAGGTGCCAGGCCAGCAGCAGTTTAATCACCACTTTAGGATGCTGAACTTGGACGATGTGAACGAAGAGGTGCTTGGGTTTATGAAACTGGCTTACCGCGAGGAGTGAGCTATAGGTTACTATCGTATATCGGTATGCCGCTTTCGTAAAAATCGGTAGACCGGCTTATGTTCTTTCTTGCCTCGTATGAAGCCATTTCTTTTTTAAGGATAAAATAAATAAGTACCGACCATATAAAGGGAAGCAGCAAAGCGAGGTAAGTATTAAGTTGCTTTTGCTTTTTTGTGAACACCGGCGCCTTAACAACTTTTAATATAGCCCATGCCGCTAAAAGGAAATGAACAAAAAGAAATGTAATAATCAAAATTTGCCCGCCGGTCATAATTTTATGCTTCTTCCTTAAAATAAACCTTATAATAATTCATCGCTTTATCATCGTCAAAACCCTTCTCGATCAGCTTATTATCACCATGTATATAGATATGGAAGTTCTTATCCAGCTTTAAAACACTTTTGTAAATGCGGGCCTGCTTTTTTACGGCATTGCCTGATATTTCGAAACTGTCGGCAATTTTGGTATCAAACTCCTCTTCGTACTGGTTCTTAAAGTTTTTAAAAGAGGTAATGGCTTCGGGATTGCTTATTACCTCTTCGCTGAACTCGTCCAGGTCAAAGGTTTCCTTCTCTTTAAAGTATTTCATCGAGCGGTTAAGCAGGTCTATCTTATCAGCCTTGCTCATTTCAAACTCGTCGTCCAGCTTTTGGGTAACAAAGTTTTTGTAGATGCCCAGGGTGTTGCTGGTTTGGTTAAAGCTGTCGTTACGGATCTTGAGTTGCAAAAATTCATCCTTCCAGTAAACAGCTGCGTCCTGCCCGCCGCTAACCTTGTCAACCACTACCACTTTGTAGCCGTTCTCTTTTTCGATATTGAATAGCAGCACACCTTTATCCAGCTTATTGATATTGATAGCATCCTGCTCGTAATCGACTGCAAAACCCCCGTTGTCGGGGTAAACTTTTAAGTAGGTCTCCTTATTTTCTGATTTAAAAATGCCGATGGCATCCAGCAAATCGCCCTCTATCTGTACGTTGTTAAAATATACCACGTAAAGTTCACCGCCTTTGATGTTAGGGTGGGTACTAACCTTGTATAAGTGTTTGGCGATCTGTTCGCTCATTTCATGGAACTTTTCCTTGTCCTCAAATACTTTTGTAGCAAAATTGTGTACCTCGTTAAGGGCCAGGTCGCCGCTGCTGTGCATCAGGTGGTAAACCTCGTTAGCTTTTTCAAAGGGCTTTAAAAAATACTGGATGAGCAGGGTAGGGATGATCTCATCCTTTAGTTCGAGCGAGTTTTCAGACAACGCGTACATTTCACCGGCCGATTGGTTGCCAACATGATGTACCGAAATAGTATCCAGCGAAGCTTCAAAAAAAGTTACCATAATGTGGCTAAATTAAGATTTTTAGTTCATGGTAATTTGCGACTTTTGTGTCAACCCGGATTTATTAAATCAAAGAGCCTGGAAAAGCAATTTTAGCGCTCAAAAAACCGCTAAAAAAGTCCAAAAAATTCAGGAAAATTTGGGGAAAATTAAGTTAGATAACGATCAAATGATCCAACAAGAAGATACCATAGTAGCGTTGGCAACCCCGAATGGTGCAGGGGCAATAGGCGTGATCCGTCTTTCGGGGCCGGATGCCATCACCATCGCACAAAAGGTTTGGAAGGGTAAGGACCTCACTAAACAGGCATCGCATACGCTGCATTTCGGGCGTATTGTTGACGGCGATATGGAGCTTGATGAGGTGGTGGCTTCGTTATTTGTAGCGCCGCGATCTTACACCCGCGAGAATGTGGTAGAGATATCCTGCCACGGCTCAAATTACATCATCGAATCCATTATCAGGCTACTGATAAAGAATGGTGCACGCGCCGCAAAGGCGGGCGAATTTACACTAAGAGCGTTCCTGAATGGCCAGCTCGACCTTTCGCAGGCCGAAGCCGTCGCCGATCTGATCGCATCAAACTCTAAAGCATCGCAGCAGGTTGCCTTACAGCAGTTGCGGGGTGGTTTTAGTAACCAGCTGCAGCAACTGCGCGACCAGTTGGTGCAATTTGCATCGCTGATAGAACTGGAGCTTGATTTTGCCGAAGAGGATGTAGAGTTTGCCAACCGCGACCAGCTAAAAAAACTTACGCACGATATTACACGGATTATTGGCAGTTTGATACAATCGTTCGAATTGGGTAACGCGATAAAGAACGGCGTAAACACGGTTATAGCCGGCCGGCCTAACGCTGGGAAATCAACCTTGTTAAATGCTTTGCTGAACGAGGAACGTGCCATAGTAAGCCATATCCCGGGCACCACGCGCGATACTATCGAAGAGCTTTTAAATATAAAAGGCATAAACTTCCGCCTGATAGATACCGCCGGTATCCGCGAGGCCACCGATGCCATCGAGCAGATAGGGGTGCAGCGTACGATGGAAAAGATACGTCAGAGTGCTTTGCTGATATATGTTTACGATGCCGGGGAGATAAGCCTTGCCGACCTGAACGCCGATATAGAAAGCCTGCAAAAGCCCGGCATTACCATGCTGATAGTAGCCAACAAAGCCGACCTGCTCAACGCCGAACAAATATCGGCCCTGCCGCATACTGATAAGGCCATTATCATATCTGCCAAAGAAAAGCAGCACATTGATGAGTTGAAGCATAAGATATACAATGCCGCGGTAAAAGAACAATTGACGGGCCACGAAACACTGGTAACCAACATACGACACCTGGAAGCCCTGCAAAAAACCGAAGAAGCCTTATTGCGGGTACTTAACGGTATAGATAACGTTACCTCCGACTTCCTGTCGATGGACATCAAACAAGCCCTGCACTATCTCGGTGAAATAACGGGCGCTGTTACAACGGACGATTTATTGGAGAATATATTTAGTAAATTCTGTATCGGTAAGTAGCCCCAATCATACCGGTGCTTTAATGACCATCATTCGCTTCGTAAACTTTTGGTTGGGTTGGCAAGCGCTGCTTTTATAGCTTGATAGCCTATTGTGACTAAGGCAATAAGCGTAGCTGTAATACCGGCAATGGCAAGCACCCACCACTGTATGTGAATACGGAACGCAAAATCGAGCAGCCACCTGTTCATAGCGTACCAGGCTACAGGGAGCGCGATAACTGAAGCAATAATAACAAGCTTTAAAAAATCTTTAGAAAGCTCCACAACAATTTGCTGTATGCTGGCGCCTAATACTTTACGCACACCTATCTCTTTAACCCGCTGCGAAATGGTAAAGGCAGATAAGCCAAATAACCCCAGGCAAGCGATAAATATGGCTATACACGAGAAAATAGTAAACAATTTGCCCTGCTGCTGCTCGGCCGTGTACAGTTTTTGAAAGCGCTCATCCAGAAACGTATAGTCAAAAGGGGTTTCCGGCTGGTATTTTTTCCATGTTTGTTCAATGTTACTCAGCGCTGCATTAATGTTACGCCCATCGATTTTAATGGCTACACGCCCGTAGTTGCTATTAGCGAAAGCGGGCATACGCATAATCATTGGCACAATGCTCTGGTGCAACGATTCGAAATGGAAATCGTTTACCACCCCGATAATTTTGCCTTTAACGCCGCCATAGCTAATGTCTTTGCCAATTGCGTTTTCAGCGCTTTTCCAGCCAAGCGCACTTACCGCTGCCTGATTTAAAATATAGTTTGTAGTGTCAGTAGGGTAGTCGCGGCTAAAGTTGCGGCCGGCTGCAATCTTGATACCGTAGGTAGGTATAAAGCCATAGTCGGTATTCACATATTTTACGTCGGCATTCGTGCTTTTTTGGGTGTTACCGTCAAAAACAGAGATGCCCTGATCATCAAGTAAGCGGCCGGAGGGAAGGCGCGACGAACGGCTGATAGAACTTATCAGAGGCGAGCGCATCAAATCTGCCTTAAAACTCTCAAATTGCTCTGCCGGTACACCACTTCCTAATGTCACTATATGATCTTTGTTTAATCCGAGCGATTTACCCTGCATAAATTGCAGCTGCTGAAATACAACAATAGTAGCTACAATAAGCACGATAGATATTGAAAATTGGGTAATTACCAGTACTTTACGGAACGACAGGCCGCTGTTCCCTACCTTCATGATCCCTTTAAGCACTTTTGACGGGTTGAACGACGACATAAAGATAGCGGGATAAATGCCGCTGAGTATCCCTATTACAAAAGGCACAATAAGCACCGGCGCCAGTATAGTAGGCTGTAGGATGGTATGTATGGATAACCCTAATTCCGATGCCTTGTTGATCGCTGGGATGGATAAGGCCGTGATAACGAATGCTAAAGTGAGCGATACATACGTTATCAGGACCGATTCCCCTAAAAATTGACTGATTATTTGCTTTTGCTGTGCGCCAATTACTTTTCTAATACCAATTTCTTTGGCTCTTAAGGTCGAACGGGCGGTTGAAAGGTTCATGTAGTTAATGCAGGCTATCAGCAAAATAAACAAGGCAATGGCCGAAAATATATAGACACGCTTAATATCGCCGTTCTGATCTATCTCGCTATCCAGATGAGAATATAGGTGGATATCAGCCAGCCGCTGCAAAAACAGCTTTGTACCTTCCGATGGTTTGTTGGTGCCGTCGTGTGGCATGTATTTGTCTAAGAATGCAGGGAAGCGGGCCGTCATGCCGGCTACATTGTATTTGGGGGGTAATAGCAGGTAAGTGTAAAAAGAGTTATTTCCCCAGTTGGTTTCCAACCCCTTTCGGCCGTAAACAGCGGTATCATTTAAAGTATTAAACGACATCAGCATTTTAGGGCGCAGGTGCGAGTTAGCCGGAAATGCCTTGTAAACGCCGGTCACTTTAAAATTAAACTGGTTGGCAAACCTTATCTCTTTATTTATCGGGTTTTCGTTACCGAAATATTTATGGGCCCGTTCTTCGGTTAGCATAACGCTGTAAGGCTCCGTAAGGGCTGTTTTCGGGTTGCCTGCAATGGTTTTAACCGTGAAAAAGTTAAAGAAGTTTTCATCGGCGAAAGCCGATTCCTTTTCGTTAAATAACTTGTCTTTATAACGTAGGGTGACGCCGCTATTCGGGTAAACCCGGGTTACCTGCTTTATATCAGGGAATTCGTTTTTTAATAGCGGGCCGAAGGGCGGGGCCACCGAGCCCAGGTGCAAATTAACAACACCGTCGGTATTGTTAAAGCTGCGGGTAACGCGGTAAATATCCGCTACGTTGATATTGAACTTATCGTAGCTCAGCTCATTAATTATGTAGCAAAGTATTAGCAGGCAACAGGTTAACCCAATGGTTAAGCCCGATATATTGATAAAGGCAATAAATTTATGCCTGCCGAAATTGCGAAAGGCGCTGCGCAGATAATTTTTGATCATGGCGGTAAGCGGTTTTAATACGATAAGTACTGTTAAAATGCATGCCTGTTATGTAAATAACTGATTGTTAATAAATTAAAATAAAATCGCATCGCTTACACTGTTCGGAGACGAAACGGGAGTGTTCGGTAATGATACAGTTTTGAAGCGCAATTATGCACATATGCTATGAACCCGTCAAGCGTGTAAACACCTAAAAATTCCCGAATTTTCTTGAAAAAATTATACTTTTTTCCGGCTGATTAATGAGTAAATTAGTACAACCAAACTTTAATCGCATGACTACTTCGCAAAAGGACGAACTGATCAGTGAGCTGCTGGCAAACCGCATATCGTTACCAAACTTTATATCCCTGAGGGCGGAAGTTGATGAGCGCGACCTGTCAAACATCATCCAGCGTATCTACGACCTTAATGATGAACAGGTAAAAAAAATTGCCGCTTTAGCCCCGCTAATGGCTAAAGTTGATGCCATTAAAAATCAACAGCGTAATGGCAAATTCATCGCCAAAATAAAAAACGGGTTTCGAGGGAAACCGGGAAATAAGGTTATCCTTGTTGAGGGCGATTCGTGGTTCAATTATCCCATACTGCTCAGTGATGTGATAGACTGGATAGGGATGGAAAGCAATATGGCAGTTTACAGCCTGGCTTCGGGCGGCGACTGGCTGCTGAACATGCTTAGCGCCAGGAAATACGTAGAACAACTTTCGACCATGCATCCCGACGTATTTATTTTAAGCGGCGGCGGTAACGACCTGGTGGGCAGCAACCGCATAGCTGCAATGGTAGATCCATCCGGTAAAATGAATGAGCTTAGCCATAGCGAGTGGGCGCAACGCCTGATGAAGCCCGGCGGCGCCCCGATTAATATGGACCGGTTTGAAAACGGGATAGCCTACCTGTCGAAAGATTTTTTCGCCTTGCTAATGTTCTTTCAGCTGCAGTATTATAACATCTTTAACGGCATCCTTACTTCAGGGTCGGGAGATGCTAAGAAGGGAAAATTCCCCGGTATTAAAATAATTACCCAGGGTTATGATTATGCACAACCCAACCGAAAGCCCGGCTTTGGTATAAAACCCTGGCGGTGGTATAAACCATTTGCGCGCATGTTTTTGGGGCACGGCAGCTGGCTAAAAACCCCGCTTGATCTGCGGGGCATAAGCGACGAAAATGTACAGCGCGATGTGGTTTATGCCATGATCTATCTTTTTAATGAAATGATGATAGAAACCGGCGAACTTTTCAAAAATATCGCTGGCTATGATTGTGTGTTTCATATCGATTCGCGCGGGAGCGTAGGGGATGACGGCTGGACGGATGAACTGCACCCTTTGCCGGCGAAATTTCGTAACACTGGCAGGGCCTTTATTAATTGCATTAATGGTTTGCCGCCAACCAGCGGTTTGGTTTATAAAGTATAATCTTTAAGCGTATGAAACTCATTCTGTGGATAATATTTATCGCCCTGCTGGCTGTTACAGGGTATCAAAACTACCTGATCGGCGCCAGCGGTTACGATGTTTTCTCGCTCGAATTCGCGGGCAAAACGCATGGGTTGGTTATTATGGGCAATTGGCTCAATTGTTTTTATGGCGATAGCAACTTACTGGAAATTGCCCGGCAAAATACGCATTGGGATTTCTTTTTTATTGCAAGCTACGTAACGCTGTTGATCACCCTGTCTAACTGGCAAATGCAGCGCGAGAACTGGCTGCCGCTTAACGAGTTGCTGAGGTTTAACTTCCTGCTTGTAGTAGCGGCGGGCGGTCTGGATGTTGTCGAAAATGTTAGGCTGTTGCACAACTTTCATCATGTTAATGATGCAGCATCCTATTGGGGTACCTACTGGCTGGCCGGTTTCAAGTTTATATTTATTGGGGTAGCGCTGCTGGTATTTATGATATCATTTATAAAAAGCCTGATCATAAAATGGGCTTTTTGATACTTATTTGTGCTTTGCGGCCCAATCTTTCAGCTGTGTGATGGCATCATATAATACGCCTGCCTCGCCCCTGAAATCACCGGAGCCTTTTGGCTGACCGGTTTGCACATCGTACCATTCATAAAAGCCCTTATGCTGTATCGCGCGGTCTACCATCGGTTTCAGATCTTCATAAGCTTCGGGTGCCATATTGTACGGTAACAGCGCCGATGTGATGCGGCCGCCAAACCAGGTCCAGTCGCCGGCGTTTTGGTATAGATATGGCTTCATGTTCGGAAATTCTTTTTCGGGGTAGGGTGGGTAAACCGTAATGCCTATGGTGGCAAACTTTTCTTTCGCCGCGGCCTCGCGCATTTGCCTGTTTATCGCTTTTACCTCGGCTGGCGTGTTGAACCCGGCCATAATAGCGCATATCGATCCGCCGGTATATAAAATGTTTTTTTCATCAAAACCCTTGCTGAACGGGCTGCCGTTAAGATAAATGTGCGGAATATATTTTTGACCAGCCGCCGACCACAAATGTTTGCGCACATTTGTTTTTATCCTGCCGGCTATGGCTGCCCAGTCTGTAGCGGTTTTATATTGCTTTGGCTTTATAGCTAAAAAATCGTGCAGGGCAATCACATACATGGCATTATCGTATATATCAATGGCCCATTTTGTTTTTTTGTTGATGGCCACACCCCAGCCTGTTTCGGGTTGCACGTCGCCCCAGTCAATAGTTGTTGCGCCGGTAACCAGGCCATATTTTGCCGACCAGCGGTCTTTTAATACATATTTCAGCGCATCTTCCATACGGGCAGTTACCGTTTTACCGTCTATTTTTTCCTGCAGGATGGATGTATCGCCGGTTACATCGATGTATTTACGTACAGCCTGGATCAGCGACGACTCCTGGTCTGTTTCCACAGTGTTTTTATGGCCCGCCCAGGTTGGCAGCAGTTCAGAGTATCTGTACGCGTAGCCACCGTGTGCTTTCGAGGTATCAACCAATCCGTCAACGATATTGCCGTCTGTGCCCTGTATCTTAAAAAATAGCAACAGCATTTGTTTTACGGTTTCTTTAGGATGCACTTTAAGCGAACCCTTTATAAAGGTGTTAAAATCCCGTATCCAAACCTCGTTATAAGAAGTTCCGGCCGAAAAGCCGTTCAGCAAAACAAGCGCCCGGCTTTGTGTTGTATCAAGCTTGCTGTTGCCAAGTATTTCGGCAGCAATTACTTTATTATTGGTTTGCTGTGCATACAAACTGCCGTAACCCGCGGAAGTTAGCAAACAGAGGGTTAATAAATATCGTATCATATGAATATAATAACGGTGATTGGTTATGCCGAAATTACATTATATGTTGATATGTGCAAACATAATATCAACATTTATTTACGCCGATAGCTTAGGTATTGGTGATAACTTTAGCCCGAAATAGCCAGCAAATAATCTATATGCTGCTGCGATGCTGAAAGCGAGTGTTGGTTATTATAGGGTTTACCTGCTAAACGTACTTGCTGGCTTTGCGATATTCCCTGCAACCCCACGGTTTTATAGCCAAATGATGTGTCCTCTGGTTCTAAAAGCCGATAGGCGTCTTCAGAAATAAGCATGTCGTTATTAAGTTCTTTGGTTTTTGCTTGTAAACGGGCGGCGATATTAACGGGCAAGCCCATTACCGAGAGGGCGGCCGGCTTGTCAAGTCCAAATTCGCCGACAAACACTTTCCCCGTATGCAGGCCTACGCCTATTTCGAGCGGGCCGCCTTCAAAAGGGCCGCCATGCGCCCTGTTAAAAAGGTTAACCGTTTCAAACATCATCCTGGCGGCATGGTACGCGTTGTTTGCCGCCTCGCGTATGTTAGTTTGCAGGCCAAAAACAGCGTATAGGTTATCACCGGCAATTTCTACAACCTTGCCCTGAAAGTTTTTGATGATCTGGTTAAAGGCAGTGAACAAGCGTCGCACCACTTGTATAACCGAGTGGCCCGGCTGTGATTCCATCAGCCCGGTAAAATTGCGGATATCAAGAAATAAAATAGCCAGTTCTTTTTCGGTATCAGGTGAGGTATTATTGATAGAAAGGCAGTCGCCGTTTATGGTTAAGTAGTCGTTTTTCATATGCGTATTGTTGTGTATATACCTATGTAGACGCGAAGCTCACCAAAACATTTTAAATAAAATACGAATAATTGATTCGTGATGCGGGGGTGACGGGATTTAGAAACTTGGATGACATTAAGTGGATAACGTTAAGGCCATTTTTACAACAGCCTGTTTATTTGCGCGGCTTACGGGCAAAGCATGCTCCCGGATATGAACATGGCCGGAACTGATAGCAGTAATGTGCGCCACACCCGCCAGGTACGATTTATGTATCCTGATAAATTGTTGCGGCGGCAGGCTGCCCCAGATGGCTTTTAAACTGGAGTAAACGATGTATTTGCCCGATGTAGTTACTATGGTAACATAGTTAAGCATAGCCTCGATAAACAGGATATCGTTTACCAATATCTTTTGAAAGCGCTGGTTGCATTTTACGTACAAAAAACCTGGCCGTGCCTGAATTGACCGGATGGTGTCTGAGCCGCCAACCCTGTCAAATGCTTTTTCGCATGCTTTCAAAAAACGTCCGAAGGTTACTGGCTTCATCAGGTAATCGGTCACCTCCAGCTCAAAACCCTCAATGGCATACTCCGGGAAAGCGGTGATGAAAATGACCTGTTGAAAAACGTCATTATTTTTTAAGAAGTCGATACCGGTTATCCCCGGCATTTTAATATCAAGGAAGATAAGGTCTACGGGATCTGAGTGTAAAACCTGCATAGCAGCGGCGGTGTTTCGTACGCTGCCAACCAGTTTTAAAAAAGGTATGCGGCTTACATAGCTTTCAATTTGCCGGCGGGCAAGCGGCTCGTCATCCACTATTAAACAGTTAAGCATTACGTTAATTTTAAGGTTAGTTTAACGGTGTAAACTCCGTTGTCAATTTCCTGCGTAAGCATATGATTGTTGCCGTATATCAGTTGTAGCCGTTTGCGCACATTTATAAGGCCTATACCTTTGTTTGAACGGTCAGTCTCGCTTTGGCTTTCAACATCAAACGTATTGCTGCAACAGAATAGCAGTTCGTTATTTTGAAGGCTGACATCCGCTTTGATAAAGTTATCCCGGCCATCATGGTCAGATACGTATTTAAAGGCGTTCTCAACAAATGGAATAAGCAGCAGAGGGGCTATCCGCAAGCCATCGTAATTGCCCGAAACGGAAAGGCGCGCGCTGCAATTATCCTTACGGATGCTTTGCAGGTTAAAATAGTTTTTCAGGTAGGCCAGTTCTTTATTCAACTCAATCGCATCGGTATTACATTCATAGAGTTGGTAACGGAGCATATCCGAGAGCGATATCAACGTGCTCCTGGCTTCAGCCGTATCAAGCTCCATTTGCGCGTGCAGGTTGTTTAACGAGTTGAAAAGGAAATGAGGGTTGATCTGCGCTTTCAGGTACGAGAGTTCTGCTGTCGATTTTTCCTTTTCCATTAAAACCAGTCGCCTGCTCACGTCCTGACGGTCTTTTATGATCTTAACAGAACAACCGGCAAGCACGCCAACCAGGGCGATAAAGAAACGATTGTACTGCAGGTCTTCGTAGTTCCACGTAAAATCAAAATGGATGGGCACAAGCTGCTCGCGCAAAAACAACAGCATTATAAACGAGTAGATGCCCGATAGCACGGCAATAAGCACGGTAGAGAGCAATACCAGCTTAACCACGCTTTTACGCCGTAAATAATCGGGCATAATATACAGGTAAACGATATAGAATGCCGAAGCTACCAGCGCCACATCCACTCCTGTAAAATACAACCTGTTCATCCGGTTATCCACGTAGAAATACATGATCCTGTTCCACATCAGGAAGAACACCGCCCAAAAGACAAGATGGAGCAACGTTTTGCGCATAAGGCAATTTATGCAAATCAAACTCAACCAAATAATTTTTATATCAACGGTTGTATTTGCCGGACGAACGACAGCCGGGTACCCACTTATATAATATTTTGTGCACTTGGTATAATAAAGACAGTGCAACAGCGGTTTGTTGCCGATAATTGAACAAAAACCGCGATGAAAAAGTTAATAGTGCTTATCCTTTCCTTGTCTGTGCTGACGGGCAACGCCCAGAACACCGATAGTACCGATAAACTGGCCGCCACGTACTTTAAGGAGGCTGAACGCGCCGCTTACCATCAACAGATATGGAAAGCTGATGTTTATGGCCCAACGATGTTCGTAGACCCGCAGTCGCGGATAACTTATGCAAATGAGCCCGATAGTGCAGGGATATTAAAACCACAGGACGATATTTTTAAAGGCGTTTTGCCAAAGGAGGTGATGATAGCCAATACATCCATCCACTGGCAGGGCAAAGATTGGTCGGTAATATTATGGCCGTTGCCCCACGGCCGCGATGAGCGGGTAAACCTGGTATTGCATGAGTGCTTTCATCGCATCCAAACCAAACTTGGTTTTCCTGAACGCAGCCCAACGGTCAATCACCTTAGCAGCCTTTACGGGCGTGTATACTTTTTGCTGGAGCTGAATGCGTTAAAGGCGGCTTTGGGTAAGCCTGTAAGCCAACGCCGGGCCGACCTTGCCAACGCCCTGCTATTCAGAAAGAAGCGGCAGGAACTTTTCGCCGCTACCTTTGCAAACGAACGGATACTGGAGATGAGCGAGGGCCTTGCAGAATATACCGGGATGATACTGGGACGGCAAAAAGATAATATCAGACAACACCTGTACCATCAAATTGATACGGCCGGTAACCGCAGGTCGTTGATACGCTCGTCTGCCTATATCACCGGTGCGGTATATGGTTACCTGCTGTATGAGAAACACCCCCGATGGACACTGGAGATCGACTCTAATTCAGACCTTCCGGTTTTGCTGGCGAAGTATTATCACCTTAACTTGCCAAAACGCGGCTGGAGCGGTGGTTTGGAAGGATTGGGTAAAAAATATAATGCAGACGCCGTTCTCCGGTCGAAAAAGTTAAAGGAAGATATGCGCCTGCAAGTCGTTAACCAGTATCTTGATATTTTTATTCGCCGGCCGGTGCTCACTATAAACCTTATGAAAATGAATATCGTTTTTAACCCAAACACGGTGTTCGACCTGGGCGATCATGGTACAGTTTATCCCACGTCCGAAATTAATGATGTATGGGGTAAGCTAACTGTTACAACAGGCGGTATGCTGATGAAAAACTGGCAGATAGTCACCCTTCCCGCAGGCGGCATCAGCATAAACGGCCAGGCCATTGAAGGCAAAGGCTGGACCATTACGCTTAACCCGGGATGGAAGATACTTAAAACCGATGAGTTACACTACCGGCTTACCCAATAGCTATTTAGCCGGGGTGATAATAATATTGCGGTAGTCAATAGGGCCGTGGTCGCCTTGTATCAATAGCGGTCCGGGCTCACCTTCTCTGCTGTCTATAGCGCCGCCGGTTATACCGGGTATTTCCTGCCTGCATATTACCATGGTGCCGTTTGCAACAATAGTTACCAGGCGGCCTACTAAGGTAATATCGTATGATTGCCACTCGCCGGGGTTTTTGGCCATCATTTTATTTGGAGGAAGGAAACCATAAACCGAACTGAACTGGTTGTTTATCGGCTCGGGCTCGCCGCTTTTGGTATCAATAACCTGAACCTCGTAACGGCCGCGCAGGTAAACGCCGCTGTTGCTTCCCTGCTTGTAGCGGAACTCGATATGCAGTTTAAAATCGCTGAATTTCCTATCGGTGATCAGGTTGGCGCCCGAGTGGGTGCTTCGTAAAATGCCATTTTCTACCGTCCACTGGTTTTTGCCATCGGTATGCCAGCCTTTGGTGTCTTTGCCGTTAAATAACCTGATGGGTTTCCCCCAAACAGGCGCTTTGGCCCTGATCATCAATGGTGCGCGTACGCCTGTAAAGTTGTACGATTTTCCGTCGGTATAAACCATGGTGCCTTTCAGGGCATCGCCGCTTACCTCAAATTCAAAATCCATATTGCGGCTTCCTTCTTCCCATTGCGGTGGTATAGAAAAGCTGTATTTGCCGCTATTCGTCATAACCTGTGCAATAGGCCGTGCACTGCCGAAAGCATAAGTAAAGCGCCCGATCAGCGTATGTGTACCCGATTTTTGCACCTCTAACCACGATGGCAGGGTTTTGCCGTCTTTCTCTATCGTGATATCCCAGCGGCCAATAACGGCGGGATCTTTATCTATCGGCGCCGAAGCCTTAACCCCAGAAAAAACGATAAGTGCCATTATTATTTGTACGCCAAAAAAACGCAAGATGCGATTGTTATTTAAAACCGGTAAATTTTTCATATACTGCTAATGAGATGCTAAATCTACAAACTAAATTAACAATACGAAAAACATAAACAACCATGCTTCTGAATGATCGGGGATTTAAGCTTATGGCATTTGATAAATAATGCTATAATTGCTTTTTTTAGCGCAGCCGGTGCCGCGTTAAGATTATAGATATTTTTATGGGGCGATTGCTTACCTTTGCTGGGTACGATGGAAAACATGGTTAAAATATTTGTTGGCGGTTTCCCGCTGGAAATGACGGAATTAGAACTCGTTCAGATTGTTGCGCCGTATGGCGACGTTTGCACCATCAAGATAGTGCGTGATAAAAAGACGAAAATATGCAAGGGGTACGCTTTTTTAGAAGTGGCAGACCGGCACGGGGCCGAACAAATAATAGCGGCGCTGAACGGCACTATGCTTGGCGGCCGGCAGTTGTCTATCAGTATTAAGGAAGATGAACCGGTTGTGGTAAAACCCCGGATTTATACCAGGCTAAGGCGCCCCGACGAACCGGTTAAAGCCAGGCGGCCCCGCCGTGTTTAAAGCTTTGCTTAAACCGTACCTGGCAGCGAGAGCTATTTTACACTGTTGAGAAAGATACTATTTATATTGTGTGGATGCTTTGCCGCGTTTTCGGCGCGGGCGCAAACCGTTTTGACAGTTGATGAAAAGGGATTTAAGCCCGGTAGTTTTTTGTATTAGCACACTCTTTTCTGTTTGTTAGGTTTACGGGAAAGGCCGTTCAGCGCGCTTGTTATTGATATTTTTTACCGGCTGCAGTAAGCAATTACACTTTAAGCGTATGTAACGTTATCGATAATGCCGAATGGCATTGTAAGCATATTTTTTGAACTATCCTCCGCGTTATTAGTTGATCACTATATTTCAGCTTGACAATTTTACGACAAACCTTCTTGTTTTTCTATTCAAAAACGGGTTTTTTTACGAAAACGTTATCGTAACCAATTACCCTGTCTACTCAAACGTTTTCGTAGAAATATAGTCGCGGTTTACATAAACTTAGGTCAATTACGTCGTATAATTGAGCTTAATGTACCTGGCCAACCAATTACAGGCACCAATTACCAATATAAACTAAGCCAATTATGAAAGTGATGCCCTTCAGCAGCTTGCTAAAAATCGTCTTTAATTTTTTTAAGAGGGGAGGGCCGGTATGTTCAAATTTCAACAGATCATCCATTAAAAATATACTAAGCGCGTTGACATTGCTGGTTGTGTTAAACGGCGGTGCACCAATAATTACTAATTAACCAACTTAATTCCGGAGGATTTCACGATGAGATAATCGCTTTTATTGCAGACGTATTTGCATAAGCATTTGAGCAAACCAGGTTTGCATTTTGCGCGGATTCCGGCAGCCATGCCGCCTAATCAATTAATCACAATAATCATAAATTATGAAAAAAAGAATTACTCTAATTTTTGCTTTCCTTATAGCAATGCTAACCGTGTCCTTTGCTCAGGATGTTACGGTGAAAGGCGTTGTTAAAGACAGCCAGGGATTGCCTTTGCCGGGTGTGACCGTACGAAACAAAACAACGGGTGCCGGCACCGTAACTGATGTTAACGGCAGCTACACTATCACCGCTGCCGGCAACGCAACGCTTACCTATAGTTTTATGGGCTACACCACTCAGGAGCAACAGGTTGACGGCCGAGCCTTAATTAACATTACGCTGGCCGATAACAATAAACAGCTTGCCGAAGTTGTGGTTATAGGTTATGGTACACGTGCGGTTAAAGATGTTACCGGGGCCATTACCAGCGTTAAGGCAGATAAGTTTGAAAACGATAACCCTACCAGCGTAGCCGATGTATTGCGTGGCGCCGTACCGGGGATATCTGTGGCGCTTAACACATCTGCTAAAGGCGCGGGCGCCGGCGATTTTCAGGTGCGCGGTAAAGCCAGCTTATCCGGTAACGTAAGCCCGCTGATAGTATTAGATGGCGTTATTTACTTTGGCGACCTGGCCGACATCAACCCGAACGATATAGACAGGGTTGACGTATTGCGCGATCCAAGCGCTTTGGCGGTTTACGGTGCGCAGTCTGCGGGCGGTGTAGTTGCCGTAACAACAAAAAAAGGTAAAAAGGGCGCTTCGGTAGTTACGCTTAATGCCAACGTGGGTGTTGCGCAGTTGCTTCAAAACCAGCCATATCACCAGGGCGAGGATTTTCTTCACTGGCGATCAGACGTGCAGCGAAGCGCCAATACCTCTAAACCATATTACTATTACAGCGATCCGCGCGATTTGCCCGAAGGTGTTACATTAGACCAATTTTTGTCGGGTGCTACCGGCGACCCTGTTGATGTTTATTTACAGCGCCTGGGCCTGTTTGCCAATGAAATTGCCAATTACAAGGCCGGCAAGGTTACCGATTGGTCTAAACTGATCTTCAGAAACGGCTTAAGGCAGGATTATACCGCCAGCCTGTCGGGCCGGAGCGAAACGGTTAGCTATTATTTTTCGGGCAACTTCACCAATAACGAAAACCTGATACAGGGGGGTGATTACAACAACACCCGTTTCCGCGTAAACCTGGAGGGTAAGGCAGCCAAATTTTTAACGGTAGGTGTAAACGCGCAATTTTCTATGCGCGATGAAAGCCACTCGGCCAACCCTTTCGGCCTTTCGGGATACGACCTTAACCAGGCCGATTGGGGGCAGATCATCAACTCGTCCCCTTATGGCGATGTATATAAGCCCGACGGCACATTAACGCGTATAGACACCGACGATAGCGGCTTAAACCAACGTAACCCTTTTTTAGGTAATAAGTACAACAGTAATGTTTACAGGCAAAACGTACTTTTTTCGACATTATTTACGAGGGTCGACCTTCCATTCGGGTTTAAATACACCCTTAATTTTTCGCCGCAGATAGAAGCCTATCGTAACTTTTTTGCCAGGCCGGGCGCAAACCCCAACGAAATTGCGGTGAATGGCCTTACCGGTACGGCTTATCGCTCGATGGAAGAACGTTACAGGTATAATATCGATAATATCCTAACCTGGAACAAAACATTTGGTATACATACCTTTGATGCTACCTTTCTGTTAAATAAAGAGAAGTACCAAACCTGGTACACGCGTACAAACAACTCGCAATTTAGCCCCAGCGATGTTTTGGGCTATCATAATATTGGCGCGGGTACCCTGCCGGTTGAAAGCAGCGATGATCGTGTTTACAATGCCGACGGTTTGATGGGGCGTATCAATTACACCTTATCAGGTAAATACAACTTCACCTTCACCGCCCGCCGCGACGGCTTTTCGCCGTTTGGTTTAACACAGCCACGCCAAAATTATTTTGATGGCGCCGTAGCGTGGACCTTTAGCGACGAGAAGTTCTTTAAAACCGATTTCTTTAAGTGGTTAAACTATGGTAAGCTGCGCTTCGGCTACGGCTCTAACGGTAACCGTTTGGCAAGCGGCACGGCCGATCCAAGCCTGGCCCTGGCAATTATCAACGGCGCTAAATATCCAACCGTATCTAACGGAAGCGTCACCAATAACAACAGCATCCTGGTAGCATCCATGCAAAATAACCTGCTTACCTGGGAGCGTACAACCGGCCCTAACTTAGGTTTAGATTTTGCTGTCCTTAATAATCGCCTTAGCGGTTCGGTAGATGTTTACAACCGTAAAACCACGGGCTTAATTGTTAAACGTACTTTGCCACAGATAATGGGCTATACTGTCCCTGACGTGTATACAAACATTGGCGAGGTAAACAACAAGGGTATCGAAGTTTTACTGGAAGGTAAGATCATGCAGCACAAAAACTTTAACTGGAGTGCAACCGGTACCTTTTATTTAAACCGTAACAAACTGGTTCACCTGTATGGTTCGTCAACAACAACCGATGCCGCGGGCAATACAATTACCATTCCCGAAAAAGACGATATAGGTAACGGCTGGTTTATTGGCCACGATATTGATGCCGTATGGGATTATAACGTAAAAGGCGTATGGCAAACCGATGAGCTTGACGAAGCCAAGAAATATGGCGCTGTACCCGGCGATTTTAAGCTGGAAGACCGCACCGGCGATTTCAAGTTTACCAATGACGATAAGGTCTTTAAAGGTTCAACAGCTCCAAAGTTCAGCTGGTCGTTACGTAACGATTTCAATTTCCTGAAAAACTTCGATTTCTCGTTTATGCTGGTATCAAGCATAGGGCAATTAAGGCAGTTTAACAATGCTGTTAACAACCCGGGCAGCGTGGGCAACGGCCGTATGAATGCTTACGACCTGCCATACTGGACCCCCGATAACCCCATAAACGACTACGCCAGGTTAAACTCAGGTTCGTCAGGTACTACCATTAATATATGGCGCAAAGCGTCTTTCATCAGGCTGCAAACCGTATCGTTAGGTTACACCTTTAGCCCCGCTTTAATAAAACGCCTGGGGATGTCGAGCGCCAAACTGTTTGTGAATGCTACAAACGCCGCCGTTATCTCTGACTGGCCGCTTTGGGATCCGCAGAATAACGGCCCAACACCACGGTTTCTGGCAGCAGGATTTAACGTCACTTTTTAAAGTATAAAGCAACTTGAATATGAAAAAGATAAATAAAAATATAATAGCCGCGCTGGCAATAGGAGCTGTATTTGCAGCCGGAGGATGTACAAAGCGCAGCGACCTTTTCCCTGAGGCGCCATCTAAATATACACCGGGCAATACGTTAACCACACCGGCCGCCTTCCGCTCGTTATTGCTCAACTTAAACTTAAGTGTCAGGTTCGAATTTTTTGGCGACTCGGCGCCAATGTTAACCGAATCTATTTTTACAGATGCGGCTGTTGAGGGCACTACCGATAAAACCACACCGGCGCAGGACCTTAACATCAGGATCACACCTACCGCTAACCTAAATAGCGACGACTATAACAAAATAGGCCGCTACTGGCAGGTTTGGTGGCAGGGTGTGCACGATGCCAACGTTATTATTACCAGGATCAACGATATCCAATGGCCATCTGACGATGATAAGAATAAAGTGTTGGCGGGAGCATATTTTCACAGAGCGTACAGGTATTACCGTCTGGTGCACGAGTTTGGCGATGTTCCGTTGCTGTTAAAAGAAGAAACCATTGTAAATACGTCGTATGTAAGCACCCAGCGTATGGTTATCCTGAAAAAGATGAAGGAAGACCTTGAGTTTGCTGTAACTAAACTTACAGATGACGGCGCCAAGGGCGAACCTTCAAAAGGCGCGGCGGCACACCTTTTAACTAAAATTAACCTGGCACTTGGTTTATTTGACGACGCCATAGCATCAGCAAATATCGCTATTAACGGCCCTTATGCTTTGATGACCAACCGGTTTGGTATTGTTGCCGGCGATGCTACCAAAAATGTTGTATGGGATTTGCACCGCCCCGAGAATAAATCGATAGCGGCAAATACCGAAGCGCTTTATGTAGTAATAGACCGCGAAAACCTGGAAGGCGCCACCAACCTGGGCTCGCAGCTAATGCGTAACTGTGTACCCATGTGGCACAACGGAACCATACTTACACCCGGCGCCTTAAAACCGGGTATCTCTGATAAGGTAACAGAAGAGTTTCCGCTTACCTTATGGTATGGCCGCGGTATTGGCCGCCTGCGTGGTACGCCTTATGCTACCAAGTACATTTGGACAGACAATACCGATTACCGCCATGCCAAAGGCATGTGGATGGATATGACCGACCTGGTTTATAATCACCCGGGCCTAAAAACCTCCGACCCCGCATGGTACGGCAAACATTTGGAGCAATATACTGCCGCAAACGTAAACCAGCGTTTCCTGAACGGTGCCAAGGATACTATCCGCGCATGGTTTGGCTGGCCGCACTACAAAGTGTTTATCGGGTCGGGGACAACAGCCTCTGATAAATGGTGGAGCCCGCCACGCGGTACTAATACCGACTGGTATGTATTCCGTTTAGCCGAAACTTACTTGCTGCGTGCCGAAGCTTACTGGTGGAAAGGCCAAAACGCCCTGGCAATGGCTGATATAAACAAGGTTCGTGCACGTGCCAACGCCGAATTGCTTACAGATCCAAGTAAGGTTAACATCGGCACTATACTTGACGAACGAGCCCGCGAACTTTTCTGGGAAGAGCCGCGTAAGGACGAACTTACCCGCATGGCCTATATATTTGCCCAAACAGGCAAGGCAGCCTACAATGGCAAAACTTATAACATAGCCAGTTTCTCTACCGATAACTTCTTTTACGACCGGATAATGGAGAAAAACGATTTTTATAAGAACCCAAATGTTGTTACAAACTCGGGTAACCATTTTACCATATCGCCATATCACGTGTTGTGGCCCATACCACAAAGCGATATCGATTTGAACATCAACGGGCATATCAATCAAAATAAAGGGTATTCCGGTTCAGAAAACAACGTTCCGCCGCTTGATAAAGTGGTAGAGTAATCAATTCCCTAAACCTTATTAAGCCGGGCTTACCACACTAAGCCCGGCTTTTGCATAAACCGTTCCTGCTGTTGGTACTAACGATCAATTAATTCATAAATTAGCCTGCCTTAAAAGGGGCGGGCTTTTTAATTACCTGATGAAAAAAATATTACTCACCTGTTTTTTAACCTTTGCAGTAATTGGCGGATATGCACAAACCGCCCCCCGTAAGCTTTCGTTAAGCGTTACTACGGGTTATGGCCAGCAGGACCTAAAATGGTCTATCGCCGGTAATTTAGCGGGTCAAAACCCTAACATCTACTCAGAACTGCAATGGAAAAAAGTTGGAGGCGTATTGTTAACCGCGACGGGAGAATGGAATGTATGGAAGCAGTTTATGCTTACCGCCGGTTACGCTAATGTATTTACCACATCCGGTGCGGTTAGGGATAACGATTATAATGGCGATAACCGCACCAACATGGTTTACGATGATCTTTTTGATGCCGATAAAGGCTACCTGCGCGATTGGAGTATAGGTGCAGGATATGTGCTGCTCAACAAGAGCAGATTTGCCTTAAATGGTTATGCAGGTTATAATGCAAGCACCCAATCGCTGTATATATTAGATCGTACAGGTAATATTTCTGATCTGAACAGTACTTACAAGGCAAGCTGGAAGGGCGTGTTTGTAAGAGCAACAGGTTTTTTGACTATTAGCAGTAAGTTAAACGTAAATGCCGCCTTACAATATAACCAGGCTAACTACAGTGCAGCTGCCGACTGGAATTTGATACAAACCTTTCAACACCCGGTTAGTTACCGCCATGCGGCAAACGGTTTTGGTATAGATGGGGATTTGAAACTGGTTTACAAGTTGTGTGATAAACTGGCCATACAGGCCGGCGGAGGTTATTACAACTGGCAAACAGGTAACGGTATCGATGAATTGTTTTTAAGCGCAGGCGGCAGTAACAAAACACAATTAAATAAAGCAGAACGAGAGGGCTACCGCTTATCGGCAGGGGTGACGATCCGGTGGTAGGCCTGTAATATAGCGGCCTTAGGTTTGCGGGAATTTTTTTAAGATTACTAAAAAATGATAACGAGTAACGGCTAATCATTTAAGTTTGCCTGCTCAGTACTACCACATGGCACACATTTTAGACAACCCTATTTACAACGCACTCAAAACAGGAAACAAAAAACTTTCAGCAGACGGATCCCGGGCAGTTCATTTTCGACGTGATGTAGCGCCGTTTGCCGGGATGGAGAATAATAGCTCAGCCGATTTTAAGGCACTTAGTGCGTTTGATCCGCAGGTAAGCCCCTTGGTAATATTTACACCCGTAAAATTAAATATTCCTGGGAAATTTGAGGTTATACACGAGTTTGAAATGCAGCAAATGGTATATAAAGGGGGCATGCCGATAGCCGCCGCACCCCAACCGGTAACTGAGTTGGATGAAAGCCACATACCCCAAATGTTGGAACTGACAGAACTTACCAAACCCGGGCCATTTTTGGAGCGTACTATCGAGTTTGGAAACTACACCGGTATTTTTGAAGATGGAAAGCTGGTATCAATGGCAGGGCAGCGCCTCCAGCCATCCCCCTACATCGAACTTAGCGCTGTATGCACCCATCCCGATTACCTGGGCAGGGGGTACGCCGGCACATTATTGAATGAGCAGGTGAAAAAGGTTTTACAAGTAAGAGGTACGCCGTTTTTGCATGTGTTGGCAAGTAATAAAGCGGCCATAAGCGTATACGAGCGGGTAGGCTTTGAAACCCGCAGCCCCATGTTTGGATATGTACTTAATATTAAAAAATAACGCTTCTATATTCCTGAGTAATCGGTAGGTACCAACATGGTCGATGTTATTTTTGATACCAGTAAGGCATCGGCATATTCCGGTACGGCGCTTATTTTTTTCCATTCAGGGTCGCCGCCAAAAGCTTTCCAGTGAGCCGCTTTATCTTCCATATCTTTAAAAGTAACCATGTAGGTTAGGTTGGGCCTGTCGTTGCCAATAATCGTTTCGCCAAAAAACACCGGTTTAAAGCCCAGGCGCTTAAAAATATCTATTTCGCCTTTATCGTTAAACATTTCAATTTTCTTTTTACCGGCGGCTTCGCTGGCGCTTTTATACTGGCGCAATTCAAAAATACGTTTCTCACGCGCAGGGATCTGTTTTGACGGCATATGCTTGAACGCTTTCAGCATCGATGTTTCCAGGTGCTCAAAGGCAGGGTTATCGGCAGGGGCATTCAAATAAGCAGCGCCGCGTGCCCAATAATCTTTGTTATCTTCCAAAAAATAATACAGCCCTTCGGCGTGTACATACGTGTTAAAGGGAATCAGCACGTAAAGCTTTGTTTGGCCTGCCGGATTCAGCTCGGTAAAAACGCCTACGGTCTCGTATCTTTTCTGTTGCATCATCGGCACAAAAACCTCCCGGTAAAAGTCTTCCGTTATTTTTTGCTGGCGCTCGTCTTTAAAGGTATAAACCCTTAGCTCATAGTGTTCTATGTACGGTATCTTGTCCTTTAAGGGTTTTGACTGTGCCACGGCGGCTACAGGGGCGATTGCCGCAGCCGCGCCACTTATTAACGAGCCTTTTACGAATGAGCGTCTTTTCATTATTTAAAAATTGATGTGCCTAATATAGGGATATTATTTATTCAAAATCATCGTCATCGTCCTCTTCCTCGGGCACATAATTATTTATAGCCTGGCCAATGGCATCAACCTCGGCATTATTATTAAACATCGGTGTTTCAGTCTCCGGATGTAACATAAGCCAAACGTTGTCGGTATCTTTTTCAATTTTACCAAACTCGTTACCGGCTTTAAATATGGTGTAAACGTTATCTTCTTCGGGGAAAACAGAGTAAACTATTCCATTTACCAATATGTCAAACGGGTCTTGCATGTTGCTGTGTTAATTAATAAAGGCGCAATTTACTATTTTACCAATACAGGTTTAACGGCGCTTAAAAGTTTACCCGTCAGTTGCTTTTTTAAGCACATACTTGTTTACATTTGCGGCCACAATTGCAGCAACCCGGGCATTATAAACTTTGGCCGGTTTTTAGCAGTGTATAAAACATGAAAAGAGTTGTTATTACAGGCATGGGGGTTTTATCGCCGGCCGGAAATGATCTTAAAAGCTTTTGGGCGAATATTGTAAACGGCCGCAGTAATGCTGCTGACATAACCCGTTTTAACGCCGAAAATTTTAAAACCCATTTTGCCGCCGAGATTAAGGATTTTAACCCTGCCGACCATCTGGACCGTAACGAAATAAAACGCAGCGACCTTTACACGCAATATGCGCTGATAGCTGCCAGGGAAGCAATCGAAGATTCGGGTTTTGAGTTGGATAAGATGTCGCCGTTTGACGTGGGGGTTGTTTTAGGATCAGCACAGGGCGGGTTCGAAACCTTTGAACAGCAAGTAAGGGAATATGCTGCAAATGGCTTTATGCCGCACTTTAACCCATTTTTTATACCAAAAACGCTGATCAACATGGCCGCGGGTATCATATCCATTAAATATGGTTTTATGGGCGTGAATTTCTCGGCCGTTTCGGCCTGTGCTTCTTCCAATACAGCTATTATGGACGCGCTGAATTACATTCGCTGGGGAAAGGCCAAAATTATTATAACCGGCGGAGCAGATGCTCCCATCAGCGAGGCTTCTATAGGTGGGTACAACGCTTTAAAAGCGCTTTCAACCCGTAACCAGTCGCCCGAAACTGCTTCGCGGCCGTTTGATGTGGAGCGCGACGGATTTGTAATGGGTGAGGGGGCAGGTGTTTTGGTTTTTGAAGAATACGAGCATGCGGTTGCCCGCGGCGCGCACATCTACGCCGAAATTGCCGGTGCTGCCATGACATCTGACGCTTATCACATCACTGCCACACACCCCGAAGGCAAAGGCGCCATACAAGGAATGAAACTGGCCTTACAGGACGGCGGTTTAAATGCCGATGACGTAACTTACGTGAACGCCCACGCCACCTCAACATCAGTAGGCGACCTGAGCGAAGCCACAGCCATAAACGCGGTTTTTGGTAATAATAAAGATCTGTCGGTGAGCGCAACCAAATCCATGACAGGTCACTTACTGGGCGCGGCGGGTGCTGTAGAATCTATCATTGCTATAAAAACCATTACAGACGGTATCATTCCGCCCACCATCAACACGCATACTATCGACCCCGCAGTACCCGATAATTTGCACATTGTGATAAAGGATGCCATCAACAAAAAAGTTAATGCTTCGTTAAGCAACACGTTTGGCTTTGGCGGGCATAATGGTATCGCCGTTTTTAAAAAGGTGTAAGGAAATCCTTGGGAAAAAAAATGCAGTAATATGAACTATGCTGATAACGATATCATCGATAACGAAGCCATACACAACTTTGAGTTTTTTGTTGATGGTCATCGTTCATTTATCGATTACAAAACCAGGGATAACAGGATATACCTCATACACACGGAAGTGCCTGAAGAACTGGAGGGCCGTGGTATTGCAGGGGTTATGGTAGAAAAGGTGCTGACCTACATTGAGCAAAGAGATATGAAACTGGTGCCTTTATGCGCTTATGTCAAGGCGTTTTTAAAGCGCCACCCCGAGTGGAACAGGCTTTTGGCTTAATTACAACAATAAAACATCTATACGGTGAGCGTGCACCATGTTTACCTCTACCGACCATGCAAACACGGTAAATTGACCATCTTGTGATGCCACAAGGGCTACCGCGTCATGCTGATCGTTAACAAATTGTGCCGCGGCCAAATGGCGGGAGCCGCCATTTTGGGCGGGGTGTATCTTTATAGCCTTGCCGCCGGCTACGGGTTCGGTCATCACAATTTCGCCTACCGGTGTGCTTTTTACCGAGCGTGCAGCTTTGGCGCCGAAAGCCAGCAGATCATACTTATCGGTTATGATAGTAGCACCGTCAACAGCGGTAAAACCGCCTATCAGGTCAATAGCTTCCAGTAACGATTCCTGCCATTCCAGTTTTTTTTGTTCGTGCTCGGTCAGTTTCAGCAATTCGGCAATAGCGCTGTAAGGCGGTTTCACAGGATATTTAACGGGCTGCACAATCGAATCTTTCCATGCCGTTGTACCTGCGGGTACAATAAGCACCAGGCCGCCCCGCTTGTGCAGGCGCATGGATGCCGCCAACTGCACCAACACGTTAAATGATTCGCCCATGTATGTTGGCAGGGGCATGTTTTCAAGTGAAGTGATCAGTGCCGGGCAATCAGCCACCCCCATAGTTGCCTCGTCCAAAACTTTGATCTGGTCGCCCTGTAAAACGGCTACGTTCACAAATTTGCCAAACCCGTCAACGCGGCGGTGCTTTATTACCAGCAGGCCCGGTTCTACTACTTCTAAAACAAAACATATCGCCGGTATGCTGTGTGTAGTGCCCCAAATAAAAAGGTCGTCGCCATCGGGCCAAACCCCTAAGTGTATGCCTGGCTGTTCAACCGCGGGGGCAAGCTTAATAAGATTCTGGGTGGTAAGCCTAAGCTTTTGCCCAAATATTAATGGTTTTTGCGATTGTGATGGCTGCAGCAATGCCAGCGAGATGATAGGCGACCGCCCTTCCTCGCGGCGCATGCTGGCCCAAAACGCCGAGTCTATTACCGCCTCAATAATATGCGCCTGGGGCGCCGTTGCGATATTGGTATCCTGTAAACTTTGCGCCGCTAACTGGTGCTTTTTAAAGTGGGCCTCAATTTCGGGTGCAACCATTCGGGCCGGCAGGTAGGTGGGTTCTGATAGCATACGTACAAGCGTTTTTCAATACAATTATAGTTAATATCCGCGGGCATTAGTGTTATGGTTTTGTAAGTTGTTGCGGTGCGGTCCGGCAGGCTCACCATCACGGTAATTGGATGTTGAAAATTATCCTCGCTAAAGCTTTTAGTATTAGCCTTAAATGTTTTACTTTGTAAGGTATGCCGGTTTTTATAGCGTCATTGAATTCGGGGAGTAACGGCAATTGCTATTACGTTGGTAACCAGCACGAAGCAGTACTGGTTGACGCCGGCATATCCTGCCGAGAGACTGAAAAGCGCATGGCCCGCCTGGGGCTTTCCATTCAAAAAGTTAAAGCCATTTTCATTTCGCACGAACATAGCGACCATATTAAGGGCCTGGCTGTATTGGCGAAGAAATACCGCCTGCCCGTTTATGTTACCGATGGCACGGTACATCATTGCGGCGATGTGCCTAAAGAGCTTTGCATCAGCCTTCGATCGTACCAGCCGGTTAGGGTGGGCAGCCTGGAGGTAATGCCCTTTCCCAAACATCATGACGCTGCCGAACCGCACAGCTTTATGATAAGCGATGGCAATACCCGCATAGGCGTATTTACCGATATCGGCGCCCCATGCGAGCATTTGATCCGCCATTTTGCGCAATGCCATGCGGTGTTCCTGGAAGCTAATTACGACGAGGATATGATGGAGCAGGGCAGGTACCCCTTCTTTTTAAAGCGGCGCATCCGCGGGGGTAAGGGGCACTTATCAAATAAACAAGCGTTGGATGTGTTCAGGGAACATAAGCCCCCGTACATGAGCCATGTTTTGCTGGCACATTTGTCAAAGGATAACAACTGCCCCGTATTGGCGCAGCAAATGTTTGCAGCCCATGCCGGCGACACACATGTAAGCGTTGCTTCGCGCTACGAGGAAAGCCCTGTTTTTGTAATAGATCCCCTGCCCGTTGCAGCCGGCGAAAGTAACATACTTAACCAAATCACCGGGCAATTTCAGTTCGCTATAAGCTGAAAAGCAAGTGTTCACGTTCGGCGCACGTGAACACCGTGAACATTCATGAACATTTGATAATCAGCGTGTTGCAAATTTGGATATTTTGGTACCAGCTAAAGAGAAACTTTATAGTAATAGATGTAATTGACTGGTAAACAGCGATCAATAAAATAAACCGACGTTCACGGAAATTTTGAAGAAATGAACATGGAAAATAGCCCCATACATGCTTGAAATTATTTACCAGGACGAACATCTTATAGCCATAAACAAGCCTCATGGTTTGCTGGTACATCGCTCATCAATAGCTGCAGATGCCGAAGAGTTTGCGTTGCAGTTGCTGCGCGACCAGACCGGCAGAAAGGTAAACCCCGTGCACAGGATAGACAGGAAGACAGGCGGGGTGTTGCTATTCGCGTTTGATAAGCCTGCCGAGATAGCCATGCAGCAGGCGTTTATGGAAAATCGGGTGAAAAAGAAATACCTGGCGATATTGCGGGGTTATACCCCGGATGCCGCAGAGATAGACTATCCCTTGCGTAAAGAGAACGGCACGCTACAGGATGCATTGACCCGTTATGTTACCCTGAACAGGGCCGAACTGGATGTACCGTTTGGCGCGCACCCCACCTCGAGATACTCAATCATAGAAGCATCGCCGGAAACAGGGCGCATGCACCAGCTGCGTAAACACTTCGCGCATATATTTCACCCCATTATTGGCGACCGCACGCATGGCTGTAATAAGCAAAATAAATTTTTTAAAGAGACCTGGGAGATGGAAACCATGCTGCTGCACGCGCGGCAATTAACGTTTGATCATCCGGTTACGGGGCAAGAAATAACTATACAGGCATCCGTGCAAAACGAATTTAAACGCGTAATGCAGCTAATGGGCTGGGCGGATAACTAATAAACTATATTTATATTTGCAGTATGAGCAATAACGATATCATGAAAAAGCTTCGCGTGGCTTTACAGCTGCGTGATGATGAGATCATCGAGATATTAAAACTGGCCAACTTCCGGACCACCAAAACCGAATTGAGCGCCATCTTCCGCAGTGAAGATCACCCAAATTTTCAGCCCTGTAAAGATCAGCTATTGCGCAATTTTTTGAACGGACTGGTATTACACCTGCGCGGGCCAAAGCCTGAGAAGCATAGTTCTAAGTCTTAAGTTGAAAGTTGAAAGTTGAAAGTTCAAAGTTGAAGGTAGGAAAATCATACCACGACTTAGAACTAAAGACTTTAGACTCCAGATTTTAGACTCCAGACTCAATTCTTCTCTATTAAACGGTATTTTCCGCTTTTTATAAGTTCCTGTTGCTGTTTGCTAAACGCTTCCCGGCCGCCAAAATCCTGTACCCAGTATTTATTATATTCGGCCACGCCAACTTCCTTAAAGCCGGGGTTCATCAGGTTACGGCAATGGCCCTCGCTTTTAAACCAGCCTGCCATTACCTCGGGTATGCTGTTTTGCCCAAAGGCAATATTTTCGCCGATCATAAAGCTTTTCCAGCCTTTAAAAACATACCCGGCAGTAATAATACGGGTGTTCATGGTGCGGCCATCCTTACTTTCGTGGCTAAAGTAATTTTGCCTGGCCATATCCTGCGCGTGGCCTTTGGCGGCTTCTTCCAGGTCATTGTTCCAAACCATGGGCGGCGCCGGGGGGAAATAAGTATCGCCACATTTGCAGCCCTTAGCGCGGGTTTGATTGATCAGATCTAAAAATTCCTGTTTAAATAATGAATGTTCGTCAGTACGGCTTATTAATATAAACGAACTGAGTGCCATAGCTGATAACGCGATAAAAATACCTGATACATATTTCTTCATAACGCTGATTTTGACAGTATTAACGCACTATGGTTTAAATACATATAACCCTATGTCAATTTTATGAAGATACGCGAGGGGAGGTTATAACGATGCCAGTTTTTTGGCAGAAACTGCCTTTGAAGATTTTTTAACAACAATATTTGCCTTTTTCTTTTTGGTTGCGGCGGGCTTAGTATCTTTTACAGGGCTGTTATCAAAAGTAATGGTAACAGCTTTCAATTCGTCATCACGCTGCAACTGCGCTGCTATTTCTGAGGCCCTTTTTTCGGCTATATCCCCTTTTTCATAATCCTTTAAGCGATTGTACAGGTAGGCGTAGTTTTGCTGCACAACGGCTTCTAAAGCAGGCATTTTGTTAACAGTGCTCCATTTTAACGCTTCGTTTAGGTCGCGCATAGCCATTTTGTATTCCTTCAGTTCCATTTTTATGGCTGATAACCTTACCAGCGAACTTACGATGTTGGCGATATCTTTTTTCTGACGCGAAATTTTGTTTGATTGAAGTGTGAACCACTTTGCCTCGCTGTATTTTTTTTGCGCTACGTAAACCCTGGCAAGGTCGTCAAAACTCGACCGTATGCCGGTGGTATCTTCATAATAACTATAATTGTGCAGGGCCAGCAGGGTGTAGTGTATGGCCTCGGTTTGGTAGTAGGCCTTTAAATTGCGATTGGGTTGTTTATCAAACTTTAAATATTCTGTCGCAATTTGGGTATAGATGGCCCCCTTAAGCGTATCGTTGGTAGTAAGCTGCAGTTTTTGTTTAAGGCTATCTATGTAATTGCGGTTATCATCGCCAATGTGAGCGTGAGCGGCAAATGTTGTAGCGGCTAATATAAATGTGAAAAGTATAACAAGTTTTTTCATCTGGTTGCAGATATCAAATAAGTCATATTACCTATTCAAATCTTATGCCCGTAATTATTAATACTTTATCGCGGGGGCTTGCAAGTTACAACAAATGCCATTAATAGCCATAATAATATTGATTTATAGCTACTTACGCTTATGCGCATGGATTTTAATTACAATAAAGCCCATCAACTGCTAAAAAAAGCAGTATATAATAGTGTACACAATAAGTAAATGTTACAGTTATTGTATCACGCCTTCGTAGCGGCTTAAAAAGCGGTTAAAATTACCTGATGCCGCTTGCATCCAGTTGAAAAGCATTATACCCAGCGAGGCGCAAACAATACCCGCCAGCACGTCGAGCACGTAATGGTGGCTGGCATAAACGGCGGTAAACCAAATACCCAGCATTACCACGCCAAAAAACCAGTTAACAAGGCCCAGCTTGTTTTTAATGCCATAATAAAGTACAATAACCGGGTAGGATGAGTGCAGTGACGGCATTGCTGCAAAAACGTTTGATCCCTTTGAGTAGATGGATTTAAAGAGGTTGATATTAAAAAACCTGTCGAAACGCGCCAGGCCTGCTGTATTACCCTGCGTTAGGGGGTGGAAAGTGAAGCCATGAAACTGAATATACCAGGGTGGCGCGGCGGGATAGGCGTAATAAACAATAAAACCCAGCATATTAACCAGTACAAACGTTAACGAAAAGTACAGGAACTGCCGTTTATTTTTGAAGAACAGGAACGCCGCGAACGCGAGAGGAACGGGGATCCAGCACAGATAGAACAGACCGGCAGCTACATCAACAATGTTGGTGCTTTTAAGGCGCAGATATTCGTTTGGGGTAAGGGTGCTGCCGTTCAGCGTTATACCAAAAAGGCTTTTTTCGGCATGGTAAAGGCTGCCTATGGCTACATCATTATAATTATAATTGGGGAACGCCTTCATATAATCGAAAATGATCCAATAAACGATGAAGATAGAAAAGCCAAGTATAAACTTGCGGGTAGTTGCCGTGGCATAAAACAATATGTTAAATATGCCCATCAAAATAAGCTGATCGGTTTTAAAGCCAACCAGAAAGTATGATAAAATTAAGTATGCGATGGATATGCCGGTAACAATGCTGATGTTTTTTGCATTGATCCGCATGTCATCGCCAATAGCGTTAGCCATTCTGCTTTTTAATGAAATCTGAATTGAATATCTTGTCCCAAAGCGGAGAGCTTACGCCATAGCCTTTGGTGGGGTCCTGGTAATGATGAAGCATGTGGTGCTGCTTTATTGTTTTCCAGAATTTGCCCTTGAAGTTGAAATGATGAATGGCGTAGTGCGATATATCATAAATAAGGTAACCAAGTATAAAGCCGGGGAAAAAGCCGAATATATAATTAGCAGGCAACAAGGCGTTAAATAAAAAGTAAAAACCTGTTGCCAGTGGTATGCTTGCCGATGGCGGCATCACCAGGCGCTTGGCATCGCTGGGGTAGTCATGATGTACGCCGTGAAATATAAAGTGCAGGCGCAGCGCCCATTGTTGTTTTGGTACAAAATGGAAAACAAAGCGATGCATTACATACTCGGTAAGCGTCCACACAAAAAGGCCTGCTAAAAAAAGCCAGATGTAATTTACAAGGCCAATTTGTTTATCGTAAGCAAAATAGCTGGTAACTAAAATAACAGGTAAAAAAATTATAATAGGCACAAAATAGTGCACTTTTGATAAGCTTTCTAAAAAACTGCTCTTAAACATCCTCACAGATTCCTGTGAATTTGAAACAAAATTTTTCGCCATAACACTTAAGGTTTAAAACGTTCGGTGACCTCTTTTCCTGTACCAGGGTCTGTGCCCTTCATTTCTACAAAAATAACATTTGGTAACCAAAAAGTCCCCCCATCAATCTGAATAAATATTTTTTGAAGCAATACCTGCTTTTGGGCTATTGTTGCGAAGATATGATATTTTCCGTCGGCACCCTTCATTAAAGTAAGCGGAATTTTTTTGTATGACACTAATCTGATATCATACCTGTCGTTACCCAGTGCTTTAGAAATTATTCCGTAAGCAAATTTGCGTTGCATATAGGTAAACTCAGCTGGTTCGCCGTGGCCTTCGGCATACCTTAACCAGTAGCCGTGTACGGGCGCATTTTCATCAGGCTTACCGGTTTTTTGATCGATATTGAGATCGTATGACAGGGCGTTGATATTGGGCGACCGCTGGATATAGAACAAGCGGAGCGGATTTGGCGGAGGTACCGGATAAACCAGCTTTTTTAACGTATCGGTAGGGGATATAAGCGGGGAGTTGACACTGGGTGAGGCGGCCACTGCCTGCAGCGCGCCGGTGAGCATAAAGTATATAATAAAAAGCTTTATGCTGTTTTTTATCATTCCCCTCTTTCAGCCAATGCCTTGCGGGCGTTTACCAGCCTTTTAGCCGCCGTTAAATTAGTTAGTACGGCCAATATCGCTATAGGAAAAGTAAAGATAGACATGGTTTCGAATACGTGGAACCTGAAGCCGGGGATATATAATTTATAATCGCCGCCCAGGTATGATGATGCCACGCCGCACGCAATAGCACATAAGCCGATGGTTACTACACGCTCGGGGCGTTGCATCAGGCCGCCTTTTGACTCCACCCCCAAGCCTTCCGCACGGGCGCGAACATAACTTACCATCATTGAGCCGATAAGCGCTATAAAGGCAAATATCGAGCTTAGAAAGTAATGGTGAGCAACAAGGTAATAGCAAATCCCCAGGAACATGATCAACTCGCTGTAGCGGTCTAATACCGAATCGTATAAGGCACCGAAAATAGATTTCATGTTACCCAGGCGGGCTACCTGCCCATCCAGCATATCAAATAAGCCTGCAAATAGTATTAAACCGCCTGCCCAGCCAACATAACTTAGATCGCCCCGGTTGCCGTCTTCGGCGCCTATGATAAATATTGCTGCAACCCCCACATTTAAAATAAAACCGATAGAGGTTACCGCATTTGGCGTTAACCCCACCTTAATCAGGAGTTTTACAAATGGGTCGATGATCTTATATATTCCTAATTGTAAACTTGTACGTACCGATGTTTGTGGCTCCATTAGCTATAAAAATAATTAAAAATAAAATATATCAAAAATCAAACTTAACCTTTACACGTATTCCCCACTTGGCTATGTCCGGATGATCCAGGTATGTGAACCGTTTAACGTAGTCAACCCGTATAAACTTAAAAATGTTTTCGATGCCCACGCTTGCTTCAACGTATGGCGTACCATTCATGGTGTAAGTAATCGGAACGCCATTTTCGTCGGCCGGGAACTGGTAAAGGTTTGGGTGTAAAGATGGATTATTACTACTGCTTAATCCGCTCCATAACGATTTGAACGATGCGGTTTCGCGAAGTTTGAGTTTCTTTAACAACGGGACCTTATTGAAAAAGAATCCGCCAAAATGATGATCGATAATGATGTTGACGGATTTATCGCTCACAAATTCTAAAAAATTCATGAGGTTATATGCGTCAATTACATAAGCAAAACTTTGGTTTGCCCTATGCATATTGAGCAATGGATAAGGCACCTGGCCAAATGTTCTTGAGCTTTCAACAACCACATCAGAGAAACCGGCGGGGGCTACATAAAAACGCTTTTCGCCCCTGAAGTTTAGTTTATGGTAACTATAGTCGCCATCTAACGGGCCTTTCAGGCCCGCGGTATAATCTAACGAAAACTTTGGATATTGGTTAATAATAGGCGAACGGTGCAGCTTGCCCTGGTAGTATTGCTCGTTGGGAGCGTAACGGATGCCTGCCGAAAGTTCGGTGACCGTTAAAGTGTTAAATACTTGATTGAATGTATTTTGAAAAGGATATAAACTGCCGGCAGGGGTTTGCATCAGTTTGCGGAAGCCAAGTTTATACGACAGGTGGTTTTCAAATTCGCTTACATAATCAATACGGTACGAATCGTTGTAGTAGTACTTGTCGTTTCGACCACGCTTAAACGATAACAGTACGTTATCTTCCTGTATAAAACCTAATTCCTGCCCCGGCACCTTGGTGTCGCGCTGAACGCTCGCGCGGATATAATGCTGCGGAAACCGGTAAATGCTTTTGTTATTTAATGAGTAGGAGGTGGCGAAATAACCTTTCCATTTTTTGTCGCGGAAGCCATAAGCACCATATCCTTCAAAATAAATGCGTTTGCTAAAGTCGGCAGTTGTGCGGCCGCCCAGCCTAAGCCGCAAACCTTCAACCGGGTTAAAACTGTAAAAAGTACTGGCGGGGCCAACTTCAAACTTGCCAAAATTTTTGTAACCGGCAAATAGCAGGTTAATGATATCGGCGGTGCGCCTAAACGATGGCATATGTACCAGGCTATCAATGTTTTTATACACCTTTGATTCGGCCGTGGTAAGGGTATCCAATCTGTTTTGGGCCCAAAAGCTTTCGGGCCGGTTTTTTAGCTCTTCGTCTACCAGTTCCGCGCTTGCCTGGTAAAGCGTATCGTTATGAGGGATATTTATAGCGTAATTTTTAACCGTTACCGTGCGCGTACCAAACAAGCCGCTTTTGCGCTTGGCGGTTATGCCAAAATCGGCGAAGGTGTTGCTTCGGCTTAAATGATAACGGCCATCGGCGTTAGGCTCGAAATCAAGGTCTACATTCATGCTGCGCACAAAGTTAACATTGATGTTTTTATTGATAACCAACCCGGCTTTTTGCACGGCGTAGTTACCGTCGAGTGTAATGTATATCTCGCCCTCAAAAAGTATGTCGTTGGTGTTGCGGGGCGTAAAGCTTAGCTGTACCAGCTTTTTGCCGTTATCGAGGGTAAGCGTATCGGTAATAAAAAACTTGTAGTAAGTAGGGGCTGTATTGGCTATAGGGCTTAAAAATTGCCTGCCTAATAACATAATGCTATTATCGTAAATATCAACCTTCTCGTACAGGTGCTTAAAATACTGCCCTACACCTTCGGTGTCAAAGCCAGGCCCAAAATCAACCGACTTTTCTCCCAATATCACGCTGCGGGTGGCTTCCGGGTTTTTACGGTGGTATACCTGAGCCAATTGCTCTTTTAAGTAAATGGGCAGCAATGTTTTACCGGGATAGGTAGTGCTGTCTTTATTTTCGAATATGAACTTGTATTTTCTGAAAAGCTTTTTCTCTTTTATTTTATCAGATATGTTACTCAGCGAAAACTGAATTTTGTCGTACTCTTTGTATTCCACAAAATCGTAAGCTTCGGGGCGGTTACGGGGTTTGTTTTCAATAACCTTACGTATTAAAGCTACTGCAGGGTTATCGTTTACATACTTTGTTTTTTTTGTTGATTTGATGCTTACCTCGTTCAACTGGGTAGACGAGGGGATCATCCGGATGTTGAGCACCTGTTCTTTTCCGGGTAACACGTTGTAAGTAGCCTCTTTAAAGCCTACGTAACTTACCTTTATTTTAGTGTACGGATGATTGGTGCGCAGCGTGTACATGCCATGCGTATCGGTAACAACGCCGGTAGTACTGCCTACAAACGCAACAGATACAAAAGGAAGGCCTTCTTTATTACCGCCATCGGTAACCTTACCGGTTACAACGGTTGTTTGCGCCGTTACAGCAGCGCTTATCAACAGGAAAAGTACAAGAAAAAGATACCTAAAAGTGTATTTTAAATTCATTAACCTTATCCAATTATGCAAAAACAAACTTTTTTTGTAAGAAATAATTATAAGTTATCCCTACAGAAAACGAAACTACCACCTTGGATATTTTGTAATCTAACCCTGCGTAGTGTGTTACCAAAAATACACCACCTGTATTAAGGGCAACATTGCCGCCCCAAACAAGTACATATTTTACGGCTTGTACGGGGATGGTTTTTTCTTTGCGTTTTTTAAATACCCAAACCCTGCCTAATGCAAAATTTGTTACGCCCCCCGCGATGGTTCCGATCAAGCTTGCTGTAACGTACCAAAGGTAAAAAAATTCCTTACAGACTATTGTGGTCAAAAAGTCAAATAGGGATGCTATAAAAGAAGACGCCTGCGCCTTAACAAATGTTGCCATTTATACAATAATTATCCGGCTTAAAATGTTTTCGGTTTGACCCAGCCGTGAGATCTTAGTTTAACTATGCACAATCTTTTTTAGTAGACGATGTAGGGAATAGTTTGTTACCATCTACGTAAAAAACACTGCAATTAGTTTAACTAAACAATAAAACCTTGGGGGAAGGTTTAAGTTTCGGTCGCGAATATCGTCATTTTAAACTTAAATCCCTGTAAAATAAAAAACTGGTTACCGCCACTTAAGGCAATAACCAGTTTTTATGGGTAATATGATGCGATTAATTACCCGCAAACATATCGTCGTAATAGTCGAGGCCCAGATGTGTTATCAGGTCTTCGCCCATTAGGTAACGCAGGGTGTTCTCCAATTTAATAAGCTGTTTAAAGATATCATTCTCGGCGTGTAAACCCGGCGCGGTTTGCGGCGATTTAAGGTAGAATGATAACCACTCCTGTATACCGCTCATGTTAGCACGTTTTGCCATATCGCAAAATAAAGCAAGGTCTAACGCGATAGGCGCTGCCAGGATAGAATCGCGGCACAAGAAGTTGATCTTGATCTGCATTTTATAGCCTAACCAGCCAAAAATGTCGATGTTATCCCAACTCTCTTTGTTATCGCCATGCGGAGGGTAGTAGTTGATACGTATCTTGTGGAAGATATCGCCATACAGCTCCGGGTTATCTTCGGGGCGCAAAATATCTTCTAATACGCCAAGTTTAGATACCTCTTTTGTTTTAAAGTTATCCGGGTCGTCAAGTACCAAACCATCGCGGTTACCCAAAATATTGGTCGAGAACCAACCATGTACACCTAACGAACGTGCTGCAAGGCCAGGGGCGAGTACAGTTTTCATTAAAGTTTGGCCGGTTTTAAAGTCTTTACCTGCAATTGGGGTATTGGTTTGTTTAGCCAGCTCTATCATAGCCGGGATATCAACCGTTAAGTTAGGGGCGCCGTTAGCAAATGGTACGCCAAGTTTTAAAGCCGCGTAAGCGTAGATCATGCTTGGTGCAATACGCTTATCATCGTCTTTTAAAGCCTGCTCAAATGCAGCAAGCGACTGGTGTATCTCCGATCCCTCGAAATATACTTCGGTAGAGCCGCACCATACCAATACCACGCGGTTAAGGCCGTTATCTTTCTGAAAGTTTTGTATATCTTCCATAACCTGCTGAGCAAGTTCGTAACGGGTACCGGTTTTAACGTGTGTACCGTCAAGGTTTTTTGCGTAGTTCTTGTCAAATGCAGCCTTCATTGGCACAATGGCTTCCAAACCCTCTTTAACCGAATCTAACAGGTCGCGTTCAAGTACTTTTGCGTTTACAGCTGCCTGGTAAACGTTATCAGAGTACACATCCCAGCCACCAAAAACAACATCGTTAAGGTTAGCCAATGGTACAAAGTCTTTGATTTTTGGATGACGCGCTTCGGTACGTTTGCCTAAACGGATGCTACCCATTTGAGTTAACGAACCAATAGGCTGCGATATGCCTTTTTTTACGGCTTCAACGCCGGCAATTAATGTTGTAGCTACTGCGCCTAAGCCCGGAATTAATATACCAAGCTTACCTTCAGCAGGTTTAATGTTAATTTTCATTACTTGTGTTTGTTTTTAAAGGATAATACAGCTTTTAAACCAATATAATATGGTTAAGCCGTTTAGTTCACTGTTTTGTATATAGTAGCGCCAGGCGCTGTACTATTTTAATTAATACAATTAAGCAGCAGGATACCGCTCAATTGCGCGACAAATAGAATATAATTTTTGGTTGAAAATTAATAATTCTATAAAGTTTACAGGCAGATGAATATTGACTGTGTTATATAGGCTTTTCGTATATCCTGTAAGTTTTGTACTGATCGCCGCCAATGGCTTCAATAGCGCGGTTCACCATGTCGTTGTTTTCAAGCGTCCACGATGCTTCGGCATATTTCAGGCCTTTGCGCCTGTACTCCTTTATAATGCTGCCATACAGGCTGGCCTCGATACCTAATTTGCGGTAACCATCAATTACACCCAAAAGCATAATACGTATACCGGTGATCTTCTTTTTATTTAACAACAGCTTGAAAATACCTGTGGGCAACAAACGGCCTTTTTTTATGGTTTTAAGTATCTGGTTAATATCGGGTATGGCTACGCCAAAACCAACAATTTTACCGTCCTGCTCTGCAACCAATGCAAAATCAGGGTCAAGTATCATCTTAAGGTCCTTGGCGGTGTAGTCAAATTCCTCGTTGGTCATCGGGAAAAAGCCCAGGTTTTTATCCCAAGCCTTGTTATATACGTCGCGCAGGGCATCGGCCTCCTGCTTAAAATTTTTCAGGTTTATTTTACGTATGGTGATATTGCTGTTGCGTTTTAAACGCTCCTGCAGCATATCAAGCATTTTTAACGATTTGTCGTTGTAATTTGGCCCATCCCAATACCAGGCAAGTAAATCAGTTTGTTTTTTAAAACCGGCGTTTTCAAGCAAGGTAATGTAATACTCAGGGTTATAGGTCATCATCACCACCGGCGGCCTGTCAAAACCCTTTATAAGCAGCCCGCAGGTTTCGTTGGTTGATGGGTTTACCGGCCCAACAATTTTATCAGCGCCTTTTTCCTTAACCCACTTAACGGCGGTATCAAAAAGTAAATTGGCGGTTTCCTGGTTGTTCTCACAATCAAAAAAGCCAAAAAAACCGTCCTTAACCTGGTTGAAATTATTGTGGTTGTTATTATAAATTGCTGCAATACGCCCAACTATTTTATCGCCATCGTACGCCAAAAAGGTTTGCAGCGCCGAGTGCTTATGAAAAGGGTGCGTGGTTAGCAGGTCCTTTTGGGCTATAAATAATTCGGGTACGTAGTTGGGGTCGTTCTTATACAGGTCATGCGGGAAGTCAATAAAAGCTGCGAGCTCTTTTTTTGACTGTACCGGTACAATTTTTTTCATTTGGGATGTTAAGGTTAATACAGGTGCCATGCAGGCGCGGCACCTGTATATTCAAAGAGCTTATATATTTTCTTTAATAGTACTATTGGTTACGCCTACATGTTTAAACGCCTGTATCAGTTTTTCAACGGCTTCGTCTATCTGTTCAAAAGTATGGGTTGCCATTAGCGAGAACCTTAATAAAGATGAATCAGAAGGAACGGCCGGCGATACAACCGGGTTAACAAATACGCCCGCGTTTTGCAGATAATTAGTTACCTGGAAAGTTTTGGCGTTATCACGTATATATATAGGTAGGATAGGGCTTTCTGATGCGCCGATATCAAAACCTTCATCGGTTAATAATTTTACGGCGTAGTTTGTATTGTCCCAAAGCTTCTGTATACGTTCGGGTTCTGCCTCGATAATATCAAGTGCAGCAATAACGCTGGCTACAGATCCGGGGGTCATGCTGGCGCTGAACATTAACGAACGGGCGCGGTGCTTAATATAGTCAATGGTATCGTAATCGCTTGCAATAAACCCGCCCAGCGATGCCAGCGATTTACTGAAGGTGCTCATAATAAGGTCAACCTGATCGGTTAAGCCAAAGTGTGATGCAGTACCCGATCCATTTTCGCCAATTACACCCAAACTGTGAGCATCGTCAACCATAATATTAACGCCGTATTTATCGGCAAGCTCAACAATTGCAGGCAGCTTAACAATGTCGCCTTCCATGCTGAATATACCGTCAACAACAATAACCTTTACCGCTTCCTCGGGCAGCATGCTTAGCTTGCGCTCAAGGTCGGCCATATCGTTATGGGCGTATTTAATAACTTTTGAAAACGATAAACGTGTACCGTCAATAATAGAAGCGTGGTCGTACTCGTCAAGTATCAGGTAATCGTTACGGCCGGTAATACACGACAGAACGCCCAGGTTAACCTGGAAACCGGTACTGAATAATACCGCCGCCTCTTTACCAACGTATTTGGCAAGGCGGTTCTCAAGTTCGATATGGATATCAAGCGTGCCGTTCAAAAACCTTGAACCGGCGCAGCCAGATCCGTACGTATCAATTGCTTTTTTTGTAGCTTCTTTTATTTTGGGATGATTGGTAAGCCCTAAGTAAGAGTTTGAACCAAACATTAACACACGCTTGCCGTTTATGATAACCTCAGTATCCTGGCCTGACTCTATAGGCCTGAAAAAAGGATACAGGCCCTGTGCCCTGATCATATTTGCATCCTGGAACTGAGCAATCTTCTCGTGTAATTTTTTAACCATTTATAAACGCTGCTTAAATTTTTTGTAAAAGTACCATGAATAAGCTTATAACTTGCATGGAGAGTGTAAATTTTTTGCACACTACCTTAATAGTATGTTAACATACTTACATCAGGCAAATTAATTAAATTTTTTATTTAATCACTACCACTATTTTACATTTTGTTTTAAAAAGTTGAAAAACCGTGCCAATTATCATTGAAATCTCCTAATTAGGTAAAATTTTTGTTGTCGATTTTTTATTAAAATAGAATAAGTTCATATTCGTGCTCCCTATAAAAAACACCGGAATTAAGTGAACCTTTCTGCTTATTTTCGTTTTAGTTGCACTTAAGTCTTTATGAAAAATCTACGCTGTTTACTTTTATCTAATATACTATTTTTTTCTCCGGCTGCATTGCTGGCTCAAACCGCCCCCGACTCGGCAGTTACCGTTGTTACCTTAAAACAAAGCATTGATTACGCCCTGCGTAACCAGCCGCTGGTAAAACAAGCCAGTATAGACGAGCAAATAAACGAGCGCGATATAAAGATAAGCCTTTCAAACTGGTTACCCCAAATTGGTACCACCGGGCAGTATCAGCATTACTTTCAGCGACCGGCGCAGGGCGCTGCCACAACAACTACCGGCACCGGGACAGGTACACAGCAAAATTTGGCAATTGCGCACAATGTATCTACTGTGGGGCTGCAGGCCAGCCAGGTTATTTACAATAACGATGTGCTCCAGGCTTCACGTGCATCAAAATATTCAAGGCAGTACTATAAACAGAACACCGAGAGCAGTAAGATAGACGTAGTAGCCGATGTAAGCAGGGCCTTTTATGATGTTCTGCTATCGCAACGTCAGCTTGATATTATTAAAGAGGATATTGTGAGGCTGCGCCGAAGCTTAAAAGATGCTTATTCGCGCTACCAGGCTGGGGTAGTAGATAAAACCGATTACAAACAGGCAACTATAGCCCTTAATAATTCGCTTGCATCGCAAAAGCAGATACAGGAAGCGATAAAAAGCAAATCGGCTTATTTAAAACAGGTAATGGGCCTTGATCCTGGTAAAACGCTGGTACTGTCGTATGACTCTACACGATTGGCGGGCGAAGCGGTTATAGATACCAACCAGGTTTTAAATTATACCAACCGCGTTGAGTACAGGCAACTTCAAACTCAAAAAAACCTGCTTAACCTTAATGTATCCTATTACAAATGGAATTTCCTGCCATCATTATCAGCGGTTGGCGGGTACAGTCTGGCGTATTTTAACGATAATTTTTCTAAACTTTATAATAACTCGTACCCAACATCATTTGCAGGCTTGTCATTATCTATACCGATTTTTACAGGTGGTAAACGTTTGCAAAACTTAGCCAAGGCACGTTTGCAGGTGGAACGTAACGACCTTGACCTGATCAATAGTCGTAACGCCATAAACACAGAATATACGCAGGCGCTGGCAAATTATAAAAGCAGCTATTTTAACTGGCAAACCCTTAGCGAAAACGTTGCGCTTGCTAAGGATGTATATAAGGTAGTTGACCTGCAGTATCGCGAAGGTATAAAAACATACCTTGATGTTATTGTATCGCAGGCAGATCTGCGCACAGCCGAGCTTAATTATTACAACGCCCTTTTTGAGTTGCTATCAAGTAAAATAGATTTACAACGGGCATTAGGAACGCTGCAACCCGAATAAAAATTAATCAAGGGATATACCCAAAAACTTTATCGACATTGAAAACACGACAACTTATAATAATGAAAAACACATACGCCTGCTGTATTGCCGCTTTGGCTTTATTAACAGCCTCGTCATGCGGCAACAAAGCGCCAAAACAAGACGCAGCTTTGCCGCCAACCCCGGTAAATGTTATAGAAGCAAAAAAAGCCGACGCCTTATATTACGACAAGTACCAGGGCACTGTAGTGGCCTTAAATGCCGTTGAACTGCGCAGCCAGGTAGGCGGCTTTATAACCGGTATATTTTTTAAAGAAGGGGATGTGGTAAAAAAGGGAGCCCCGCTTTATGAAATTGACCGCCGTAAATATGTGGCAGCTTACGAGCAGGCAAAAGCAAATTTACTTAGCGCAAAGGCTAACTTAAGCAAGGCACAGAAGGATATAGACCGTTATAATATGCTGTTGAAGAATGACGCGGTAGCCCGTCAGACGGTGGACCAGGCCACCGCTAACTTTCAAACCAGCCAAAGCCAGGTAGCTGTTGCGCAGGCGGGTGTAGCTTCGGCTGCAACCGACTTATCGTACGCAACAATACGTGCGCCGTTTACCGGCCGTATTGGTATATCGCAGGTAAAGCTGGGTGCGCAGGTGTCGCCCGGCACCACTTTGTTAAATACCATCTCAACAGGCAACCCAATTGGCGTTGATGTGGTAGTAAACGAGCAGGATATCAACCGCTTTTACAAACTGCAAAAGGCGAGCAGCGATACTACGTTTAAGCTGATACTGCCCGATGGCACCGAATACAGCAAGAACGGAAAGGTATTTGCTATTGACCGCGGCGTAAGCGACCAAACCGGTACCATAAAAGTTAGGGTGCAGTTCCCTAATGCCGATGACGAGTTAAAGGACGGCATGAGCTGTGTTTTACAGGTGCTTAATGATAATTCGGGCAACCGTGTGCAGATACCTTACAAGGCGGTTACAGAGCAGATGGGCGAATTTTTCGTATTCATTTCGCAGGACACTATTGCCGAGCAGCGTAAGGTAGTTTTAGGCCCGCGTATTCAAAGTAACGTGGTTGTGATGGATGGCATAAAGCCCGGTGAAAAAGTGATAACGGAAGGCTTTCAGCGCCTGCGCGATGGCGGTAAAATAACCCTTGGCCCGCCGCCTGCGGCCGCGGGTGCAGCTCCTGCTAAATAATGTAAAGGTGTTTCGTTAAAATTTATTGATGGGTTATCAGCCCAGTAATTAAGCAAAAGAACTAAAGAATGATCGCAGATACTTTTATACGCCGCCCGGTAACCGCTATTGTAATATCACTGGTAATATTGATAGTTGGTGTGCTGTCCATAACCAGCCTGCCTATTGGGCAATACCCGGAAATTACGCCGCCCACCGTACAAGTAACCGGTAACTATACCGGTGCCGATGCCTTAACGGTCGAGCAAACCGTAGCCACCCCTGTAGAGGTACAGGTTAACGGTACCCCGGGCATGACTTACCTGCAAAGTAACAGCACAAGTAACGGCCAAATGAGCATGACCGTTAACTTCGAGGTTGGTACCGATATTAATAATGCTGCGCTTGATGTGCAGAACCGCGTGGGTATAGCCCAGCCAACGCTGCCGCAGGAGGTACAGCGTTTAGGCCTGATAGTGCGTAAGCGTAACCCAAGCATATTAATGCTGGTTGCCATGTTTTCGCCAAACGGCACGCACGATGTAACCTTTACCGATAACTATACCAACGTATTTATTAAGGACGCGTTACTGCGTACCAAAGGTGTGGGTGATGTGTTTACCCGCGCTGATGATTTTAGTATGCGTATATGGCTAAAGCCTGATAAACTGGCAGCCCTGAATATGACCGCGGCCGATATTACCGCGGCCCTGCAGGAGCAAAACGCGCAGGTTGCGGCAGGTACGGTGGGGGCCACCCCACAAATGAAAGGGCAAACCTTTGAATATACCGTATTGGTAAAAGGCCGTCTTACTGATAAATCGGAGTTTGAGAATATTGTTGTTAAAACGCAGCCTAATAACGGCGCTGTGGTACATTTAAAAGATGTTGCGCGTGTAGAACTGGGTAAGTTTAATTATTCGGGTAACTCGTTTGTTGATGGTAAAAGGGCTTCGTACCTGCTGATATACCAGGCGCCGGGCAGTAACGCTATCGAAACCGCCGATAATGTTATCGCAACCATGAACCAGCTAAAAAAATCATTCCCTAAGGATATTGATTTTGTCGTTCCGTTCGAGTCGGTTACCGTAGTGAAGGTTTCCCTGCATGAGGTTATCGAAACGCTGGTTATTGCGTTGGCTTTGGTAATCATTGTGGTATTTTTATTCCTGCAAAACTGGCGCACTACGCTTATACCTGTGCTGGCTATCCCGGTATCTATTATAGGTACTTTCATTTTCTTTATTCCGCTGCATTTTACCATAAACACTCTTACGCTGTTTGGTTTTGTGCTGGCCATTGGTATTGTTGTGGATGACGCCATTGTGGTGGTTGAGGCCGTGCAGCATTATATGGATGAAAAGGGCATGTCGCCGAAGGAAGCGACCGAACACGCCATGCGCGATATATCCGCGCCGGTTATTGCCATTGCATTGATCCTGGCGGCGGTGTTTGTGCCCGTTGGTTTTGTGCCCGGCATTGTTGGGCGTTTGTACCAGCAGTTTGCCATTACTATTGCTATATCGGTATTGATATCGGCTTTTGTGGCGCTATCGTTAACCCCGGCATTATGTACTATATTATTACGTCCGCATAAAATTGACGACAAGTCGACCGGGTTAAACAGGTTCTTCTTTAAATTCAACCGTTGGTTTGATAAGGTTACCGGCCGTTACCGCAGCACCGTGGATAGGGGTATCAAACACTCCAAGTTTGTTGTGATCATACTGGTTTGTATCATCATCGGAACCGTACTGTTATTTAATGGTAAGCCGTCGGGCTTTATCCCGCTGGAGGATGAGGGGCGTGTTTACGTAACCTATGATCTGCCCGAAGGGTCATCCACCGAGCGTACCGTTTCTGTTTTGCACGAAATGATGGGTGTGCTTAAAGATGTACCGGCAATTAACCACTATGCCGCCCTGGGCGGACTGAACGCGGTTAACTTTGCAACAAAATCAAACAGCGCTACCATATTTATACAATTAAAGCCCTGGGACAAACGTGAAGCCAAGGAAGACCAGCTTGCGGGCGTTATTGCAACGCTGCAGAAAAAACTGGCCAGATTCAAAGAGGCCAGTGTGGTGGTCATTTCTCCGCCTGCAATACCCGGTTTAGGTAACACGGGCGGTTTCTCGTTCATATTGCAAGAGAAACAAGCTGGCGGCGATATCAAGAACTTTGAAAAGGTTTTGCAAAACTTTACCGCCGCGGTAAACAAACGCCCCGAAATAGCAAAGGCTTTTTCGTTCTTTACGGCGCATACCCCCGCTTATCAGTTGACCATCGATCGCGAAAAGGCAAAAAAATTGGGTGTAAAGATATCTGATGTAAACAACGCGCTGCAAACTTATATGGGTAGCGCTTATGTAAACGATTTTACCGTTTACGGGCGTAACTTCAGGGTAGTGGCCCAGGCCGATACTAACTACCGCACCAATATTCAAAATATAGGACAGTACTTTGTCCGTAACGAATCGGGTGCTATGGTGCCTTTAAGTACGCTAACAACCTATAAACTCATTGAGAACGCACCATTGATATCGCATTATAACTTATTCCGGTCGGCCGAAATCAATGGCAGCACCAACCCCGGTTATAGCAGTGGTGACGCTATTACAGCCTTACGCGAGGTTGCAGCGCAGAATTTGCCTGCAGGTTATGGTTACGAATTTTCGGGCTTAAGCCGGGAGGAATTGTTATCCGGTTCAAAAACGGTGTACATATTTGCCCTGTCCATCGGTTTTGTGTTCTTATTCCTGGCAGCTTTGTACGAAAGCTGGTCCGTACCGTTCTCGGTTTTATTGGCTGTTCCTCTTGGCGCCTTTGGGGCAATATTGTTCCTTACGCTTAAACCGGGGTTAACAAATAACGTTTATGCCCAGATAGGTTTAATAACATTAATAGGTTTGGCTGCCAAGAACGCCATCCTGATAGTGGAATTTGCCAAAGAGCGGGTGGACCGGGGGATGAACCTGGAAAAAGCTACATTAGAGGCTGTGCGCTTAAGGTTAAGGCCGATCATCATGACATCAATGGCGTTTATATTAGGCGTGTTACCACTGGTGATAGCATCGGGTGCCGGGGCTCAGGCCAGGCAAACCATCGGATGGACAGTTTTTGGCGGTATGCTTGCAGCAACATCGCTTGCTATATTCATAGTGCCGGTACTTTACTACATCATTACTAAGTACGCCTATGGCAAAGACAAACTTGCCGAACTGGAAAAAACATATAAACCCGATCCTGAAATCGATCCGGAAGTATAAAACTAAGCCCCTGATAGGGGCTTGTTTTATTGCGATACCTGCGATGTATGGCGTAACCCTATTACAAAATTGCCTATAAAAGCTACACTTTTCACCAAATCCTGACATAATTTCAAACGATAGCTCATCGAATAAACTGATATTAGCCAGCGGCTGACCGTGGCGTGTTAAAAGTCAAAAAGTCTTTTGATTATCAGGCGTTAAGGTATTGAACACGCCGAAAAGTGCTGTTTTTCATCCGTCATTAGATAATCATTTAACTATCACCGGCAGCAAAATGGCAAAGTATTTGATTATAGGGGGTGTATCACAATTAATATTTTATAACTAAAGACACAACAATGAAAAAGATGACAAAATTAATAGCCGTAGGTTTTACCGCCGCCGCTATATTCTTAGGTACTAATGTTAAAGCACAAACCATAGGTACAGGCGTACGCTTAGGTATCGGTGTAGAAGGTTTATTGCCTACAGGTAACTTACACGACGTATCAAACGTAGGTGTGGGTATTACTCCTCGCTTGCAATTCGGCGTAGCAGATAATATTGGTTTAACATTAACATCAGGTTATCTGAATTATTTTGGGAAAGAACTTGGTAATACAGGCGTAAAAACCAAATCTTACGGAATGGTTCCTGTTAAAGCAGGTATCAAAGCGTTTGTAAGCCAAAATATCTATTTAAGTGGTGAAGTAGGTGCTGCTTTTGAAACTTCGGGATTTGGTGAAGTCAAAGGTGGTCCTGAATACGACACCAATACCAAATTATTAGCATCTCCGGGTATTGGTTGGGCTAATCAAACTTGGGACGTTGGTGTGCGTTACGAAAACTATTCGGGCCAAAGCAATAACTTTGGAGCAGTTGGATTACGCATAGCTTACGGTTTTGCACTGTAACAATAGCCAAAACATACCAAAAAAAGTCCCTTGCCAATTGGCAAGGGACTTTTTTTGGTATGTTTTGCCTGATTTCCCACATAGCTAATGCTTACCGGGGCAATCATGTAAGTTATGGTTAAGGCGACTATGCTAATTTGGCAAGCGCCGTTTTTATCCTTTTCATGGCTTCTATCAATTTATCCTCTGCCGCCGCGTAGGATATGCGGATAGATTTTTTATCGCCGAAGGAATCGCCCCCAACAGTAGCTACATGGCCTTCTTCCAGTAAGTAAATGCTTAGTTCGTCGGCGTCGTTTATAGTTTTGCCGTTATAGCTTTTGCCAAAGAAAGAGGTAACGTTAGGGAAAAAATAAAAAGCGCCATCGGGCAGGTTCACCTGTATCCCCGGGATATCTTGCAACAGGCGGTAAACCAGGTCGCGGCGTTTCTGAAACTGCTCGCGCATTTTATGAACACTTTCCAGGCCGCCGTTATAAGCAGCAACACCGGCTTTTTGGGTGATAGAACAAGTACCTGATGTGATCTGACCCTGCATTTTATCGCATGCGGCCGCTATCTCGCTGTTAGATGCGGTGTAACCAATTCTCCATCCCGTCATTGCAAAGGCTTTGCTAAAACCGTTTATAATTACAACGCGGTCTTTTATACTGTTGAACTGGGCGATAGATTCATGCCCTCCAATGAAATTGATATGCTCGTAGATCTCATCGCTAAGTATGTAAATGTTTGGATATTTCTCAAATACTTTTGCCAGGCTCGCCAACTCATCTTTGCTGTATACGCTGCCGGTTGGGTTGCATGGCGACGAAAACATAAAAAGTTTTGTTTTTGGTGTAATGGCCGCCTCAAGCTGTTCAGCGGTTATTTTAAAATTACTTTCAACAGTAGTATCAATAAAAACACTTACGCCTTCGGCCAGTTTAACTACTTCTGAATACGATACCCAGTAAGGGGTGGGTATTATAACCTCTTCGCCTGGGTTTACCAGGCAAAGTACGGCATTGGCTATGGCCTGTTTGGCGCCTGTGGATACTACTATCTGACTATCGGTGTAATCAAGATTATTTTCTGTTTTTAACTTATTTACAATCGCCTTGCGAAGGTCGGGATAACCGGCAACGGGGGTGTAATAGGTAAAGTTTTTATCCATAGCCGTTTTTGCGGCTTCTTTTATATGTTCAGGCGTATGAAAATCGGGCTCACCGAAACTCAGGCTTATTACATCTACTCCTTTGGCAGCCAATTCGCGGCCCATTTTTGCCATTTTAATGGTCTGGGATTCTGACAGGTTGTTTATCCTGTTACTTAATGCGCTCATATAAAAGATATGTTATTGCGGCAAATATAAAAAATTAGTTTACTGATGGTTGTGCTGTGATTTATAAAAATTCATTAAAAAACGCGGGTTTATTTATAAAAATTGTAATAAATATTCCCTAATCTGAAAAAGCCGCGGGCGAAATTTTCCGTAAGTTTGGCCTTTGTAAAATTGAGTTTTGAAAGAACAAAAGAGAATAATTCTGATATCGCTGATCACAGGGGCCGTACTCATGGTAATGAAATTCAGCGCTTACTTTTTAACAAATTCAAACTTTGTATTAACCGATGCTGCCGAAAGCATTGTAAACGTGGTAGCCAGTTCTTTCGCGTTTTTTAGTATTTACCTGGCTTCGCAGCCACGGGACGAGAACCACCCTTACGGGCATGGCAAGGTTGAGTACTTTTCGGTATTTATAGAGGGTGCACTGATAGGCATAGCCGGGCTTATAATTGTCATTAAATCAACCTACAGCATATTTTACCCCGAGGTCATACATGACCTTATGCTGGGTGCCGCTATTATCGGTGTTACCGGCGTTGTAAATGGATCACTTGGCTTTTATATGATCAAGAAAGGCAAGTCGCTGCCATCTATTACCATCGAGGCCGACGGCAGGCATTTACTTACCGATATGATCACAAGCGGAGGGCTTGTTCTCGGACTTCTGCTTATATATTTTACAAAGATATTATGGCTGGATAGCGGACTATCCATTTTAGTTGGTTTATATATTTTGTTTACCGGCTATAAACTTATCCGCCGTTCTGTAGCGGGACTGATGGACGAAACTGATTTTAATATTGTAAGCAATGTAGTGAAGGTGTTAGGCGAGCAGCGCCGCGACGAGTGGATAGATATACATAACCTGCGCGCCCAAAAGTATGGTAACGAGTTGCACATAGATTGCCACTTAACCCTGCCTAATTACTTTGATCTTAACCGGGTGCACGAAGAAGTTAAACTGGTTGATAAGATGGTGAATAATAATGCCGGTATCACCACAGAGTTTTTCATCCATACGGACCCATGCCTGCCATATTGCTGCCACTATTGCAGTATGCCAAACTGCCCTATAAGGAGCGAGGCCAAAACAGAAGATATCCCCTGGACGATGGACAAAGTGATGCGCAACAAAAAACATTATGAGTAGTAAGTTTTTTAATGTACGTGTGTATGGCATACTTATTAATGCCGATAACCAGGTGCTTATAAGCGATGAGCAGGAGTATGGTGTAAGGTTTACCAAATTCCCGGGCGGAGGCTTAGAGTACGGTGAAGGCTTAACAGACGGGCTTAGGCGCGAATTTGTAGAAGAATGCAACACCGAGGTTGAAGTGATTAGCCATTTTTACACCACCGATTTCTTTGTAAAATCGGCTTTTAACGATTCGCAGATCATCAGCATTTATTATCTTGTTAAGGCATCGTCTGATATTAAATTTGCCACCAAAACCATCGTTTTTGATTTTGATGGCGAGGGCGATACCTTGCAATCTTTCCGCTGGGTAAGTCTTAGAGAACTACGGGCAGAGGATTTTACTTTTCCCGCCGACCAGTATGTTGCCAACCTGTTACTGAAAACGATATGAATTTAGTTGAACGCGATCTGCAAACCATCTGGCACCCATATACGCAAATGAAAACGGCGCAGCCGCCTATACCTATTGTTAGTGGCAAAGGCGCTTGTTTATATGCTGAGGATGGCAAAAAGTATATTGATGCTATATCGTCGTGGTGGGTAAATATACATGGGCACGCGCACCCATATATCGCCGAAATGATAGCAAAACAACTGCTGCAGTTAGAACACGTCATTTTCGCGGGCTTTACGCATTCTGGCGCGGTTGAACTGGCCGAACGGCTGCTGGCCATACTGCCATCCAATCAAAAAAAGGCTTTTTATTCTGATAACGGCTCTACCGCGGTTGAAGTAGCCATAAAAATGTGCCTGCAATACTGGTATAACAAAGGCGAAGAACGAACGAAGATCATTGCGTTTAAAAACGCCTATCACGGCGATACGTTTGGCGCTATGTCGGTTAGCGGCCGCAGTGCCTTTACAGCAGCGTACGATACCCTTTTATTCGAGGTAGAGTTTATCGACCTGCCCGGCGCGGAGAATATAGATGCACTAAAGTCTCAAATCTCAAATCTCAGATCTCAGGTTTCCAGTTTCATATTCGAACCGTTAGTGCAAGGTTCGGCAGGTATGGTGATGTACGAAGCCAAATACCTGGACGAACTGATGGCGCATTGCCGTAACGAAGGTATTATGCTGATAGCTGATGAGGTATTTACGGGTTTCGGGCGTACAGGTAAGCCCTTTGCCTGCGACCATGTACAAACCCAGCCGGATATCATGTGCTTTTCTAAGGGCTTAACGGGCGGTACCATGGCTTTTGGCCTGACCACCTGCACACAGCAAATTTATGATGCGTTTTTGTCGGACGATAAAATGAAGACGCTGTTTCACGGGCACTCTTATACAGCCAACCCGGTAGCCTGCGCTGCCGCGCTTGCCAGCCTTGATCTGTTTTTGGAACCGTCGACACAACAAAATATTAACCGCATTGTTAATAAACACGCTGCCTTCGCCGAAAAAGTCAGGGGGCATAAGTCGTTAAAAACAACCCGCCAAACAGGTACTATATTGGCCCTTGAATGGCAAACAGGCGATAATACATCGTACTTTAGCGGCCTGCGCGATAAATTGTACAATTACTTTTTAAATGCGGGTATCATACTAAGGCCGTTGGGTAATATCATTTACATTTTACCGCCATATTGCATAACTGATAACGAACTCGATTACATTTACGCCACCATTGCGCAAGCACTTGATGAGATATAACATGGAACTAAATACGATACTGCCAGAAATAATTGCCGATAACCATTTACACGCCCGCTGGTTAAATACGCTGTCGCTGATGGAGAATACCGGTGCCCGCAAAATATCGGCAAGCGAGGATCCCGCTACGGTTACTTATATTATACTAAAACACGCCGCGGAAGAGCATCGCCATGCATTTTATCTTAAAAAACAGATCGAGAAAACAGGGAGCGCATTGCCTACTTACTCCCCTGAATACCTGATAGCCCCTGCATTCAGCAAACGTTATTTGAACCAACTGGACATTGATGTATGCCGCTACCTGAAAAAGGAGTTGCATTTAACAGGTGCCGAACTGCGTTTTGCCGCCTACCTGCTGGTTACCTATGCTATTGAGGTGCGTGCTGATGAATTGTACCCTATTTATCAGGATGCGCTTGATCAGGCCGGTAGTAAGGTGAACGTTAAATCTATCATATTAGAAGAGGAGGGGCACCTGGAAGAAATGATAAACCAACTGCAAAAATTTTCGCCCGATTGGCAGGTACACGCTCAAAAGGCTGTAGATATGGAGACTAAGCTGTTTAAACAATGGGTAAACAGCTTGGGGACAGAACTGAATTAAAAAAGAAAGCCCGGTAATTTTACCGGGCTTTCTTTTTTAAAAGGCTTGGCTTAGTTACCGCCGCCGCCCAAAGCTTTCAGGTCATCCATCGTGATCTTCTCGAAGTCAGATGGAATACCAAATGTACCTGTTGGTAATTTTTGCTCAACAATACTTTTAACAGTTACATCGGTAGTTCTTCCGTCCTGGAAGGCTGAGTATTGAATTGGAACACCACCTGCATTTGCATAATATTTTGCAATACCGGTTGATGGCACGGAAATATCGTTAGTTACCCAGATATCATAAGTTTTACCGGTCTTAGTGTCTTTAGCAACTACTTTTTTACAGTTAAAGCCGGATATCACCTTGGTTTCGGTGCCTGGGGTAAAAGTAAGTACAGGTAATTTAGACATGGCTTCTTCTATCTCGGCAGGCGAAGCGATGGCCGCTTTTTTAATGGAAGCGACGGCAACATCCACTAAAATTGCCATGTAGCTGGCTTTGGCGTCGGTTAAAATGCCAATATTTGCGGGCCCTGCAGAAAATTCCATTTTGGCAGAATCGGCCCTAAAGTAACTTTTAGCTTCAACAGGCTGGCCTTGCATACTTGTGCTGACCGTCATAATGCCTTCTTTATAAGCTTTTTGTGCGCTTGCGCTAATGGCTGTTGCGGTAAGGGCCATACCCATGGCAACAGTAAATAATTTAACTTTCATGGTTTTAATTTAATGATACAATTTAATATGTAATTAACTGGTGTGCAAATATTTTGAGATATTTTTAATTATTTGTACGTTTTAGATGATATTATGAAGGCTTTGTTACGTTTTAGTACCTTGTAATTTACGTTTATTTGCGTTAAAGCTTTTATATAGCTATCTGTGTTACCCCCGGCTATAATAAGTGTTTTATTTTTAATTAATGCCGTATCAACAAAAGCATTATTGTTTATGAATAAATAATGAATGGTTAGTTGCTGGGGGATAGACTTGTAAAGTGGTGCATCGTTTAATACCAGCATTTTTTTATTCAGAAACTGAATAAAGTTACCGTGCTTTAAAAGATAGGAGAGCTCTATATTTTGATTTAAAGGATATACCGTATAATGATATATCCTGTTGCTATCCAATGCAGGCTGCACCGAATACTTGAAGCTTTTATCGTTCTCGGGCAAATCGCTTAATACAACGCCTTTAGGGCCGTTTTTAAATATTATCCCGGTATGTTTCCGCAGGTTCAGGAATGTTACAGATCGGGTAGTGTCAGCCTCAATTTTTTTAATGCTTACGCTGATGCAAAAAAGCAGCAGGCAGCTAAGTGCAGCCCTGATAAGCCATGCCTTTTTTGCATGCAGAAAATAAAAGATGAGAATGATAATTGCGTAAAGCAACAGGTATTCAACCTTGCTTAACCATATTTTATCGACAGCGGCGTATGGCGAATGTTCAATAAACGCCAGTACCTTGTTCATTATCAAGATGGAATGCTCTAACAGGTAGCCCAATGCCTTTGAGATAACCGCCATTTGCGGCAATGCCAAAAGGGCCAGACCGGTGTACATAATTATACTAACCGGGATGATAATAACAAGGTTGCTTAGCAAAAAATAAACCGGGAACTGGTGGAAATAATAGGCACTTAGCGGAAATGTAATTACCTGCGCGGCGATAGATACCGAGCATGCCATCCATAGCTTACTTGCCAACCTGTTTTTAAAGCTAAGCCAATTATAAACTATAGGCTGGAATATAACGAGTCCGCCGACGGCGAGGTACGAAAGCTGAAAGCCCACATCAGTTAGCAAGAAAGGGTCATAAACAAGCAGTGCGAATGCAGATGCGGCCAGCAAATTCAGGCTGTTGATATATCTGCTAAAGGTTTTGCCGCTTACAACCAGGCTGATCATTAATGCTGCCCGGCACACAGGCGCCGAAAAGCCGGTGAGCAGTGCATAACCCCATATCAGCGCGATGATGAGGACAGCCTTAAATACCTTACGTTTTTTATGGCCATTTAAAAAGCTCAGCGCCCAGTTCAGCAATAAATAAACGATAGCCACATGCCCGCCAGAGACCGACAAGATGTGGATGGTGCCCGTTTTGGAATAGGCCTGCAAAACATCGTTACTCAGGTCGGCTTTATAACCCAATATCAGCGTTGATGCCACAGCAATGGCAGTGGTATCACGCATGTTGGTTTTTAGCTTTTCAACCAGATTTTGCCGCAACTGCAATGCATAAGTAACAATAGCATTTCCCTTACCGGCACCCGCTATTTTATATTGCCCGGGGTAAAGAAAAGCCTGGTAGTATACATTCTTGTTTGCGAGGTATTGCTTATAGTTAAACTCACCCGGGTTAAATGGAGGGTCGATGGTGTTGTATTTGGCCGGTATCAACAGCTGTTCGTCGTAATAAAGGTTTTTAGCCAGTTCGTCTTTTATGGCAATCAGCAGCGTGCCGCTTGTGGCTTTGGCTTGCCCGTTATTAATGGTTTGTTTGATCTGCGCGGTAAACCTAACAAGGTCATCCTTTACTTTGGGCTCTGATGTGATGTTGGCAATGAGGTATTGTGCCGGTAATTTCGAAAAATGATTGACCTTGTTTAACTCATTATGCTGTATGGCAGCGAGCCATCCTGATAAAAACAGTACGGGATAAATGAGCGCACCGCCAAGCCAGCGTGCTTTATAAACGCTTAACGGGGTATAAGCCAGGTTTAGACCGATAAACAGCACGCTGCATAAAACAAGCGCGGACAGCACGAAATATATGTTGCTGCCTGGCCAGAAAAGCCCACTGCTTATACCTGCTAAAAAAGGCAGTAAAAGTACAACAACAGGTATTTCGCCTTTGTGGTTGGCAATCATATTATTCGTGCGCGGTGATAAGGCAATCCGGCAGATAAAAATAGAATATCTGCGGCTAATTACAACTCGTCGCGAACTTCAAGCAGGAATTTCTTGAGGTTTTCGAGCGAATCTATCACGCGTTGGTTATCGCGGGTATCGCCCATATTGTTTTTCAGATGGTCTTTGGCACCTTGCAGTGTATATCCTTTATCACGTATCAGGTGAAAGATGATCTTGAAATTTTCCAGGTCTTCGGGGGTGAAGTACCTGTTGCCTTTTTTGTTCTTTTTAGGCTGCAGTACGTCAAACTCTTTCTCGTAAAAACGTATCAACGATTGATTAACGCCGAACATGGTCGAAACCTCGCCCATGGTGTAGTACATTTTGCTGATCTCGCGTTCTTTATAAGGCATAAGCAAATGTAAGATTTTAGCAGGCAAGTCCGCAAGTCCGAAAGACGGAAAGTGTGGAAGATCATGGTTAAAAAGATTTTTAACTTACGGTCATTCGGACTTTCCGTCTTTCGGACTTATAATTACCTTTGCACACTATGACCGCTAAAGAAATACGCCAGGCTTTTCTTGATTTTTTTGCTTCTAAAGGCCACATGATTGTGCCAAGCGCACCAATTGTTGTAAAAAACGACCCAACGCTGATGTTCACCAACGCGGGAATGAACCAGTTTAAGGATGTGTTTTTAGGCGAGGCCCCCGCGAAAGCCCCTCGGGTAGCCGATACCCAACGCTGCTTGCGTGTTAGCGGCAAGCATAACGACCTGGAAGAGGTAGGTATCGACACCTATCACCATACCATGTTCGAGATGCTGGGCAACTGGAGCTTTGGAGATTACTTTAAGAAAGAGGCTATTGCCTGGAGCTGGGAATTGCTTACCCAAGTTTACAAACTCGATACCAGTCGACTTTATGTTACTTATTTTGAGGGTGACGAAAAGGAAGGCCTGGAAAAGGATACCGAAACTTACAACCTGTGGAAACAATATGTACCCGAAGACCGCATATTGCCCGGCAACAAAAAGGATAATTTTTGGGAAATGGGCGAAACAGGCCCCTGCGGACCGTGTTCGGAGATCCATTTTGATAGCCGCCCGGATAACGAGCGCAACCAGGTTAGTGGTGCAAGCCTTGTAAACGCCGATCACGACCAGGTTATTGAGATATGGAACAATGTGTTTATGCAGTTTAACAGGCTTAAGGATGGCTCGTTGCAGCCATTGCCAAACAAACATGTAGATACCGGGATGGGCTTTGAGCGATTGGTGCGCGTGCTGCAGGGCAAAACATCAAATTACGATACCGACGTTTTTCAGCCGATGATACAGTTCATTGCCGACAAATCAGGAAAGGTATATAACAGCGCTTCAAAACCGGGAGATGCCGATTGGAACGACGCCGTAGCCATGCGCGTACTGGCAGATCATATCCGCGCCATTAGCTTTGCCATTGCAGATGGGCAACTGCCGGCAAGTAACAAAGCCGGTTATGTTATCCGTAGGATCTTGCGCCGGGCGGTGCGTTACAGCTATCAAACTCTGGGTTTTAAAGAGCCGTTTTTTAATGAGCTGGTATCATTATTGGCCGAACAATTTAAAAGCGTGTTTGATGAACTGTGGGAACAGAAGGATTTTGTGCAGAAAGTGATATTGGAGGAGGAAGTTTCTTTCCTAAGGACTTTGGGTAATGGAATTGCAAAGTTTGAGGAGTATTTGCAACAGCGGGCAACCGAAATTAAGAAGCTTAAAAAAACAGGGGATTTACCAATTGTGGACGAAGGGCTAATTGAAGGAGATTTTGCTTTTGAATTATCTGATACATATGGTTTTCCAATAGATCTTACCGAGTTGATGGCTCGTGAAAAAGGGTTTTCTGTGGACATGGGTGGATTTAATGACTGTTTACAACACCAAAAACTCCGTTCCCGCGCTGCTACCGCTGTTGATACCGGCGACTGGACAGTTTTAACAGAGGACGACGGCGTTGAGTTTACCGGTTACGACGAAACTGAAAGCATAGCCCATATTGTTAAATACCGCAAAGTTAGCGCTAAAGGCAAAGAGCAATACCAGATTGTGTTAGATAAAACGCCGTTTTATGCTGAAAGCGGTGGCCAGGTAGGCGATAAAGGAGAGTTGATCTTCCCCAATGGCGAGATCATAGCGGTTACCGATACCAAAAAGGAGAATGGGCTTATCGTGCATTTTACCGACAGACTGCCCCTTACGCCGGGGGATGCGTTAACAGCGATGGTTGATGCATCGCTGCGTAATAAAACCAACAGCAATCACTCGGCCACACACCTTTTGCATGCCGCCATGAAGCAGGTTTTGGGCGCACATGTTAACCAAAAAGGCTCGTTGGTGAACGCCGATTACCTGCGCTTTGATTTTTCGCATTTTGCAAAAGTAACCGATGAAGAGATAGCCAATATAGAGGCCATAGTAAACGGTAAGGTGCGCGAAAATATCCCGCTTAAGGAAGAGCGCATGGTAGCCTACCAGGAAGCCATTGCCAGCGGTGTTACCGCATTATTCGGAGAAAAATATGGCGAGTATGTAAGGGTGATAACCTTTGACGATGCCTTTAGCAAAGAGCTTTGCGGCGGCACGCATGTAAAGGCTACCGGCCAGATAGGGTATTTTAAAATCATCAGCGAGAGCGCGGTAGCTGCCGGGGTCCGACGTATTGAAGCGATAACCGGGGTTGCCGCCGAAGCTTATATTACCGGGCAAGACAAGTTGATGCAGCATGTTAAAGAGTTATTAAAAAACCCCAAGGACGTTGCCAAAAGCATTGAAGGTTTGCTGGAAGAAAACAGTCGGTTAAAAAAGGAAATAGAAAAAACAGTTTTAGAAAAGGCTTCGGGTTTAAAAGATCAACTGGCTAAAACGGCAGAAGCTATCAATGGCATCAACTTCATTGCCCAAAAGGTGGACCTGCCAAATGCCGATGCCATCAAAAATTTAGCTTATAACTTGAAAGATATCGTACCAAATTTATTCCTGGTGCTGGCTGCCAATATCAACGGCAAGCCAAGTATTACGGTGATGATAGACGAGACGCTTGTAAAAGACAAAGGCCTGCATGCAGGTAATATTGTGAAAGAACTGGCTAAAGAGGTGAAGGGCGGGGGCGGCGGTCAGCCGTTTTTTGCTACAGCGGGCGGCAGCGATGTAAACGGCCTTGATAATGTGCTGGCCAAAGCCAAAAGTTTCGTTCAATAATCAAGCTTCGCCATTCCAAACAAAAAAAGACCGCCTATAAGTGGTCTTTTTTTGTTTAATACGCTATTATTAATGATGGCCTTTTCCGTGGCTTTTACCGCCATGGTGCGCCGGGCGGTTCACATGTGTAACCGTTCTTATTTTAGTATGCGAAGGCCTGTTCACTATACGTGTGCGGTTTACAACCCTTGAAGGCCTGTTTACATATTTGGTATGACGAACCACCTTCGCGGGCCTGTTCACATATCTGGTGCGGTTGATAACCCTTGTTGGCCGGTTAACATATCGGGTATGGGTAATTACTTTTGTTCTCGGGCGGTAATACCTGTCGCGTATAATAACATTTTTTACTCCCCGGTAACGTGCGTACTTTACCCTGTCGTAACGGTAGTACCGGTAGGGGTTCGGGCGATAAACGGCAACCTTGTAACCGTCGTTGATATTGTAATAGCTATAGCGTGCAGGCAACGTGTTGCGCCAAACCCAATTACCGCCGCTTAAATAAACGTATTGATGTGTAGGTACGTAGTAATAACTGTTCACATCCGGCAAATAGTAATAATTAGCATCTGCGTATTCTGCGGGTGGGGTCCATGTGCCAATGTTAAGGCTAACATTTACCTGGGCTTTTGTTTGGGTAACGGATGCGGTAAGTAAAAAACAGCTTGCCAGCATCCCTAAAATAATTTTTTTCATGGTATCTTGATATTATGTTTCTGCACAGGCAAATTGCATGCCTTATTTTAACAGACCAATACATTAACACAAGGTTTAATAAAAAGATTTACAAATAGGTAAATAGCCTCATGCATTTGGGTATAGACAAAAGCGTTTTAGGTAGAACCTGATCGCAGAATCACATAACGCAGCGTCTATACAACTGATGCATTTAAATTAGTAAGAGGGCAGAGACGCGGTCGTTTTAAATAATGCCCGCAAAAACATAAATAACACTATATTTGGCAGGTTTGATCAATGCTGACTACAGCTGAATATAAATATGACAGTTCTACAAAGCGGCGCGAGTGACAAGTACGAGTTAGTTGTTGGTTTAGAGGTACACGCCCAATTATCTACTTTAAGTAAGGCATTTTCATCAGATTCGGCGGCGTTTGGCGCCGGGGCAAACGAGCATGTTAGCCCCGTTTCGTTGGGCCATCCGGGTACATTGCCGCGTATTAACAAAAAAATGGTAGAGTATGCGGTAAAAATGGGCTTAGCCTGCAATTGTACCATCAACCTGCAAAATACTTTTGCCCGTAAAAATTACTTCTATGCCGATCTGCCAAAAGGATATCAAACCACGCAGGATCAGCAACCGATATGCCTGGGTGGAAGTGTAACCGTAAAACTGGCCGATGGCAGTTCAAAAGCAATCGCCATTCATCACATCCACATGGAAGATGATGCCGGTAAAAGCTCGCACGACCAGCACGATCAATATTCGCTTATTGATCTGAACAGGGCAGGGGTTCCGCTTATAGAGATCGTATCAGAACCCGATCTGCGCAGCGCCGAAGAGGCCGGGCAGTTCCTGACCGAGATACGACGCTTGCTGCGCTACCTGGATATTTGCGATGGCAATATGGAAGAAGGAAGCATGCGCTGCGATGCCAATATATCTGTACGCCTGAAAGGAGCCGCGGCCTTTGGCAACCGCTGTGAGGTAAAGAATCTTAACTCTATACGTAACGTTCAGCGTGCCATTGAGCACGAGTTTGAACGCCAGATAGCCGTTATAGAAGGCGGCGGCCATATAGACCAAAATACGCTTAACTTTAACGCCGATACCGGCGAAACATCTGTATTGCGCTCAAAAGAAATGGCAAATGATTACCGTTATTTCCCCGAGCCCGACCTGTTGCCGGTACAGTTGACCGAAGCTTACGTACAGCAAGTACGCGATAGCATGCCCGCACTGCCAAACCAGCTCTTCGAAAAATATACCACTAAGCTGGGTTTATCAGATTACGACGCGGGTGTTATCATAGCCGATAAGGAGTTCGCCGCTTATTTTGAGGATTTGATAAAGCATACCACAAATTATAAGTCGGCAGCAAACTGGGTTATGGGTGCCGTGCGCTCTTACATCAACGACAATAATATCAGTATAGCTGATATAGGCATAAAACCGGTTGCCCTTGCGGAGCTAATAAAACTGGTAGACGACGGTAAGGTCAACAATTCAATCGCCGCGCAAAAACTTTTCCCGGCTCTGGTGAAAGGAAATGACAAAACCGCCGACCAATTAGCCAAAGAACTAAACCTGATTATCAGCGAGGACACCGGCCAGTTGGATGGCTTTATACGCGCCGCGCTGGCTAAATATCCCGAGAAGGTAAAAGAATACCAAAAGGGTAAAAAGGGCGTTTTAGGCTTGTTTATGGGCGAAGTTATGAAGCTTTCTAAAGGAAAGATAGACCCCCAGAAAACCAACCAGCTATTAATAAAAGAATTAGAATCAAAATAATATGAAGAACCGTTTGATTACCGGCATTGCCCTTGCGGCACTGTTTTTTATAGTTTCGTGCAAAGAATCAACCACATTTACCATTTCGGGCAAATTAGAGAATCCCGGCGCGTTAAAAAAGATATACCTGCTTGCCGCGGATAGTACCCAGGTAAACGTTGTTGATTCAACAACCTTAGGTGCGAATAACGAATTTCAGTTTAAGCGCGCTACTCCCTACGCAAATTTATATAAACTGCGTATTGCAGGCAACGTGTACGATGTGGTAGCACAGAATGGCGATGCCATAACTTTTAAAACTGACCTTGCCGATGTAAATCACTCCTACGAGGTAAACGGATCAGAGACCTCGGAAAAAATCAAGGAATTCAACAAGATCAGCAATATTTATGGCGACAGGAGTACGAAGCTATCTGATGAGTACACCGCAAAGGCAGCTGCGCTGGGCAAAGAATCCGACTCGTTGCTGAAGGTGTATATCCCCATGTTTCAAAAAAACATGAACGATTACAGCGCCGAAGTTTTAAAATTTGTTGATCAGAATAAAAAATCGCTTGCCGGATTTTACGCCGCAACATCGCTTGATCAATACAAATACGAACAACAGTTAGTGGCTTATGCCGACGATATTAAGGATGATTTTAAAGACAACCCGGCTGTGCAAACCTTTTTGCGCCAAATGGCGGCTATAAAACCTATATCAGTTGGCCACAAAGCGCCCGAATTTACAATAAACAGTATTGATGGCAAGCCGGTAAAATTATCTGATTATAAAGGTAAGTATGTGATGCTTGATTTTTGGGCGTCGTGGTGCGCGCCCTGCAGGCAGGAAAACCCCAATGTGGTTAAGCAATACGCGATGTACAAGGATAAGGGCTTTAACATTTTGGGGGTATCACTCGATACCGAAAAAAAAGATTGGCAACAGGCGGTTAACGCCGACAGGCTTACCTGGACACACGTATCAGACCTGCAAAGGTTCGAAGGTCCTACCGAAAGGCTGTATCATATTGAAGCGATCCCTTCGAACTTTATAATTGACCCGCAGGGTGTAATTGTTGCCAAAAATGTTACCGGCGCCGATCTTGAAGATTTTTTAAAGAAAACATTTAAATAGTCTCAATTAAAAGTTAACTTAAGGTAGTATTTAACAATTTGTTAATATTGGGTTAACCATAAGCTTCTATTAAGCTTATACTTTTATGCAAAATTAAATATACATGAGCACCAGTAAACAAAAGATATTAATTGTTGACGATGAGCCGGATATTTTAGAGCTGATAGAGTATAACCTTAAAAAAGAAGGTTACCAGGTATATTCGGCCCGGAACGGGCAGGAAGCTGTTGCCGAAGCAAAGCGTACACAGCCCGACCTGATCGTATTAGATATAATGATGCCCAAGATGGACGGGATAGAAGCCTGCCGCATTATGCGTACTATGCCTGAGTTTAAAAATACCTTTATGGTATTTTTAACCGCCCGAAGCGAAGAGTACTCAGAAATTGCAGGCTTTAATGTTGGCGCCGACGACTACATAGCAAAACCCATTAAGCCACGCGCGCTGGTTAGCCGTATCAACGCCATCCTTCGTCGTAATGCGCCGCCCGAGGAGGTTATTGATAACAAACTGGAAATAGGCGACCTGGTGATAGACCGCGAAGCATACCTGGTTTATAAAAAAGGGGTAAAGGTGGTTTTAGCCAAAAAGGAATTTGAACTGCTTTACCTGCTGGCTTCAAAACCCGGTAAAGTTTACACCCGCGAGGTGATACTTAAAAACATCTGGGAAGATTCGGTAGTAGTTACCAACCGAACCATAGATGTGCATGTGCGCAAGCTGCGCGAAAAGCTCGGTGACGACTGCGTATCTACAGTAAAAGGCGTAGGTTACAAGTTTGAAGCATAATAAAAATGCCTCCCGATTTCGGGAGGCATTTTTATTATAAGCTAAAGTTTATTTAGCTGCAGCGGCTTTACCTTTTGCAGGCGCCGTTTTTGGCGCAGCTTTTGGCTTTGCGGCTTTTTTCGCGGCCGCGGTTTCTGTTTTGGCCTTATCAGTTATTGTTTTAGCTTTTGTTGCGGCTTTTGCTTTAACCTCCGTAGCGGTTTTTTTGGCAGCGGCCACGGTACTTTTAGCTTTATCGGTCACCGCCTTAGCTTTCGCCTCTGCAGATGCCTTAATATCAGCGGCTTCTTTTTTTGCTTTATTTGCTGCCACGCCGGCTTTTTTGGCTACCACTACTTTTTTTGCAGCCGTTGCCCGTTCAACAACTGTTTTAGCAGCAGCGGCTTTCTTGGTAGTGCTTGTTTTTTTAGCAGCAACTTTCTCTTTCAGGTCTGCAATTTTATCTTCAGCCTTATCCTTTAAATCGTCAAATTTATCTTCGGTTTTTTCTTTCAGGTCTTCGGCGGTCTCCTTAGTGCCATCCCAAAATTCTTCGATGGTTTCTTTTATCTTTTCAAAAAAACCCTTTTGTTCGGGCTGTGTTTTTTTTGTGCTCATGATGCTTTGTTTTAGGTGGATGATTATTAGGTGTTTAACATTGCATTATCAGAATTGTTTTTAGCCCGACGGGGGGCTGAAAATGCACCAGACGCCGATAAAGCGGTATATAGCACAATTAATTTAATTAACCGTATTTTTGCGGGCTATGAAATTTCCAAAGTTTTCCGACCTGATATTATTTGAGGATGACGATATCATTGTGGTTAATAAACCGCCGTTCATCAGTTCGCTTGACGAGCGCGAAGGTGGCGAGATAAACATGCTGCGCCTGGCAAAGCAGTACACCGCCGACGCGCAAATATGCCACCGCCTTGATAAAGAAACATCGGGCGCGCTAATTATCGCTAAAAATCCTGAAGCGTACCGCGATGTTTCAATCCAGTTTGAAAAACGCAGAGTAAAAAAGGTTTACCACGCAGTTATTGACGGCACGCACGTTTTTGAAAGCTTGCTGATAGATCTGCCTATACTGAATGTAGGAAAGGGAAACGTAACCATTAGCCGCCAGGAAGGCAAGCGTGCCGAAACCTGGTTCCAATCGCTAAAGTATTTCAAACACTACACGTTGGTAGAGTGCCGCCCGGTTACAGGTCGTATGCACCAGATACGCATACACCTGGCCACGCAACGCGCCTCAATTGCCGGCGACGAGATGTATAAGGGTCAGCAGGTGTTCCTTTCTAAAATCAAGCGTAAATATATTTTGGGGAAGGACCAGGAAGAGTTACCTATCATGAAACGCTTTGCCCTGCATGCCTACGAGGTGAGTTTTAAGTTGCCGTCGGGCCGGGATATTACCGTGCATGCGCCGTACCCAAAGGATTTTGAAACCCTGCTAAAGCTGCTGGAGAAATTTGACAGCTAAAAAAGAAGCGCCTTTGTTTATAAAGGCGCTTCTTTTTTTTTATTTATTTAAAAACTCGGGAGGAGTAGTATCTCTTACCGTGCTTTTTTTGAACTCAGGAGGAGTGGTGTCCTTTTTCACCGTTGTCTTAAAAAATTCAGGTGGCGTAGTGTCTTTTTTAAGCTTCATTGTAGCATTAAGGCCTTTATTTGCATTCGTGCCCGGAGCCGTATTGTCCTTTTGGCAAGCGTAAACGCTTACAATTAAAAAGGCCAGTAATATGTAAATAATCTTTTTCATGATGATATAAATAGTCCTTGTGATATTTTACAAATATATAGATAATTATATGTATTACAAATCTATAAATTAATTGTTCTTTTATACGCAAAAAAACTTTTCAAGTTGCATCAATATAAATTTGTTTTTAACGCAGGCAACTGTAAATTTAATCATTAAAACGTGTATGCTTAAAAGGCTTATCATCGCTCTGATTTTAATAGTATTTTCCGGCCAATTTGTACATGCAAACGCATGGCAAGTGGTTGGGGTACAGCCAAAAAATCAGATCATCAATAAAGATACGCTAAAGGAGATACTTACCCTGCAGGATACCTTTTTGCGCCAAAAAAGGTTGATCACATTTACAAAAAACTGCGTCCAGGGGGCAGATAGCAGCCAGCTTGTGGCTTTGCAGGATACTTTCGACAGCTATTTTCTAAAGTATAACCTGCCCAATAGAGAGATATTTTCGCTGTTTGTAAAAGGAGTATCCTACAACAAACTGCGGGATTATAAAAGCGCGGAAACCTATGTTACCCGGGCGCTGCAGATAGCGCAAAAAAACAGCCGGAACTACCTTTCTTTTTTGATGTTAAGCCATTTAGGGTTTATACTTACCGATAAGGGCGATTATATCGGCGCTATTTATAATTATCGCCTTGCAACTATCGAGGTAAAGAAACTGAAGGACAACTTTAAAGATAACCGCCGCGAGGCATCCCTGAATATAAACATCTCCGACCTTTTTTATAAATCGGGATTTTATTCACAATCCTTGAATTATCTTGACCGTGCCTGGAAGTTGTTATTGAATGATAGTACCAGCAAGCGCCTTTTATCGAGCGTAATATTTTATAATAAGTCTGAAAATTTCTTCAGGATGAATAAGTTAGATTCGTTAAAAGAGTACTACAAAAGGCTTAACGGGTCCGAGAACGAAAACTATAAGCTGTTTACTTACCGCAAACGTGTTGGATATTATATTACGTTGTTGCAGCATAACTATGATTTGGCTATCACACAGATCAAAGACCTGCAAAAAAGCAAAGATTATGTAGTCAGCAGCCTGGAAAACCAGCACCTGGCCGACGCGTATTACATGAGCGGACAATTAGATTCCGCCAAACATATTATAGAAAAGTTGCTGATAGCCGATACAGAGAACAACCACCCCGAAATAAAATACCATCTGTATGAAACCCTGGCATGGATTGCCGGCAAAAAGGGTGATTATAAAACATCATCATACAATTTTATGCTTGCGCTTAAGCAATCGCAAGAGAACAACATCCGGTTAACACAGGTAGGAAATATTTCATCGCAAATAAAAATTGACGAAACCGAAAGTTTGTATCAACAAAAAGCCGAGGTGTACAAGCGCGAGCGCTTATGGCTTTTGTTTATTGTATTGATAGCGGCACTGAGTATTATCGCCATAGGATTGTTTTACCGTAACGTTAAACAAAAAAGGCATTACGAAAGACTTTTATTTGAAGCGAAAAAAGAAGAGCTCGCATTTATCAACTCCCACGAGATACGCAAGCACCTTACCAATATACTGGGCATGATAGATATTCTGAAGAACAGCGAGAATCGTGTAGAAGAATATGATCAGATAGAATCCTTTTTATATCAGTCAGCTTCCCTGCTCGATGAATCGATCAAGAATATCTCGGAAAAATTGAACGAAGATTAGGGAGTAGTGATTAGAGATTGGGGATCAGAGGTTGGTCTAAACCCATACATGTCAGTTTTTAAAACCTGGGATCTTACTTCAGGATTTAAGTTCAGAATTTAAAGTTTAGAATCTAGCGTTTAAGATTTAGTGTTTAGCATTTATCCTGATTATTCATGACTTATAAGCGTGGTTTCGCGGGAAATAATATCGGCAATGCTGGTTTCTGATAGTATTTTTAGCGATGCATCGCGTACCTCGATGAACACGTCGCGTATGCCGCAGGTGTGTTCCTGGTGGCATTCGTCGCAGCGGTGATAAAAGTTCAAGCTGGCACATGGTACCATAGCAATAGGGCCATCGGTGATGCGCATAATATTTACCAGGAAAATATCCTTTGGGTCTTTGTTAAGGCTATAGCCGCCTCCCGCGCCTTTTTTGCTATACAGGAAGCCGGCGTTGCGCAGATCGAGCAGTATTTGCTCCAGGAACTTTTTTGGGATCCTTTCCAGCTCGGCGATCCTTGATATCTGCATGGGTGGCTTGTCCATGTTTTTACCCATGACCACCAGCGCCTTTATGGCGTATTTGGTTTTTTTAGATAGCATCTATAAATATAATTCACAAAGTTACATAAACAAATTTGTACAACATAATATGCACACATAGTATTATGCCGTGCTGCTATCAGAGTGGCCAAGGTGCTTTGCGGGGCAGGCCGCATCACGAACCAGTTGTTTCAGTTCTTTTATTTCGGGGAAGCGTCCCTGTTCCTTCCTGTCAAAAATAAGGGTGTCGTTCGTCCGGATACTATATTTACCCGGTGTTTCGCTGGGTTGCAGGGTTACACCGTAAACCTCGTCGCTAAATGTTGTTAGCAGCTCCTGTGCCATATAGGCTGCCCGCATAAGCCAGTTACATTTTGGGCAATATTCAATGGTGATGGTTGGTTTCATTGAACATAAATGTAGGTATATTTATATTCAATGTGTCGTTATGACATAATATTTGTTTTACGGGCAATTTTTTTCTTAAATTCATCAACTGAAACTAACCAATAGTAATATAACTCATGAAAAGAATATCGTTCTTATTGCTGCTGCAGTTTGCCTGTACGAGCCTGTTGGCGCAAACCGGTAAACAAATAAAAATTGCCGATGGCATTGTTGAAGGGGTAACCGAAAAATCGGGAGTTATCAGCTTTAAGGGGATACCTTTTGCGCAGCCACCCATTGGCGAATTGCGCTGGAGAGAACCTCAACCGGTAAACAGTTGGACCGGTGTGCGAAAGTGCGATGCCTTTGGATATAATGCCATGCAAAAACAGGTATTTGGCGATATGGGCTTCCGCACCCCGGGCATGAGTGAAGACTGTTTGTATCTGAACGTATGGATGCCCGCGAAACCCTCAAAAACCAAACTGCCCGTGCTGGTATATTTTTACGGAGGCGGTTTTGTTTCCGGCGACGGTTCTGAAAGGCGCTACGACGGTGAGAGCATGGCAAAACGGGGCATTATTGCACTTACGGTAAACTACCGCCTGGGGGTATTCGGCTTTATGTCGCATCCCGAGCTTACCAAAGAGTCAGTACATCACGCGTCGGGCAACTATGGCTTGCTTGACCAGGCCGCAGCCCTGCGCTGGGTACGGCAAAACATCGCGGCCTTTGGCGGCGACCCAAAACGCGTGACCATAGCAGGCGAATCAGCCGGCTCTATAGCGGTATCAGCACAAATGGTATCTCCATTGTCAAAAAACATGTTTGCCGGCGCCATAGGCGAAAGCGGCGCGATGATAAATCCAACGTTGCCTGCCATACCCTTAGCCGAGGGCGAGAAGAATGGTGTTAAATTTGGTGAGAAGATAGGCGCTACAACCCTGGAAGCGCTGCGTGCTATACCTGCCGATAAGCTGCTGGATGATGCATCGATGCCGGGCACTCCGCCGATGTCGCCCACTGTTGACGGCTATTTTTTACTGAAAAAGCCCGTTGAAAGTTTTTTAGCAGGCGAACAGGCCAAAGTGCCCTTGTTAGCCGGATGGAATTCCGCCGAGATACCCTACCAGGCCTTAATGTACGGAAATGCGCCAACGCCCGAAAATTATGCAAAGCAGGTTAAAATGCTGTACGGCGAAAAGGCCGACGAAGTGCTAAAACTTTATCCCGGTACAACGCAAACGGAGGTGATAAAATCGGCAACTGAGCTGGCCAGCGACCGCTTTATATCATATAGTACATGGAAATGGACCGACGCACATGCTTTAACGAGCGGCAAGCCGGTTTACCGCTACCTGTTCTCGAAACCACTGCCGCCGATGACGGCCAAAATGGCTAACGCCAAAGCGGGCCTTGCGGGCGGCGTTATTAAAGGCGATACAGCAAAACCCGAAACTAAAAAGGGGCCCCAACCTTACGCAGGCGCGGCACACGCGTCAGAAATTGAATACGCAATGGGAAACCTGGCAACTAACACAAATTACGCATGGACACCGGCTGACTACCAAGTATCGGCAACTATGGAAGGCTACTTCGCCAATTTTATAAAAACTGGTAACCCTAACGATGGTTTTTTACCCAAGTGGAATGCCAATGTAAAAGACAGCCCGGTAACCTTCATTAATATTGATGTAAAAACCGTGTTGGAAAAGGAAAGCATCCAACTACGAAACAGGTACCTGTTTTTAGATACGGGGTATATGAAAAAGTAACGGCATAAAAAAGCCGCTCCGGAATTTCCGGAGCGGCTTTTTTATATCAACGATTTATAAATGTATTACTTCGCCGTAGGCGTCAGCAGCGGCTTCCATAACTGCCTCGCTCATGGTAGGGTGAGGGTGTACTGATTTGATGATCTCGTGCCCGGTTGTTTCCAGCTTGCGTGCTGTAACCACTTCAGCTATCATCTCGGTTACGTTATGACCCAGCATGTGCGCGCCCAAAAACTCGCCATATTTAGCATCAAATATCACTTTAACAAAACCGTCCTTTGCACCGGCAGCGCTTGCTTTACCCGATGCCGAGAACGGGAATTTGCCGATCTTGACTTCGTAACCGGCTTCTTTCGCCGCCTTCTCAGTGTAACCAACAGATGCAACTTCGGGCATACAATAAGTACAGCCGGGGATATTGTTATAGTTTAAGGGTTCGGGGTTTTGCCCGGCTATCTTTTCTACGCAGATGATACCTTCGGCAGATGCAACATGCGCTAATGCCTGGCCCTTAACAATATCGCCTATGGCATATACGCCCTCAACATTTGTTTGGTAAAAATCATCAACCAAAACCTTGCCTTTATCTGTTTTTACACCGTTTTCTTCAAGGCCTATCCCTTCAATATTGGTTGATATGCCTATGGCAGATAAAACAATATCGGCCTCAAGCACCTGGTTGCCGGTGGCGGTTTTAACATTTACCCTGCAGCCTTCGCCGTTGGTATCCACAGATTCTACGGTAGAACCGGTCATGATGTTGATACCCTGCTTTTTAAGGATGCGTAAAAGTCCTTTTGATATCTCCTCATCCTCAAGCGGTACAATATTATCTAAAAACTCAACCACGGTTACCTGCGTACCAATAGCGTTGTAGAAATAAGCGAACTCGATACCGATGGCGCCTGAGCCTACCACAACCATTGATTTTGGCTGTTTTGGCAATACCATAGCCTGACGATAACCAATTACCTTTTTGCCATCCTGTTTAAGGTTAGGCAATTCGCGCGAGCGGCCTCCCGTAGCGAGGATGATATTTTTGGCGGTAAAATCTTTAGTGGTGCCGTCGGCTATTTTAACCGATACTGTTCCCTTTGATTTTAAAGAGCCATAACCGATAATTACATCGATCTTATTCTTCTTCATCAAAAACTGAACACCTTTGCTCATGCCATCGGCCACGCCGCGGCTACGCTTAACAACGGCCTCAAAGTCAACTTCGCCGCCGTTGGTTTTTATACCATAGTCAGCCGCGTGATTCAAATATTCAAAAACCTGGGCGCTTTTTAATAAAGCTTTTGTAGGGATACAACCCCAGTTAAGGCAAATGCCCCCAAGCGATTCTTTTTCAACAATGGCGGTTTTTAAACCCAGCTGCGATGCGCGTATAGCGGCAACATAACCGCCCGGGCCCGAACCAATAACAATTAAATCGTAATCCATATAGTATGTATCTTTTATGATTTTTTGGAATGCAAAGCTAACTAAAAAGCGGTGTAAATGAAAAATCGGGAGTGATTTAGAATCGAGGCCGGAAATTTAAGGTAATTAACTAATAATCAAAAGGTTTATTTTAAAATTTGACACTGGTATTGTAAATATTACACTTATTATTCATCAAAATTTCATTTTTAGTTATTTATGCTATTAAATGTTGAAAAGTATATAATTATTATAACATTAACTTAATATACCCAACGCCTGTAATACTTATCTTTGCGGCATTAAATCACTTAATGATTAATTCACTTATCAGTTAACAAAAAAAAACAAACATGAGAAAACATTTACTTCTCTCTATTATTTTTCTGTTTGCTGCCGTTGCTGCCTTTGCACAGGTAACAACAAGTAGTATGACAGGCCTTATCAAGGACGGGAAAGGCGAAACCTTGATTGGTGCAACCATCAAGGCCACGCACCAGCCAAGCGGTAGCACTTATGCTACTACAACAAACGCCGACGGACGTTTTACTATCAACAACATGCGTGTAGGTGGCCCTTACACTGTAGTTGTTTCTTACATCGGTTACGACGCTAAAACAGTAACTGATGTGTACTTAAAATTAGGTGAGGGTTTTGTACTAAACGAAACCCTGTCGCAAGGCGCTGCGGTACTTAGCGAAGTTAATATAGTTGCCACCAACCCCCGCTCTATCATGAACGGTGAGCGTAACGGCGCTATTACTAACATCGGTACCCGCGAGATCTTAACCTTACCAACTATTACGCGTAACATTAACGATTTAACCCGTTTAACCCCGCAAGCTAACGGTACATCAATTGGCGGTGGTAACTTCAGGCAAAACTACATTACCGTAGACGGATCTGACTTTAACAACAGCTTTGGTATTGGTGGTAACCTGCCGGCCGGCGGCTCTCCAATATCATTGGACGCGTTAGAAGAGATATCGGTAAACGTAACCCCTTATGACGTTACACAATCTGGTTTTATTGGTAGCGCATTAAACGCTGTTACCCGTTCTGGTACCAACGACATTAGCGGTTCGGTTTACACTTATTGGAGAAACCAGGAGCAACAAGGTATAAATGTTGGCCCAAATATGCTGCAAAGGCAACCATTGAACGATAGAACCTGGGGCGCAAGAGTTGGCGGCCCTATCGTAAAAAACAAATTATTTTTATTTGTTAATGCTGAAAGGCAAACAACAACAAGGCCGGGTCAATCGCGTGTTGCAGCTACAGCAGCAAACCCAACCGGCGGTAACGTTGCCCGCCCAACAGATACCAGGTTAAACGAGATAAGGGATTTCTTGAAATCTGAATATAACTACGACCCGGGTGTTTACCAGGGCTATGGTTTTCAGTTTGAGCGGACCAATTTGTTAGGCCGTTTAGACTGGAATATCAGCGATAACCACAAATTCAACGTGCGTTACAGCCAGGTTGAAAGCCGTGACCCTAATTTTGTTAACGGTACATCGGCTGCACCATCGAGCTTTACATCGGGTGCCGGCCGTACAGATGTAAACTCGTTAAACTTTAACAGCGCTAACTATTACCAGGAAGCTAACTTCTACTCGTTATCAGCTGAATGGAACGGTACTTTCGGAAGATTCTCAAATACTTTACGCGCATCACGCACAAGGCAGAATGACCCCCGTACAACAGACGGACCTTTATTCCCGTTTGTTGACATATTAGAAGGCGGCCAGCCTTATACATCATTTGGTACCGAGCTTTTCAGTTACGGTAACTTAAGGGATGTGTCTACTTATTCATTCGTAGATAACCTGAAATGGACTGCAGGTAAGCATAACTTTACAGTTGGTTTCCAGGCTGATTTTAGCACAACCAAGAACGGTTTCCAACGTTATGGTACCAGCTACTACAGGTATAACTCTGTAGATGATTTCCTGAATAAAGCCAATCCGGCAACATATGCCTTAACATATTCATTAGCGCCCGGATACGCGCAATCGTTCCCAAGCTTTAAATTTGCACAGTATTCAATTTACGGCCAGGATGATTACCGCGTAAACGATAACTTCCGTATAACAGCCGGTTTAAGATTAGACCGACCTACTTATCCGAAAGTATTGGGCCAGCATCCGCTTGTTACCCCTTTAACCTTTGCAAACAACGAGAAGTTAAACACAGCTACATTGCCAACCGCTAAAATAATGTTCTCTCCTCGTGTTGGCTTTAACTGGGATGTTAATGGCGACCGTAGCCTGCAGGTACGCGGTGGATCGGGTATATTTACCGGCCGCTTGCCATTTGTATGGATAGTTAGCCAGGCCAGCGATGCAGGTTTATTGCAAATTACCCAGATCAATGATGGTACCGCAGGTAACGAAGTACCGGGGATATTTAACCCTGATCCTAACGCTTACCGCCCTACTACTCAACCAAAAGCAGGTACAACTTTACCGTCGGCTATGACATTTATCTCGCCTGACTTAAAAATGCCGCAGACATGGAAAACCAGCTTAGCTGTTGATACCAAGTTGCCATTTGGCTTTGTGGGTACATTAGAGGGTATTTATAATAAAGATCTGCAAACGGCTTTCTGGAGAAATGCTAACTTAAGTGATCCTACAGATCTAAGTATTACCGGATACCCTGATCACAGGGCTTTTTATCCAAGCGCTAATGCAGATAAATACATAAATAATATTGCCGGTGGACAGGTTACACCTACAGCTACAGGCGCGTTTAATACTTATGTGCTTGATAATGCAAATAAAGGTTACTACTGGTCGGTAACTGCTAAGTTAGATAAACAGTTCAGCAGAAACTTCTCAGCATCACTTGCTTACATCAAATCTGAAGCTAAAAACCTTTACGACGGAAGTGGTGACCAGGCAGGTTCTGCATGGCAGGGAACACAAACCATCAATGGTTCAAACTCTCAGGAGCTGAGCTATGCAAACTATATCGCTCCAAACCGTGTAGTTGCATCTTTCTCTTATGCTAAAGAGTTCCTGAAACACGCAAAATCAACTTTTACGTTCTTCTACCAGGGTTCAATTGATGGCAGGTTCTCTTACGTTTATTCGTCAGACTTTAACCGTGATGGCGCCAATGCCGATTTGATCTATATTCCTAAAAACCCGTCAGAGATCACATTTGTACCGTTAACTGTAGGTTCGGGCGCTAATGCTGTTACCTACACAGCTCAACAGCAAAGCGATATGTTCTTCCGTTATGTAGATCAGGATGCTTACCTTAAAAACCATAAAGGCCAGTATGCGCAACGTAACGGCGCAAACTTACCTTGGCGCAACCAGGTCGACTTCAAATTCCTGCAAGATCTGTTTGTTAACGTAGGCGGTAAACGCAACACCATCCAGTTTAGCTTTGATATATTCAACTTAGGTAACTTGTTAAATAAAAACTGGGGCTTACACAAACTGGTTAATACACGTGGTTTACTTGTACCAACTAACAACACCGCTATCGCGGCCGACGGTACAACAGTGCCAACCTTCCGTATAGCAACAGACAGGGGCTTACCGGTGTCAACTACCTTTAGGGATGATGTTAGCATCAGCTCAACTTACTACATGCAGTTTGGCTTACGTTATATATTTAACTAAGCAGATATTGTTAATAACGAAGAAAGCCTCCCAATTCGGGAGGCTTTCTTCGTTTAAAGGTTTTGATATTTTTAATTATAAACAAACTCTCCGTAAGGTGATGTTACAGTCACCTGTTTTTTATCAGCAGCTTCTACACGGCCGATGATCTGCGCGTCTACGTTAAAGCTTTTTGATATGGCGATAATATCTTCGGCTATTTCTTGTGGCACATACAGCTCCATACGGTGACCCATATTAAATACCTTATACATTTCCTGCCAGCTGGTGTTCGATTCTTCCTGTATCAGCTTGAATAACGGCGGGATAGGGAACAGGTTGTTTTTAATGATGTGCAGGTTATCAATAAAGTGCAGCACCTTGGTTTGCGCGCCGCCGCTGCAATGCACCATCCCATTTATCTGGCTGCGGTACTTGTCTAAAATAGCCTTGATGATAGGGGCGTAGGTACGCGTTGCCGATAATACCAGTTTGCCCGCCGTAATACTTTGGCCGCCGCCAATATCAATTTTATCGGTAAGCGTTTTACTACCGCTGAATACAAGGTCATGAGGTACTGCCGGGTCATAGCTTTCGCGATATTTATCGGCAATGGTTTTATTGAAAACATCGTGGCGGGCGGATGTAAGACCATTAGAGCCCATACCGCCGTTATATTCTTTTTCGTAAGTGGCCTGCCCGTATGATGCCATACCAACAATAACATCACCAGGTTGTATGCGGTGGTTTGATATTACGTCGTCGCGTTTCATGCGGCAGGTTACGGTACTATCCACAATAATGGTACGTACTAAATCGCCCACATCAGCAGTTTCGCCGCCTGTGCTGTAAATGCCAATGCCGGCATCCCGCAGTTCGGCCAATATTTCTTCGGTGCCGTTAATAATTGCGGCTATCACCTCGCCGGGTATCAGGTTCTTGTTCCTGCCAATGGTTGACGATAGCAGGATGTTATCGGTTGCGCCCACACAAAGCAGGTCGTCAAGGTTCATGATAATAGCGTCTTGTGCTATGCCACGCCACACAGAAATATCACCGGTCTCCTTCCAGTAAGTGTAGGCTAACGACGATTTTGTACCCGCGCCGTCGGCATGCATAATGTTGCAATATTCGGGGTCGTTGGTTAAAATATCCGGAACGATTTTGCAGAATGCTTTCGGAAATATCCCTTTATCAATGTTTTTAATGGCGTTGTGTACATCGTCTTTTGATGCCGACACGCCCCGTTGATCATATCTTTGCGGAGAAGTCATGGGCAAATATAGCGCTTAATACTAAATAGTGATGTTGGCATTTACGCTTTATAGGTCTGAATGTTCTTTTAACACCTGGCGGTAACGGTTTAATACAACCGATTTTGATATAAAGCCTATAAAGTAGTTGTCATCATCTACTACGGGTAAAACCCAGGTGCCGGTTTCATCAAACTTGTTGATAATGGCTATCATATCCTCGTTATGATTAATGATTGAAACCGGGGGTTTCATTACATTAAGTATCTGAAATTTTTCGTGTAATTGAGGGTTGAACATGAGCGGCATAATATCGTCAATATAAATTATGCCGGCCAGGTGTTTTTCATCCAGTATGGCAATGATATTCCGATTTCCTTTTTTTACGATATCTAACAAATCGTTAAAAGACGAGTTAAGGCCAAGCGCCGGTGTGTTCTTTTCTATTACATTTCCCGTATTGATAAGCAGCAGCAGGTTTTTGTCGTGTTCTGTAGTAAATATCTTTCCTTCAGCAGCAAGCTGTTTCAGGTCGGGCGAGATGGTCGAGAACCATTTAGCCATTAAAAAGGATATAACGCAAACAATCATCAGGGGGATAAAAAGATCATACCCCGAGCTCGCTTCGGCAATTAAAAATATAGCGGTTAGTGGCGCGTATAATACCCCGCCTACCATGCCCCCCATACCAACAATAATGAGGTTGGTAACGGGTACATCGGCAAACCCGAGCTGGGTACACGTAATCGCGAAAAGATAGCCCATTGTGCCCCCAGCGAACAGCGCAGGGGCAAAGTTACCACCATTACCGCCCGCATAAATGGTTATCGAAGTAGCAAACGCCTTTAGCAGGCAAACCAGCGCTAAAAATAAAATGATCACCCACTCGCCATAGTTTAAATAGCCAAAAAAACTATGCCTGATAACCTCGTTTATATCGCCGTTTGTAAAGGATTTGATGCTTTCATATCCTTCGCCAAACAGGGGTGGGAAAAGCATGCATAACACGGAGAGTACCAGTCCGCCTGCAATAGCTTTGTTAACTTTAGAAAATTGCAGCTGATGAAAATAATGCTCAACGCGTTGAGATATCAGGATGAAATACCGGGCATATAGCCCGCAGAAAAAGCCCAGCACCAAATAATATGGTATGTTATGATAGTTAAACCCCTGCCTGGAGCTGAATTTGAATAACACCTCTTCGTTCAGTATAATGCGCGATAGCAAACTACCGCATACCGCGGCAACAACCAGGGGTATAAAGTCGGTAAAAATTACACCGGTAAGTAATATTTCAAAAGCAAACATTACCCCCGCAATAGGCGCATTAAATGCAGCCGCAATACCCGCGGCAGCCCCCGATGCCAGCAATAAAGTACGATCTTTATAGCTCAGCTTATAAGTTTGCGCGAAGTTAGAACCTATGGCTGCGCCCGTAACGGCTATAGGGCTTTCGAGCCCTGCAGAGCCGCCTAAACCTACGGTTACCGCGCTTTGTATCACTTGCGAGTACATCTTAACATGCGATACAAAGCTGGAGTTGCGCGCTATCTCGTAAAGTATGGCGGGTACCCCTTTGCGGTCTTGCCCTTTAAAAAAATACTTTACAATAAGGGCGGTAAGCGTTATACCCATTACCGGGAATAGCCCATAAAATATGAGCTGGCGCGAAAAGTGCACCTTGTTTGTAATAATGAAGTGAATATAATGAACCAGAAGTTTTAAGATCACCCCGGCCAACCCGGCCGTAAACCCAACCAAAATGCCCGATAAGATAAGAAACTGGCTGTGGGACAATTTTGTACGCAGCCAATTGAATATGACCTCGTAGCTTTTTGCCGTTTTTAATCCATACCGTCTGCTGGTTTTTAGCAGTTGTATAAATTCAAGATAATGTTTTATACGTGTGTATTTTTTTGACATTACGCGGCAGGGGCTGAAGTTTGTGAATACCGTATATTATGCACAACGCGGTGTATCAATAATGCACAACCGGTAAAGAATGTTTGCTATTGCATAAAACGACAGGCGCAAAAATAACAAAACCGCCGGTTTTTGGCGGTTTTTGTTTTTACTTTATAAATAATAACTCTCTGAACTTTGGCAGCGGCCACAGCGAGTCGTCAACCAGCTGCTCCAGTTTATCTACCCGGTAGCGTATGGGCTGAAAATAGCTTTTTACCTTTTCATCATAACTAATGGCGCGTTCGCGCAAGTCGTCAATAACGTTTGCCTTTTTGCGCTCGTTGATCATTTCCTGCACATTGTCCTTAATGAAGTTTACGTGCTCGGCAATTTGGTTGATAATATCAAGTTGGGCGGCATACGTGCTTTTATCAAGGCCAAGCTCTTTCAAACCCTTAACATTCTCAATTAGTTTCGATTGATATTCAATAGCGGCAGGGATAATAATGTTCATTACCAGTTCGCCCATTACACGGGCTTCTATCTGCAATTTCTTATAGTAGCTGTCCAGCAATATTTCATGACGGGCGTGGGCTTCGCGTTTGGTAAACACACCGGTTTCGGCAAAAAGTTCCTGCGACTTTTCGGATATAAAGGCATCAAGCGCTTTCGGCGTGGTCTTGATGTTGGCCAGACCGCGGCTTTCGGCCTCTTTTTCCCATTCTTCGCTGTAGCCGTTACCCTCAAAACGTATATTTCGCGATTCCTTAATATAGCGTTTGATAATGGTCATGAGCGCTACATCCTTTTTCTCGCCTTTTTTGATCAGCTTATCAACATCGGTCTTGAATTTTTTAAGCTGATCAGCCATGATCAGGTTCAGTACCGTCATAGGGCTGGCCGAATTGGCCGAGGAACCTACCGCGCGCAGTTCGAATTTGTTTCCGGTGAACGCGAAAGGAGAGGTGCGGTTGCGGTCTGTGTTGTCTTTTAATATCTGCGGTATTTTAGGGATGCCCTGCCAAAGCGAGTTCTCTTCTTTGATCTTTTTGCTCAGGCGCGATGTATCTATCTCGTCTAAGACCTCCGAAAGCTGACTGCCTAAAAATATAGATATAATAGCAGGAGGTGCTTCATTAGCGCCTAAACGGTGGTCGTTGTTTACCGATGCGATTGATGCCCTCAGCAGGTCGGCGTGTTCATGTACGGCTTTTATGGTGTTCACAAAAAATGTAAGGAACATCAGGTTGTTTTTGGGCGTTTTGCCCGGCGATAACAGGTTTTTGCCCGTATTGGTTATTAACGACCAGTTGTTGTGCTTGCCCGAACCGTTGATGCCGGCGTAAGGCTTTTCGTGCAGCAGCACTTTAAAGTGGTGGCGCTTGGCAACCCTGTCCATGATATCCATTAACAGTTGGTTATGGTCAATGGCCAGGTTGATCTCTTCGTATACCGGGGCGCACTCAAATTGCGAGGGTGCTACCTCATTATGGCGTGTTTTTAGGGGGATGCCTAATTGCAGCGCTTCGGTCTCCATATCCTGCATAAAGGCATACGCCCTGCTTGGTATCGACCCAAAATAGTGGTCTTCCAGTTGCTGGTTCTTGGCAGACATGTGACCAAACAACGTACGGCCGGTAAGCGACAGATCCGGGCGGGCGTTAAACAGCGCTGTATCCACCAGAAAGTATTCCTGCTCAATACCTAAGGATGCGTTTACCTTTTCTATGCTTTTATCAAAATAGTGGCAAACATCTACCGCGGCTTTATCCAAAACGCTTAAAGCTTTTAGTAGAGGCACTTTATAATCCAGCGCCTCGCCCGTGTACGATACAAATACTGTTGGGATACATAGCGTGCGGCCTATTATAAAGGCAGGGGAAGATGGATCCCATGCGGTATAACCGCGGGCTTCAAAAGTATTGCGAATGCCACCGCTCGGGAAACTGGATGCATCGGGTTCCTGTTGGGCAAGCGCGTCGCCGCTAAAACGTTCAATCGAACCGCCATCTGCTGTGGGTTCAAAAAAAGCGTCATGTTTTTCGGCAGTGGTGCCCGTTAGTGGCTGAAACCAGTGCGTGTAATGCGTTGCTCCCTTACCCATAGCCCACGATCGCATTGATGATGCCACCTGCTCGGCCATATCGCGTGGGATAGGCACTCCATTGTCAATAGAATCAACAATAACACTATACGCATCTTTTGAAAGAAATTCTTTCATTTTCTGCTTATCAAACACATTTACACCAAAGTAGTCGGATATTTTGGAAGACGGCAGCTTTATTTCGGGAGTTTCGCGGTTTAATACAGCGCTAAGGGCCTGAAAACGGATATTAGGCATGATAATAATAATTGGTTTCGCCCAAATTTATAAAATCCTTTAAATAGTATGCCCTTTTGAGTTATTTAAGTTTCATAGGCATTGAATGCTCAACTTCGACGGATATTCGCTCACTAATTAAATATTTCTTATACAAGTCCTCTGTTTTAAGATGGTTCCCCACTGCCTGTCGTTAAATTTCCAATTAAATTGTAATTATTCGACATCATAGACATTTTTTGTTGGGTTTATGCCTAATAATTCGCTTTATTCTCGTTTTTATTACGATTTACAATATAAATACTTGTATTTGTTGATAAAATTTGAATAAAATGTACTATTTAATGAAATTTATATTTGTTTTTGTGATTTATTATAGATTATTTAGTAAATAATTGCGGAAGCAATAAATTTTATGGCCGTTATCTGAATTATTTGTTATTAATATTAATAATAATTGAAATTTTAATTGAATTTTATAATTAATGCGACTTTAATAGAAAAGTGTTTGCACATAACGTCGCTTTTGGTGAATTAAAACAAAAATAATCAATTAAATAGTTAAATAATCAAACTTTAAATCCATTATCATGAAAAAAAGACTTTTACTCTTATCATTTTTTGCTTTTTCAGTATTTGCAGCGAGTGCGCAGGACACAACCAAGACAGATCCCCCTTTAACCATTTCAGGTTCGGTAGATACTTATTATAAGTATGATTTTTCCGGTTTTAAAGCCCCGGCCGGCGGATCTATCGCCCCGGGCTCGTCCAATATTCAAACCAGCTTTGCAAACGAGCAAAATTCTGTATCAATAGGTATGATAGACCTGGCCTTAAAAAAGAAAGTTGGCAAAGCGGCGTTTGTTGGCGAGCTTAGCTTTGGTCCGCGGGGATCTTACCAATCACTTGTACCCGGATCGGCCGGCGAAACCTTTAACATTCAGAATTTATATGTTTCGTATGATGTTACCGATAAGTTTAATTTAACAGGTGGGTTTATGGCTACATTTATAGGTTACGAAGTTATCTCGCCGGTTGGCAACTTTAACTACTCAACATCGTACCTTTTCACAAACGGCCCGTTCCAGAATGCGGGGCTAAAGGCAACCTACGCTTTTACAGATAAAGTAAGTTTGATGGCGGGTATCTTTAATGATTCGTGGAACTCTTATATATCCAATGTTGATGTGTCAAATTTTGGCGCGCAACTGTTTATAAGCCCTGTAACAGGCTGGACAGCTTATTTGAACGTTATAACAGGCCCGGTATCGGGTACTGAGTTCGATCTTACAACGGCTTATCAGATAACTGATATGTTTAAGCTGGGGCTAAACGCGGCTGATTATAAAACCGCCCACGGTGGTAACGGCTTTAGTGGAATTGCTTTATACCCGCAGATTTCAGCATCAAAAACCGTAGCCTTTGGCATAAGGGGCGAGTACTTTAAGCTGAAGAACGGCGGGCCCGATGTTAAAGCTTTTACCCTTACTTCGAACATAAAAGCGGGCCCTTTAACTATCATTCCTGAAGTTAGGCTTGATAAGGCAAGCAACGAGCAATTTGTAAAAAGGGACCTTACAGCTACCAAGTCGGCATCTCAATTTGTACTTGCCGCTGTGTACGCGTTTTAAGTTAATTAACCTAAACATTTGATCTGCATAAGCCATCCGTATTGCACGGATGGCTTATCTTTATAAAGTATATGAGAAAGATAATTTTAGGCCTGCTTTGTTTATTATGCATACAAACGGCATCAGCACAACGCGACTCGTTGGCGTTTGATGAAGGCAATAATTATGTTTACTACCGTATTGCAGATAAACCGGGTGTAACCGCAGATACGCTGTATCAACGTGCCTGGGATTTTGCAGCGGGTTTTAATCGCGCAATTACTCCGGCAAAAGGTAAGGCGGAAAATACGCTTAATACATCTGGTAAGTTTATGGTGTACAGCGGTTCTTCGCTGGTAAGGAAAGAGGCCGGGCAAATAACCTATGCCATCAATATACAGACAAAAGATCTGCGGTACCGCTACCGTATAAGCAATTTTGTGTTTACCCCTTACCAGCGCGATCGCTTTGGCAACATGGTGCCCATCCCCGGGATAGAAGTACCTTTAGAAAAAATGGCTGATAAATACAATAAAAAGGATGTCGGCAGTTACCTTGACCAGGTTGGCCAATTCTGCATAGTCACCGCCACAAAGTTACGGCAGGCCATGGATAAGCAGCCCTTAGCTGTGAAAATGGAGGCGGTTAAAAAGATCTCAACCCAAAACTGGTAAGCATCGCTTCGATCCAGGTAGAATAAACAAAATATAATTTGCAATAAACCAATATCTGCAATATAAAAATTGTATTAATTTGAATATCCAATTCATTATTTCGTAATAATTAGATTTTGTGCAACATTTTGTTTTGAAAATACGTTAATTAGTAAAATATAATTTCAAACACTATGCTTAACACAAAACTTAATTTATACAATCCCGATTGGATCGAGCTTGTATTTGCCAACCGCAACAAGAGTTATGGTGCCTTTGACCTGAGGCGGCATTATGGCGACAATATGGTAAAGGCTATGGGGATGGCTTTTACTTCGGTAATAGCTGCCGCATTGCTATATAACTTTTCGTTAAAAAAAGTTGAGGATATCACTCCAAAAGTTCCTGGGCATGAAATAGAGGTACGGATTGATAAATTAAAAATAGAACCACCTAAAGAGCCTGTAAAACCTGCAGCTCCCGAAAAACCAACTCCGCCGGTAGCTACTACCAGATTAGTGCCTATGGTAGTTACATCTGAGCCGGTAACATCCGACCCGCCAAGAAATATTGATATTACCGGAGAAATAGGGCCGATTACTGCCAAAGGCACCGGTACAGTTGCACCGGTTGAAGATCTACCGGTTACTACCGGCGGGGGCGGTGTTGAACCCGTTGTTGACAATACCATTCATGGTACTGGTGGGTTAGAGTTTATGCCCGAGCCTGTAGGTGGCGCTGCCGCATGGTCAAAGTTTTTGAACAAAAACCTGCACTTCCCGACCCAGGCGCAGGATGCCGGCAAAGGCGGCCGTGTATTGGTTAGTTTTGTTATCGAAAAGGATGGCCGTTTATCTGATATTACAGTTCAAAACGGAGCAGGTTATGGTATGGATGAGGAAGCGGTAAGGGTACTAAAACTTGCCAAGCCATGGAAACCCGGTATGCAAAACGGCCAGCCTGTACGCGTTAGGTACACTATACCGATGAATTTTCAACTAAGCGAAGAATAAAAAACATCTAAAGGGATTAGCGATTAGTGATTTGTGAGTAGATGTGTGTTGTGGCGATAAGATTTTCTTATCGCCATTTTTTTGAGATTTAGCTATGTAAAAGTTTTTGCTTTAACTATAACCTTTCTGCTTTTACCTTCTTTTCCTTTCTGCTTTTGCGCCTTTTTTGCTAATTTTGCGCATCCTTTCAACAAAAACAAAACTACATTGGAGAACCAGGAATTAACCACCGTTGAAACCGCCCGCGATCTGGGGCTTTTACCCGAGGAATTTGAACGTATACAAGAGATATTAGGCCGTGTGCCCAACTTTACCGAACTATCTATCTTCGCGGTAATGTGGAGCGAGCACTGTTCTTACAAAAACTCTATTACCTGGCTTAAAACCCTGCCTAAGGACGGCCCGCGTATGCTGGCCAAGGCGGGCGAGGAGAACGCCGGATTGGTTGACCTCGGCGACGGCATTGGCTGCGCCTTTAAAATAGAATCGCACAACCACCCATCGGCGCTTGAGCCTTACCAGGGCGCCGCCACGGGTGTTGGCGGTATAAACCGCGATATATTTACGATGGGTGCAAGGCCCATCGCGCAAATGAACTCGCTGCGTTTCGGTGATCTAAGCCTCGATAAAACGAAGTGGTTGGTTAAAGGCGTAGTTAAGGGTATCAGCCACTACGGCAACGCCTTCGGCATTCCAACGGTTGGTGGCGAACTTTTCTTTGACGAGTGCTACAATATAAATCCATTGGTAAACGCGTTTTCGGCAGGTATTGTTAAGGCCGGCGAGACCGTTTCGGCTACCTCGTATGGTGTGGGTAACCCGGTTTATATAGTAGGTTCGGCAACAGGTAAGGATGGCATCCACGGCGCGGCTTTCGCGTCAAAAGATATCACCGAAGATTCTGTTAACGACCTACCTGCCGTACAGGTAGGCGACCCTTTCCAGGAGAAATTGTTGCTGGAAGCTACGCTTGAAGTGATCAAAACCGGCGCCGTAATTGGTATGCAGGATATGGGCGCGGCAGGTATTATCTGCTCAAACTCCGAAATGAGCGCCAAGGGCGAGCACGGTATGATCATTCACCTTGACCGTGTGCCTATGCGCCAAGAAAATATGAAGCCATACGAGATCCTGCTTTCCGAATCGCAGGAGCGTATGCTGATCGTGGTTGAAAAAGGCAAGGAAGCTTTGGTTGAGGCCGTATTTGATAAATGGGACTTGAACTGCGCCATTATTGGTGAAGTTACCGATACCAAGCGCCTGGAGTATTTTATGAACGGTGTAAAGGTTGCCGATGTTCCTGCCGATGACCTTGTACTTGGCGGCGGCGCTCCGGTTTACCAGCGCGAATACCGCGAACCCGCTTACTTTGCCGAAAACCAGAAATTTAGAATAGAAGACGTTGCCGAACCTGCCGACCTGGTTGAAGTGGCCGAGCACCTGATAGGACATGCTAACCTGGCATCAAAACGTTGGGTTACTGACCAGTACGACTCGATGATTGGAACATCGACCATGACCACCAACCGCCCGAGCGACGCTGCTGTTGTTGCGGTTAAGGAAACCGATAAAGCTATTGTTTTAACCTGCGATTGTAACTCGCGCTACGTATATGCCGACCCGCAAAAAGGTACGGCCATTGCCGTTGCAGAGGCCGCGCGTAACATCACCTGCGCAGGCGGCGAGCCTGTTGCCATAACCAACTGCCTTAATTTTGGTAACCCTTACAAGCCGGAAGTTTACTGGCAGTTTGTTGGCGCCATCAAAGGCATGGGCGAAGCCTGTACAAAATTTGAGACCCCGGTAACAGGTGGTAACGTAAGCTTTTATAATCAATCATCAGATGAAGGCCCTGTTTTCCCAACACCAACCATTGGTATGCTGGGTGTGATGGACGACCGGACTAACATGATGACGCTTGACTTTAAACAACCGGGCGATCTCATCTATCTTATAGGCGAATCGCAAAACGATATTGCATCGTCGCAATATCTGGCATCGTACCACAAAATACTGAAGGCGCCTGCACCATATTTCGATCTGGAAAAGGAATATGCCATGCACCAAGTTGTGAAAGAACTTATTAAGCATAAGGTAATCCAATCTGCACATGATGTAGCCGATGGCGGATTGTATATGGCGCTGGTAGAATCGGCTATGCCAAACGGCCTTGGCTTTGATATCGAAAGCGACAGCAGCATCCGTAAAGATGCCTTCCTGTTTGGCGAGGCACAGGGCAGGGTAGTGGTTAGTATTGCACCTGACGACCATGAACGTTTTATTGAGATGATGGCCACCAGCGAAGTAGAATTTAGCCTGTTAGGCGCCGTTAACGGTATTGGTAATACCACCATTGATGGCGAGCTTTATGGCAACATCACCGATATAAAAATGGTGCACGATAATGTACTGCATGTGATTTTAGGCGACGAGTAATGCTAAAGCTGAACAGGATACACCATATCGCTATCATCTGTTCAGATTACGAACGCTCTAAACGGTTTTATACACAAGTACTTGGATTTAAAATAGTACGCGAAGTTTACCGCGAAGCAAGAAGATCATACAAGCTCGATCTGGAAGTCAACGGACTGTACCAGATCGAGCTTTTTTCGTTTCCCGGACCACCCGCCCGTCCCTCGCAGCCCGAGGCGCTGGGCCTGCGTCACCTGGCTTTTGAAGTAAATAACCTGGAAGAAGCCATATTTCACCTGAACGAATATGATGTGGCTACCGAACCGATCCGCACGGACGAAACCACCGGCAAACGCTTTACCTTTTTCACCGACCCCGATGGCTTGCCATTGGAGTTGTATGAATCTTCAACAAGCTCAGAATGACATCACAATTAGAATGTCATGGTGAGCCTGTCGAACCATTAGCAAGCGTACAAGTCCTCGACAAGCTCAGACTGACATCTGCGCGGGCGCGACGAGAAATCTTCTACGCCTTGCAATCGGCAACTTACAGCTTGTAGTAGATTTCTCGTCGCTGCGCTTCCCTCGAAATGACATGTAGGTAAGCTACCTGATCACTAATCTCCAACCTGTAACTCTAACACCTACTTCACCACTTCAACCCATTGCCCTTTTATCAGCGCGTTAATGTCATGGTTATACATGGCTTCGCAATAGGCTGCCGGCAGGTAGTATTTACCGGCGTAAGCCGCATTCAGCATTACGTAGTAGGTAACCTCGCGGCCTTCGGCCAGACTGAAATAAGTGTTCACCCGGTCATCGCGGATATCGCGGTAATCAGATGGGGATGATTTAAACGCCTCATCGTTGTTCAGCATCCTGCTGTTCAGTATCTCCCATCCCGAAGGGAAGATCTGCGTCAGCGCCAAATTATCATAACGCCCGCGTTTACCCGGGTTTTTAAGGGTAACCTGCGCCACAAAATCGCTGCCTTGTTTTAGCGATGTTGGGTCGATAGCCTTGCCGCCCAGCGTAAAGTAAGCCACACGCATTTGCATTACATCGGGGTTAACATACGTTTTTATGTCCTGCCCGGATGATGGCTGGCCTTGCTGTATCAGGCGTACATATAGCCTGTTTTTCCCCGTATTCTTCAAGGTAACCTTACCGCTGTTTGGCGCTAACTGCTGCTGCCACAGGTAAGCTGATGAATTGACATTGCCTTTTGCAGCGCCTGCGTTGTAATTGAACGACAGTTTACCACCCGACCGGTTAGCGCCGCAATACTGTGCTATCGCGATGAGCGAGTAGGCTGTAGTTTGCGTGCTGTACCAGCTATCCTGCGATAGTTTTGCAGCTACTGTGCGCACCATGCCCGATGCCTTTTGCTGCTGGCCAAGCAGGGTAAGTGTTTCCAGTATCATGGCTTCGTCGCGCAGGTCCGAGCCGTAAGTTCCATACATGCTGTTGTATGGTTTAATGGTGGTTGGCAGGCCGGCTATCATGCGTAAACCAACCTCGGGCTGGCCGGCAAGCTTGTAAGCGGCAGCCAATCGCCAGCGCGCTTCCACACTGATGTATTGGTATTCGCGCAGCCTGTTCATGGCGCCCAGCTCCGGCGAGCCCGATAGGGCAAGCAGGTATAAACGGTACGCCTGCACCAGGTCGGTATAGTAATAATAGCCATGGATATTGGTACGCGGGTCGGGCGACCAATTCACCGCTTTTTGTTTCTGGTACCGTTTCCACTCATCCAAAAATCCTGATGGCAGGCTGTAGCCTTTAGCCTGTGCAGCTATCAGGAAATGTCCCGCGTAGTTTGTTCCCCATTCGTCGGCAGTGCCTTCACCCGGCCAGTAGCTTAGTCCGCCGCCCTGCACCCTGAAACCATTTAAACGGTTAATGCTTAACTTAATATTACGCTCTGTTTCCGCTTTTTGCCTTGGCGATAGATCAAATAACTGGCCAAGGTACAGTTGCGGGAACCCTGCCGAGGTAATTTGCTCGACACAGCCATGCGGATAAGTGATCAGGTAATTTAACCGCTCAGCAAGGTTTAAAGGCGGTATGCTGGCAACCTCGAGCGTGGCCTTGTTGGTGCCGTTAATGCCGATTGCGTTGTAAGCTGTAGCGTATGATTCGCCCGGTTTCAGTTCCTTTTCAAATATGCGGGTTACCGGCGGGTTAGGGTTGCGCACGTTCAGTTCAACATCATAGGCCGCGGTTTCGCCGCCGCTTTTGGCAACTATTTTCACTTTGCCTACGCCTACAAAATCTTTAACATCCAGGTCAAAGGTTACCAGTTGATCGCCCGGTTTGGCAAACGTTACTGTTTTTGAATTATTACCGGCCAAATTGCTGAACATATTCGACTGCACCTGTACGCTAACCGACTTGATGTTGTTCTCCATCGCAAATACGGTTACCGGCAACTGGATCTTTTCAGACGGGCCGAGCACCCGCGGCAGGGTGGCTAATATCATTAACGGTTTTTTAACAGCCACCACTTTTTCGGCGGTGCCGTATGCGCCATTATGCCCGGCTATAACCATTGCCTTAACCGAGCCCACATATTGCGGCAGGGTAAATTTATGCGTTTGCTTATCACCGCTGTTTAAGTGATAAGGCCCCATAAATTTCACCACAGGTTTAAAGCGGTTTATGGTCACGTTTTTATTGGTGCCGTTTGTGCCGTCGCCGCCAATACTCAGGATGCGTTCCAGCCCGCCGCCAAACGCGCCGATCACGTAATCAAACAGGTCCCAGGTTTTTACACCTAAGGCTTCACGGGCGTAAAAGGCCCCATGCGGGTCGGGTGTTTTAAAGTTGGTGATATCCAGTAAACCTTCGTCAACAATGGCAATGGTATAGGTGATTTCCTTGCCCGATGCTTCGGATACCGTAATAACCGACTGCGTTTCGGGCCGTATCTTGTCCGGCATACTGATCACCGGCTTCAGTATCGTTTCGGGGTCGTCAACCGTTAGCGGGATAGCGCCGTACATGCGTATGGGCAGGTCGTTAACGGTTTGTGCATGGCGCTGCAACAGCGTAACGTTCACAAAAACATTTGGCGCCATGGTTTCATCAACCTTAAAGCTGTAGCGGGTTTCGCCTTTTTTGGTGTCTATCCAAACGGTTTTTAAAACCTTGCTTCCATTCTCAAAACTGATCAAAGCCCTGCCGTCGCCACCTGTAGGGATGGTCAGCGTAGCTTCCTCGCCAACTTTGTAATTGGGCTTGTCAGACGTGAACGATAGCATAGCCGCCTCGGTAGGGTCGGTGTTCTGCAAACGCTCCGACCAGTTTGGCCAGTCAACATAAATTATTTTACCGGTGGAGTGGCCGGTTTCGGGGTCTTTAATCCTAATCAAATAGCGTCCCCAATCCGCCTGGTTAATTTTAAGGTTCCATTTACCCTTGCCGTTCGTCAATTGTACCGTTTCGGTCTTGATCAGCTTGTTATAACGGTCCTGCGTAAAATTGCTTAGCTCGTTCCCGGTGTCGTCCCACCACCAGCGCCATTGTATTTTGTAAAGTTCCACCTCAACCGTGCGGCTGCCCGCCATGGCGTTACCTTTGGTATCAACATCGGCAATCGCTATCTCATGGGTTTTATCAGTCACCAGCATACCGCTCAGGTCGCTGCCTTTTGGTGTTTTAATGCCCACGTAGCCGCTGTAAACGTTGTAAGGCATACTGGCCTGCTGCAGGCTAAAGTTGCCACCCGGCTCAAATACCTTTACCACAAAGTTGGCCCGCAGTTGTCCCGGCGCTTGTTTTTCTACATTGATATCGGTGTTAATGGCTGCGGTGCCATTCTCGTTTAATTTGCCATCAAAAACCGTTTGGGCCTGTGTATTAAAGCCCAGGGTAGGATCGTCGAAATTATAATCCTCGTAGCCTTTAAAGGCGGTTTTCTGCGACGACAGGAAGGCATCGACCTTGGCTTTTAGATTTTGCGCTATGCCGCCGAACAGCCATTGCGCGTTTAGCGTGCCGTTTGCGCCGCTGCCTTTGGTTAATTCTGTAGCGCCGCCAAAATCAAGTTTCAGCTTCAGGCGGTTTGGCATAATGGTTTCTACCTTTATTTTCTTCTCGAACACCGCGCCGCCCACTTTAACCTTTGCGTTCCAGTTGCCGGTAGGCGAGGAGGTCTCGGTAGCCGTATGGAAACTGTAGAAACCATCTACAGAACTTGTCCTGGTAATGCGGCGATAAAGCTGTCCGTTGGGGTTATACAATTCAAATTCTACCGGGTGGTCTGCCGGCAGGGTCTTTAACTTATCCTCTAAAATAAAGGTCACAAATACGGAATCGCCGGGGCGCCAAACACCACGCTCGCCGTAAAGGAAACCTTTGAGGCCGTTTTGTACCTGTTCGCCGCCTACATTAAAGCGGGAAAGCTGGAGCGAACTGCCATCATCAAGTTTAAGATAGCCGCGTTCTTTTCCTTTTTTGGCTACCAGCAGGTAAGGCTTGCGTTTAAGGCTAAAGGTTGCCATGCCATCACCATCAGATGTGGTTTTAAACATCACCTGCTTTTGATAATCCAGCAATTCCAGGTCCACGCCGCTCATAGGCTCAGCGCTCAGGATGTTGGTTACCGCAATCATCATGTTGTTATCGTTACCACGTTTGGCTATCAGGCCAATGTTAGATGCGATGATATTACGCGTAGCCCAGCGCTGCTTGCTAAAGTACGATTCGGTGCATGGGTCGTTACGGTCACGCCAGTTAAAGTTTTCGGGATAATAATTATCGTACCGCTGCCAAAAGTCATCGTCCTCGTCGTTTACCTTGCTGATGTTATCACCTGCATATTCATTTTCATCATAATCATCGTCGTCATTTTTGGCTGCTAATTTGCCCACGCTGCAATTGTATAACGAGTATTCTTTACGGAAACCGATGATCACACGATATATTGCGCCCGGTTCGGCACGCATCAGCTGGTCAACATCCAGCATAAAACGGTTCTTTTTGTTAAGGTTTAAGCCCTTATCGGTATCCAGCCTGATAGTTTTTTGAACGATAGGTTTACCCACATGCCGCAACTCGTAACCGCCATCAAAACCATTGTTTTGAAAATATTGCGGCACGTTGTTTTCGTAAATCTTGATGATGCTCACATCTACAGCATTCAGGTTCACGGCCTCAAAAGGCATCATTAGCTTACCCGAATCGGGAAGTATCACGCCTTTGCCGGGGATGGTTACGGCCGGCTCGCGGTTCTCAAAAAACACATTAGCGGTAAAAGCCTTTTTTATTTTTCGGTGATAAATGTCTTCAACCCCCTCGTTTACAAAAACGCTGAAGTTACCTTGCAAGCGTTCGGGGGCATAAACCTTTACAACGCTGCCATCGATGGTGTACGCCAGGTCGGATGAGTTATTGATACCGATAAGTCCGCCGAGTTCCTGGCCCACCATAATAGGGTCGGAGAATTGAACGGCCACGTACTGGTCGTTATCCATAACAGCCTTAATATCAAGTACCTTAAACTCGCCAAGGGCCGGCACCCTAAACTCCTCGCTGCCTTTTTTGTCGATATCCAACTTGCCGCCATCCCAATCAACCGTGAGCGGGTTAGCAACATTGGTACGGGTGATCTTTGTAATGGTAAATTGGTGCGATTTGGCAATAGGGTTATGTACCCAGGTTACGCTTACCGGCGTGGTATAAGTAACATTCAGCAGCTTTTCTACACCTGCCTGATCTTCTGCATCGGCGGTTTGTATGGTGCCGGTAAGCTTCATTTTTTCGCCGGAGGTGGCGCTCTCGCTTCGCAGGCCCGCGAATGTTACACTGAAATCGGGCTTAATGGTTTGAAACCCAAATTTAAACTGTTCAAAGTGATCGTCTACCTTAACAATTTTACCCAGGTTAAATTCGGCGCTGTATTTTTTGTCGACATCCAGCGCGGCTTCGGGCTTGAACTCGATAGTGCGGTCGTCAACCCAATAGGCCTTTCCCTTTATCGATGGCGAAAAATCAAAAATATCATCCTTCAGTTGTTCGTTTTGCGCGTGAGCAACCTGCACCTCGCCCGCCAGTTTTATGCGGATGGTGCTTTGTTTGGAAATAACACCTGTGGTGTACGATTCAATGTACCTGCCGAATGCAGCGTCGACCTTTAAATTGTTGCGATGGTGCTGCCTGGCAAAATAAATTACCAAAGCGATAAGGATAAGCGATACAGATACAATGATTTGCCCTCTTCGTGAACGGAAAAGGTTAGAAATGTAATTCATAGCAAGGTTGGGTAAATTGCTATGAATTTAAAAAACTTTTGGCAGATTAATATAGGGTGGAAAATATATTTGCTCACACAAAAAGTGTTTTTATTTCGATAGTTTTACGTTATAAACCAACTAATTATGGCAAATAATTTTTCCGCCTTTATCATCCCTACCTTGAGTGTGAGTAACGCCATTGGTGCTATTGATTTTTATAAACGGGCTTTTGGTGCCCGGGTTTTGGGCGGCAATACTGATCCGGATGGCGCTACTGTGGCCGAACTTTCTATTGAAGGCGCGCGTATCGTTGTTGCGGATGCATCGCCTGCACATGGGAATTTTACGCCGGAGGCGCTGGGCGGAATAAGTGTGCGAATTGGATTGATGGTGGCCGACCCCGACACATTCGCGGCGCGCGCGGTAGCGGAAGGTATTGAAACTGTTTACCCCGTTGCCGATCAACCATACGGCTACCGCTTAGGGCATTTTATAGATCCGCACGGGCATCATTGGGAGATAGGTAGGCCGTTGTAATAAAACTTTCGTCATTGCGAGGTACGAAGCAATCTCCCGATTATACATAACAAACATGTCATTGCGAGCCAGGTGGAGTGAAGGGTTGTGCGGCGAAGCAACCCCGTTTTTAGTTCTTCGTTAGGAATGGCACCTTTCAATTGTAAAGCCTGTGGATGTTACTTTCTTTTCTCTCAAAAGAAAGTGACCAAAGAAAAGTCGCGGCTGCGTCCTGTTCTTTTAAAGGGTGTGCTGAGGCAATGCTTGTACTACCCGAACAGGCCAATGCCGCATTTAAAGCTTATGTTCCGTTCATCAGGCTCTTGAGGTAAATAAATAGGTTACGAGAATCGTTAAATGTAACTATCCGTTAAATTCCGTTTTAATCGTGCTTCGCTGCCTTATCCAAACATTCCTGCAATACTTTGGCAAATTGCTTGTCGTTTGGCGGGGCGAAGATGGTGTTGTGCTCGCCGGGGATATCATGAACGTTTACGCCTTTAAGGGCAAAGGGCTTCCATCCCAGGAACTCAAAATCGTCCATGTAAAATGTTTTCTTTTTGGCACGGAAAAGCTCGATAGCGATGTTTACCGGGGTTAACAGGTAATTGCGCTGCGCTGCCAGGCTCCGTTCGTGTATCTCGTCGGTATATGCCGAAAAACCTTCCTTTTTCTTTACCTTACCCGGGAAGATGTTTTTATATATCTTTTGGATACGGCGGCCAACTTCGCGGCTTTTGTATTCAATTGTACGTTTGGGGTCCTGTATAAAAAGTAAGGGTGTGTAGGCCAGCTGCTTGATGAAGAACCAGGCATTTGAAAGCTTTTTCTTGAGCCAGGGGTCATACTTCTGCGTTTGGTCGGCATAAGTATCAAACATGGCCAGCATTTTTACATCCTTGCCTAAGGTCAGCATCTGCTTGGCCATTTCGTAAGCTATGAGTCCCCCTAATGAGTAACCGGCAACGGCATAAGGGCCAACCGGGTCGTGGTTAATGATCTCGTCCACATAGTTGGCGGCGATCTCTTCCATTACATCCAGTGGCTCATCAATGCCATTTAAGCCTTTTGCCTGCAGGCCATAAACCGGCTGCTCGTCGTCCATGTTCATGGCAAGGGCGTTAAACAGCAGCACATTTAGTCCCGCGCCGTGCACAATATAAAGCGGCATTTTACTGCCTTTGGGCTTAATGGGCACCAGCGATTCCCAGGTGATCGCCTCGGCATCTATCTCCAATCTTGCTGCAAGCTTTTCAACGGTAGAATATTCAAATAAAGTGGCCAGCGGCAGGCGTTTACCCGTTTCCTGTTCTAAACGCGCCATTATTTTAACCGCCACAAGCGAACGGCCACCCAACTGAAAGAAATTGTCAAATATGCTGATCTTGTTCAGCCCCATCATTTCTTCCCATATATCGGCAACCAGCTTTTCGTTGCTTGTACGCGGCGCCACATATTCTTCTGACCGGTTAATGTGGCTGTAATCGGGCTTGGGTAAGGCCTTGCGATCTATTTTTCCGTTTGGCGTGGAGGGGATAACCTCGATCAGCACATAATCGTCGGGCATCATGTATTCGGGCAAAACTTCAAGTAACGCCTTATCCCAACTGTCGAGCATGCTTTTATCGGGTATGCCTGTCTGGCCCGATTCCAGCACCACATACGCCACTAAGCGCGGAATGCCGGGCGTATCTTCGCGGGCGATGACCACCGCCTGTTTAATGCCTTCCTGCTTGCCCAGGTTATGTTCAATTTCGCCAAGTTCTATACGGTAGCCCCGTACTTTTACCTGGTGATCTATACGGCCCAGGTAAACAATATCGCCATCTGGCTTTAGTTTCGCCAAATCGCCGGTGCGGTAAATCTTTTCGCCCGGGGCGAAGGGGCTGTCTATAAATCGTTCGGCTGTAAGGTCGGGGCGGTTCAGATACCCCCACGCCATGCCGGCGCCGCCAATATAAATTTCACCTATCTCGCCGTCGGTAAGGTTGTTTCGTTCCTCATCCAAAATATACACCTGCGTGTTATCAACCGGCCAGCCAATGGTAATATCGTTGGCATCGGTTACCTGTTTAATAATTGAGTATATGGTGGTTTCCGTAGGGCCATACATATTCCATACCACTTTAGCGCGCGATAATAATCTTTCGGCCAGGTCCTTAGCCATTGCTTCGCCGCCGCAAAATACTTTTATAGGCAGGTATTCGTCCCAACCAACTTCCAGCATCATGCGCCATGTATACGGGGTAGCCTGTAAAATGGTAATGCTTTGTTCGCGGATGATATCCAGCAGGGCGCGGCCGTCTTTGGCGGTAATAGAGTCGGCCAAAATGATCTCGGCACCGCAGCTTAATGGCAGGTAAAGGTCTACGCCTGCTATATCAAACGATATGGTTGCTACAGCCAGCATTTTATCTTCCGAATTAATGCCGGGGGCTTTTTGCAGGCTGTACATTAAGTTTACCAGGCTATGATGCGCAATTTGCACGCCTTTTGGTTTGCCCGTAGATCCTGAGGTGTACAGCACATAAGCCAGGTCTTGTCCGGTTACATTGGTGTCAGGCTCATCGTTTGAGTAGCTGGCCGAATTTAACAGCGCTTCCTCTATCAAAACCTCGGTGGTATTTGAGGCAAAATGGCCTTTATATTTTGTCGATGTAAGAAGTATAGTGGCCGCCGAATCGTCCAGCATAAACTCTATGCGATCTTTTGGATATTCGGGGTCCAACGGCACATAAGCGGCGCCGGTTTTGAGTATGGCCAGCAGCGATATCACCATCTCGGGCGACCTGTCGAGCGCCAAACCTATTATTTGGCCGGTTTTTGCGCCCAGTTTAAGCAACTCCTTAGCAAGCCGGTTTGCCGTATTGTTTAATTCGGTATAAGTAAGCGCCGTGTGGTGAAACCTCAGCGCTATCTTATCCGGGTACTTCGCCGCGCTTTCGTTTATAAGACTGTGAAGCGGTTTATTTTTTGGATAATCTACTGTTGTGTTATTTAGCACTGCTTCCATAGGTTAATTAGCCCCGCACTATAATTGTAATGTTATTGCTTTTTATACTTAAGGGTAGCAAATTACCCTTTTTAAATGTTGTACCCGTATTTACGTAATTAGTTTGCACCCGGGTTATGCGGTGTATGAATAAATTTTTTGTTGGCGCCCTTTAATTTAAACAGCAAGGCCAGCATTGTAAAAAATATCAACGGTATTTTTAATACGGCACCTAATAGTTTACCGTTAAAAAATCCCGCTGGTATAGCAACTAATATACCAATGTAGCAGCAAGCCGTAGCAACAAGCCACCACTGCCAGTTCGGGCCAATGCCCGGGGTAAGCAGTGATATTAACAGCATTAGCGGCATCAGCCCCAGCATCAAAATACGTGGCAATATAGCGGTTTGATATATCTCGTTAAAATAGTCGAAATTACCATGCACAAAAAGTTCTTTAAAGCCGGTTAAGCCATAGGTTTTCAGTAAGTTAAACTGCGCTGATAACCACCTGCGGCGCTGTTTTTTAAACACTTCGGGGTTGCTTACCTTTTCGTCGTATATGTAAGCTTTGTCGGCATACGCCACATGAATTTTCTGGCGGGTAAGTACCAGTCCCATCTCTTTGTCAAAACCTCCTACGGCGTCAATTTGAGCCATAGTATCTTTAAAAAGCTTAAACTCCAGAACCATGCCCGAACCGATAATGGCCGCAGATAGTTTGAAAACCTGTTGCGCTTTGCGGAATATGTGGTTGTTTATTTCTTCGCTTATAGCATCTAAAATGGCCACGGGTGTTTCGGTATTTTTGGCTACGCGGTGCCCCTGTATAACCCGGTTACCATCGTGCAGGTAATTATTTATCTGGTGCAGGTAATCGGGCGCGGCAATGTTATCTATATCAAATACCACGGCGGCATCAAAGTCCTGGTGAGTGGCGGCTATGGCGGCGTGCAGCGCTTTTGATTTTGTGCTGCTCTCGAACACCACTTCAACAACCTGCAGGGGCATGGCCTTTAGTTTTTCGATGGTTTCGGGCTGCATTGAATCGGCTATTACGCAAATGTGGAACTTATCTTTTGGATAATCGATAGTAAGCGCCTGCGCAGCCGAGCTAAGGATAATGGCATCTTCTTTATAAGCGCATATATAAATAACAAACTTGCTGTAAGCCGTTGCGGCGGGCGGGGGATTTTGTTTTATAAGCTTACCCAATACCGAGAATATAAACAGGTACAGGCTGTAAATACCCAGATAAATAAAGATAAGGGTGAAAATTATTGAGAATATAAATTTTATAATATCCATGTTTGTCCTGCTTATAACTGTTCAGCGTTTTCGGTCCGTCCTTTTTTAAATAGGTGCATGAGCACGTCTTTTAATTGGCTGTATCCTAAAGTAAGTATATCCCTTATGGTAAAATGCAGGTGTTTTTTTAGCGCCCAATAACCGAATATAACACCCGAAAAAAATGTAAACAACGATGCGACCGCTACGGCATACAGGCTGTGAAATAGCCAGATACCTACAAAATCGCCAATGATATTGATGGCCAGCATTAAAAATACCTTGATCATGTTTAGCTGCGGCTTGCCTATAATATCCAGCGTTATACCAAAAAACCTGTCTACCGGCATCAGCATAACATAACACATAAATAACCGGAATATGTTTACCGCTTCAGATTCCTGGTACTTTACGCCAAACAACAACCTGATAGCGATGCCGGCCAGTAAAAAAGCTACCACTGCCACCGGGACAAGGGCTACTGTAAGCATCCCCGCATACCTTTTCATAATGGTGGCTACTTCTGACGAATCATTACGCTGCTGGGCGGCCGATAGTTCGGGCAGGGCGGTTGATACAAAACTGCGCATGGGTATCTCAAATATTTCCATCAGCCGCTGCGGGATGTAGTAAACTGCTATCAGTTCTGGCACAAACATTAGTTTGATGATAAAGGTATCCGACCCACGCAGCAAATAAGCGCTTATGGAAGTGCCCACGCTATACTTGCCGAAGTTGGCGAGCTCTTTCATTGACTGCATGCTGCGGTGCTTTATAGTGTGCGATTTTGCCCAGCCCGAAACTATACAGAACAAGCTGGTAAACAAATTGGTTGCAAAATAGCTGTAGATAGCCGTTTGGAAACTGATGTTATCAAACCAGATAAAAAGCAGAATGCACACCAGGAAGCCCCCCTGGTTAAGTATCTGTAATATCAGCAGCCGGTCGAAACGTTCTTCGGCCTGCAATATCCAGGACGATATGGCCGACGGGAGGGTGGTAAGGTAAATAATGCCAAACCACTTTAGCGTAGCTTCCATATCTGCATTGCTGCTTTTGTAAAAGATGTAGAGCAAAACATCGAGCAGTACGATGATGGCGGTTAAAATAAACCCCACCGCCCAGGCAGAACCGGCCATATTGAGCGCCCGCTCGGGATGTGCGCCTGAGTAATATTTAACCAGCGAGGTTTGCAGGAACCCGGTCCTGAACAGGTCGCCCAGGATAAAGATCATCAGGAAAAAGATATAGTTACCAAAATCGGCTTTGGGCAGGTTATGCGCCATTAATGATAACACCAGCATACCTATTACAGGCATGGCCGCGTTAGTAGCCAGCGCTATGGTATGTTTGTTTATTATCTTTTTAAAAAAGGGCATATAATTATCGGCTAAACCCTGTCCCAGGTGGCGGTTTCAAAATTGTATTTTTTTATAACCTTAGCGGGGTTGCCAACCGCAACACAATACTCAGGTATATCCTTTGTTACAACGCTGCCTGCGCCGATAACCGAGTGCCTGCCGATAGTAACACCGGCAGTGATAACACTGTTAGCGCCTATCCAAACGTCGTCGCAAACGGTAATTTGCCTCGTAACTACTTTTTGTAGCCGGGGTGATAAAGTAACATCCTCGAAACCGTGGTTAAGGCCCGATAACACGATATGCTGCGCCATGGTAACGTAGTTGCCTATGGTTACTGGCCCAATTATGGTATTGCTTAACCCAACGCCTGTATGGTGGCCAATGATGACGTCGCCTACGCCATTATTTATGGCCGAAAAATCTTCGATCACGCTATAGGCTCCCAGTTCGAAATTATTGAAGGGGAATAAATCCATACGCGAGTAAAATCTTACCACCGAGCCACGGCCACGCTTATGTATAAACGGGTTTACAAACCACCGAACCCATAACCTTGGCGCCGATTTGCCCGTTTGCACAATAAGCCAGTGGACAAACTTTTTTAAACGCGGATTTGATTTTACTATGGTGAGTAGTGACATTTGTAAATTAATTATCAGGCGGTTAGTTGCGCGGCTTTATTGCCGTTTGCTGTTTCACGTTCCTGCTTATCCAACCTTAATGTTACGTTTAATAATGCGCATGCAAGGTAAAACAATATGTTCGACGGATATTGCACCAGCGCCTGCTGCGGATAGTTGCCAATATTAAACACAAATATTATCAATACCATTGCCAGGCAATAAATTTTAAGTTCGGGATTTTTTATGAGATAATAATTATTGATACCGGTTTTTAAGATCACAAACATTAAGATACAAAACAATATCAGCCCTATATAACCCATCTCTACAGCAACGCGTACATAACCACTATCGGGCGGAAACTTTGCCAGAAACGAGTTTGGCGCGAACCGCCGGCCCCAAATACCAACCGAACCAAGGCCGCCGCCTATAGGGTGTGATAATATATACGGCTGTATACGTTTTTGGTTTTCGGCCCTGACGTTAAATGATGCATCGTCTGACGGGCGAAACGCTGTTTGAAAACGTTTTATAAATTGGTTGGATGTAGGCATAAAAATCAGGACACCTAAAACAAAACCGGCCCCTACCACAAACATCAATATCCTTTTATTAAAATTCATAACAGCCAGCATTGCTAAAGCTGCAGGCGGCAGTACATACGCCCCCCTGGTGCCTGAGTACAGCATCACCAGAAAAAAGAAGGGTATCATGCAGCCCAATATCACTTTTTTATATGTTTTTATTTTGCGAAACATGATACACAAGCATAATATGGCCGCAACAACCATATTGTACGAGAAGGTAACCGGGTCAGGAAAAATGGCCACTTTGCGTAAATGCCCGTTGATGTATAAAAAGCTTAAACGCAGCGGGTCTGAGTAGTACCAGGTTTTTTCGAAACCGAACAAACCAAAGTTTTCTTGCTGAAAGCCCGATAATGCCGATAGAAAGGCTAATACAAGCCAGAGTTTTAATAAGAACCTGATGGTTTCAACCGAGCGTATCTGGTAAACAAAAATAAAGTACATCAGCATAATAAAGCCCACTGTACGTACCGTGTAAACCCACGCCAGTATAGACGGCGATACGGGGTTTATTACTTCCAGAAAATTATATGCCAGCCAGGCAAGCACTAAATAACTTATCGGGTTTTTAAAATAACTCCAATCTTTGTCGTATTTAAACTTTAGCAAAAAGCCGAATATGAGCAGGTAGGTGATGGCATCAAGTATGATACCGGTTGGGGTTTCGGGCGGTACAAATTCCGACACATAGTTAAGAAAGAACGAAACCACCATTAAAACCGCTATGCCAAATTTGGGGTACGCAACAATGCCCAATACTACAGGTATGCCTACAAATACCACCAGTAAGCCGCCCGCCGCCACAAGGCCGCCCACAGCTATCGCTACGGCAATAAACAGGGCCACCGGCAAAAGCAGCAATACCATTTTATAGGTAGGTATCCCGCCCGAAATAAGCTTCCGGAAGAAATTTGTTATAAAGCCCGCCTTTTGTACCTGGTTGTTAAGCATCTTATGCTTTGTTAGAAAAATAAAATTTTGGCTGCCCAAACAAATACGCCAACAAACGCTAATGCAATAGCCGCCACACGTGTTTTTTGTTCAAGCGGAGTCAGATCTTTAAAAACATCTTCACCGGTCTCTTCAGGTTTTATCCTCATAGTAAAAAAGAGATTTAAGGGTTATAACAGGCTGCCTTGCGGTAATTAAAACCTTTCCTTTTTCGGGTCGGTTTTATTTAATATCCAGCCGGCAAACTTGCTGTCCATACTTCTTAAATAGTTGATATCGTCTTTCTGCCATTTTGAGATGCCCTTGTTAGCCTCGTATACAGCAATGGTTTTATTGGCAAATAACAGCCATTCTTTCGATTTATTAAGCGACGAAAGGGGAGGCGTTTCTATAATAATAATGTCGTATTTTGTTTTTAGCTCGTTAAACCTGCTGCGGATAAAGTTTTCGTCGCTAACCTCCAGCAGGGTAACGTCGCCGCCATGATTACCCATTACGTTAGTGGTGTTACTGAACGTTTCGTAATTGTCGGGATTGTTCTTGAAGTAATCCTCAACATAAACCTTAGGCTGCACCGTATTGCTGATGGTTGGATTAATAAAGTTACCATCTATAAGCAGCACTTTTTTGTTTATCATGGAGTAGGAGTAGGCCAGGCTGATGGCTAAAACCGTTTTACCCTCGTGATTGGCCAAACTGGTTAAGCCTAAAACTTTTTCGCCGCGTAGTTCCTGGTCTATCTCAAACCTTATTGAACGGATAAGTTCTTTAAATAACTTCATTTTGTCGCGGTGCTCAACATCCCACAACTTTTTAAGATCAAGCGAGCCCGTTACCGTATTCAGGTGCCCAACTAACGGCAAATGTGTGCGGTTTACCAGGTCGGTGGGTTCTTTAATGGTGTCATCAAAAAAGAATATACCGAATAATACGATGACGCAGAACGCAAAGCTTACTATACCGCCTAAAATGATCAGCAGCATTTTTTTAGAAGGCTCGGCAGCATCGGGTGTCGCAAGCTCTACCTGGCGCAATTTGATTGAGAAGGTAGATTGCAGATTGGTTTGATTGTATTTGTTTAATACATCAAGATACTCTTTACTGGCAATGTCAATATCAAAATTGTAGGTTTTAACAGTAGCGTCAAAAGGTACCAGTCGGTTAAACTTATCGTTTAACGCGTTTACAGCGTTGTTTATTGATTGCAGGCTGTATTTAGCCAGGTCGCGGCTTACCTCAAGCGTAAGTTTCTGCTTTACCAGGTCATCTTTACCGGTTAAGGGGTTAGTAATGTATTTATCAGATGTTTGGTTTATTTGCGCGGCAAGTTTATTTGATAACGAATCGATAGACGGTTTCAGCCTGGGGTTAAATCCGCTTCTTACATATTTATCAGTAAGTATATGCAGCTGGTCCTGCGAGTTTATTACCGCCTGGTTATATTTGCTTATGCTTGCCTCAATATATTTGCGTTCGCTTGGGTCAAATTTGTCGTCAATTTTTTTGATGGCGCCGTTATACGATGCCACGTCCTTTTCGGCCTGCTGCTTGCGGTCGTTGTAGATCATGATCTGGTCAAAAATTGCTTTCGACTGTTCATCAAGATTGATTACCCCATTTTTTATTTTGTATTGCTGCAGTTTGTTGGTTTTGGCATTTAAGGCGTTGCGTTTCTCTTCCAGCAGGTTGGCCAGGTAGTTTACCGCGTCGGTTTCATTTTGTCTAACCGTATGTGTGTAATAATCAATAAACTGCTTGCAAAGCACGTTTACTACAAAGGCCGATAGCTGCGGGTTGCCCGATTCATAGCTTACGGATATAAAATCGCTGTCCTCATCCCGGTTTATGTACAGGTCTTTACGTAACGATCTTTCGTCATATTTCATTGATCTAAGCAGTTCGTTTAACCCGTTCTCGTCTTTGTTATAGTACGATAACGGCTGCATAGTTTTAAACTTGTTTGTAAAAACCTCTATAGCATGCTTGCGGGCGGCGGGGTTCATGCTGGCAAACAATTTGCTTTGCGGCTTAAACGGAACGCTGTCGGTAAGATCGTGCAGTATCAACTGGTACGATACCTGGTTTACCAGCGTTTTAAGCTTCATGATTTCTATCAGGTTACTAAACTCGTGGTTGATAGACTGCTCTTTAGCTGCGCCGGTAGGGTCCGCATCTAATAAGTGGCGCGATTCATCAACAATACCCGTAGCTATTTGCGCGCTTGAAATGTATTTATCGGCAAGATTTTTTACCAGGAAGTACGATACAATAATTGTAACCAGCGGAATAATGATCAGCAGGTTTTTATGTTTCCATAAAAGTTTAAAAAAATTCCCTAACTCCATGCCCTATTTAACCTCTTCTAATTTAACGCCCAAAATTTCTTCAAGATTAGCCTTCGCCGTTAGTGTGGCCAGTTCGCTTTGTACTTTGAAAGAATTTTGATTGTATAAGCTCGTTAAAGACTCGTTATAATCATGAAACGAAGTTTCTCCTTTTTGAAAGGTGTACTTCAGTTGCTTAACCGCAATTTCGCCGTCAACAACGGCCCTTGCGCGGTTACGCAGGTCGGCCTGGGCTTCCAGGTAAGCAAAATACAGGCGTTTTACCTGCGCCTCTATCGACAGGTTGTACTGTTGCTGCTGGTATTGCGCAATGTTAACCGTTTCCTTAGCAGTTCGGGTGGCAAAGGGTTTTGAAAACAATGTGCCTAAATTTACCGAAATACTTATTTGATAACCATTGAAAAACGTAGGGTTGGCCAGGTTTAATGAATTACGCGGGCTATAAATATACGAACCGGTGAAAGCATCAAGCCACATTACCTTTGATTGCGTGAGCGCGGCCTTGGCGGCATTTACCTGCGCCTGGCGTACTTTTACTTCGGGGTAGTTCTTTTTCGCTGTAGCTATCAGTTTTTCAAGATAGGGGTACGAAACATCGGTGATAAACGACTCCTGTTGGGCGCTTGCAGCCGTAGCGCTGAACACCACAATCATCAAAACGAAAAATATCTTCAGTTTACTGTTCATTTTTTTAAACCTTCTCTTTTTGAAATAAAGCGGGCACTGTACCAATAATTATCTTCAGATCAAGCCATATCGAGTATTTTTGAGCGTAAAAGTTATCCAGTTTTTTACGCTCCCTTTCGCTCATATCCTCTTTGCCGCGCTTGCTTATCTGCCATAAACCGGTCAAACCAGCCGGGCCCAGAAAGCGCATCGACCACTCGTTCGAGGTAAGCATTTCGGCCTCGTAAACGGGTAGTGGCCGGTTACCTACCACAGACATATCACCCTTAAGGATGTTAAACAACTGCGGCAACTCATCAAGGCTTGAACTGCGCAAAAAGTTACCCAGCCTGGTAATGCGCGGGTCGTTCTTTATTTTAACAAAGGCAGCTTTTCCAGAGCCCTGCTCTTGCGCGGAATACTGGTTATTCTCCACCGCCATTTGCGCCAGCAGCTGATCGGCATCGGTGCGCATGCTCCTGAATTTGTAAAAATCAAATACTTTGTAACCAGTCCCCACACGTTTGCTTTTATAAAGTATAGGCCCGCGCGAGTCTAACTTTATGGCGATGGCCACAATAAGCATTACGGGCAGCAAACAAATAAACATAGTGCCGGCTATTAACAGGTCAAGAAACCGCTTGCCAAAAGGCATTTTATAAGTAATATCAACTTCTTTTGAAAGTTCTAACAGTTTTGGCTTTATCAGCTTAAATTTTACCAGGAAGTTAAGCCTTTCGCGAAGGTCGGATGTAGAGAAGGGGTACGAGTAAAAATCGTGAAGCTTAAGCTGCATGGCCTTTTGCACCTGGCGCTTATCTTTATGGGTTGACAGCATTACAATGATCACCCCGTTCAATAAAAAATTATGCTTTAACCGGTCAACTAATGCAAAGCATTCTTCGTCCTTATCAACTTCAACCAAAATAATGTCCGGAATGGTTAATATCGACTGATCGCCCAGGTAGTCCTCAAGGTCTTTAAGCGTATTGTTAAAAGCGATACGAAAATAGTTAGCCAGGTCATTAGCTATCAGGTCCTTCAGTTCCAAGCCTGCGTATGCAATCCTGATCTGGGAGTTCGAGTTTTCGTTCCAATCAGTTGCTGTCTTGTTCGTCATAAACTTTCAGGGCCTGGTTAATGGCTGTTTTTAGGGTTGTTGGGTTAAATGGCTTAGCTATATGGGCCTCAACTTTAAAAGGCATCCTGGCTACCTGCTCATCAAGGTCATGTGCCGCCGAAAGCAGGATGACAGGTATATCCCGATAAAAGCCGCTGATCTTTACATTTTTAACAAACGATTGCCCGTCAAAGTAAGGCATCTGCAAATCAGAGATAATTAGCTTGGGCATGTTACCATCCTCCAACCAGCTAAATGCTTCAATACCGTTGTTTTTTACTACTATCTCGTAATCTTTCGATAATATAAAATTGAGTAGTTTTAAAATACTCAAATCATCATCAACAATCAATAAAGTTTTTTTCATGCCGACTCTAATTTGTAGTTTCTGGTTATAAATATGATATTTTTATATGGAATCACCTAAAAAATATCATGCCAAATACTTCCAGACCGTGGGTGGAAAACATCAAATATTTATCTCCCAGCTACCTACGCAAAATTTCGAATTCGATTTTTATTTTAAAAGTAGAGTAATTTATTCGATAGTGAATTAAATTCCGCATATCGGGATGCATTTGTTGACAAATATTGCCATTGTGGATTTTTTTTAAATATCTTCTGCTATGTTTACGCACAGCGTTAAAATTAGTTTCGGGTTATGCAAAATTACTTTGTTGGTGTTGATTTAGGCACGGGTAGTGCCAAGGCGGTGGCTGTTAATGCCGATGGCAAAACAGTTGCTGTTGCGCAGCACCATTATCCTACAAACAATCCTAAACCCGGTTATAGCGAGCAGGATGCCGAACGGATATGGCAGGCCTTTGTAAAATGTGTAGCCCAGATCACCGCGCAGTTAAAAGCAGCCCCGGCCGCCATAAGCTTTAGCAGCGCTATGCATAGTATTATGCCGGTTGACGAGCATGGCAGCGCCATGGCCGACGCCATGCTATGGTCTGATTCGCGGAGCGCGGATATCGCGCTCCGGATAAAAGCATCTGCTGACGGCGAAGACTTGTACCGGCACACAGGCACCGCAATTTATGCCATGTCGCCATTGTGTAAACTGGTATGGATGCGCGAAAACACCGGTACCCTGTTTAAACAAGCGCATAAATTCATTTCGGTTAAAGAGTATGTCTGGTTTAAGCTGTTCGGTGTTTTCGAGGTGGATTATTCAATTGCTTCTGCCACGGGTATGTTTGATATACTGGAACTAAAATGGTATAACAAAGCGCTCGATTTGGCCGGTATAAAAAGTGCCAAGCTTTCCGCGCCGGTTAATACCGATCATAAGCGATACCTGGCATCTACCGGTATTTTACCCGGTGTTAACACCAACACAGCTTTTATTATAGGCGCCAGTGATGGCTGCTGTGCTAATCTTGGCGGCAATGCGGTAGGGCCGGGAGTAGGGGCGCTTACCATTGGCACCAGCGGCGCTGTAAGGGTGGGGGGCAGCGCACCGGTTTATAATTATCGCGCCATGACGTTTAACTACCTTTTAAACGCCCATACCTTTATCAGCGGCGGGGCCGTAAACAATGGCGGCGCGGCTGTAAACTGGCTTTTAAAAGATTTTCTGAAGATTGACAATATTACTGAAGAAGCATATAAAACCCTTTTTAACCGGATATCAACCGTAAGGCCCGGTAGCGATGGATTGGTATTTTTACCTTACCTGTACGGCGAGCGGGCTCCTGTCTGGGATGCCAAAAGTTCGGGCGCTTTTATAAATATTAATTTTAAACATCAACAGCAGCATTTTTTAAGGGCTGCCTTAGAGGGTATCTGTTTTGCTCTGAACGACGTGCTGCTCGCGGTTGAATCTGCGGAAAGCCGGGTAACCGAACTGGTGATCAGCGGCGGGTTTATATCATCGCCAACATGGGTACAGCTGTTGGCTGATATCACCGGCAAAAAGCTGGTGCTGCTGCAATCAGAAGATGCATCCGCCGTAGGGGCAATTTACCTGGCTATGCAGGCACTCGGGATGGATATAAAACAAATTGTAAACAACGAAGCTGCCCATAAAGATGTAATAGAACCTAATGCAGCGGCCCATGCACTTTACGGTAAAATATATCCGATATATAAAAAGCTATATAGCGATATCAGGTTATCGGTACATCAACTTTACGATCTGAATAATTAACGGATCATTACGCCGGGTTTATTAACTACCGGCAGTTTTATAAAGTTTTCCTCTACAATGCTTTCCGGTAAAAAGATGAATTTTTTATCGAAAATTTCTTTACCGATGTAATAGCTAAGCCAGTACTCGTTGTTCAAACCAAAGGTTTGCTCGTCAATGGGCTCGATAAGCTTGTAGGAGTTTGCTTCTACAACAGGGAAGGAGTGGCGCAGGATGGAAGTTTTAACTTGTTCACCATCCTTTTCGCCATAGCCTTTTGAGGTTACCAGCACATTCTCTAAAGGTTGGTTCTTAAGGTTGATAAGGTACACATACCAAACTTTGCTTTCGGGGTTCTCACCCTCCAACGCAACCGCTACCGCTATATCTTTTACCACATTTGGTGGAAGGTCTTTTATCATTGTTTTTGCTGTTGTATATGTTGTAAAGTTGGAATGTTGTAAGGTTGAAAAGTTGCTTGCTGACAATTAAATTAAACCTTACAGCATTTCAACCTTAAAACGTTTCAACAATTACTTCTTTTTCGCCGCCGCTTTTTTCTTTGCGGGCGCTTTTTTTGCCGCGGGTTTGGCGGCGGCTACGGTTTTACCAAAACGGCCTTTTTTCGCGTCCTTAGGCATGGCATCAGCTAACGCTTTGCACTGTTCGTAAGTAAGCGTAGTTGGGTCGGTAATATCCTTCGGTATTTTAACATTTAGCTTGCCAAATTCAATGTAAGGCCCCCAGCGGCCATTTAAAACTTTAACAGTTTCATCTTCCGGAAACGACTTAATAAGTCTTTCGGCGTCTTTTTTACGTTTAGCCTCAATCAGTTCAATGGCCTGTTCTTCGGTAACATCAAGCGGATCTATCTCTTTTGGCAACGATACAAAAGCGCTGTTATGGCTTATGTACGGGCCAAAACGGCCAATGGCTACCTTCATCACCTTACCCTCGTACTCGCCAACCACTTTTGGCAGTTTAAACAGTTCAAGTGCTTCCTCAAGGCTAATGGTCTCAATACTCTGGCCCGTTCGCAGGCTGGCGTATAAAGGTTTTTCCTCATTTTCGTCGCTGGGGTTCTCGCCAACCTGAACAAAGGGGCCGTAACGGCCAATACGTACCGAAACCTTTTTGCCGCTCTCGGGGTGTACGCCCAACTCGCGTTCGCCGGTTGCCTTGTCGGCGGTTTCAATAGTACTTTGCACATCTTTATGAAATGGGTTGTAAAAGGTGCGGATCATCTTCGTCCACTCCTGCAAGCCCTGGGCTATCTCATCAAATTGTTTTTCAACGCTGGCGGTAAAGTTAAAATCAACGATGCCATGAAAATGCTGCACCAAAAAATCGTTCACCACCGCGCCGATATCAGTTGGGAACAGTTTCCCGCGTTCGGCGCCGGTATTCTCTGTTTTGGTTTCCTTTATGATGTTATCGCCCTTAAGCGTCATCACCCTAAAGTTACGCTGGCGGCCTTCGCGCTCCTCTTTAACCACATAACCGCGGTTTTGTATGGTAGATATAGTAGGGGCGTACGTAGAGGGGCGGCCGATGCCAAGCTCTTCTAACTTCTTCACCAAACTTGCCTCGGTATACCGTGCCGGCGGGCGCGAAAAACGTTCGGTAGCGGTTAGTTCCTGCAGATTTAAAACCTGGCCTTTTGTTAAAGGCGGCAATATAGCGTTCTCGCCATCAGCGGTTTGGTTTTCATCATCGTCGTCGCTGCCTTCCAGGTAAACTTTCAGGAAACCGTCAAACTTCATCACCTCGCCATTGGCCACCAGGTCTTCCTTTCGGGTTGATATACTGATCTTTGCAACGGTTTTCTCAAACTGCGCTTCGCTCATTTGCGATGCAATGGATCGTTTCCAGATCAACTCATATAAGCGTTTTTCGGCGCTTTCGCCATCAATAGTATGGTTACTGAAATAAGTGGGGCGTATAGCCTCGTGCGCTTCCTGCGCGCCAGCGCTCTTGGTTTTATACTTTCGTTGCTGATGGTATTTGTCACCGTAGGCCGATACAATTTCGGCCGCGGCGGCATTAAGTGCCGTATCGCTCAGGTTTACCGAGTCGGTACGCATATAAGTGATATATCCTGATTCGTACAAGCGCTGGGCTACCTGCATGGTACGCGCAACCGAGTAGCCGAGTTTCCGGCTCGCTTCCTGCTGCAGGGTAGAAGTGGTAAAGGGCGCGGCGGGCGAGCGTTTGGTTGGCCTCGTCTCCAGCGATTTGATCTCAAAGATGGCGTTAATGCAATCCTGCAGAAATTTTTCGGCATCTTCCTGCTTGCTGAAACGCTCGGGCAGTTCAGCTTTAAAAGCATCGCGACCTTTGCCGAATATCGCCACAATTTTAAAAGCGGCCTCGGCTTTAAATTTATTTACCTCGCGCTCGCGGTCAACGATCAGCCTAACGGCAACCGACTGAACACGGCCTGCCGACAGCGATGGTTTAACTTTCTTCCATAAAACGGGCGATAGCTCAAAACCAACCAGCCTGTCTAAAACGCGGCGGGCTTGCTGTGCATTTACCAGGTTGTAATCTATCTTACGGGGATTTTCTATGGCCTTCATAATGGCCGGCTTGGTTATCTCATGGAAAACAATGCGGCGGGTATCAGGTTCTTTTAATCCTAAGGTCTCAAATAAGTGCCATGATATGGCCTCTCCCTCGCGGTCCTCATCGGATGCGAGCCATACAACATCTGCTTCTTTAGCCAATTTCTTTAACTCGCTCACCACCTGCTTTTTATCGGCAGGTACCTCATATTTTTGATTGAAGTTATTGTTGATATCGATAGCATCTTCAGACTTCACCAGGTCGCGGATATGGCCGTAGCTTGATTTTACGGTAAAGTCCTTTCCGAGGTATCCTTCAATGGTTTTGGCTTTCGCCGGCGATTCAACTATGAGTAAATTTTTAGCCATTTAAGCGGGTGTTTTTTTGCAAAGAAAACATAAAATGCGTTAGAAACGCAAATTAATTATACTGTTGAAGGTTTGTAATGTTGTAAAGCTGGAAAGTTTTGAGGCTTTTTTGAGCTTTTAAAACGGTCATTGCGAGGTACGAAGCAATCTCTTTAAGAAGGTGTACATTTTGCGTAGCGTTTAGCTTAAGGAGATTGCTTCGTACCTCGGAATGACGTGCTGAGGACGATTAAATCAAAAATCCCCCGCCCAGCAGGTCGCTGCCTTCGTAGAATACGGCCGACTGGCCTGGCGCAATGCCTGATACCATATGATCGAACGATACCTTCATGTGGTCGCCTATCTGCACTATCTTGCTTTCGGTACCTGCATCCTTGTACCGTATTTTGGTTACGGCTTCAATGGGTTCTTTGATGCTTTCGTATTTAACCAGGTTAAGGTTGCGCACCCATGCTTCTTTCTTTTCAAGTTCTTCTATAGTGCCTAAAACAACGGTATTATTCTCGGGTTGAATTTTGGTTACAAACATAGGTTTGCCCAAAGCAATGCCTAAGCCCTTGCGCTGGCCAATGGTATAGTAAGGGTAGCCAAGATGTTTGCCCACCACGGTGCCGTCTGTTAATACAAAATTACCCGCGCCAACACGTTTGTCAAGGTCTTCAACTTTATGACGCAGAAACGCCCGGTAGTCGTTATCAGGCACAAAGCAGATCTCGTAGCTCTCGCTTTTGCCTGCCAGTTCCAGCTGACCCATATCTACGGCCATCTGTCTGATCTCAGGTTTTGAGAAACTGCCTAACGGGAATTTGGTACGCGCCAGGTTTTGCTGCGATACGCCCCAAAGCACGTATGATTGATCTTTATTTTCGTCTTTACCTTTTGATATTACATACCGGCCGTTATCCTGCAGGCGGATATTAGCATAATGCCCTGTCGCTATAAATTCGCAATCCAGCTTATCGGCACGTTTTAAAAGGGCTTCCCATTTTATGTGGGTGTTGCACAGTACGCAGGGGTTGGGGGTGCGGCCTGCAAGGTATTCGTCAACAAAGTTATCGATAACAAAATCGCCAAACTCATTACGGATATCCAGTATATAATGCGGGAAACCATAGCCAACGGCCAAAGCACGCGCATCGTTAATGCTGTCCAGACTGCAGCAGCCGGTTTCTTTCGAACTGCCGCCGCTTGCGGCGTAGTCCCAGGTTTTCATGGTAAGGCCGATAACCTCATAGCCCTGTTCGTGCAGCATTACTGCCGCTACAGAACTATCAACTCCGCCGCTCATTGCCACTAATATCCTACCGTGCTTACTCATAATGGCTGCAAAGATAAGGTTTTACAGTTTAAGGTGATGATGGCTTGGGTCAGGGGAGGGTAAAATGGTGTTTGCTTGTAAACCGTCATTGCGAGCGATAGCGTGGCAATCATCGATAGGCCTGTTAACAACCGCATGTATAAAGGTAATAGGTCGCGTTTGTGTTGTTATAAACGCCGGTCCGCTCATTGCCGCGGAGGGCTACTTCTTTTGTCTTGAAACAAAAGAAGCAAAAATTCAAGTCAGAGCGATGCTTCAGCCCGCCCTGCCGGTTCTTAACGCTTTTTTTCTCGATTGTTTGCTGCGCTCCAATCCATCGAAAAAAGCTAAACCGTCATTCCCGCCATACACCCGGCCCGCTCACTCTGACAGGAAGCCCCCCGCTCTTAAATGCCTGACAAAACGGAACGTCATTGCGAGCGTAGCGTGGCAATCTTCGATAGAAAAGCCGCTGAAAAGAAAAAGTACAGTCCTAACGTCACCGCCAAATGCGGCATTGGCCTGTTCGAGTAGTATAGCAATTGCTAAAGCACTTCCTTTCACAGAACAGGACGCAGCCGCGACTTTTCTTTTTGGTACTTTTTCTTTTGAGAGAAAAGAAAAAGTACATCCACTGACGACTTGGTGTAACACTGCCATTCCTAACGAAGAAGAGATAAACTGTTGCGCTTTTATGAACGTTGCCCTGCTCATTGCCGCGGAGGGCTACTTGTTTTTCGCTGTTGTTTGTTTTTTTAAGGTGCTCAAGAGGGCTTCGCCGTTTTGTCTTGAAACAAAAGAAGCAAAAATTCAAGTCAGCAAAAAGGCTTCTTTGCCGCACAAGGCCTTTACCCCGCAAACCGGGCAGAACCACGGGCTGGAAGCTTTTGCCCCACGCTTCGCCGCACATCCCTCGCTTCAGCAAAATTTCCTAATGCCCTTGCCACGCACAACCCACCATTGTTCTGCCCGCTTTCGCCCGAAGCTGCTTTGCTGACGAGAGAAAACATAAACCGTCATTGCGAGTGATAGCGTGGCAATCTTCTATAGAAAAGTCAGCCGCCAGGAAAGCACTGCCCTAACCTCACCTTAAATGCGGCATTGGCCTGTTCGGATAGTACAGGCATTGCATTGGCAACTTCTTTCACAGAACAGGACGCAGCCGCGACTTTTCTTTTTGGTACTTTTTCTTTTGAGAGAAAAGAAAAGTACATCCACTGACGGTCATATAACACAAACACATTCCTAACGAAGAACTAATTCAAATTATCATCTCGCGCCTGTAAAGAAGTGCTTAAAACTCTAAGTGTCTGTGACGAGATAAACGCAAACTGCGTACGCGTTAGTTGCAAAAGAGCGCGCGGGGTGCAAGGCTTAACTAAACACTTATATAAACAACACCATCCTTTTCCTGAACAGGGTAAACAGCTATATCATCCTTAGCGGGCCCGGCCTTAACAGCGCCCGTTTTACAATCAAACTGCGACCCATGCCAGGGGCACTGAACGGTGCCGCATATCATAGCCCCACCCGCCAACGAGCCGCCCTTGTGGCAGCAACGGTCTTCAAACGCTACATAGCCTTTACCGGTGTTACCCAGCACTATCCGTTTGGTGCCGATATGTATAAGCTTCATCTGGTCGGTTTTTAACTCGCCCGCGGCAGCAACTTCTATTAAACCGCTGCTGTTGGCTATATGCGCCTCGTTCCACTTGCCGGCGCCGGCATACCTTATATCTACACCTATCTGATTGCGGTATGCCAGTGTTCCGCCAAGCCATCCCGAAACGAAGAGCATAATAGTGCCCACGCTTTCGAGCGCTATGATCAAACCAACAGACGAATCATCCCGAAGCGTATATGCTATCGCGAAAACAACCACCAGTGTAAGGTTAACCAGGCCGTGAGTTGCGGCACGCTTTTTACCGGAGCTATCAGGCGGTACGGTCCCGAAGTAATCTATAACGCCTGGTATCGCAGCTATAAGCGCGGTGATTATCCCGGCAATTTCCAGATAGCCCCCAGTTTGCCAGTAACTGCTGTTCCCGGTGGTTACCCTTAAAATATCGAAAACTAATGTCCCGATCAAAAATGCGATGGGGAAGGGTATAAGTATAGGATGAATAGGGTGCCCTTTGATGTTTGCCTTGCTTCTCATGGTTATATAGTTGCTAACTATATAAAACATAAGGCCATGCTTTGTTTTTACGAAAGCGCGATTAAGGCGTACGTATCTGCCCGTTGCCTTTAACTATCCATTTATAGCTGGTCAGTTCTTCGAGCCCCATTGGGCCGCGTGCGTGCAGTTTTTGGGTACTGATGCCTATTTCGGCGCCAAGGCCAAACTGAGCACCATCGGTAAAGGCGGTTGAGGTGTTTACATAAACCGCAGCTGCATCAACACGATTCAGGAAAGACTCGATATTCAGCTCATCCTCAGATATGATAGCCTCGCTGTGTTTAGAACTGTTTATGGCGATATGATGCAATGCCTGATCTAAATTATCCACTGTTTTTATAGACAGCTTCATCGATAAAAACTCGGTACCGAAATGTTCGGGCTTAGCTTCTTCCAAAAGATGGGCCGGGTATATGCCATCAAGCACTTCGTAAGCCCTTTTATCGGCATAAATTGTTACACCTTTTTGGCCCAATGGTTCGGCTATATGCAGCAGGTCGCCCAGCCGTTTGCTGTTGATGATGAGGCAATCCAGCGCGTTGCAAACACTTACCCGGCGGGTTTTGGCGTTATCCACAATGGCGATGGCTTTCTCCAGGTCGCCGGTTTCATCAAAATAGGTGTGCACAATGCCTGCACCGGTTTCTATCACGGGCACCTTGCTGCTGTTACGTACATAATTTATAAGCGATTGGCTGCCCCGGGGTATCAGCACATCCACATAACCTACCGCATTCAACAAAGCCTCCGTAGCTTCACGTTCAACAGGCAGCAGGGTGGCAAAATTAACATCGATATTGTGTCCGGATAAAACCCCGTGAATGACCTTCATAACGGCACGGTTCGAAAAAGCTGCATCGCTGCCTCCCTTTAATATGCTGATATTGCCGGTTTTAAAACACAGCGCAAAAACATCAAAAGTAACATTTGGCCGTGCTTCGTAAATTACGCCAACTACACCCAGGGGTACGCGTACTTTTTTAATATGCAAGCCATTAGGAAGGGTTGTTTCTGATAACACTTTACCCAGCGGACTATCCATCCCGGCCACGTTCTCCATATCGGCGGCTATTGCTTTTATTCTTGCGGCAGTAAGTGTAAGGCGATCGTATTTGGGGTCGGCAGGGTCCATGCGTTCCAGGTCTTTTTTGTTTTCCTGCAACAGGTAATCCGTTTGTTCAACTGCGGCCCTGGCCACATCAAGCAACACCTGGTTAATAACAGCCGGGGACAGGGCGGCGTTACGGCCGGCAATTAAAGCATTTTCAAAATAGTGTTTGTAATCCATGTTATCCCTGCAAATAAAGGTAATCGTAATGTACCAGTGCCTTCTGGTTTTTTTTACCGGTTAGTTCGCGGGCTTTGTCCGACCCGTACTCAGCCAGCCCCAGGCCTATGGTTTTGTTGTGCTCGTCGGTTATCTTAATGATCTCGCCCTTCTTAAAATCCGATATTATTTTAATTATCCCCACCGGTAGCAAACTGGATGCCTTATTTGAAATAAGTACTGTTTTAGCACCCTCGTTCACCTGCACCACACCGGTTGCCGAGTTCTCAGAATGGGCTATCCATTTCTTTTTGCCCGATGCTTTTTTAGTAGGGGTAAAGCAGGTATGCAATGCCTTGTTAGCCAATACATCTGTAAGGATATTTTCTTTTGTACCGTTGGCTATGTGCACCGCTATACCCAGCTTGGCTGTTTTTTGGGCGATGGTTGATTTGGTGATCATTCCACCGCGGCCAAACTGCGAGCGCCCCGAACTTACGAAGGAAGAAAAATCTATTCCCGCATCGTTTACTTCGGTAATTACCGATGATGTGGCCAGTTTTGGGTCGCCGGTGTAAACGCCGTCTACATTGGTTAACACGATGAGGGCCTGCGCGTTCAGCATGGCCGCTATCAGCCCGGCAAGTTCATCATTATCGGTAAACATCAGTTCGGTTACCGATACCACGTCGTTCTCGTTTATTACCGGGATAACATTATACTGCAACAATATTTCCAGGCAGTTACGCATATTCAGGTAATGAAGCCTGTCGCGGAAATCCTCTTTGGTTACCAGTACCTGCGAGCAAAGCAGCTTAAATTTTTCGAATAGCTGTGAATAGGTATTGATCAGTTTTACCTGCCCTATAGAGGCAAGTAATTGCCGCACGGCCACCGCGTCTGATTTTTCGGAAACCGATATCAAACTCCTGCCGGATGCTACCGCGCCCGACGATACCAGTATCACTTCGATACCCTGCCTTTTAATTTCGGCTATCTGGTTTACCAAATGGGCAATACGCTCTGCATCGGGCAGGCCATCTGCACGGGTAATAACGTTCGAACCTATTTTGATAATAATGCGCCGGTAGTTGAATGACATTAATGTATAGCGATTTAGTCGACAATAATAACAATTTGCCGTTGGATTCGGATGGGAAATATATAAATACCAACCGGGTAGGTGGGTTACTCATCATCCCTTTTTATTGCGTAGTTGTAATAAATATCAGGCATCACGTAAGATTAAAATATTATTTTTTATAAAAATATTTGGACGGTACAGAACATTTTTTACTTTTGTCTACTTATTCTATAGACAATGTATTATTTATCTATGCCCTTGTTACTTTTCATACCCCGAATGCAGTGCCCAACTGCATGCTGTTGTTGTTAATACACCCCGAAAACAACAGAATTTTCTTCAATTTTTTCAACCTTATTCCATGAGATCCTTTACGAATTTCTATAAGATCATTGTGCTTTTTTTAACCCTTTTGCCGGGCGCGGCAATGGCCCAGCTAAATGGTAACTACGCCCTGAGCGGCAAGGTAAACGACGACCACGGCCAGCCGCTAACAGGTACAACGGTATCTATAAAAGGTACCGATAACCGCACCGCCACCGACACCGCCGGCAGGTTTACGCTTCAAACTAATGCTAAACTTCCATTCACGCTGGTGTTTAGCGCGGTAGGTTTTCAAACCCAGGAGTTTGTGATAAAGAACGCGCAAAGCGCTTTAAATGTGCAGCTTAACACCCAGGCTTTATTAATAAACGAGGTGGTGGTTACCGCATCCCGAAGGGAAGAAAAGCTTTTACGGTCGCCGGTGGCTATCGAAAAGCTGAGCATCACCGCCCTTAAACAATCGCCCGGCCCAAGCTTTTACGATGCGCTGGAAAACGTGAAAGGGGTGCAAATGACCACCACCAGTATCACCATGAAAGTGCCCAATACGCGCGGCTTTAACAGCCCTAACAACTTTAGGTTCATGCAATTAGCTGACGGGGTAGATATGCAGTCGGCCACACTTGGCGTACCTCTTGGCAACGCCATTGGCCCTACCGAACTGGATATAGCCAGCATCGAAATTACTCCCGGCGCTGCCGCTGCCTTGTATGGTACAAATGCTATCAATGGGTTATCGAATTTGTTTACCAAAGACCCATTTAAAACACAGGGGCTTAGCTTTTACCATCGCACGGGTATCAATCATGTAGATGGCATAGGCGCTAAGCCAAGTGCCATTAATGAAACCGCTATCCGCTTTGCAAAAGCCTGGAACGATAAATTCGCCTTTAAAGTGAATGCCAGTTATTTAACCGGCACCGACTGGCAATCTAACACCCGGTTGGATCAAAACCCCGGTAACCTTAAAACAGCCAATCCGGCCTATCCTGAACTTGCCGGCGCCAGCAACGCCGCTTATGATGGCTGGAACAAATACGGCGACGACGCGCTTGCCGGCAGCAACACCGTATCTATAAAGGGCATTGTGGTTGATGGCGTTGCCAGGCCAAACCTGACCGTTGCCCGTACGGGTTATAACGAAGTGGACCTGGTTGATCCCAAGGTTACCAATTTAAAGCTGGATGGTACGCTCGCCTATAAAATTACCCCGACAACCCAGCTGTCGTACACCTACCGGTATGGCACTATGGACGGGGTTTTTCAGCGGGGTAATAAAATATCCCTGAATGGCGCATCGGTACAAAATCATAAGGTTGAACTGAAAGGTGCCGACTTTTTGGTACGGGCGTATGAATCTATCGAAAACACGGGTAACTCTTTTAACGTTAAGCCCCTGGCCGATAACCTGGATCTAAACCACGCCAGCAATTCCGCATGGGGAACATCTTACAAAAACGCGTTAACCGCGTATGCAAATGCGCATGGCGGGGCTTTAACATCTGCTAACCTGGCTGCTGCGAGTGATGCGGCCCGAGCCGCAGCAGATGCGGGCAGGGTAGAGCCGGGTACACAGGCCTTTAACGATCTGCGCAAAACCATTATCGGTATCAATAACTGGGATATAAAATCGAGTCTGATACCTAACGCGCCGGTTACCGGCGGGGCCGCTTTGGTACAAAAAAGCCATTTATTTAACGCCGAAGCCCAGTGGGACCTTACCAAAAAAGTAAAGTTTGTTGACCTGCTGGTTGGTGCCGACGTACGTGTTTACAACATCATCCCCGATGGGAATAATTTTGTGGACTTTAACCGCCCCATTGCCGACAGGAACACCCCTTTTGCTGATGGGAGCTTCGGCGATAATGTAACCTATAAAAAGTATGGCGCTTTTACCCAGCTTACCAAAACCTTATTTGACGATAAATTAAAGCTTTTCGGCTCTATCCGATGGGACCGTAACCCGTACTTCGATCCCAAATTTACACCAAGACTGGCAGCGGTTTATTCTCCAACGCAAAACCATAATTTCAGGTTTACATTCCAGAACGGTTATCGCTTTCCGTCGTTGTTCGAGGCGCTATCATATGTAAATAACGGCCGTGTAAAACGTGTGGGCAGCCTGGAGTTTATTAATGAAGGACTGGGCTACCTGAACAATAGCTACACGCAGCAATCGGTAACCGCCTTTAATGCCGCTGTAAAGGCACAGTCGACCACCGGAGACGATGCCACCGCCCTGGCTAACCGTGGCTTGTTAAAAGTAGCCGACCTGCCGAAGGCCCGGCCCGAACAGATCACTTCGTTTGAGGTTGGTTATAAAGGAATCTTTTTCGATAACAAAGTTTTTGTGGACATAGATGCCTATGCTAACCGCTATAACGGCTTTTTAGGCCAGGTACAAGTATTTGTGCCGAACGCAGCAACAGTGGGCTCAGATGCGGCCGTATTAGCCATGCTGGATATTAACCGCGACCCTACAACCGCCACTGCCAATAATGCCGCAAGCGCGGGTCAGAGCCGTTACCGGGTTTATACCAATGCCAAAAACATTTATAACAACTACGGATCTTCGGCCGGATTAAGCTACAATTTCTATCAAAAATATACCGTATCGGGCAACGTTAGCTTCAATAAACTGAAAGCGCAGCAAACCTCAGATATTTTTGTTACAGGCTTTAATACACCCGAGTGGAGCGGTAATTTTTCGTTCGGCAACCGCGAGGTAGTCAAAAACCTGGGCTTTAACCTGGTGTACAAATGGCAGCAGGCCTACCTGTGGGAAAGTCCGCTGGTCACCGGAACCGTGCCCGCCATCCACACGCTTGATGCACAGGTTACCTTGAACGTACCGGTGTACCATGCCACGTTCAAGGTCGGCGCTACAGATATATTCAACAAACGCTACATCCAATACGCTGGCGGCCCAACCATTGGCGGCATATACTACGCATCGGTTACGCTTGATGGGTTGCTGAGCGGGAAGTAGTTTTAAGTCTTAAGTTTCAAGTCCAAAGTCTGAAGTTAGGTGTGGAGCTACTTCGGACTAAAGACCCCGGACTTTACATAAAGATCCTATTTGTTTTTTAGGTATAATTTAGTTTTTCGAAAAGCGGGCGGGCGAGCTGCCCGCTTTTTTTGTGGGAATAATTATCGTGGGGACGAACCTGTTACTATTGATAGCTATTCGCGTTGTAGGCGGAATTGTTAACTTTGCGCCCTTAATAAATTCAAAAACGATGAGCGAATTAGCCCCTTGCCCGGTCTGCAAATCACCCTATACTTATGAACTTGAAAGCATGCTGGTTTGCCCGGAATGCGGACACGAATGGCCCGCCACAGAAGAACAAGGAGCTGAGGACGGTTTTGTGGTTAAAGATAGTAACGGCAATATTCTGCAGGATGGCGACACCGTAGTAACCATCAAAAACCTCCCTGTAAAAGGCACTTCGCAAACTATCAAAGCCGGCACAAAGGTTAAAAACATCCGTTTGGTGAACAGCGATCACAACATCGATTGCAAAATAGATGGTTTTGGTGCAATGGCGCTTAAATCGGTGTTTGTTAAAAAAGCCTGAGCCGGTTTATAGCAGGTGTGAATCGCTTTGCTGACTTTTGAAGAGCAATACTGAAACCAGTTAGGATAGCCAGGGGGCACTTAAACGCAAGAACCCCGCACGAGTTGCACCTCGCACAGGGTCTTCTTACCTCACTTAACGGTTTATATAATAATTGGAAATTATTCCGGTTACTCTACCGACTGGCGCAGCATCAGCGCGCCTACGGTTACATTGGTGCGGCTATCGATAATAATAGCGCCGCCATTGGCTTTGTTTACCTGGTAGGGGTCGAAAGCTAAAGGCTCGGCGGTTTTTATTACGATACGGCCAATATCATTCAGTTTAAACTCTTCATCAAAGTCCTTTTCCAGCGTGTTAATATTCACTTTGTATATTATCTCCTGTATTTTGCAGCGGATGGTTTTGGTATTGTGCTGCACCAAATAGGTAAGCGAGGTATCCAGCGGGCGAGTATCCATCCAGCACAGGTCCGCCTCGATAACGTTGCTTAGTTGCGGCTGCCCTGCGCTGTTAACAATGATGTCGCCCCGGCTGATATCAATATCGTCCTGCAGGTGTACCGTTACCGACATGCCCGCCAAAGCTTCTTCGGGCTGTTTATCATAAACTTCAATTTTCGAAATAGTGGAGCTAAAACCAGAAGGGAGTACCGTAACCTTGTCGTTTACCTTGAACGATCCGCTTGATACACGGCCGGCATAGCCGCGGTAATCGTGCAGTTCATCCGTTTGAGGGCGCACCACCCATTGTACAGGCAGGCGGGCATGTGCCGATGAATCGTCTATTTTAAGTTCTACATTCTCTAAATGCTGCAGCAGGCTATCGCCCAGGTACCAGCTCATTTTTGATGACGGGTAAACAATATTATCACCTTTTAAAGCGCTTACCGGTATGTAGGTAACATTCTCCAGGTTAACCTTGGCTGCCAGCTTTTTATAGTCTGATAGGATCTTTTTAAAAACATCCTCGCTGTAATCAACCATATCCATTTTGTTGATGGCAACCACCACCTGCGGTATTTGCAGCAGCGACACCAAAAACGAATGCCGTGTAGTTTGCTCCACAACACCCTTACGGGCATCTATCAGGATAATGGCTAACGCCGCGTTGCTGGCACCGGTAACCATGTTACGGGTGTACTGGATGTGCCCGGGCGCATCGGCAATAATAAATTTACGCTTATCGGTCTCAAAATATTTGTAGGCTACATCAATGGTAATGCCCTGCTCGCGCTCGGCTTTAAGGCCGTCGGTTAAAATGGCAAGGTCAATACTGCCGTCGTCGTTCTTGCGGTTTGATGCATGCAGGGCCTCCAGTTGGTCGGCCAGGATAGCTTCGCTATCGTATAACAAACGACCGATCAGCGTGCTTTTGCCATCGTCTACACTGCCTGCGGTTATAAATTTTAGTATATCCATTGTTGGATTTTAGATTTTAGAATTACGATTTCGGATTTATTTACATTTTGATTTTTGGTAGGTTTTCAATTGAGATATGCGCTATACACAAATCCCAAATCGTAAATCCGAAATCAAAAATATCCTCCCTTTTTCCTGTCTTCCATAGCGGCTTCGCTTACTTTATCGTCCATGCGGGCGCCGCGTTCGCTGATTTTTGAGGATGCTATCTCGTCGATAATGTCGTCTATCTCAAAAGCGTACGATTCGACAGCTGCAGTACAGGTCATGTCGCCAACGGTGCGGAAACGCACGTTACGGCGCTCTATCACATCATCTTCATCCATGTTTAAAAATGGCGACGCTGCCATTAGCTGACCGTTGCGGGTGATACAATCGCGCTGATGTGCAAAGTAGATCGTAGGCAACGGAATGTTTTCGCGGCGGATGTAGTTCCATACATCAAGCTCCGTCCAGTTGCTTATCGGAAATACGCGCACGTTCTCGCCCTTGTGGATCTTGCCGTTGTAAATATCCCAAAGCTCGGGGCGCTGGCGTTTTGGGTCCCACTGGCCAAATTCGTCCCGTACCGAAAAGATACGCTCTTTGGCGCGGGCCTTCTCCTCGTCGCGGCGGGCGCCGCCAATACAGGCGTCAAAACCGTGTTTGGCAATGGTATCCAGCAGGGTAACGGTTTGCAAAGGGTTGCGGCTGGCGTTTTTTCCCTTTTGTTCCACTACCTTTCCTTCGTCAATAGTGTCCTGCACATGGCCGATGATCAGCTTTTCGCCGATGCGGGCTATCATTTCATCGCGGTAAGCAATTGTTTCTTCAAAATTGTGACCTGTATCTATATGAACCAGCGGGAAAGGGAACTTACCCGGCCGAAAGGCTTTTAAAGCCAAATGCACCAGGGTGATAGAATCTTTACCGCCGCTAAATAACAACGCAGGTTTTTCAAACTGCCCCGCTACTTCGCGCAGAATATATATGGCCTCTGCTTCTAACTCGTCCAGGTAATCTAACCGGTATTTGCTCATTTTATACTTATTTTTTATAGTCTAAAGCTTAAAGCAGAAAGCGAAAGGCTTTTTGCCGTGCATCTTCAGTCTTCCAGCTTTCGGCTTTATTCTTTCAGCTTTCAGCTTACGTAACGTGTAAACCACACTCTTTTTTGCTTTGGTCTTCCCACCACCAGCGCCCGGCCCTAAAATCTTCGCCGGACTGTACCGCCCTGGTGCAGGGCAGGCAGCCAATACTTGGGAAACCCCTATCATGCAATGTATTGTAGGGGATATTATATTGTTTGATGTAAGCTTTTACATCCTCTAATGTCCAGCGGAAAATGGGATGGAACTTAATAAGGAGGTTGCCTGCATCCCATTCCACATTGTGCATATCCTCACGGTTGGGCGATTGCTCGGCACGGATGCCGGTTATCCAGCACTGGTTGCCTGCCAGCGCGCGGTGCAGCGGCTCTATCTTACGGATGCCACAGCACTCTTTACGGTTATCAACCGACTCGTAAAAGCTGTTTGGGCCTTTGGCGTTCACCATTTGCTCCAGCTTGTTATTATCCGGATAGTACGCATGGATAGGCTTGCCGTAGATCTCCATAGTGCGGTTCCACACATAATAAGTTTCGGGGAACAGGCGGCCGGTTTCGAGCGTGAAAACCTTTATGGGGATATTATTGGCAAATATCATGTGCGATATTGCCTGGTCTTCCCATCCAAAACTGGTCGAAAAAACGATCTCGCCGGTAAACAACTCTGCTAAAGCATGCAGGGCATCCACCGGGTGTTTGCCGTTCACCAATCGCGATATGTAATCGGTAGCCACCATCATATTACCCTGATTAAAAAGTTAATGATACTACGGATGCTGATAAGGATAACAATTACCCCAACCGACAGCATAATGGCTTTTGCCGAGATCCTGTTAGAGATGCGTGCAGCTATCGGCGATGCCAGCGCGCTGCCAATAACCAAACCTGCCACAGCATCCCAGTGCGAGCTGTTGAGCATAGTGATAAAGGTAAGCGAGCTCATGAGCGCGATAAAGAATCGCGAAAGCTTTACGGTACCCAACGAAAAACGGGGATGGCGGCCGCCGGCAATGAGTGTAGATAAAACAATAGAACCCCAGCCGCCGCCGCCAACAGCATCAATAAAGCCGCCCCCTAAACCCAACAGCGATATTTTTTTTATTTTTTCGGTTTTGTGTTTACGGTTAAGGTCGATAGCTTTTTTCAGGATAACGGTACCCAGTATCAGGGTATAAAGTGATACTGCAGGTTTGGTGTATTGCGCGTAATGCTCTAATGAGGATAATAAATACGCCCCGGCTACCGCGCCCACGATACCGGGTATCAATAATAACTTAAACAGTTTCCAGTTTACGTTGCCCATGCGGTAATGCATCCAGCCTGCTATGCCGTTGCTCATAATTTCGGATAAGTGTACCCCCATACTTGCTGAAGCGGGCGGGATGCCCATTGAAAGCGAAAAAGTGGTTGATGTTACCCCATACGACATGCCGATGGCACCATCTACCAGGGCAAACAAAAAACCTGCCCCCAGGAAGTAATAAAACACCGGCGAAATGGTTTCTACGTAACCCCTGAACGCGGGGTCTTTAAACCATAAGGCCGCAATGGCGATCAACAAAAAGGCGATAGATGCACCCCAAACCAATAACTTAAGATTTTTATTGCTCGGCGGTTTTTGCCCGCCTATCAGCACAGCGGTTACCCGGTTCAGCTCTTTTACCTTATGGGTAAAATCGCCTGCCAGGGTGTTGCGCACCTCGTTCATTTGCTGCAGGGTAATATCCAGGTCGGCGGGCAGGGCGTCGCCTAAAACTTCTTTAAGGCGTTTGGCTATGGTTGGTGATTTCCCGTTGGTAGAAATGCCAATTTTAAGGTCGCCCTTTTGTACGATGGAGCCTAAATAAAAATCGCACAGTTCCGGCTTATCCGCTACGTTTATCAGCAGTTTGCGGTCGTGCGCCGCCTGGCGGATGTATTTGTTCAGTTCGCTGTCGTTTGTAGCGGCTATCACAATGTCGGCATTGTCAAGATCATTATCGGTAAATGATTTTTGCACGATCTTTACCATCGGGTATTGTGCCACCAGTACATGCACAGCAGGTAAAAAATCTTTAGAAATAATGGTAACAGCAGCGGCAGGACTGTTTTGCAGCAACGCCGTTAGCTTTTCCAAACCAACCTTGCCACCGCCAACCAGCGCAACATGCAGGTTATTAAGCTTTAAAAACACCGGGAACAATTGGTTGCCCTGTGTTTGTTGCGGCTCTACTGCTGTTAAACCATTATCTTGCGGCAACAACGTCATAAACTTCTTTTATCAATTTAAACTGCGGATGTAACGATACTACTTCGCCCAACACAATAAGGGCAGGAGAGGTGATACCCTGTTGGGCAGCCAGGTCTGCAATGTTATCGGCTACGCCAATAACTACCTTTTCGTTAACGGTGGTGCCGCTTTGTATCACGGCAACAGGCAATTGGCCTTTGCCTTCGTTTATAAAAATCTCTGCAATTTGTGCAAGCTTGTGTATACCCATCAGCACTACAATTGTAGCGCTGGTTTTAGCGGCATCGTAAAGGTCGGCGGATATTTTACCATCACTTTTAGTACCGGTAACCACCCAAAAACTTTCGCTTAGCCCCCGGTGGGTAACAGGAATGCCCTGTAATCCGGGTACACCTATCGAACTTGAAATTCCCGGAACTACCTGCGTAGGAATATTATACTCCGCGGCAAAATCCAGTTCCTCGTGCCCGCGACCAAACACAAAGGGGTCGCCGCCTTTTAAGCGTACCACATGGCCGTAATTTAAGGCGTAATCAACCATTAGTCTGTTGATATTATCCTGCGAAAAGGTATGATCGCCCGAGCGTTTTCCTACATATATCTTAGTGGAGTTTGCGGGGGCAATTTCCAGCAGTTCGTCGTTCACCAGGGCATCATATAAAACCACATCTGCGGTTTGCAGGGCTTTAATGCCTTTTAACGTGATCAGTTCCGCATCGCCGGGGCCGGCGCCAACAAGGGTAATGCGTGCTTGTTTTATCGTATTGGTATCGTTGTTTATCATAGCTGCAACACTGCCTCTCTTTTTAATTTTGTTGCTTCTAAAAAATCTGCAGCCTGCTGTTTGTAAGCAGCGGCAAACTCTTGCGAAGGTTCGTTTTTATTTATTTGTAGCACCAGGTCGTTAAAGGTGCCGTCTAAATTGATCTCCCCGGTTGAAACGTAATGATTATCAAACTCGCGGATAATGCCTGCCTGTGTGCTGCTGTTAACACCCTTATCAAGCAATAATGCCTTGGCAGCACTGATGAAGGTATTGTAAGCATGGTAAATAGCATCAGACCAGGCCCCATTATCGTATGAAGTGTTTGCCCAGCCCAGTTTCTCCTCCGACTCATATAACAGGGTAGCTACCAGGTCGATGATCACCCCTGCGCATTCTCCCACGCCAATGGCCGATACATAGGTTTCCTGGTGGCCCCAGTCAACAAACTCGTCGTCGGTTAGGGTGGTCAGGTCGGCCAGGGGTTTTAGCAGGCGATAGAAATAATCTTTACCCTGCCTGTCGTAATAAGCGTGGAAGGTTTCTTCTGATATGGAATTAGTTTTATAATCATCCAAAACAGTCCTTAATACATGCGTTGCCCTTTTTGACGGCACTTTTATTACCCTTTCGGCGATGCGGCCAACGCCGTTACCAACGGTGCCGCCTCCCAGCATTACCTGTACCGACGGTAACACTTTTGTGCCCGCCTTAAGCGAGCTGCCGTGAAAGCCTATATGCGCCAGGCCATGCTGACCACAGCTGTTCATACAGCCGCTTATTTTTATTTTGATATCGCGGTTGGTAACAAACTCGTCGTATTCGTTATAGATCAGATCTTCCAGCACGCGCGCCATGGTCATACTGTTGCTGATGCCCAAGTTACAGGTATCGGTGCCCGGGCACGTAGTAACATCGGCAACACTGTCGAAACCCGGAGTAGCGAAATTGAGCGCATTTAAACCCTCATATAAGGCAGGCAACGCTTCTTTTCGCAAATATTTTAGCAGGAGCCCCTGGTTCTGCGTGATACGGATCTCGTCGGCGGCGTAGGGCTGTATGGCGGCCACCAGTTTGCGGGCCACCGCGGTTGGGATATCGCCCACGGTAACTTTAATGTAAACGCCATAAAAACCGGCCTGCTTTTGTTCAAAAACATTGGTAGCCAGCCACTGCTCGTAACGGAACGGGTTGGTAATTTCTACATCGCTGTAAACGTTATCTTCCGGCAGCGCAGGCTGCGGTACAGCGTCGCGGTTAATTTTTAAGCTTTTTACTTTTAGGGCGGTGCGCTCTTCCCGGGCCAGGCGCAATACTTCATCTAAACCTATTTTTTGGATAAGATATTTTAAACGTGCCTTGTTACGGTTATTGCGCTCGCCATGGCGGTCAAACACCCGGATGATCGCCTCGATATAAGGTATCAGCTGATCCTCGGGTAAAAATTCTTCTACGGGGCTGGCCAATAGTGGCTGGGCGCCCAGGCCACCGCCTAACAGTATCTTAAACCCGCGTTCCCCGGCTTCGTTTACTGTAGGTATCGCGCCAATATCATGGATGTAGGAGAAAGCAGTATCAGCCTCGCTTGATGAGAAGGAGATCTTAAACTTGCGGCCCATTTCCTGGCAGATGGGGTTGCGTAGGAAATATTCGAAAGTTGCCTGTGCATACGGCGAAACATCAAACGGTTCCAGCGGATCGATCCCGGAGGTGGGGGACGATGTTACGTTACGCACGGTATTGCCGCAAGCTTCGCGCAGGGTAATGTCGTCCTGCTCCAGTTCGGCCCATAACTGCGGTGTACGGTCCAGGCTAACATAATGTATCTGGATATCCTGGCGCGTGGTAAGGTGCAGGTTGCCGCTGCCATACTCGTCGGCTATGTCGGCAATTTTTAAAAGCTGTTTAAAAGTAACCTTGCCAAACGGTAGTTTAATACGCACCATTTGTACACCGGGCTGCCTTTGGCCATAAACCCCGCGCGCCAGGCGGAGGCTCCTGAACTTTTCGTCGTGTATTTTGCCCTCGCGGAACGCACGGATCTTTCTTTCCAGGTCTATGATGTCCTGTTCCACTATAGGGTTCTCCAGTTCTGTTCTGAAGCTTTGCATATTCGGTACGTAATTTAGTTAACTCAAAAAAAAGCCCCTTCGGCTGTGGCTGAAGAGGCGAATATTATCTATTTACACATTTACAGCCATGATGTATCCGCCCACATACAGCAGTTAATCAGGTTGTTATGATATGTAATTTGTATTTGCTTCATTTTAATTCCCCAAATATATATATAGTATACGGAATTAGTAGAATTTATTTAAAAAAAGTTGGGAAAGAAGGATTAGATTTAACTACAGCTTGCACAAAGTAAGAAAACACGGAGGTGATAAAAAGAGCCGTCATTGCCAGGTACAAAGCAATCTCCCGATGGAAAAGTAGGCAGCCTGCCTAAAGAGATTGCTTTGTACCTCGCAATGACGTGTTGGTATGGTGACACGGTATTGTCACCATAAATATTAAATGATTGATTACCAGGTGTTCACGTGTGTTCACGGTGTTCACGTGCGCCGAACGTGAACACTTTGCGCGGCAACGCGTGTTGTAGGGTCTCGTAAAACAAAAAAGCACCGCTTTGGCGGTGCTTTAATATCTGACAGGACAACATCTTAAGTAGTGTAGCCCAGTATCTTTAATACCTGTTTACTATTTTGTTCTTCGCCAAATACCTCAAAATTGAAGGTTTCGTCCCTGTTGCGCCGTATAATAACGTGTTTTGGTGATGGCAGCAGGCAGTGGTGTATGCCGCCGTAGCCGCTCAGTACTTCCTGGTAGGCGCCGGTATTAAAAAAGCCCAGGTACTGCACCTTACGGGTTTTTGGCATATATACGCTGTTCATGTGGGCCTCCTGGTTGTAATAATCCTGGCCGTCGCAGGTGATGCCACCCAGGTTAACACGTTCGTATTCGCTGTCCCAGTTATTAATAGGCAAAAGGATGTATTTTTGGTTAAGCGCCCAAACATCCGGCAGGTTGGTAATGAACGAGCCATCCAGCATCAGCCACTTTTCGCGATCGTTCTGCTGCTTGCGGCCCAATACTTTGTACAATATGCCCGAAGCTTCGGCAACCGTATATTTACCGAATTCGGTAATAATGTCCGGTTCCATGGTGTCGTGCTCGGCGCAGATCTCTTTTATACGGCTTACGATCTCGTTAATCATGTACTCGTAATCAAAATCAAACACCAGCGAATCTTTGAAAGGCATGCCGCCGCCGATATCCAGCGTATCTAAATGCGGATTTATCTTTTTGAATTTGCAGTAAAGCGTTACGTATTTCTCTAGCTCGTTCCAATAGTAAGGGGTGTCTGAAATACCCGAGTTGATGAAGAAATGCAGCAATTTTACCTGGAAATTTGGATTGTTCTCTATCTTATTATGATAAAAGTCTATCACGTCCTCCATACGCACACCCAGGCGCGAGGTGTAAAACTGCGAGTCGGGCTGCTCTTCAGCCGCTATACGTATGCCCAGATTGCAGGGCGTATCCAGTTCGACCTCGTCATCGTATAGGTTAAATTCTTCTTTATTGTCCAGTACCGGGATGATGTTCTTGAACCCATCGTGCAGCATATCAATAATATACTGCTTGTACTGGAAGGTCTTAAAGCCGTTGCAAATAACGGTCATATCCTTGCTTAAAGCGCCTTTTTTCTCCAGCGCGTCAATCATAGGCATATCAAAAGCCGACGATGTTTCCAGGTGGATATCGTTACGCAGGGCTTCTTCTACAATATGCTTAAAGTGCGAGCTTTTGGTGCAATAGCAATACTTATAGGTACCGCGGTAGTTATTTTTAATAATAGCTTGCTGAAAAAGCAGCTTTGCCTGCTGTATTTTCTTACTGATTATAGGCAGATAAGTAAAACGCAGGGGGGTGCCATACGTTTCAATCATCTCCATTAAATTGAGGTCGTTAAAATAAAGTTCGTCCTCTATTATCTCAAAACCATCCTGTGGGAAACCAACGCTCAGGTCAAGAAATTCCTGGTAACTCTGCATTCTTTAAAATTTGGTGCAAATGTATATTTTAAACGGATTTATTTGCTATTTGTTGGGTGGAATTTTTATAGTAGGAATGTAATTTATTTGAGAGGGTTCTTTTCTGAACCTTGATTTGCAGGATTATGTGATTACCGGGACTGCTTAGTGTTTGTTAGCGTAATGATCAACAACACTTAGGACGGCTAAATGCAAAGTTTTTATGCGTGGCGGCTTGTTGGTGAGGATACCAACAAGGATAGTAAATTATAAAAGATAGCCAGCACGAGTGCGCCAGCGAAAAGGTTAAACTATAACGGGCCCTTTAGGGTTATTTTTAAATGCATTCACCAAAATAAAAATGATATTCGCAAGGTAAAGCAAACATGCTGTTATCAATATCATTTCCGGTCGGCCTATTCTATGAAAGGATGGTAAACGTACATTGCTGAATAACGTAGTGTAAAGGAGCCCCAGCAACAGGCACCAAATGCTTTCAGCTAATAGAAGTCGTTTCGCAATTTTATCAATATTAGCTATTTGACCTCTTTTTAGCATCCAAAAAATAAAGGGTATAATAATGCCAAGCAGCGGAAATATAATGAAACACAATGCCGAAAGGGTTAAAATTGTGATAAAGGTTTTCCCTTGTGAATCGGCAGCGATAGGTTCTGTTTGAATTGCGGCGCCTAATAACAACGGGGTGGTACCTAATGCGCCGGCAATTTGTTGCAATGTATATCCACGTGGTTCGGTCTCATTACTTTCAATCCTTTGAACGGTGCGCAAACTTATCTGCGCCAACTCGGCGAGTTTATCCTGACTTAACCCGTTTTGTATCCTTAATTGTTTAATGTTTTTTGCGATGCTCATGTCTTTCCTTACCGATATATTGTACAAATGTACTACCGACGAAGCTCTTTCAGCAAGCGGTATCTATACGTCATATATACGACATTTGATTATCAGAAGATAACCACAGCGCTCAACTGGCTAATCCATAACCTCCAAATGCACCTCGGCCATCATACATCGTGCGCTGCCGCCGCCGTTGGTTTCAATGGTGCTGATATCAGCATATACCAACTTGCCATACTTTTCTAAAGTCGTTTTTTGCTGAGCGGTTAATGACTGAAAGGCGGCCTGGGACATTACCACCAGGACATCACCATTCTTATTTTTTACTTCCAGCATATTGCCCGCAAAATGGTTCATCTGATCGAAAGTAATATCGATTACCTCTTTGCCTGTCGATTTTAGTGAAGAGATAACTGCATCTTTTTCCTGCGCGTTGGCGATGCTATCCAGACAAATCACTGCAAACCCGCTGCCAATGGCCATCAACACATTGGTATGGTAAATAGCTTTCCCGTTTTGGTCGACGGCATCAAAGGTTACCGCTTTGTATCCGGTGTAATCGCAAAAGGCTTTCAATACTTCGGCATTGGTACGGGGCGACAGGCAGGCATAGGCTATTTTATTCTCCCTGTCCAGCACCATGCTGCCGGTGCCTTCTAAAAACTGATTTTTTGCTTCGTGACGACTCAGATCTATCACATGATTGGCCTTAAAGTTACCTTCCAGTTGGCGGATGATATCCTCCCGGCGTTCCAGGCGGCGGTTTTCGGCCTGCATAGGGTACAGGAATATATCGCCCGTATCATGAAACGAGATCCAGTTGTTGGGAAAGATAGAGTCGGGGGTATGGGGTTCGGCAGTGTCGTTTATTACCGTTACGTTTACATCGTTATCGCGCAGCACCTTAACAAAATCGTCAAACTCCTGCTGCGCCTTTTGCTGCACTGCCTGCTGGTCAGCATCCTGTTTCTGAAAGGCGTTACTTTGGGCAGTTTGGGCGTTAAAGCCGAACGCCACCGGGCGTATCATTAATAGGTTATTTGTGCTTTGCATTTGTTCAATATTTAATGTTTCATAGGTCATGGCAGTTTATGGTTCAGATAGAGATACTATGAACTATCATCTATGAACCATGAACACTAAAGAATTGAATCACGTTTGAGCGGCATGCTCATGCAATGGAAGCCGCCCCGCGCACGCGAAAGCTCGGCTGATGGCATTAATATCAACGTGTCCTTCAAATCCTGGGGATTTAACGCGCCGCTTTCAAACTCTGGCAGCAGATCGGTAACGTGAACGACATTGAAGCCGCTTTGCTTAAAAGCTTCAACGGTTTTGTCGTTACGGTCGTAACCCAGCACTACGCCATCTTTGAGGGCCAGCAGGTTGCAGCTGTCAGTCCACTGCTCGCGTGCATCAAATGGAAACTTGTCGTTACCTGAGTAAATAAATTTGGTGGGCTCGGTACAGTCCAGGTCCTTTTGGCTAATGTTATCTAACAGGTCTTCCAGGGTGTCAAAAGTTTTCGGCTTTTTATCTTTCCTGAACTGTACTATCTCCGGCTTATCTTTATTCTTTTTATCGGCAAACCAGGCAATCGGTTCGCGCTGCGATTGCTCACTTTCAGTAATCGTTAACGATCTTAGCAGCACCCACACATTTCGCTTTACCTGTGTAAAAACGGTATCAATGTGCATATAATCGCGTTTGTGGGGGATTTTTACGATGGTTATCTTATTCACTACATCATTCTCAAACAATAACTTTATGGCTTCGTTAGCCCCGCTGATAGAGGTACGCTCGCTGCATCCAATGATCAGGTGCTGCGGACTAACCATCATCACATCGCCGCCTTCCAGCGTAGTTTTTTCTTCATTCGCTTCGCCCGGGCGTAAAAAGTGCTGCTTGTTTTCGGAGATCTCTATGATGTTATCACGATAGGCCTCAAACATGGGGTGGTTAAAAAAGATATAACGCATCAGCAGTGTCTCGCGCGAACGCGCCTTTTTAGCAGGCTTGTTCAGTAAAATGTGGTTATTGATGGCAATACCCAGGTCTCGGGAGAATATCAGGTTGGGGATAGGCGCGAAGATCATGGTGTCATCGTCCAACGAACCCGAGATAAATATTTTGGCCAGCTCAACCGGATCGGTATCTATCAATTGTAACTGCAGGCGGTAGTTGCAGCTTTCAATAGCGCACACGGAAGCAACCAGTTTCTTGCGGATATCATCCTTTTGCAAAATATCGCTCAGCAGTGTTTGTATCTCGATGACCTTTGCAGAATTATGGAAAGCGGGATTATCCGGTTTGAAAAAATCGCGGTTGCTTTCCGGACTGTCTATCTCGTTCAGCTTGCCCTTTATCTTATCAGGATCAAGAAAATACATCAGCAGTTTAATGTAATAATCGTATTCCTTGCGGCGCATGGTGTCCAGGTGCACAATATCCTCAAACAACCAATCCTGAGCCTTTGAGGGTACCACTTTGCCCAATCCGCTATCGGGGCTATGTACCAAAAGTACGCGCAGGTTGCCAATCTCAGATGTTACATCTATCTTAAAATCCCGGTTAGTAAGTGTCATAAATGGTTATAAGAAGAAACAAAGCTATTGTTTTTTAGTGATGGTTCATAGTTGATAGTTCATGGTTGATGGTTTTGAAATAGGGATAAAGCCTGCCGCTAAATTCTATGAACTATGAACCATCAACCATGAACTTATTTATTAATTTTGCGCGATGGATTTTATTATTGAGGCTGTTGTTAAGGCCGTTAAAGATTTATACCAAACCGATATTGCAGCCAAAGATGTAAACCTGCAGGAAACCCGCAAGGAGTTTGAGGGACAGGTTACCCTGGTTACCTTTCCATATACTAAAGTTTCACGTAAAGGACCTGAGCAAACGGGCACCGAAATTGGCGAATACTTGCAAAAAGCGTTGCCTCAAATTGCAGCTTTTAATGTAGTAAAAGGTTTTTTAAATATTTCTTTGTCTGATAGTTTCTGGCTTGATAAACTTCACACCCAAATTTTAGCGGACGATTTCGCGGCAGCTAAGCCAAACGGCAAAAAGGTAATGGTTGAATATTCATCGCCCAATACCAATAAACCGTTACATCTGGGGCATATCCGTAACAACCTGTTAGGGTTTTCGCTGGCAGAAATACTGGCGGCTGCGGGTTACGATGTGGTAAAAGCTAACCTGGTAAACGACAGGGGTATCCATATCTGCAAAAGTATGGTGGCCTGGCGCGAGTTTGGCCAGGGCGAAACTCCTGAAAGCAGCGGCTTAAAAGGCGACCACCTTGCCGGTAAGTATTACGTTTGGTTTGATAAGGCTTACAAACAGCAGATACAGGAACTAATTGAAGAAGGCCAAACCGAAGAGGATGCCAAAAAAAATGCCCCGTTAATAAAAGAAGCGCAGCAAATGCTGTTGCAATGGGAAGCCGGCGATGAAGCCGTTATCAACCTTTGGAAAACCATGAACGGCTGGGTGTACGATGGTTTTGATGTTACCTATAAAACCCTTGGCGTAAGCTTTGATAAATATTATTACGAAAGCAATACCTACTTATTAGGTAAAGATATAGTTGAAGAGGGCCTTGCAAAGGGCGTTTTCTTTAAAAAGGACGACGGCTCGGTTTGGATAGATCTTACTGCCGAAGGCCTCGACCAGAAACTTGTATTGCGTGCCGATGGAACATCGGTTTACATTACGCAGGATCTGGGTACCGCGCAGTTAAAGTACGATGATTTTAAGATGGACGAATCCATTTATGTGGTGGGTAACGAGCAGGATTACCACTTTAAGGTGCTTTTCCTGATCCTGCAAAAGCTGGGCAAAAGCTGGGCGCAGGGCTTGTATCACTTATCTTATGGTATGGTCGACCTGCCATCGGGTAAAATGAAAAGCCGTGAGGGAACTGTGGTTGACGCCGACGACCTGATGGCGGATATGTTTAGCACCGCTAAAGAAACTACCGAGGCTATGGGCAAAGTAGACAGCTTTAGCGAAGAGGACAAGGATAAACTATACCGTACCATTGGTATGGGCGCGTTAAAATATTTTCTGCTTAAGGTTGACCCCAAAAAACGCCTGCTGTTCGATCCTAAGGAATCAATAGATTTTCAGGGACATACCGGGCCGTTTATCCAGTACACACACGCGCGTATCAAATCGGTGCTTAGCAGAGCGGGTTATACCGCAGCAGGCAGCACAAACGATGTAGCCGACCTGGATGGTATAGAACGGGACCTGATCGTTACCCTGACCAAATTCCCGGAAATAATTGCAGAAGCCGCCTCGGCACATAGTCCGGCGGTAATCGCCAATTACGTGTACGAACTGGCAAAAACCTACAATAAATTCTACCATGAAAAACCTATCCTGCAAGCCGAAGAAGAACGCTTAAAACAATTCAGGCTGCAGCTTTCCGCCGCATCGGCAAAGGTTATCAGCAAGGCCATGGGCCTGCTCGGGATAGAGGTACCGGAACGCATGTAGATGTGCAGATATGCAAATTACAGATGTGCAGATGAACTTCGTTTAAACCTTTAACACATACTTGATCATCTGCATATTTGCACATCCGCATATCTGCACATCAAAAATTACCTTCTCCAGTGGCCTTTTCGCCACGCGTATCCCCTGGGCGTGTGTACCCAGTTGCCTTGTACGTAAACGCGGTTGGCACGCGGGCGGGTGTAATAGCCGTTTCTGTAAACGTAACGATGGCCGCGGTAAACCCATTCGCCGGGCACCCAATAGGCGCGCGCGTATGGTGCAACCGGCCTTACATAAACCGGTTCTACAGGTTGATCGGCCACATAATAATCACTTGCACATGATGACAGGAACAGCGAACCCGCTATTGCAGCTATCACCCCGAATTTTGATAATGTTTTCATCTGTACATTTTTTAGTAGATACTTATATGACAGACGCAAAAAAGAAAGGTTTAAGGTGGTAATTAGGGAGTGGTGAGTGGTTCTGTCAGACTGATAGATGCCTCACTAATTTCAGCATGACAAAAAAGAATATTATCTCAACCCCAACACAGCTTCCAGCCTGTCAAAATTCTCTTCGTTGGCGGGGATACAGATATGTTTTACCTTTTCAAAAAGATCTGTTGTTTCGAACTCCTGTTCAAAAATAAGGCTGGTTTGGCTGTCCACAGGTTCAAACGTGGCAGTGAGCTTAAAAATCGGTGCGTTCACATGGTTTAAAATGATCCTGTTGGGGCCGACTTCTACAAATACGCTTTCATTTGGGTAGTCGGCACCGGTAGGGCTATGCATGGTAAATTTCCAGTTACCGCCCGGTACAGGGTTAAATTCGTGAAAAGTGTTGCTGAATCCTTTTGGTCCCCACCATTTAGCCAGCTTTTCAGGATCTGTCCAGGCATCAAACATCTTTTCAGCAGTTGTATCAAATAGCCTTATAGATGTTACTGTGCGGTCGTTAGCGTTGTTTTCCATATTAGTTCATTTATACCTTCTCATCCTGAACGATAATGAAGGATCTATTATCGAATTATACATCACCGATATACATGTCGGCGAGTAGATGCTTCACTACGTACGGCATAACAAACCGTTAAGCTTGTCAAAAACTCTCCATTCAGGGGGCAGGGGGGCCAAATTTATCTGCCACTACCAACTCTTTACTGCCCGGTGTATATTTATAAAAGCCGCTGCCGCTTTTTACGCCCAAGTGGCCCGCGGTTACCATATTTACCAATAACGGGCATGGTGCATATTTAGGGTTTCCGAAGCCGTTGTGCAGCACTTTTAATATCGCGAGGCAAACATCAAGCCCAATAAAATCTGCCAGTTGCAGCGGGCCCATGGGGTGGGCCATACCCAGTTTCATTACCGTATCAATCTCATGTACACCGGCCACACCTTCAAAAAGGGTGTAAACAGCCTCGTTTATCATGGGCATTAATATACGGTTAGCTACAAAACCCGGGTAATCGTTCACCTCAACCGGTTCTTTACCCAGTTTGCGCGATAGCTCCATAATAACATTGGTCACCGCGTCGGTAGTGGCATAGCCTCGTATCACCTCAACCAGTTTCATAACCGGCACGGGGTTCATAAAATGCATACCTATCACATTAGCGGGGTTAGCCGTAGCCGATGCAATTTCAGTGATGGATATTGAGGATGTGTTTGATGCCAATATTACATCGGTTTTGCAAACCTCGCTAAGCTGCTTAAAAAGGTTCAGCTTTATCTCGCGGTTCTCTGTAGCAGCTTCCACAACCAAGTCGGCACTGGCGGCGCCATCCTTTACATTTGTGTAGGTTTTTATATTATTTAAGGTCGATGTTTTTACGGCCTCGTCAATGCTGCCTTTTTTTATCTGGCGGTCCAGGTTGCCGGCTATAGTTTGCAGGGCTTTTTGCAGGGCGCTTTCGCTGATATCTACAAGCGATACATTAAATCCATTTTGCGCAAATGTATGGGCAATGCCATTGCCCATAGTACCCGAGCCTATTACTGTGATATTCTTCATTTGATATAATTGGTTGGCGTTTCCGTTGGATTGGAAATCGGCTGCAAATTACAACGAAATATATTTACCTGCATCAGCAATTGTTTTTTTATCAACTACAGAAAGCTCAGGTATCCTGCCTAAATGTTTAATCTGCGTGTATGCAGAGATATAATCCTCGGTAGATGCATTTTTTTCGCCATTGAAAATGATGCCTTTAACTGGGATGCCACGCTGTTTCAACGCCTCAATTGATAATAAGGTATGGTTAATGCTGCCCAGGTAGTTTTTAGACACCAATATTGCCTCGGCTTGTAGCTGTTGTATCAGGTCGATGATCAGGAAATGGTCGTTGAGTGGCACCATCAGTCCGCCTGCGCCCTCTATTAATAATTGGTTATCGGTTTTTGGGGCTGTTATAGTTTTTTCATCTATCTCAATTCCATCCAGCGCTGCCGATTTATGCGGCGAATAAGGTTGGGTAAGCCTGTAGGCTTCCGTGTGAAATACTGATGTATTGTTTGATATCAACCGCTGTACCTTCATTGAGTCGGAATTGTCCAGATCGCCGGATTGTACGGGTTTCCAGTAGTCGCATTTTAATTTTTCAACCAATATGGCCGATATCAGCGTTTTGCCTATATCTGTGCCAATACCGGTTACAAATAAGGGTTTATATTTCATGGATGATGTTGTTGATAGTGGATGTAAGCAGGCCGATTTCTTCGGCGGTGTTATAGGCGTGGATGCAGATCCTTATCCTCTCGCTGCCCTGCGCTACGGTAGGGCTTAATATCGCGCGTACATCTAAACCCACATACTGTAGCTGCGCGGCCGCCCGCTTAGCCCTTTCGTTGCTGTTTAAGATGATACACTGTATAGCACTGTTGCTTTGTAACAATCGATCATGACTTTGTTCTATGCCGCGCTTAAAAAACATGATATTTGCGTGAAGCTGCTCAATATCTGCCGACGAGGTTTTTAATAAATTGTAAGCCGCTTTTATGGCTGCAAGCTGGTGAAACGGCGCTGCGGTAGTATAAATGAACGACCGGGCAAAATTGATCAGATATTCGCGCAGCAGATCACTACCTAAAACAATAGCCCCGTGGCAGCCGAGAGCCTTGCTGAAAGTTACCAGGCGGGTAAAAACCTTATCCTGTAAATTTAAGTGATTTATTAATCCGGCAGGATATAAGCCGACCGCGTGTGCTTCATCTACAATTAAATGCCCGCCATATTGTTGTGTAAGCTGCAAAATTTCTGCAATAGGAGGGGTGTCGCCATCCATCGAGTAAACGCTTTCTATCACCACATAGCAAATGCCTTTTGCGTTCTTTAATTTCCCCTCCAGGCTTTCCAGATCATTATGGCGGAATGTGTAGCGGTTGGCATAGCTTAAACGGGCACCGTCGATAATAGAGGCATGTACCAGTTCGTCGCATATAATGGTATCGCCCTTTTGCGGTAACGACGAGAACAACCCCACATTAGCATCATAACCCGAATTAAACATTAACCCGGCTTCCGCCTGATGAAAAGCCGCTATTTGCGCTTCCAGTTCTTCGGTATAAGCAGAGTTGCCCGAGATAAGGCGCGAGCCTGTCGCACCATTGAAGCTTTGCGGATAGCTCTCTGTTTCTCGCCGGATATTATCTTTCAGAACAGGAGACCGGGCAAAGCCCAGGTAATCGTTTGAGCAGAAGTCTACCATGCTGCCTTCAGGGCGCAGGGTGCGATAGTTGCCCTGCACTTTGCGTTCATCAAGCTTACTTTGCATATATTTTTCGGATGATGCCACGCTGTAATTTTTTGCTAAAATAAAAAAAGCGGCCTATAGCCGCTTCTTTTATTATGATTAATGTTTTTGATTACCGGCCACCGCCGCCATTTTGTCTTTGGGCACGTCTTTCGTCCATTTCTTTCTGCCATGCAGCTGCCTGCTCAGCAGTTAAAACAGCTTTTACCTTATCATTGGTAGCTTGCATCATCGGGCGCATTTGTGTACGCATATCACCACCGGCGTTACGAAGGCTATCCATCGATTTCATTTGCGCATCGTAAATAACGGTGATCTTTGCCGCCTGGTCGTCAGTAAGTTTCAGGCTTTCCTTCATTGCTTTAACCCTGTCGGCAGTGCTCATTCTCTGGCGGCCCTGCGCGAAGCTAACTGCTGATATCCCAACAAGGAACAAGCAAATCATCATGATCTTTTTCATAGTCTGGTTTTTTAGTTTTTTAATTTAATGTTGTTATGATAAAGATAACGGTGAATGGTTTAACCTGATACTATGTAACTTAATTGTTGCCGTAATTAATTAATATCCTTATTGTTAAGGTTAGCTATCGACCGTTGCATCTGCGCCATCATGCTGGTAAGGCTTTCCATAGTAGGCTCGGGCGTTGGCATTGGCATGTGGGTAGATATATAGGCTTTGGCTTTCCAAACTTCCAGCACATCTTCAGCGTTTACTTCATATGGCTCATATACCGGGTTATCTGATATTAGTTTCAGGTTCCGGTTCTCTTTATATTTATTACCCGCGCGCTTGTAAACCACACCATCACTTTTAGTGATAAAAACATACGTTTCGCCAATTTTTACATCGGCCCAGTTCTCCTGGTATTCACCTATTATAATAGTACCCGATTGCAGGGGCAGCATCGAGTCGCCTTTGATCTCGAAACCGCGATAAGTGCCTTGTTTAAACATGGGCAAATAAAGCTTTGGCAATTGCGATACGTATTCAGGGTCGGCATAGCCATTAAGGTAACCAGCGCTGGCCTTTAGCGGTACCATCTCAATATTTTCATTGTCCTCCTTATCTACCGAAATACTTAGTATCCTAAGGTTTGCGGGGTTGCCTTTTGGCTTAGGCGCCCATTTTTCGTCAATGGTTTCGTTAATAAAATCGTCAATGGACACATCAAAAAATATTGCTAATTGTTTTAGTAGTTCATATTTGGGTTCGGCCCGCTCTTCCTCGTATGCGCCTACTAATGAACGCTTTATGCCAACTTGATCGGCAAATTGCTGCTGGGTTAGCCCTTTCTTTTTTCTAAGGAACTTAATATTTTGTGAAATTTTCGACATAAAAATTTGGAATTGCTAAAATAGTTAGTATTTTTATGCTCATAAAATTAGTAATTATTTTTTAAACAGCAAATTTTTTTATCAAATGAAGAGGTTCGTTTATATAATCACAGACAGAAACAGGAAGAATTTACATGTTGGTATGTGTACCGATCTGCTTAAAACCCTAAAGTTTTACAGCGAAATGCCGACGTTATTTTTTGATAGCGCCCAGCAACTTAACCGTTTGGTTTATTTTGAAGAGATTAATACCGAAGAGCAGGCCATGGAGCGCTTTAAAATGGTGAGCACTTACACCCGCCCTCAAAAAGAAAAAATGATACGCCCGGTAAACCCGGATTGGGTTGACCTAACCGCAGGATTAAATTATGAATGTGGGGTGAGGGTAAGGCCCACTTATGGCAGGCCATCAATACAAGCAGCGCGCAGGGCGGTTACTTTTTAATAAATATCAAGGCGCCCGAATTCATACAGTATCGTTTGCCGCCCCTGTCGGCAGGGCCGTCGTTAAACACGTGGCCCAGGTGCAGGCCTGTACTTTTTTCGACAACCTCATCGCGGCTCATGCCGAAGCTGCTATCATGCACTATTGCTATCTTACCGGTATCTGCCGGTTTTACAAAACTTGGCCAGCCGGTGCCACTGTCAAATTTATCGGCTGAGGTAAACAGCACTTCGCCAGTAGCTGCACTTACATAAACACCTTTTTGATGGTTATTATAATACGCGTTATTAAAAGGTGGCTCGGTGCCACGATTTACCATTATTTCGTATTGATTTGCCGTTAGTTTCTTTTTCCACTCTGCGGCCGGTTTGCTAAGCCGTCCCTTTTCGACCACGGTTTTGTTTTGTCCGTTTAAGTTATCGCAGCCAAAAGCTGCAACCAGGCTAATTATCAGTATCGCCAATATCGATCTTTTCATAATACTTTAATTACGAATATAAGCAGTTAGCGGTTTGCGGTTACCAATTAGCAGTTGCCCGTTGCCAGTTAGCAGTAGGCAGTTAGCTGTTTACCATTTTATGCAAACTGCAAACTTAGAACTGCAAACTAACAAACTACCAGCCCGGTGCAAAGGTTAAGCCAAACACAGGCTTTTTAACATCCGATCGGTTGAAAGGAAAAGCGTAATAGGGCTCGAGTACAAACGCGCCAAAAACATTTACCCTTAACGATATGCCTGCGCTTAACGCCGGCACACGGTTATATACCGGGTATTGAACAGTATTACCTGCCTGATCTGTAAAATTGTTATAACCTACAATATCCGGGTTTAGTTTAAACTTCACCTGGTCGCCCTGGTTCCACGCAAGTCCGGCATCAAAAAACAGGTTAAGGTCGGTAAATAAAAACTTCGACTTGATCACGGCCAACTTTTCGGGCCCGGTAAATGGCAGGCGCACCTCGAAGTTAGCCACCGCTATACGGCTGCCCGACAACTGGTCGATGGTGAAGTTATTGGTAGTAGCGGTTTGCGAGTTGTAAAAGGTTTGAGCTTCGTAGCCGCGGATAAGAAACGGATAGCCCACATATAGCGGATATAGCGCGCTTGCATCCCCGCCCAGCCTGCCATAGCCATACAACCTTGCAGCAAATGTTACCGGCGCGGTCCTTACGTATTTTCTCAGGTCAATTGTAGGAGCAAAAAAGTGATAAGTACCAAAATTGTACTCGGCTTCTATGCGAAAACGATGCCCGTTAAGCGGCGCGGCTATGCCGAAGTACGAATCGTCGCCCACCAACGCGGTGCTCAGGCCATATATAGCAAAGGGTTTCAGGTCCTGGCCGTATTCGCTGCGGAATTGCTCACGCGATATTTTATGTTTTTTAAAGTCGATTGCATTGCCCAGGTAAAGCTGCTGATTGCCAAATTCATCCTCAAGGGTGGCGTAGCTGTAATAGGTGCTGTACCGGTCTACACGGTATGAATAGCGCGAGGCCGAGGTGCCAATCTCCGCGCGTAATGTTCTGGACATGGGGTACGAAGCAAACGCCTGCAGCTGATCTTCAAACGTGCGGATGATATCTGTTTTCTCTTCATAAACCGGCGTGGGCTGGCCGCCAAAGTCTATAGTAGTAAAGCCGTACCCGTAGGTACCCGACTGGTACGGGATATGCGATAACCCCACGCCAAAATTCCACCGGCCCTGCTGGTTGATATAAACCACCTGCCCGCCAAAATCATATATTTCGCCATTTACAGCAAGTCCCGCATAAATTTGGTTACGCCCCAGTATATCGCTGAATACGCCTTGGATCCCGCTTGACAGCCCGGTGCCGTATGAACCCACCGAAGCCCCGATGCCGTTACTGGCCAGATAATCTAACTTAAACTTGGGTTTGTATGGTATGGCGCGTATAGAATCGAGTGGTATTTTACTGTACGCAAGGTAATTATTCAGGTTGCTGTTGATAAGGTCGACGCCAACCGCACGGATAGGGGGGAGCATTGCTGCTGTAAAATCTGTATTGCCGCCATCAACCACAATGGGTTTAAAATCAGATACCTTCGCGTTATAAATGGCATACTTTTGGGCACGGTAATAGGAGTAAACCACGTCATCGTTAGCAGAAAGGCTCAACGCCGGCGAATATTCCGTGATACCGCAAATGCCCGTGAACAGATCTGTTAACTGCTCAACCTTACCGCTTGCCAAGGTATAGCGGTACATGTTTCTGAAACCATCTTTGTTTGACAGGAAGTAAACCTGTGTGCCATCTGAAGAGTACTGCGGGTTTAGGTTATTAGCCCCGTCGAACACCTTAATATCGGTTACTTTGCCGGTAGCTATATCCAATTCGGCTAAATCAAAAGTAATATCCTGCGAGAGTTTTGTATCATAAGTAGCCCTGTCGCTCGAGAAAATGATACGTTTACCATCCCTTGAAAAATTTGGCTGGTAATCAGAATATTTATCGTTGGTAAGTTGAGTAACTTTCTTTGAGTCGAAATTATACATGTACAGATCCGACTGCCCTTCAGATAATCCCTGAAAAGCCACGTTTTTGCCATCCGGAGACCACGACAAGTTACTGAATTGGCCTGCCTTGCCCATAGAAACATCGTTTGCAATACTGCCATCAGGTACATTAACAACCAACATGCGGTTGCGCCCTTTACTGAACACGCTGAACGCGAATTTTTTACTATCGGGCGACCACGTGCCCGCCGACTCTATAAAGTTGAATTCATCAATGTGTGTGTTAGATACCTTACTGGTCAGGCGTTTTATGATCCTGCCGGTTTTAGCGTCAGATAAATAAAGATCAATACTGAAAAGGCTTTTTGATGACAGGAACGCCAGGTATTTGCCATCGGGACTTACGGATGGGGCAACGGTAAGGTCGCCGCCTGTTTTGGCATCAATAATACGGTTACCCACCGGCGTTTGTACGGTATCTTTTAAAAAAGGCTTATAGGTATTTTCGATAGAATTTTGCCATAGCCTTGAAAGGGTTTTGTCGTCATAACCAAAGGTTCGCCTTATACCGTACTCCAGGCCAAACCGCGCCGTGTTTTTAAAGAAAGGCACAATAATGGTATCGCCATAAGTAGAACCTAAAAATGACCAAAAGGCTTCGCCATACCGGTACGGAAAGTATTTATTGCTCTCGGTAAGCGCGCGAACGGTGGGGATATCGTGGTTCAGATATGCATCGCGCATCCACATAGCTGTATACGCATCTTTTTTACCTAACGACAGGTATTCCGCCATACCCTCTATCATCCATAGCGGCAGGTTACCTATGTTCTCAAAGTTCGACGAATCGTGACCGAGCAATGTGTGGTATTGAAAGGCATGCACCAACTCGTGCCCCAGTACATGCCGGGTTGTTTGGTTTGTTTCCATTATGGGCATTACCACGCGGTTCTTTAAACCTTCGGTAATACCGCCTGTACCAACACTAATTTCCCCGTCGATAGCGGTAGTTTGCTGGAAATCGGGGTGATTGGCATATAATATAATGGGATTAGGCTTGTTAAACGTATCGCGGAACACCTGCTGGTGCAGCGTATACCATAACTCGCTTTCCTGTGCAAAGCGCTTTATCAGGCTGTCGTTCTTCAGGTAATAATAGATCTCGAAGTGCGGGGTTTTATAAACCTTGAATTTAAGGTTTTTATAACGCACCTTGTTTTGGCCGAAGTACTGGGCTTTTGCCTGCTGGCTAAACAGCAGGGCAACGGTAAGGCACAATAATATAAAAGGGTACTTTATAGATAACTTATAAGGTAAGCGTTTATTCATATACAGCGTATTATGCAATAGTGCTAATTTATACTAAATACGTGCCTTAAACAAGGCCGGTTGCCTAATTATTTGTTGCCGGCGGGGCGCCCTCAGGGTTTTCTGCGGGCGGCGGTACCGTTGCCGGCGCGCTTGTAGTATCCATCGGGGTTTCCATCAGGCTATCGGTACTGGTTGTGTCCTCCCTTATCACCGGCGACGGGCAAATATATTCCTTAGTTATCTTAACCCACGGCTTCGGGAAAGGCCCGTATGTATAACCGGATTTAGGGTCTGTGTAAACCTTTTCCATAAAAGCGCCAAAAATAGGCAATGCGGTGTGCGAGCCTTCGCCCGTTTCTGATGTGGTAAAATGTACGCTTCGGTCATCGCAGCCTACCCAAACGCCGGTTACCAGGTCTTTGGTGATGCCCATATACCAGCCATCAACATAATCGCTTGATGTCCCGGTTTTACCCCCAATCTGGTTGTTCTTTTTCCAAAGATCAGGATATTCCCACAGCGCCTGCGAGGTGCCACCCGGCTCTTCCATACCACCACGGAACATATATAACATTAACCATGCTGTTTCTTCGCTCAGAACGCGTTCGGCCTTCAGTTTAAACTCCTGTAAAACGTCGCCTTTCTGATCCGTTATTTTTGTTACCAGCAATGGGTCTACCTTTTCGCCCTTGTTCAGGAAAGTGCTGTAAGCCCTCACCATCTCAAAAACCGATACATCGTTTGAGCCCAACGATACCGACGGCACCGATTTTAACGGACTTTCGATACCTATCTTGTGCGCATAATCCACAATTTTGTCCCATCCAACATGTTCTGTAAGTTGGGCGGTTATAGAGTTTACAGATTTTCCCATCGCCCAGCGTAACGACATGTCGCGGTACGAAAAATGAAAATCGGCATTATTAGGCTGCCACACATCATCCTTGCCATTATCCTTATATTTAATGGTTACCGGCTTATCGGTAAACTTATCACAAGGGGTAAAACCGTTATCTAAAGCGGTAACGTAAGCAAACGGTTTAAATGTTGAACCTGCCTGGCGTTTTGCCTGGTTTACGTGGTCGTAATTGAAATATTTATAATCGATGCCTCCAACCCAAACTTTTATTTTACCGGTAGATGGCTCCATGGTCATCATGCCCGTATTTAATAGTTTTGCATAATACTTTATAGAGTCGATACTTGAAAAAGTGGTGTCCTTGTCGCCGTTCCAGGTAAAAACGGTCATGTGTTTCTTTTTCTCGAAGTATTTTTTTATCTCGGTGGTATCGCCATTGTATTTTTTGCTAAGAAGCTTATAAATAGGGAGCCTTTGCTCGGCTTTCAATAAAAAGTCTTTGATCTCAACGCCTTTACTGTCCCTCCACGGATTTTTATTGCCCCAAAGGTTATTAAAGCGTTTTTGCAGCATCTTCATTTTCTGAGCAACGGCTTCCTCGGCATATTGCTGCAGTTTCGAGTCGATTGTGGTGTATATTTTTAGCCCGTCTTCGTACAGGTCATAATCATTATCCTTGCACCATTTGTCGAGCCATTTCTCTACAGCGCGGCGAATGTACGAGTCGCTTTGCCCGGTACGGTCTACATAGCTCAGATCAAGGTTCAACGGCATCTTGCTATATCTATCGTAATCGGCCTTTTTCAGGTAACCGTATTTCTCCATCTGGCCAAGTACCACGTTGCGGCGTTCTAACGAGCGCTGCGGGTAAACACGCGGATTATAGGTTGATGTGGCCTTTAACATCCCTATGAGCGTAGCCGCTTCGGCGGGGTTAACCGCATCGGGCGTTTTGTTAAAATATTTTAAGGTAGCTGTTTTTATACCAAAGGAGTTATTGCCAAACGGAACAGTGTTTAAATAGAGCGTAAGTATTTGCTGCTTGTTATATAAATGCTCGATCTTGAAAGCCGTTAGCCACTCTTTACACTTAAAAACTACGGTGCGTATTAATGGGATGTGCCTTATAATCCCCTGTGATTTACGCTTGCGTGTATTGAAAAGGTTTTTCGCCAGTTGCTGCGTAATGGTACTGCCGCCGCGCCTGTCGCCTTTTGCGGTTGATACCAGGCTACCCATAAAGCCCACAAAATCTACGCCCCCATGTTTATAAAAACGCGCGTCTTCGGTATAAACAAGGGCGTTTATCAGGTTAGGGGAGATGCTTTTATATTCAACAGGCGAACGGTTCTCTTTGTAAAAACGACCGATGAGCTTACCATCCGCCGTGTAAACTTCTGATGAAAGCGACATGGTGGGCGTTTTGATATCGCTCATATCGGGCGAATAGCCAAATAGCCACAGAAAATTTAATTCGATGGCGCAAAAAAAGATGATAATGAAATATATAAGTATAGTAAAGTATCTTAGGTACCGGTTCTTTATTTCTCTGAACATTGGGTAAAGATGTAAAATTAAGCGCCTAAATCATAACAGGCGCCGACAAAAGTTAACAACGCAATTTTAATAAGTAAATTTTAAGTTAACCGGTTTGAGCGAAGAAATATTTTAAATGCAAATGTCAAAAACAGCTAAATCTGCTCAGAAAGCATAAATACTACCGTAGTTGATGGTAATGCCTTGTGAGATATCGTTAAAATATGCAGGTGCAAGGATAATCTTGAATGCTAAGCCACCGGTGCATTGCCCAATAAAAAACGTTCTTCCGTGTGCTGCGATAAAACATTTATTTCGTCGCCAACATTTAAAGCTCCCTCACTATTAAATACCAGGTTTTGTCCAAACAGTATCTTGTTGCCTTTACGCCGATAACCCGCAAGCGTTTTTAAAGGCTCTTTATTTTTTACGGCGGTTTGCTGGTCAATAGTGGTCATGATACAGCGTGCACACAGCTTTACGCCGTACATATCAACATCGTTGATCCTGATATGGTTCATCAGGTCCTCGCAGTAAGGTTCCCCGCCTTCAAATACTATATTCGGCCTAAAGCGGTTCATGGGCAGCTTTTCTGCAAGCCTGCTGTTCAGATCGTCGAGCGATGCCTGGCCGATGATCAGCGCCGGGTAAGCGTCGGCAAACGCTGCGATGTAGCCGGGCCGGGTGTATTTCGGGTCGGTAGGGCGATGTGTTTCATCGGGCATATAAACCAGACGTACGGCCATATCCAATTTAGCCGAAAACCAGGCATCGGCTTCGTCGCTAACCAGTTGTCCGGCGCAGGTATCATCCCAAATGATAACATCCAGCAGGTTTGTTTTTAACGGTTTAAATGGTATGAGTAACGATGTGTCATCGGGCACGTAAGTAACCTTTAACCTGTCATCTTCCAGTTCCGGCGTAAATAAGGCCATTTGAGCATGTTCGCGCTGCGACAGGAAACGGTTATTATCATCAATGAGCATCCAGCGGCGGTCGTGCAGTAAACCGCGATCGGTAAGCTGTGCCGTGTTGAGGGCTATACCGCCAAGAGATTTTATCGGGTATATATTCAACTGGCTGATACGAAGCATACACAAAAGTAAAGCATTGAAATAGCATTTTTAAGGAAATATAATTGTTTAATTTACAATTGATTTATTGGGTATTAATTAATAGTATTGTTAAACCAATTACAATAACCGGTGCCCTAAGCCGGTATAAACCTACAAATATGTCAATAAGCGTACCCAACATTAATGGCAAGGCTACGGCCAATAACACATACGATGCAATTGTAATAGGATCGGGCATAAGCGGGGGATGGGCGGCGAAAGAGCTTACCGAGCGCGGCCTGAAAACCATTATGCTGGAGCGCGGCGCTAATTACGAACATATCAAAGATTATAAAACCGCGCAATACAACCCCTGGGATTTTGAGCATCGCGGCAGCGTTACGCAAAAGCAGCGTAAAGAACGGCCCGTAATATCGCGCGGGTGGGGCGCATACGAACCTATTATAGATGCCTGGGCCGACGAACAGGCAGCACCCTATACCGAAATAAAGCCTTTTAACTGGTGGCGGTCGTACCGATTAGGCGGGCGATCAATATTATGGGGGCGCCAAAGCTACCGCTGGAGCGACCTTGACTTTGAAGCAAACGCGAAAGACGGCTGGGCGATAGACTGGCCCATACGCTATAAAGATATTGCACCCTGGTATGATCATGTTGAAAAATTTGCCGGCATAAGCGGATCTGTTGAAGGTATACCAAATCTGCCTGATGGCCAGTTTTTGCCCCCGATGGACCTGAATTGTGTTGAACGTGATGTAGCAGCCAGGATAAAAAAAGAGTTTGGACGCCATATGATCATAGGGCGTATAGCCAACCTTACAAAGGCCATACCTTACCGTACAGGTTGCCAGTTCCGCAACAGGTGCTGGGAGGGGTGCCCGTTCGGCGGATATTTCAGTACGCAATCATCAACGCTGCCGGCGGCTTTAAAAACCGGTAACTTAACGGTTAGGCCACAATCCATCGTTACCAAAATATTGTACGACAAAGACACACAAAAAGCTAAAGGCGTTGAGGTATTGGATGCCGAAACCAATAAGACCTATGAGTATTATGCTAAAGTTGTATTTGTTAATGCCTCGGCACTAAACAGCGCCTGGGTGCTCATGAACTCGGCAACAGATATATGGCCCGAAGGGTTGGGAAGCAGCAGCGGCGAACTGGGCCACAACATCATGGATCACCATTATAACCTGGGTGCCGCCGGTGATGTAGAGGGGTATGAAGATAAATACTACTTTGGCCGCAGGCCTAACGGCCCGTATCTGGTTAGGTTTGCCAATGTGGGCGACGATAAGCGCGACTACCTGCGCGGCTTCGGCTACCAGGGCGGGGCAAGCCGCAATGGCTGGAGCCGCGAAATAGCCGAAATGAATATTGGCGGTGCATATAAGGATGAATTATCGGAACCCGGAGGGTGGAGGATAGGTATTGGCGGTTTTGGCGAATTGCTGCCATATCACGATAACAAGATAACGCTTGATAAAACCCGGAAGGATAAATGGGGATTGCCAATATTGGCTATGGATGCCGAAATAAAGGATAATGAAAAGAAGATGCGCATAGATATCGTAAAAGAAGCCAAAGCTATGCTGGAGGCTGCCGGTGTAAAAAACGTAAACACGTACGACAGCGGGCATAACGTAGGCGATGGCATCCATGAAATGGGTACGGCACGGATGGGCCGCGACCCTAAAACATCGGTATTGAACAAGCATAACCAGGTATGGGATGCAAAAAACGTATTCGTTACGGATGGTGCCTGCATGACCTCGTCGGCATGCCAGAACCCATCATTAACTTATATGGCCATAACCGCAAGGGCAGCGAATTTTGCAGCCGACGAGCTGAAAAAGGGTAATATATAGAAATTAAAGGTTAGTGATCAGCGATTAGTTAATTATCGAAACATGAATTTTAGAAATAGTTTTTTATTAGTAGCAGTGCTGATGTTAATGAATATCAGCTGTATTGCCAGGCCAAAACCAAAAGTGCTCATATTTTGCAAAACAGCTGGTTTTCATCACGAATCCATAGCGGTTGGGATACCGGCGATCATTAAACTTGGCAAAGAGAATAACTTTGATGTGGATACTACCACCAATTCCTCAAATTTCAATGCCGATAATCTAAAACAATATGCTGCAGTGATATTCCTGAGTACTACCGGCGATGTGCTGAATAACGAGCAGCAAGCCGCTTTTGAACAATACATACGGGCCGGGCACGGTTTTGTTGGCGTGCACGCCGCTACCGATACCGAGTACGATTGGCCGTGGTATGGCGGCCTGGTGGGGGCTTATTTTAAAAGCCACCCCGCAAAGCAACAGGAAGCAAAGCTCGACGTAGTGAACAGAGACTTCGCGGCGACAAAACACCTGCCCGCAACCTGGCGACGGTTAGATGAATGGTACAATTACAAATGGATAGCTCCCGACCTGCAAGTGCTGATCAAAATAGATGAAGGAAGTTACACCGGCGGGGAAAATGGCGATAATCATCCCATGAGCTGGTATCACAAATACGACGGCGGCAGGGCTTTTTACACCGCACTTGGCCATACCGACGCATCGTACGCGGAACCGCTTTATTTAAAACATTTATTGGGTGGTATACAGTACGCGATAAACAACAAGTAGTCATTTAGCGCGAGTAAATAATAAAGCCCTGCTTCACTTGCTGATGCAGGGCTTTTTATCAAACGATTATATTCCCCCTATTTTTAATAGTATAACCTTTGATATTGACGCTTACGGCCCGCCAGTTTTCGGGCTGTAAGTTTTTTTGCAATTGTACCTTGTACCAATACATTGCCTGCAATAAAGTAACAACCATTTTAATTGCGCAGCAATACTACATATGTAGTATTTTAAGCGTTAACGGCACCATTTTAGGCTGATAACAAAATATTTTAAATCATAAGTTTATGCAAATGAAATGGTTAAACAATCACCCCGAAATTCTTTTAAAAAAAGTTTGCACAGCTACACAAAAAAGCTACCTTTGCAATCCCAATCGGGATGTAGCGTAGCCCGGTATCGCGCCACATTTGGGATGTGGAGGCCGCAGGTTCGAATCCTGCCATCCCGACACCAGCGATACCAAACAAGTATCAAAACCCTCTAAATTGTATGATTTAGAGGGTTTTTTTATGGATTTTGCAAAATTTTAGTTCAAAGTAATCCATATTAATACAAACTTCTACATGCCCTATTTCGCACCCTCTTTTTAATTTGTAAAATTGTTCAATGCGTTTTTACTCGCAACCCGTGGTTGCTTGTAACTGATTTCGTGTTTTAATCCGTTTATCGCAAAATGTATATGCGTCGACGGGGATAATATCAAATAAGTAAAACCGCGTATGAAAACAACAAATTCATTCAGTATCATTTTTTTTCTAAAAAAGGATAAAGCAAGCAAGGGAATTGCGCCCTTGTATGGCCTTATTAATCACATAGACCCTTTGCTAGCATAATTAAATTTATTATTCATAGCTGGTTCTATATGTAAAGGTTTTGCGATTTTCTTTACATAGCTGAATTCAACTGTAGAATTATACTAAGTTAAAATACTAATAGAATCCCATTCTGATTGACACCAGTAATTGTTCCGCTTTTTTGAGGTCGGGCTGATTAGGTAACGTCGATTTTTCATACGCCACTTTTATTTGCTCCATCTTTCCTTCAACCATTTGCATCAGATCATCAAATTCAAATTCACCATTACGGATCTTTAACAAGAAATCACGGTCATTACGTTTAACGATCACTTGTTGATATAGAGCAATTTCTTCGGCCATGCTTAAAAGCCGGAATGTGTGCATCATATTCTTTGCATCATAACTTTTGCCATGTGATAGCGTACTTTGATAACGATGCTCGTTTCGTTTTTCTTCCCACTCTAGGTACTCTTTATATTCACGGCAGTAGATAGAATAGCTATCCTTATTAAAGTTCATTACTGCTATATGTTCTATTCCTTTCGGTACAGAACTTAACTGCACATCATCAGCGTCAGGGCCAGATATAACTCCCTTAAACCGACTATCGGTCAATTGCTTTTGATGGTACAGTAAATACACATTCCTAAAATGATCGAGATTAACCAAGCCACATTCATCTTGATTGAAGCTATTCTCCTTTAACCATTCTTTTAACGGGACGCTACCATTGTTGTAGATCACAAAACAGAAATCTAATACCGACTTTCGTTCAGCATTCAATGGCTTATTGATCTTTTTATTAAGCCCCCTTGCTTTCTTGATCTGCGTTTGTGCATATCCGGCGAATGTATCCAGGCAAAGTTTGGATAGAAAATCTTCGGGCTTGATCAGATCCATTAACGGGTGGCGAAATAACACATGCTCTTTAGGCGTGCTTAACAGTTCTAGTATATTAGGATTGTTTTTCGTCAATAAATCCAGAAAACGGCCTATCTCAAAGTAAACCTCATCATTGCTTTTATTAGATATCTGATCTTGTCGCTCAAAACCATATAGCTGCTGTTGAGGCATAATGAATATCCCTTTCTTATCTATGTCGGAGCCGGCTACGTTCAGGTTATAAGCGGTGCTGCCGCTAATACAATCCAGCAGGATCAGTTCTTTTTGTTGTTTGAGCTGCTCGTAGGTCATGGCTGGATATATTTTCTAAAGATATTATTCAACTCATCCGGGTATTTCTTTTCCGATGGAAGCTCAGGTATGCGCTCTTTGCACAAGTCAAGCGTGTTACTCAGCCATTGGTTAAGTAGAGAGACAGGTGCTATCAACGCTTTTTCATCAGCTATCTTTTTCCTTTCCAGCAGTTCATCTATAGCGCTTTGAACTTTATTGTCCGATATCATAACCCTTAAATGTTGAAACTCCATAGGTGGTACCGATTGTTTCTCAACTATCCACAAGCAAGCCAATGCCGGGCGAAGTGCATAAAAGTAACGCTTCAGTTTTACTTGTTCGGTTTGCAGATCATCGCGAAGCGTATTGTGCGCCATTGATAGATAATGATTGGCGCCTGCACGTGACGAAAAGTATTCCGGCATCAGCTTACGCAGATCTTCAGCAAAGGTTGAATCTGCCTGATAAACTATTGGCGATTGCAGCCACTCGTACAGTGTGCTATTCGATTTAAGGAATAGTTTTAGTGCTTTTTTGAGATCCCAACCACCTATATCCAACACTTCGTTGACAGGCAATCCAACATTGTCCGGCAGATCTGTTATTCCCAGGTAATCATTTATCGGGCGAGCGTATATAAAGCGAACATCAAAGTCACTATCGGGCGAGGCAAAGCCCCAGGCCCTGCTACCTGATTCACAGGCATACAGTATTTTTATATTTTCATTCTGCTCCAGTTCGAGCAGTTTTTGAAGTATTGTTTCGGTCATGATTAATAGTATAAGGTTACAAAATATAAATGAAAGAGCAACAGCCGGCAGGTGTCTTATGGGATTCGAACCCGTACCGCTTTCGCGGCTTTCAACCAGACGAAGTATCACCCGCCTACGGCATCTTTCATGATGTTTTTAAAAAGGGCTAAAAGCAACTGATGCGTTTTTACTGAGCTACTATGCGAAACAGATCGCTGGGCGGATTTGAACCGCCTGCCTTCCCTTCCGGGACGCTCTAACCGAAGTATCACCAGTTTACGGCACCTTTTTAGGTTTAGGTATTTTAAAAAGAAGAGCGACGATCCGGCAAGCGTGTGCTAACGTAAAAGGTTGAAGTAACGCTTACCTACGGCATCTTCTTTATTTCTTTTAAAAAAAGGGTAAAAAGCAACAAGTGAAATGCACCTTGCGGTGCTCCTGCTCTAACCAAACTGAGCTACATTGGCATAAACCAATGGCCGGACTTGAACCGGCGACCTGGACGTTAAATGCGAAGTAACACTCATCTACGACACCTTTTTTTATTTTTAATTTCTTTTAAAAAGAAGGGCAAAAGACAATAAGCCATTCATCCCGCCCGTAGCATATAGCCCGGCATCGGTTCCCTGATCGAAGTAAGGCTTATTTACGGCACCTTCTTTTATGCTTTATAAGGAGCAACAGGCGAACACGGGACGGGGGCTCGCTTGTGAGGACTCGAACCTCCAGCATAGCTTGCGCCACACTGCCCACCCCCTTCATGAGCGAAGTAACCCGTTTCTACGGCATCCTTATTTTTTAATTTCTTTTAAAAGTATGGGGCGTTAGCTTCCCCATACTTGGTTTATAGTTCTATATTGTTGATAGCATCTAAGGCCGAGCTTCCGTTTTCCAAAGCAGCTAACACTTCAAAAACTTTGTCGCTCCAGCCGGCTACCAGGTATACATCATTGCGCAATATTTGCAATGGCGCTTGTCCGTAACCTTTCAAGTCGAACAGGTAGAGTTTCGCGTTTGGTGATACCTCTGCCTTGTAACGCAACCATAAGGGCTGTATATGATCGCCTGTAGTTGATGAACTGTTCCATAACTGGGCATCGGTAAACAGAAATACCTTATCCATTTGTGCCTTACGGGATAATATATCCTTGATAACCAGGTAGCCATTGGTGCTGTAACCCACCTCGCCCTCGCGGCGATAAAACTCCTGTACGTTACCCAAGATGTTATTACGCGGCACCACAATGGTTTTCCATGTATCACCAAACATACCCACCTCCACGTTTTTACAACGCGATTGCAACAGCATAGCCAGCATTAGGCCCACATCGTACAGTAATATTTTGCTCTTAGCCGATACTGGTACCTGCATCGATCCCGAAACGTCGCAAGCTAACAGCACACGGGTTTCGTGGTTAAAACCTTTGATGTTGGCGGCGCTTGCCTGTGCCGCTTTTTCCAAAGCATTCATCAATTCGCTGGTGTAGCCCTTGTTGCCCAGTAATAATGCGCTCAGCTTTTTAGCGAGCCCCTTTACCGGCGCCATGGTTCCTGTAGCTTTCAGTTCGCGGTAAGCTGCCAAATAACGGAACGGAAACTGCTTTGCCCTGGCAACCTCATCGGCATCGGCAAGGCGTGCGCATACTTTTTGAAAGTGCGCGTAGCTTACGCCGGCTTCCTGTATGTTGCGCAGGTTACGCAGCAAGGCCATATAACCCAGCTTACCGCTGTCTATCAGTTCTTCCCACTTGGCGCGGAACGCTTCGGCTTTTGCCTCTTCACTGTCGAAGCCTATCTGGCCCAGGGCCGATAGTTCAGTTTCCCAGGTGTAGGGCGTTTGCAGGTCGCCGTTAACTATTTTGTTGAACAATACTTGCTGCAATTCGTCCTTCGCCTTTGGGTGGACCAAAAACAAGGCGTCACGCAGTTTTATAGCGCCATCGCGGTTGTATTTACCAAACTGGTACTCGTCAAAGCGATTAAACGCCGCGCTTAAACCCTTTTGCATTTGCTTGCTCAGGCGGTTAAGCTTTTTAGTGCCGGTACGCTTGTTCAGCGTTTCGTAGCAGGCCAATAGCTCGGTGATCTCATCGGCACGGCCGATCACGCCATCGGTAACCCGGGCTACCAAATCGTCGCCCGAGTGTAGCTTAGCCAATTCGGTAACCAGCACCAGCGGTACCGAACGCATATACATTTTTGTGCGGGCATACACGGCCAGCTTACCCACAAACACCGGGTTGCAAGCGGCTATCAATTTTTGTAAGCGCGCTAAACGTGCCTCGTCTTTTTCATAAAAAGAGTCGTTTAAGCTCCAGGTAACCACAGCGGTATATAGTTCCATCTCGGGGCTCAATGCAAAAGCCTTTGCACCCGCATAGTTAACGGTCTGGTTTGTAAATTTGCTTAACAGGTTGAATTTCATTGTGAACCTCCTTTTTTCTTTATTGTTGATACAAAGAAATAGAGGCACTGCGCAGTGTATTTGCGCAGGTAGAATTATTTTGAAAAAAGTTGGAATATGCGCCTTTTTTTGGCTTTTATTACTGTTACTAACGTGGAGAAGCAAATCAGTATTTCTTACTCGATCAAAGTAATCACCTCATTTTTATACTAAAATTGTTAGTAATTAATGCTTGATGTGTAAAACTTTTAATTATTGCATTATTATTTATTTGTATCTTAGAGTTATTAACCGTTAATAATAAATGAGTTACGATGATATGCTTTGGTGCCAAAAGTATTAGCAACGTAACAACATAGAGATAAAAGCATGAGTGAAGTTGAGCAAGAAGTAAAGGTCAAAAAAGTTGTTAAAGAGCCACGGATATCTTTGACAATGATTTCGCGATACATAGTCGCGTCCGAAAAAGTCAAACTGAGCATTTTAAAGAAATGCAAGTATCCGTCTGATTATATACCAAAATTTTATGAAATGGCCAGGAAGCTGGTTTGTGAAATATTCGAAGGAAATTTTGTAGATGGGCATGAACTCTATTTTGAAGCATTTAAGCAGCAGGCGCGAATTTATCGTAAAGAAGCTAAGACTTATCCTGAGAACAAAGACGGATATAAAAATCGTATTTATTCTGCTAAAGGATTGGATGCCATCGTTGCAATGTCATACCTGTTAATACCAATATTGGAAAAACACACACTCGAAAATAATCTCCACCGAAGAAAAAATAAAATTATAAAGAATGACGTTAGTATTGGCGCCGTGTCGGATATGCTGCTTTTAGATCAATCAGGCGTAAAACAAGTTGGCTTTTTAAAATTCAATTTCGAATCGACTAAATTGAAAAGAGAAGAAGCAGAGGCTAAATTATATGTATTAAAAAAATTTTATGAGCAAAAAGGATCGAAGTTAGATCCGAAAAGTTGTATTTTGGTTGATGTGATTGCTTGGCGAACCTATTCTGTGGCCGATGTCGCTGATGCGGAAATCGAACTTAACAAGGCGACTTTGACAATAAAGAATAATTGGGATTTGATATAAACTTTTTAATAATTTATTATACATCACAATTTAAAAAACGAAAGATTATGGGAATTAAACCAGGACCAAAGAGAATTGCTAAATCCACTGGAAAACCGGACGAGCGTCAGCGCGATAATAAGGAAACACCGGGTAATACCCCGTCATTGAAACCACACGTACATAAGAAAGGGAAATAGAAATTCCTTTCCTTTTCAGGCACATAATAGTTCGAAGTTATAAACTTTGGAGGGCTAGGATATTACTCATTATTTACGCGATTTAATATTTCAGGGATTTCTTCAAAAGAAGTAAACCAAATAATTGCAACACCTAATTCTTTCATTATTTCCTCGTTTAGTTTGTGATGCCTTTTAAGAAACTGCTCTGCCGCTTTTAGGTTACTAATTAATTGGTTTTTCTCTAATGTCACCTTATCCGTTGTATAACAAAATTCTTCAAGTGTTAGCCTACGCATAAAAGCGAAATGCCTCGCCTGCTCCATATTTCTCGCGGAGATGTCTAATAATCTTCTAAGATTGGGATCAGTCATGGAAAGCCCTATCATTAAACAATTATTTTCTCTTAAGTTATAAAGTTGCACCAGATTAGACCAATGATAAGCATCAGAATAGATAAGATGATAACCTTCTTCCGAGAAAACTAACGTACTTTTTTCTAAAGATGTATATTTTGTTTTATCTTCAGGTAAGAACCCATGCACGTGATAAATTGGAAGTTCATCAGGATCTGATAGCTCATTTTCTTTATAAATGCTATGATGTCTAATGGATTTTGAATTTAATTCGCGTTCTAACAAATCATCGAAATTGTAGGTTACAACTGCTTTTACTCTTGCGCCAGTTTGAGTAGGCATACAAAGATTTGAGATGGACTTGATTAGTTTTGAACTTATATCTTTTTCAGTGTTCCTGAGTTTATACAAATTGTCAGAAATTATATCGATAAATGTTTGCTCTTGAGTGTCTTCCTTTGTAAGTCCTTTTCTGAGATATCTCGCTGCCATTAGTGCAGATGGTTCATCTACATCATTAAGTCTGTAAACAATTTGTTTAATATCATCGTCTGAAATCGTTTCAGTACTATTAAATTCTTTGGTCAAATAAGACACAAATAAAGAATTTAATAATGTGTTCCAATCGGGCATGCCAGCGCTACTGGATACCCCGGCACCTAAAAAAGTGGAAAACTGTCTTTTTTTGTAGGCTTCAATTAAAAGGTTGATTCTTTCTTCTCTTTCTTCTTCCCAATTCCTTACTTCACGGGAGACAACGTTTTCTAATCTTAAAGAAAAAAGATTGTTTGCAATCCTGTTTGCTTCTTTTCTATGCTTCGCTACTATCGTATTTAACTCCTCTGGCCCCCATATTATAATTTTAATTTGAGAAGATAAGCTAGATAATTCAGACATTAATCTGGCTCGTGTCCGTTCCGAAATAGGTCTCCCATTGATTATCAATAAGTTCTTAATGTCCGGGATGATTTCAGTTCTATTTAGTTTGGTGAAAAATTCATCTATAAAAATTCTAGGAGGTGTTCTATCGAGGTTTAATTTTATTTCAATAATAGTCTTTCCAACGATATCATCAAATCCGTGATCGGCTATAGCATCACCTGGAATACGAAAATTGCCATTTATAGCCAAGATCTTATTTTGCGATTCAAGATGAAATTTTAATAAATTGAGTATAAAGGTTTCAAAGGAGTAATAACTTCTTGGGCCAGTACCAACAAATTTTGATAATATATCGTCAATAAGCATATAATAGTGATAGGTTTTACTTCGTTGTAAATATATATAATGGAATTGATACGTCTATCACACCTTAATGAAAAGAGATACCCCGCTGTTGCAATTTCCTACTTCGAACCATTCAGCCTGTGGTCGGTGTTTTCACCGCACCACAAGCTCACTCAATCCTCCGGCTTCTCCCGCGCATCCGCCATCCTCACTATCCTCGGCTCAAACTTAGCCAATACTTCTACCAGATCGTTCTGCGCGGCCATTACGGTGTGGATGTCTTTGTAGGCCATTGGGGCTTCGTCCACATCGCTGCCCATAAGGGTGATTCGCTTGTCAACCAAATTGGCGGCAATGGCTGCTTTGTCTAATGTTTTAAACGCAGCACTGCGGCTCATGGCCCTGCCTGCACCGTGACTGGCAGAGTTAATGCTGGCCGCATCACCTTTACCGCGGACCAAAAAGCCGGGGGTACTCATGCTGCCGGGAATAATGCCTAACACACCTTCGCCGGCCGGGGTAGCGCCTTTACGGTGTACCATCACTTCGGTACCATCGGCCAGATGCTCTTTCCAGGCAAAGTTGTGGTGGTTCTCTATCATGCTGATGGGTTTTACCCCCAAAGCACGGGCTATTTTGTTATGTATCTCGTGATGGTTGGCGCTGGCGTATTCGCCGGCCAGGTTCATGGCTATCCAGTATTCTTGTCCTTCGTCCTTATCCAGATCCAACCAGGCCAAATGTTTGGCTTCAGCAGGAAGCTTGGTTTTGGTCATGGCTATTTTGCTGTAATAGTCGGCAATGGTGCCGCCAAACCCACGCGAGCCGGAGTGCGAAAGCAAGGCCAGGTACTTACCTGCCGGGATGTCGGCCAAAGCACCTTCGGCTAGGTCAAACTCGCCCCATTCCACAAAGTGGTTACCGGTGCCGCTGGTACCTAATTGGGCATAAGCTTTATCTTTAAGTGAACGGATCAGCTTAGTTTCGCCCCAGGTTTTGCTATCGAACAACGAACTGTCGAAATATGACTTGGTAGTACACCCCATCCCGAAATAGGTGTTATCAACCAATATATTCTTCAGCTTGTCTTTCTCGGTATCTACCGCTTCGGCCGGCAAATCAAAGATGCTTAAACACATCCGGCAGGCAATATCAACCCCAACAGCAAACGGAATAATGGTATTAGCCGTGGTAGCCAACACGCCGCCAATAGGCAGGCCATAACCCTGGTGCGCGTCGGGCATTAAGGCCCCGGCAACCGCTATGGGTAATTGTATGGCAGTACGCATTTGTGTTAAGGCGCCTACCTCGATATTTTCTAATCCCCATACCGGGAATTCGGCTATTTCTTCCTTCAGCTTAAAGTTACTCCGTTCCTGCTTTACAAACTTGCCTTCTCTACGCAAAGCGATAACATCTTCGGCAAGGTTTTTAAACTTACCGCCTTTTTTAAGGGCGTAAGGCATGGGGTCGTCAATTAAAGCTTCAAGATTAGCAAGGATATTGGCTTTGTCCATAACGCCGTGCTTTAGCAAACCATTAGCCACGCGGCTAAAGTTTACCAATATCTCTATATCGTTAATACCTAATGCCTTTAACTCGTTGTTGCCAACCTTTTCTTTTTGCCCTTCCATCTGCTGAAGTGCGCCTGTATTTTGCTTTCTCATAACTGTAAGCGTGTAATTTAACAATTTAAAAGTCTCCGGGCCAAAACCCCTCTCCCCGAATCGGGAGAGGGGGCGTTCGTGAACGCGTCCAGCCTTTCGACAGTACAAAGAGAAACATCAAGTGCGCAGCGTATTTGCGTAGTAAAAAATATTTTATAAATTCATCAAAATATTTACGAACATGGAGCATTTTTGTCTTTTGACAGTAGAAAACAAGCTTTTAAGTAGCAAAAAAGAAGTAACCGTTAATCTTGGTGATGATGATATGTTGTCTAAATACGATTCCGAACTGATAGCTGCCACGCAAAGGGTAACGGAATGTTCATCGCTTATAGGTGCCTTAAACTATTTGGGCTCGTTAGGGTGGGAACTGGCGCATATAACGCCCGTTCGGATAATTGGAGGTACCAGTAACGGTACAGAAGAGAAATATCTGATGAAAAGAAGATACTAACATGCCTGTAAACCGCAATGCCCTTATCCGCTACCGCACCATCGACCAGTGCCTGCAAAACCGTTTTAAGAAATGGACGCTGGATGATTTGATAGATGCCTGCAGCAATGCTATTTATGAATATCAAGGCATTGATACCGGTGTAAGCCGTCGCACCGTTCAGGCGGATATAGAAATGATGCGCAGCAATAAACTGGGTTATGAAGCACCTATTGTTGTCGTTGATAAAAAGTATTATACGTACAGCGATAAAAATTACAGCATTACCAATAGTCCGCTTAACCAACAAGATATGCAGGTGCTGAGCGAAGTATCGGGCCTGTTAAAGCAATTTAAGGGCTTTAACCATTTTACCGACCTGAACGAGATGGTGAGTAAACTGGAGGACAAGATCTATACGCAAAAAACACACAGTGCACCCGTAATTGACTTTGAGAAGAACAATAACCTGAAAGGCTTAGAGTGGATAGAGGTGATCCGTAAACACATCGTGGCCAAAAAAACCATGTGCGTTACCTACCAATCGTTTAAAGCGCGCGAGGCCAGTACTTTTTGCTTTAGCGGGTACCTGTTGAAAGAATACCGAAATCGTTGGTTTGTATTAGGTGTATCCCATCAGCGCTATAAACCGTTACTTAATCTGGCATTGGATAGGATACAAACTATCATTGCTCATGACGATGATTATATTGAGAATACCACCATTGATTTTTCGAGCTATTACAGCGACGTGATAGGGGTAACTAAAACGCCCGGTCAGCGCGATGTAGAAGTAGTGTTTTGGATTGACGCTAAGAACGCACCATACGTTATCACTAAACCTCTGCACCATACCCAAAAGCTATTGCGTGAGGATGAGAAAGGTAAGATCTTCAGCATCCGCGTAATTATGAATTTTGAGTTGGAACGTGAGTTATTGGGTTTTGGGTCGAAGCTTCGGGTACTCGGCCCAAGGGTATTGGTCAAGCAGATCAAGAAACAATTGTATGAAACGTTGGAGAGGTATAAAGTGTCGGAAACAGAACAGCCAGAAATTAATTAATATATTTAGATCATTATCACAATTATTATAATGAGCAATTTTTTAAGCAAGATAAAGTTAATCTATCTGCGATTTTTGCTGGTGGCTATTGGCTTTATCTTATTGTATTCATTTTTGATATGGATCGTTGTATATCAATTTTCTTTATTAGCCTTAAACGAGGATTTAATTAACTTTTGGCTACCATTTTGCCTTCCTGTAATACCAGTTTATATCTGGCTGAGACCGAGGATTAAATTATTAGTATTAAAAGATAAAAAGGGTAATTTACCATTTCTCTATTTTTTTGCGGCTTGCTTGGCAATATCAGCGCCAACCATTGTATTGCAAGGGTATTTACTAACAGCAACTGGTAAACTGACAACCGTTAATAACATTACCGAAATCAGTCAAAAGCCAATCACGAAATATTATACAGTTGCAAATCATTATATCGATAAACAACACGCGACTGTACATCGTAGAACGGAGGTAAGTGGCAGGAATAACGAATATTTGACTTTTCATCTGTACGTCGCTTGTCCTATTTTAAATAAAGCGTCTCAAATAGATACCAGCAATAACAACAACTTTAACATGCCAGTGGCCTGGCTGGGAACCGAATACACAAAAAGTATAAGTAATCACAGTAGCGATACTGAAAAGGAGCAGGCGTTTAAAGAATTAGGGATAGAAGCCTATAATAAATTAAAAGAAGAAAATCTTGATCGGTTTGTTTACTTAGACCATATTGGCAATAATGATCACCGTAAAGGTTATTATGCAGCGATCAAGTCAATTCCTCAATATAACAGTGCAGAACCGTTAATTCTGGAAGCCAAAAATGAACCGTTCGAAGCAAGAAACGGGGATAAATTTGTATGGATATTTAAATCGTTTGGCATTGGCGCTGCAATTTGGTTGATCATGTTGATCTTCCCTAAGTTTGACAATGTGCAATTAAAAAAGCTTCCCGAGTACAGTTTTCAGAATCAATGGAAGACTTTCTATAAATTTATTTCAGCAATAAAAATCACCAGTAAATCATCAGTCTCAGTAATCATTATTGCAGTAAACATTTTGGTTTTTATCATTATGGTTTTTGCAGGATTAGGTTTTATTTCATTTGATGGACAAGACTTATATGCCTGGGGAGCTAATTACCGGCCAGCAGTGATTAGCGGACAATGGTGGCGCTTACTAACTAATATCTTTTTGCATGGAGGATTAATGCACTTGATATTTAATATGTATGGTTTACTTTTCGTCTCAATTTTCCTCGAACCTATTTTAGGGAGGGCTAAATTTATAATCGCCTATTTTTTATGTGGTTTGTTAGCAAGCATTGCCAGTATATGGTGGCATCCTGCAACCTTGAGCGTTGGTGCGTCAGGTGCGATCTTCGGATTGTATGGTGTATTAACCGCTTTATTAACAACTAACAAAGCCGACGCAAATTCCAAAAGAGGGTTATTAATAAATAACGCAATTTTTATAGGGATTAATTTAATAATCGGATTTAGTGGAGGTATTGACAATGCCGCTCATATGGGCGGGCTTTTAACGGGATTTATTATCGGTTACATCATGTATTTTTTTATTGATGAACCAAAGCCCAAAAGACGCTATAAGAAAAAGATAAAAATTATCGAGAACAAGGGAGACTTACTAGAAAAGGAGAACTAACTATTTATGCGTCTCAAACAAAAGCTACCTGTAACCTATTTGTTATTTACTTTTAACGGCCGCTTATCAAAAGGAGCTTTTTGGTTGGCTTCCCTGTTTTACTGGTGTACCTTTTATGTACTATATAACCTGTTATTGTTCGGCATAGGCGAAGGTGCTACGTTTATACTTTACCCTTTATTATTCTGGATTATTATAGCTACTTCCATGAAACGCCTGCATGATCAGGGCTATTCAGGTTATTGGCTGTTTACTGTTTTAATACCCGTGCTTGGGCCGCTATGGTTGTTTTGGCGGTTAGGATTTAAGAAAGGAAATTATACGGCAAACCAGTACGGCTCGGTACCCGGTTCGGCGCCCGATTATTTGAAAAACGATGAAGGCAAAGAGATTCCCCACCTTAAAACAGATGAGCGCATTATTGATGATGTAACCCGATTGAATCCGGTGCTGGTTGCTAAAATTGTGCGTCCGACTTCTGTCGAAGAAATCTGCGAAATAGTTAAAAACACCACTGGAGCGATTTCCGTAGGCGGCGGTCGTTTCAGCATGGGCGGACAAACCGCCAGTCCGCATAGTTTGCATATTGACATGCGTGGGATGAATAAGGTGCTGGAGTTTTCCGCAACAGGTAAGCTTATCAAAGTACAGACGGGTATCCGTTGGTGCGATATACAGCAGTACATTGATGAACATGACCTGAGCATCAAAGTCATGCAAACCTATGCCAACTTCACAGTAGGTGGAGCATTAAGTGTTAATGCACACGGACGGTATATGGGTATGGGACCGGTTGTTTTATCAGTGCGTTCAATTGATGTAGTATTAGCCGATGGATCATTAGTGCATGCTACTAAAACAGAGAACCATGAAATATTCTTTGGCTCTATAGGTAGTTATAATGGCATTGGCATTATTGTTCAGGCTGAGTTAGAACTGGCCGATAATCTGGCTATTAAACGAATTGATAAAAAAATGAAGGTGGAAGAATATAAAGATTACTTCTTCAAAACCATCCGCGATAACCCCCAGGTAGTTTTTCATAACGGGGATATCTACCCGCCAAAATATAAACGTTTGCGAGCGGTGAGCTGGATAGAAACCACCGAAAAACCGACTGTTAAAACCCGGCTGATGCCGCTAAAAGAATCTTATCCCCTTGAGCGGTATTTCCTTTGGGCATTTACAGAAAGGCCGCTGGGTAAGCCGTACCGGGAGTTTATCATTGATCCTTTATTGTTTCGGGGCAAAAAGATCCACTGGCGAAATTATGAAGCTGGCTACGATGTTGCCGAGCTGGAACCGAAGTCGCGGATCAATAGCACTTATGTGTTGTTGGAATATTTTGTTCCTGTTCAGCGCTTTGAGGAATTTGAACACGCTATGGCCGAAATATTTATCCGCTTTAATGTAAACGTGCTGAATGTTTCTATCCGCCATGCGACGGCCGACCCGGGCACTTACCTGGCTTGGGCACGTGAAGAGGTATTTGCTTTTGTAGTTTATTATAAACAACGCACAGATCCGGCATCTAAAAACGCCGTTGCGGTATGGACCCGTGAACTGGCCGATGCCGTAATTGCTGTAAACGGCGCTTATTACTTACCTTACCAGGTACATCCAACCCTTTCGCAGTTTCATAAAGCTTATCCCAACGCGCAAAAGTTATTCAACTTGAAAACCAAGCTCGACCCTGACTACAAATTCAGGAACATTTTTTGGGATACTTATTATCAACCATTAAAACCACAAAGCAATGGCTAATACATCCGAATTTAAAGCAGTATTTAACGATACTAAATGGAGCGATGATTTTTACCGCTTTTTGCAGGTGATATTTCATTTATATCCCGAGGATAAATTTCATCAACTAATAAAAGAAGAAACCGCCGCCGGCAGAACCGATGAGGAGATTTATAAATCGGTACAAAGCAAATTGAAAAACATTAAGCCATTTTTATCTGAACTGACTTATGCATTGCCTGCGCTGAAAAAACAGAAAAAAGAGATCGTTAGGCAAACGCTGGAATTATTAGGCGGTTTAAAACAGATCGACGGTTATGCCGAGATCGGTTCTACCGGCCGGTATATTAGTCAGCTAAGAAAAGAAACCAAAGTTACCGGTCCGATATATCTGATTAATGATCTGGCGCCAACTAATTCGCCGGGAGACATTATGGAACGGGGGCAGTTAGGTAAGTTAGGCACTTTTGTCAATATTAATGGTTATGACACTATAAACAGTTCAATTATCTCCGATGCCAGCCTCGATGTGGTTACCTGCTATATAGGCTTGCACCATTGCCCTGTAACAAAGCTGGATGAATTTGTACAATCAATTAACCGTATCCTGCGGCCCGGCGGCTCGTTTGTTATTCGCGATCATGATGTAAAAACGCCAGAAATGGCCACTTTTGTATCCCTGGTGCATACCGTATTTAATGTAGGCCTGAACGAAACCTGGGAGTTTGAAGCTAACGATTTTAAGAACTTTAAACCGGCAGATGAATGGGCGGCACTTATTGAAGATGCCGGTTTTAAAGACGCCGGTAAACGCATACTGCAGGATAAAGATCCATCCGACAATACTTTAATGTTGTTTACTAAAATGTTGTTTACTAAAATATAAACCATGAAAAGGCTAAGGATACTAACATTAATTGCTCTACTGCTGGCTATCGTAACGTTTGCTGTTAAAAACAGGAAACTATCTACTGTGCCTGCCGGGAAGGGTTTGTTGGTTGATAAAGCCTGGCTCGCTACTGATCAGCATCCTTTAACACCTCAGTCAGCCATACGTCCTCCCGATCAAACTTTCCTGACCTATCCCGAATGGTTCCTGGTATTTAGTCCGGCGGAACAGGCAGATTACTTTAAAAACCATACTTCAACCACCTTTCCATACCTAAAGCATGTTGATCAGATGTGGGGCGGATACGGTGTGATGTATGATCAGATCAAAGGCAATTTTCCATTCAATACCGGATATCATGTTATGATATGGGTGATAGCCGGCAGCACAACTGTTGAGTATGGTATCAAGTCGTTTTACGAAACTATTATTGGCCGGATAACCGATACCAGCCCCGATGATGAAATGACCGCTGAGGACAAGTTTAACACCGCTTATGAACACAGTTATATGAAATTTATCGAGGCGTTGCCATGGTACCAATATGATTTTAACCATCAGCTCAAAATGTTGTGGAGCAATCCCTCATTCCGCGGCCCGCATTTATTGCGTAAACTGGAAAGACGCTATTATCTAACTACAGAACTATTGGTTAAAAGCGGCTATGGCTGGCTGATAGGCCTTGCCACCAAATCGGCTTATGAGACAGCCTCATTGCAAACAACAGTAGTGATGGATAAGCTACCTCTGGGCTTTGATAACACCGGCGTTACGCACAATGTAAAAGTATTGCGAAACGGTATGGTACTGGCCAACTTACCCCGCTATGCTGAATTTAATACTGCGGTTAGTAAGCTGGCTAAAAATGGTATTAGTTTTACTGAGATTGCCGGGAATAAAGGTGCCATTATGCTTACTGTTCTAACCGGCAAGTCTTTAAATATAACGGGCAATTATAAAGTATTATTTACTCAGCCAGTCTTTACCAAGCCGGGCTTAAGTAGAATTGCTTTAGTCACTACGGTGGGAAACCTAAGTACAACTGTCAAAACACTATTGGACAATAAAGTTACTATTGAGCATGTGTATGACTATTAATATTTGTGCTCGTTTAAAGAATACCAAGACTACATTTTTTGATACTCAATTAAAATTCTATCTTTGCATCCAATTCCTGATTTGTTAACCTTTTAAATATCAAGGAATCATGACAGAGCTACGCTACATATCGCCCCTTTCGCTCATTGCCCATTAGGCAGGCAAACACCATGTTTTTATTGAAATTAAATTAAGTCACTTTAGTGGCCATGCTGATCGTTTTTGCCTACCGAATTAATCTATTGGGTTTTTGTTTAGCGCTTTTGAAAGGGTATATCCTTACTCAAGGACGAACTTAGATCAAAAATTAAATTCAAAGCAAAATTAAATACCAAGTGTGATGAACACACATGAATGGCCGCGCTATATCAAATCGGCACGGTGTAAAAGGCGGCTCGTAAAAACAGATCGTGATAAGCAACTAATCCAGCTGGACAAACGGCGTGATGAATTATGGGAGCAAAAAAAGCTTTTGCCAATGGTTCCGCTTGAACATCCGTACCAACGTGGCTGGAAACGCTTTTTCGTGTTGCGTAACGATGTAAAGCATAGCCCAAGGAAGGACTTTTATGAGGCGTTGTTGCCAAAGATCAATACGGTTGAATATCATCTTGACAGATCTTTCAAACGAAAAAAGCGACGTAAACAGCGTTACGTTTACCATGTAAAAGCGCAGATGCTGCGTGAGTTATCGCAGCATAGCTGGGATGCAAATACGATAATTTTAACCGAAGAGGAAAAGGTTTGCTTTACCCGTGTCGAAACATTTGACGTAAAGACCTACCGAACCGATGTTAAATACGTTTTTGCTGAACCGTGGAGATATGTGCTGAAGGTAGCGCCGCATATGGTTACACATACTAAATTGATGGATGTGGATATTGAAAGGGAGCTATCGTACATAGATGATCATATTGATAACAACCACTTGTGGCCGCGCATTAACCTGTTAACCCGTGGCCGGAGTTATCGCTGGAAAGACAAGTTTAACGAGCGGGCCAAATACATTAACAAATTTAAAAACATACCCAGGTATGCTGGTAAAGAAGCTTACCTGGAATTAGAAACATAAGCCACATGGGCAATTTAAAAACAAAAGATTTAAGTAAAATAGGTTACCATAATGATCAGCTGCGAAGCCTGGTGATCGGGATAGCCTCTAAAAATTTCAAGCACCACAGTAAGCAACAATTGCTGAATTTGCTGGTGAATATTAAAAATGATCCGGAAGCATTTTTGGATGATGAGTTAACAAGTAAAATAGCTGAAAAGGTAATCGGCAAAACGGATGCTCCATTGTTTAAAACGTTTGAACTGCGCGATCAGCTGGTGTATTGTAAAACCTATGGCGGCAAGGGTATTGAGCAGTCGGCCAAAAAGCAAATGGAGCTGGCTAACCAGCTGCCTGTAAGCGTACAAGGTGCATTAATGCCTGATGCGCACATGGGTTTTGGTTTTCCTATTGGTGGTGTGCTGGCTACGGATAACGCGGTGATCCCGTATGCCGTAGGTATGGATATAGGCTGCCGCATGGCGCTTTCAATTATTGACGAAAGCGACGGCTTCCTGAAACGGTTTGAATATCGAATTAAACAAGCCTTAAAAAACCACACCCATTTTGGTATGGAAGGCGGTTTGGATATCAGGCAGGAACATGAAGTGCTGGATAGCCCGGTATTAATGAGATTCCGTTTTTAAAACCGCTGCGCAGTAAAGCGGTAAGGCAATTAGGCACATCGGGCAACGGCAACCACTTTGTAGAATTTGGCGAGATCGAGCTTTTGGCTGATAATACCTTAGGCTTAGCGGCTAAAAAGTACACGGCTTTGTTAACGCACTCGGGCAGCCGTGGTTTGGGCTCGGTAATAGCAAGGCATTATACGCAGATCGCCATGAATACCTGCAAACTCCCGCGCCACGCGCAGCAGCTGGCCTGGCTGGATATGAACAGCGAAGCCGGGCAGGAATACTGGTTAACCATGACCTTAGCCGGCGATTATGCCAAAGCTTGTCACGAGCGGATTCATGCGAACCTGTTAAAGGCTTTGAGTTTGAAGGCATTGCACGTGGTAGAGAACCACCACAACTTTGCCTGGCAGGATCAATTGACCGATGGTAGTAATGTGATCATCCACCGTAAAGGTGCGACACCTGCACATAAAAGCGAATTGGGCATTGTCCCCGGCAGCATGACCACACCCGCTTACCTGGTATCGGGCAAAGGAACCAGCGATGCTTTATACTCTGCATCACACGGCGCGGGCCGGGCTATGAGCAGGCAAAAGGCAAAGGATAGTATGACTGTATCGGCTATGAAAAAAATGCTGAGTAATGCTGGTGTAACCCTGATTGGCGGCACGGTTGAAGAGAATCCATTGGCTTACAAAGACATTGAGACTGTAATAGCTGCGCAACACGATCTGGTCGATATTCAGGGCAAGTTTTATCCGCGTATTGTTAGAATGAATAAGGAGTAATGATGAAAAAGATGATGATACAGATCACTTCAGGCAAGGGCCCGGCAGAATGCTGTCGGGTTGTAGCCTGCGTGCAAAGCCTGATGATGAAGCAGGCTAAACAACAAAGTATTCATATTGAAGTGCTGGAAAATAAGGCCGGCGAATTAAACGATACATTACTATCTGCAACCATGATGGCAACTGGCCAAAACCTGGATGCGTTCGTAAAGGAATGGACTGGCACTATACTATGGATAGCTCAAAGCCCATATCGTAAATATCACAAGCGAAAGAACTGGTTTGTTGGCGTAGCAGCTTTTGATGTGAAGGAACTGATGCAATGGAACCCTAAAGATGTAAAGCTGGAAACCTGTCGCTCATCCGGCCCTGGTGGCCAAAATGTAAATAAGGTGGAAACAGCAGTTCGAGGGACGCATTTACCATCGGGCTTACAAATAATGGCAATGGATACGCGCTCACAACTGGAAAACAAAAAGCTTTGTTTGGCCCGACTGGAAGCCAAAATAATGGTTTGGCAAAAAGACCAACTGATGCCGCAACAGCAAAGTCAATGGCAGGAACACAATGCCTTGGAGCGGGGTAATCCAGTTAAAACAATTAAACAAGACTTATAATGATTGGACTTATCCTATATAATAATTGAAAATGAATTCCTCAAAAACTTTTTTATCAGTATTTTTAATAAGCATTGAAAGCAAATAAAAAGCCAGTATGTGCGCAATAGTTCCTTAGAAGTTTCAGAAAATGCCCTAAATCATACCCTCGACTATGAGGCATGATTAAAACATTTGATAATCAACAATTTAGAGCTGTACGGATGCATCCTGCCATCCCGACGTTACAGGACAAGTCAAATTTATTTTTGGCTTGTCCTTTTTTATTTTATCCAAATCTTTGTTAATCAGGTATGTACGCGGACACTGACGTTACCTGGGTGGTTCGAACGGCATAGCCATTATAAACAAAACGCCTTTAAAACGGTTCTTTTTAAAACACCACGCTGATGAAAAACGGAAATTACGGAAAGTTTGCGCTTATGCTGGCCGCTTCTTTCGTGCTGATGTATGCAATCATGTTTTTGAATGTGAACGAGCCGGATCATATCTATATCAATATGACCCGATTTTATATGACACTGATGATGATCGCCGCCATGGCGGTACTCATGCTGGTAATGATGCCCATGATGTATCCGGATAAAAGGAAAAACCGGGCATTGGTAATTGTTGGCATTGTAGTGTTCGGGCTGGCTTTTGCCGGGGTGCACCGGCAGGTGGGTATCAGTGATGTGCAATATATGAAAGGCATGATTCCCCATCATTCCATCGCGATCATGACCAGCGAGAATGCACATATCACCGACCCGCGGGTGCGCAAGCTGGCTGACGGCATTATTGCGACGCAGGAAAAGGAGATCAAAGAGATGAAAGCTTTGATCGACAGTTTACAGTAAATCATCAACGATCTGGAACAGCAAAAATTTGACGTTACTATACAGCCGGAGCGGCGCGGCATCAGGAAAGAACCATCAACGTACAACACAGAGATGAAACGTTCAAGTTGACGTGGGCGATCAAGCCACCAGCATTTTAAATACCGGAAAAAGCTTTGGAGCCTGGTCAGCGGCGACCTGCCGCTGGAAAGTGCGAAGAATTATCGCGGGATTTTAAGATATTTACGAAATGGACAGCACGGGTAAACAGCGCGCGCGATACGTTATTGAATATTTTAGTAACCTGATGACAGCTACCGAGCGGCTCGCGCTACGGCATATCCGGTCGGAGTGTAAGTTAGCAGGTGTGGAGAACCAAAACCTGGTTAACGCTTATTATAAAAAAGGCTGGTTAAGTACCGATCCCGAAGTACTGGCCTTGCTTAACCAGGGCGCTGACCAGTTTATGCTGAATTGCGCCGAACGGATATTGAAAGAAAAGCCGGATGAGGTTTTCCTTAACCTGTGCCCCAGGTGCGGCAAACTGGCCAGGACACCTCAGGCAAAGCAGTGCAGGTTTTGCGGGGAAGATTGGCATTGAGTGGTTTATTAAGCGATAGTATAATGTGCTTAAGTCGAATTGGAACTTCCATCAATGAGGCTATTTTATCAGCCTATCAAATGCTATTATAGTCGAATCTTCTAAAAGATCCTTATCTGACAGCACCATTAATTTTAAAACTTTGTTTTTCAATACTTCAGGATCTTTACGGTACTTCAGGCAGGTATCAGCATTAAATATATAAACCATCAATCGTTTATCGGGGTTGCTTTTCAAATACCTTTTTAGACTCGGTATTTTGTCAATAAAAATGGATCCCTTGTGCATTGGCGGAATAAAATACGGATTAATGCTATCCGTAAGAGTACAATCAGCACAACTAAAGGCTGTATCGGCCAGTGCTTTAACCTCATGGTATTCCGTAATTTTTAAATTTGACCTGTTTAACAGATAAATTGAATTGTCAAATGGATGACAGCCTGGTATCAGGAACCCTAATGCAATATATATAATCGTTTTTTTCACTTTAAAAGTTATCGGTCGATAGGTTTCATTTTATTAAGCAATATAAATATAACCTGTTTAAATTAAATGGCGGGATTGTGCCGGGCGGCCGATTTATTATTTTCGATCAGCGTTAACAGCAAATAAAAGCACAGTGATGCGCAATTGTTCTTTCAAAGTTTTAGAAAATGCTTAAATCATACCTATTTTAGCTTTCAGGAAAAATCGCGAAACGCAAATCTTGTCAATTTAAAGACCGGCAGTTCCGTTAAATTTATCGTTATGAAAATAGATCTGGCAGATATCTTGATACGTACAGCTGACGTAAATGATTTGTGTGCCTTGTCTGCCTTTCGTGGTAATACTGCTGACGACCAGTATTTTTGGTCGCAGCGGATTGGCGGTTACCTTAATGCAACTTATCATCCGCAACAAGCACTGCCCAGGCGGGTTATTTTCGCGTCGGAGTATAAGGGTCGTTTAATCGGCTGGATTGCGGGTCACCTAACCCGCCGTTACGATTACCAGGGCGAATTGCAATGGTTAGATGTACAGCCTGAATTCCGGTCTGCCGGCGTAGCCTCGGCGCTATTAGCCCAACTTATGTTATGGTTTCAGCAAAACAGGGCTGCGCGCATTTGTGTAAATTGTGCGCCCGATAACAATGCAGCGCTTGCTTTTTATAGGAAGAATGGTGCGCATCAATTGAATGAACATTGGCTGGTTTGGCCGGATATTGAAAAGTAAGCTTTATGCAGGCTATTTAATGTGTGGCGGCTTTGGCTGAAAATAACTCATACGTTATCACGGTAGTATATTTAACATCATATCCGTAACCCGGTACCAATAAAAAAATCCCGGTGACTAACTATAAGCTACCGGGATTTTTGTTGACCTGCAATGGTTGTTATCCTAAATACGATTTCAGGATCTTGCTGCGCGATGTATGGCGCAACCGTTGTAAGGCTTTATCTTTTATCTGTCGTACGCGTTCGCGGGTTAAATTGAACTTTTCGCCAATTTCCTCCAGCGATAGGGGATGGTTGCTGCCCAAACCAAAGAACAGCACAATGATTTCGCGCTCGCGCTCGGTTAAGGTTGACAATGAACGTTTGATCTCTTCCGAAAGCGATTCGTTGATCAGGATCGAATCGGTATTCGGTTCCTGGTTTTCCAGTACATCTAATAAAGTGTTTTCTTCGCCCTGTACAAACGGCGCATCCATAGATACGTGGCGGCCGCTGTTGCTTAGCGTATCAGATATTTTATCAACGGTAGTTTCCAGCATGTCGGCAAGTTCCTCCGGCGATGGCTCGCGTTCGTACTCCTGCTCCAATTTTGAAAACGCCTTGCTTATCTTGCTTAACGAACCTACCTGGTTCAAAGGCAAACGTACAATACGGCTTTGCTCGGCAATAGCTTGTAGTATAGATTGGCGGATCCACCAAACGGCGTATGATATAAATTTGAAACCTTTTGTTTCGTCGAAACGCTTCGCAGCCTTAATAAGGCCTAAGTTACCTTCGTTAATAAGGTCGCCGAGGGTAAGACCCTGGTTTTGATATTGCTTGGCTACAGATACCACAAAACGAAGGTTTGTTTTTGTCAGGCGTTCTAATGCAGCCTGGTCGCCTTCTCTAATTTTCTGAGCTAAGATTACTTCTTCTTCGGCAGTTATTAGGTCAACTTTACCAATTTCGTGTAGATATTTGTCGAGGGACTGTGACTCACGGTTGGTAATTGATTGAGTTATTTTGAGTTGTCTCATTTATTTAATTAACCTCGATTCTTGAATTTAGAATTGAACGTGCAAAGTTACAAATTTGTTTCTAAAAATAATATTTTATAGCTAATAATGCCAGTATTTTACTATAAAATGAAAGAAGTTTTAAGTAATGGTATTTGGAATAATTTTTGTTATGAAATATTACCAAATAACAAACTAATAAAATTACCTAAACGTTAAATCGCTAAATTTCATCGAGTTTAAACACGTTTTTTACCCTGATACCTTTTTCGGTTTGTTGCAGTGTGCAGCACTCATTCAGCGGGTCGTGTTCCAGGTATAGGATATAGTCTTTTTCAACAGCTTCGTACCAGTAGGCTTTCCGTTCTGCAAGTGTCTTCAGCGGGAACATGTCGTAAGCCATGATATAGGGCAGGGGCAAATGCCCGACAGAAGGCAGCAGGTCGGCCATATATAAAATGTATTTACCCTTATAGTTAATAAGCGGCAGCATCATGGCGTCTGTGTGCCCGTAGGCAAAACGTATGCTGATCTCGTCTGTAAAAGCAATACCATCTACCGGATCAATAAATTGCAGTTGGCCGCTTTGTTGGATGGGTAAGATGTTCTCTTTTAAAAAGGAAGCCTTTTCGCGGTCGTTTGGATTTACCGCCCAGTCCCAATGCTGTGGGTTGCTCCAGTAGGTAGCGTTTTTAAAAGCAGGTGATAACTTTTCGCCCTTATGTACAACAGCGCCGCCCACATGGTCGAAATGCAGGTGGGTTAAAAATACATCGGTGATATCATCGCGATGAAAGCCTTTTGCGGCTAACGAGCTATCTATCGTGGCGTCGCCGTGCAGGTAATAATGGCTAAAAAATTTCTCGTCCTGTTTATTGCCGATGCCTGTATCAACCAGTATCAGGCGGTTGCCATCCTCTATCAGCAGGCAGCGCATGGCCCATGTGCAAAGGTTATTCTCATCGGCGGGGTTGGTTTTGTTCCATAACGATTTTGGTACAACCCCAAACATCGCCCCGCCATCCAGCTTAAAAAAACCGGTATCAATGGTGTGTAGCTTCATGTTAAACTAAGCAAATTTAAGGCAAGTTAACAAATATCTTTAACCGGGACAGGTACGCAGGGCAGGGGCCCTTAAACTTAACTGCCCTGGCTATGGTCTTTTTCAACCGTGATCTTAAGCGTTTCCGAAAGGCAGGGCCTGTTTTGCAAAAAAGCGCTCCGCTCAACGCCGCTGTAATTGTTATTAAGCCAGGTTTTTATATCAGTTCGCTCCAGGATGGCCGGCATACGGTCGTGTATCGCTGCCATAGAGCGGTTGGGCGGCATGGTGATCATAGCAAACGTGGGAATAAGCACGTTGGTTTGTATATCTATCCATATATCCCAAAGCCCGGCTATGTAAAAAGGTTTTCCATCCGCGCGTTCTATCCTGTATAGTTTTTCGTGAGATTTGTTATACTCAAAAAAGGCCTGTATACGTATAACGCAGTGTTTTTACCCAGTAGCTGCCGCCACAGGCCAACAGAATGCAGCGTTTCTATACGCGCATGCTTGTTTTTACTGTGGATCTTATCATCATCCAAAGTAAGCAATCCCCACCTGAACTGCTGTACCTTATCGGGCATAGCATCAGTTACAACAGGCAGCATAGCGCCCGGATTGCCTGTGCTGTTAGCCTTAGGTGTAAACTGGCGCCCATCGCGGCCGGTAATTAAAATATCTTTATTCTCGCTTACTAAAACTCTTCCGCACATATAATTTAAAACGCACAAAATTACTAATTATTTTAGTAATTAAAAATATTGCTTACAACTTAATGGGTTACAATAATGTCCTTCCACCTGGTGGTATATTGCTTGCTCAGAAATTCCTGCTTCATTTTCCACGTTTTGTCGTAACCTTCGGCCGCTATGCGTAAACTGCCCCGGCCGTACCGGCCGTTGATATCATCTATAATGCCGCTTAGTTTCTGCTTTTTGCTATTATCGTACCCGGTGAACATGTTGTATTGCACCTCGCCTGCGGGAATAATGCCTGTGGCCCTTATGCCTGTTTTAAGATAGTTGTAATTTGGCTGCCAGATGGCGCGCATAGCCTGTACACAAATCTTGGTAAGCTCGTGTGTGCTGTTGGTAGCGAAAGGTACCTTTACGGTAATGCTGGGGTAATGCTGATCGTGCTTAACGTTATGCTTGTTGGTGCGCAGGTAAACGGTTAAGGTAAGCGCCATGCTTTTTTGCTGCCGTAGTTTTAGTGCTATGGTGGCCGCGTGCATGGCCACCGCTTCCTCTATTTTTTCGAGTGTTGTTTGGTAAGTGTTAAAGCTTTGGCTCGATTCGATACCTTTAGACCTGTCGGCCACGTCGCGTATCACATTACATGGTTTGCCCCATAATTCCTGGTGCAAGCGCCATCCTTGCACGGTCATTTGCTTACGCACAAAATCGGGTTTTAATTTTCTGAAGTCTTCGGCGGTGTTTATACCAAACTCCTTTAATTTATCATAATAGGCCCTGCCAATACCCCACACATCCTCTATCGGGAAATCTTTTACAATTTTGCCAACGTGGTCTTCATCCTTTAAAACAAGAAAGTTTTTTCCCTGCTTTTTGGCGGCTTTATTGGCAAGCTTAGCCAGCGAAAGGGTAGGGCCAACGCCAATGGTAATAGATAAACCCGTATCGCGCATCACGTTCTCGCTAATGGTTTGTGCGTGTCGTTCCAAGTCAAGGCCGCGTACATTATCAAAGGCCATAAAAGCTTCGTCTATACTGTAAACCATCAACATGTACGTATACCGTGCAAGGTTATTCATCAGGCGTGCGCTCATATCGGCATAAAGCGGGTAATTGCTGCTAAAAACAACAGCGTCGTGATCTTTCAGTGTTTTACGCACAATAAATTCGGCATCGCCCATTTTTAGCCCTATGGCCTTAGCCTCGTTGCTGCGCGCTATAACACAACCATCGTTGTTTGATAATACAACAATAACCTTCCCTTTTAACTGGGGCTGAAACAGTGTTTCGCAACTTACATAACAATTATTTATATCAACATGCGCAAACACGTATATACCTCCCTGTACGTTGTTGTGGCTGTAATAAGGGGTTTAAGGTTAACAACACCACTCCCCAGCATTCCCATTGGTCAATATCGCTAATAATAAACGTATCGGCAGCTGTGTTCCCTTTTAGCACCAGCCGGTTTTTTTCAGGCAGATACGCCCTGGTATAAAATCCTCCTTCATGAAAAAAAACCACTATGCTGCCCGGCACCGGCTTTAACGAGCGGTCGACCACCAAGATATGGTCGGAGCCTATCTGATAGCCCGTCATGGCTTCGCTGCCCATACGCATGTAATAAGTATTATCGGGGTCGATAACGGTAATGTCAGTAATATCAAGCGTGGGCTCTTCATGAGTCAGCATCGGCAGGCGAAATCCCAGCACGTCTCTTTTAGTAATTTGTTTCCTGATATGTAACATAATCACAGTATGTCAGCAAAAGTAATACTAAAAATATTAGTATTTTAACAGTGTTTAAAATATCCTTACAACCTGTAGCAGTATATTAAAAATGAACGCGGGATATTGATGCTTTATCTTACATTGCTTTAATTTGGCTAACACAATTAAATTACATTGAAAGATATATTCGGCCAGGCATTATTTGATCATTTTAAGGGCAACGGCCGGAATAAGCTGTGGATAAATAACACTTACGGAGCAAAAGAGGAAATGCCCGTGGACGTATATTTCCGTACCGAAAATGAAATGCCCGACCTGGAGTTGCTTGCCTTAAGCCGGTGCAGCGGCAAAGTTTTGGATATCGGGGCAGGTGCAGGCAGCCATACGCTATTGTTGCAGGAACTCGGCTTAGCGGTTACCGCCCTTGACATATCAGAACTGGCAGTTACCATTATGCTGCAGCGCGGCGTTAAACAGGCCATACCAGGAAATATTTTTGACTACCGGGACGAAAAATTTGATACCTTATTATTGCTGATGAACGGTATAGGCCTATGCGGTACTATTCAAAAATTACGTTTATTTTTACAACATGCCAAAGGTTTATTGCATGAGGGAGGAACGTTGATATTCGACTCGTCGGATATTGCTTACCTGTATGAAGGCAATTTGCCTGCAGAAGGCTACTACGGCGAACTGTCTTACCAGTATGTGTATAAAGGGCAAAAAACCGATTGGTTTAAATGGTTGTATATAGACCAGCAAACGTTACAACAAGTGGCCGCCCAGGAGGGTTGGGTTACAGCGTTTTTATTTGACGATGGCATGGACCAGTACCTGGCCAGGCTTACACCGGTAATTAAACTATGATGAAAAAAGTTTACAAATTTATTAGTGTACTCGCGTTTATCGTGCTATCGGCCGGCGCAGTATCGGCACAAACAGATAAACTGCCGGCCTGGGCTTTCGGGCCGTTCATCAGGCCGGCAAATGTTAACCCGCTTATTAGCCCGGATACTACCACCCGCTTTTATGACCCTATGCGAAAAAAGCAAACCGACTGGGAATCTAACGATACCTTTAACCCTGCGGCTACCATTAAAAACGGCAAGATATACATCCTTTACCGCGCCGAAGATAAATCGGGCATGGGCATAGGGGGGCGTACGTCAAGACTCGGCCTGGCGGAAAGCGCCAATGGCATTTCCGTAAAGCGGTCGCCGGTACCGGTGTTATACCCGGATAACGACAGCCAGAAAGAATTTGAATGGACAGGCGGTTGTGAAGACCCGCGCGTTGCCATGACGGCTAACGGTACGTATGTTGTTTTTTACACACAATGGAACCATGATATGCCGCGCCTGGGCGTAGCCACCTCAAAAGACCTTAAAAAGTGGACCAAGCACGGGCCGATATTCCGTAAGGCCTATAATGGTAAATTTTTTAATATCGCCAGTAAATCGGCGTCTATAATTACGAAACTAACGGGGGGGAAACAGGTAATAGCCAAAATTAACGGTAAGTACTGGATGTACTGGGGCGAAACCGGCGTTTATGCGGCCACATCCACCGACCTGGTGAACTGGGCGCCGTTGATGAATGCAGATGGCAGCCTGAAAGCGCTGATATCGCCCCGCAAAAACTATTTCGACAGCGACCTTACCGAATGCGGCCCGCCCGCTGTTATTACCCCAAAGGGCATTTTACTGCTGTATAATGGTAAAAATAACATCAATTACGGCGATAAGCATTATACCGCCAACTCGTATTGCGGCGGGCAGGTGCTATTTTCAGCAACCGACCCTACAAAGGCCCTTAGCAGGCTTGATAAGCCTTTTTTCGTACCACAGGAGGCTTTTGAAAAGAGCGGACAATACCCTGCAGGCACCGTGTTTATGGAAGGCCTGGTTTATTTTAAACACAAATGGTTTTTATATTACGGTTGTGCCGATTCGCGGGTGGGGGTAGCTATTTTCAATCCCTATAAATAACTGGTGTTAAGTGCCTTAAAATAAATCTCAGTTTTTTGTAATATTTTTGCGATAATTAAATAAATACATATATTTACAACCGTATTATCCCTAATACTACGATTGGTGAAAAGGTTTTTTGCTTTATTTCTGCTTAGTATACATCTGTTTAACACAGGTGGGTATAGCCTTATCTCCCAGTATTTCATCCATCGTTCCGAAGCGCAAATTGTAAAGCAGATCTACGAAAACAAGGTTGATGCTACCCAGTTGGTACAAATAAAAGTACCACTTAAAAGCCCGGGCATAGTTGATTGGCCCGATTACGAACGCATACAAGGGCAAATACAGTTAAAGGACGGTTTTTATAACTATGTTGGTGTTAAAATGACCCGCGATACCATGTTTTTGGTTTGCGTAGCCAACAGCGTTAAAACCAAACTGTTTAATACAAACATTATAGTAGCAAAAAATTTCAGCGATGCCCCGCTAAGCAAGAAGGGACAGGATGCGCCATTTAAAAAGGCGCAATCCGGGGTTTCTGAATATGATGCCCCCGAAACAAGTTATACTTTTTTAAGATTTGCAGATTCAGTAGAAAGAAGCGACGCTTCTGTAGCATACAAATTATCCCATCCTTACATCGAGTCTCCGGGCAAGCCGCCTAACCACATCGGTTGATTAATATATCAAACTTATTATTTCTCAATTCCTGTAATTCAAGATAGTTACGTCTTGTCGTGACGTAACTGGTATTTGAATTAACTGTATTGAGATGAAAAATATGAGCATCAGCTACTAATTTGTGAGATTTTTAGCGGCTGATGCTTATAATCCTTACTTAACCCTACTTACTTAAAAAGCTTATATGAAACACTGTTTACATTATATAAACAGGTATTGTTTGGCTGTTTTAGTTTGTGTTGCCTTAACAAACACTGTTAATGCGCAAACCGAAACAGATGCGTTAATGATACCTAAAAATTACTTTTGCGCCGCAGGCGTATACACCCACAACAGCTGGGACCATTACTGGGAAGGCACCTTTAAACGCGATAACGGCAACTTAGGCACCGTTAGCAGCAATATTTATGCAGTTGGCGGCAATTACGGTTTAAGCAACAGGATAAACCTGTTATTTATGATACCCTATATTAAAACCAATGCAACTGCGGGTACCTTAAGGGGCCAGCGCGGTGTACAGGATATCAACCTTGCCGTTAAATGGATGGCTGTAAAGCAGGAAGTAGGTACCGGCCTGTTAAGCTTGCACGCTATTTTATCAGGGAGTATCCCATTAAATAACTATGAGGCCGATTTTTTACCGCTTTCGCTGGGTATGCAAAGTAAAAGCATAGCCCTGCGGGGGCTGCTTAACTACCAGGTAGGCCGCTTTTTTGTAGCCGGCGCCGGCCAGTATGTGCGCAAGGACAATATTACTATTGACCGCGACTCGTACTACACTACCGAAATGCACTATACTGACCAGGTGGCTATGCCTAACGTCACAAACTTTTTGGTTAGTACGGGCTATCGCAGTTTAAGGTTCAATGCCGAGGCTGTACTATCCCAGATGACCACTATCGGGGGCTTTGATATCACCAAAAATAATATGCCGTTCCCAAGCAATAAAATGAATGCTACAATGGCCGGCGCAGTATTTAAATATAGCTTCAGCAAACTGGAAGGCCTTGAGCTAACTGCCGGAGGCAACTACGTGCTAAAAGGCCGCAATTACGGCCAAAATACCTCCCTTTTTGGCGGCATATACTATGTGTTCGCGGTTAAAAAAGACAAATCTGAAAAATAAGAACAGTCATGAAAAAACATATACTCCATATATTACCCGTGATGATGGTAGCCTTATCGGTTTTTAACACATCATGTAAAAAAGAAATTGAGGAACGCAACCAGCTATTTCCTGCGCTGGCACCTGCTAATTTAGACCTTGATGCCGATACCTGGACACCGGTATTAACGGCATCATCTACGTTCACGGTTGCCACACCCGATGCTATTACCTCGCCAAACTATCTTGCGGATCTGAACGAGATAAAAAGTTATCAGCGCAACCTTACCCGCGAGCAACGGGATATTATCGAATACTGGAGCGCCGGTTCAGTTTTACGCTGGAACGAGATCTTACGCGAGCTGGTTGCCAAGCACAATGTGCCGCCATACCAGAATGAGGATGGCACATATCCGGCCCCAAGCGCCGCCAACCCGCTGGCGTACCCCTTGTTCCCATTCTCGAACCCGCCGTATGCCGCACGCGCTTATGCTTATGTAAGTGCCGCACAGTACGACGCTTTGGTACAGGCCTGGAAATTTAAAAAACAATTTAACCGTGCGGCCCCCTATACCAACGATCCTACAATAAAGGCGCTTGTGCCAAAATCAACCTTACCGGCATATCCAAGCGAAGATGCGGTAATAGGGGGTGTTACCGCTAAATTGATGGAACTGCTGTTCCCAGGCGACCTTGATTTCATACAAAAGAAGGTGGCCGAAGAAAAATTATACCGCATTATGGCCGGCGCTAACACCCGTTCGGATATGGACGCCGGTGAAGCATTAGGCAAACAGGTTGCCGAGGTATTTTTAACCCGTGCCCGTGCAGATGGCGCCGGTAAAGCCGGTGGTACCCCTGCCGACTGGAAGGCATTTGAAACAAACACTGCTGCCACAGGCCAGGTGCCATGGGTGAGCTTAGAAATGCCAAAACGCCCGCCTATGCTGCCGTTTTTTGCAAAGGTTAATCCGTTTTTATTCAGCAATGCAACTATTCCGTCAATACGCCCGCCTGCGCCATATCCAACTAATTCGCCTGAGTTTAAAAAGGAGACGGATGAGGTATTGGCTATGAGCAACGACAGAAGCCGCGAGCACGAACGTATTGTAACCTACTGGGCTGATGGCGTAGGAACCCCGACCCCTACAGGACACTGGAATACTATTGCCGCAGAAGAATTTGTAAAGCATAAGTACAGCGAAGTAAGATGGGCGCGGAACCTGGCCTTATTAAATATGGCGCAGATGGATGCCGCCATTGTGTGCTGGGATGCCAAGTACTTTTATTTTAACCCACGCCCTACACAAACCCTGTTTAATATAAAAACCTTAACCGGCGTTCCAAACTTCCCGTCATACACATCGGGCCACTCAACATTCAGTGGTTCTGCGGCTACGGTTTTGGGTTACCTGGTTCCCGAAAAAGCAGATGCATTTATGGCTATGGCTAAAGAGGCTGGTATGTCAAGGTTGTATGGTGGCATACACTACCGCAGTGATTGTGATGCCGGTTTGGCAAGCGGTATAAAGGTAGGTACTTATGCAGTAAACAGGGCTAAAATAGACGGCGCCGGGAAATAGGGGTTAAGGATCATGCTTAGAACAGAACAAAAGATACATTACGCCTTACGTATTGCGGTTGCCATGTGTTTTATAGGCCATGGTTGTTTTGGTATAGTTACCAAACAAATATGGTGTAATTATTTTGCCGTATTCGGTATAGATTCCCATACAGCATATGCCCTGATGCCCTGGGTTGGTATTTGCGATATAGCTTTGGGCCTGGTAATGCTGGTATACCCTATGCGGGCAATAGCCTTATGGCTGGTTACGTGGGGGGCTGTTACCGCATTTCTGCGCCCGGCATCCGGCGAGCCATTTGCTGAATTTATTGAGCGCGCGGGTAACTTTGGTGCCCCGCTCGCGCTCCTTATCCTTTCGGGTGGTGTGAGCGGTTTTCGCCAGTTATTTGTGCGTATCGATGCAAATGCCGTGGTTGATGATAAAACCCTTAAAAGCGTATTTAATTGTTTAAAGGTTGTTGGCTTTTTACTGCTAACAGGCCATGGCTGGTTAAACCTTATACAAAAGCAAGGGTTGCTCGGTCAGTACGCCTCCTTAGGTTTTGCCAATCCGGCCAGGGTTGCGCAGTTTGTAGGGGTTTTTGAAGTAACGGCGGCTTTTGTGGTTTTAGTGAAACCTATCCGCACCATGCTGCTTATATTCATCCTATGGAAAATTTCCAGCGAACTGCTTTATCCCCGTTACGAAATGTTGGAATGGATTGAGCGCGGCGGAAGCTACGGCACCCTTATAGCACTATGGTTTGCAACTAAACAGGTACCCCTCAAATCTTATCATAAAACAGTTACGAAAACATATTAATTAACCGCCCAATTTAACAACCTGTACAAAGGTTACCGCTAAACCTTATTGGCTTACGGAAATAACTTGCTTATACTAAATAAATCACAACATGAAACTTACTTTTAAATTCCTTACGGGGATCGCGATAATCTTACTTCTTAACAATACTACCGCCAGGGCACAAGGATGCGTAGCTATACGCGGGAACGGTTCGTTTTCGACCATGGAACACCCAATGCTTGATACTGCAACGGGCTCTGATAAAAGCTGGTATTTTACAACATCTTACCGTTATTTCAGATCTTTCCGTCACTTTAAGGGTAACCAGGAACAATATGAGCGCCTTGAAAAGCACACCGAGGTTATTAACTGGCAAAACACTATCGACCTAAGCCTTACCCGCAATTTCGACAGGTTTTGGTCGGTAACTGTGGGTATTCCATATCTCATTAATACCCGTTCTTCGTTATATGAGCACGGCTTAACAGAAAGGCACAGCTCATATTCGCATGGTTTTGGCGATATGCGCATAGTAGCTAACCGGTGGCTATTTGATAACCGTACTGCCAAAAAAGGTAACATCCAGGTTGGATTAGGGGTGAAGTTGCCCACCGGCAACTATAACTACAAAGGTTATTTTTATAATGTCACCCCGTCTTCCCGCCCTGTCGATCAATCGATACAGTTAGGTGATGGCGGTGTTGGTATTATTGCCGAGGTTAATGGGTTTTTGCATATGGGCAGTAATGCAAGTTTATATACAAACTTGTATTACATGGCTAACCCCCGTAATACTAACGGAACACGTACCTATTTAGAATTGCTAAGCCCTACGCTTGCCGAATCGGATATCATGAGCGTACCCGATCAATACATGGCAAGGTTAGGTGTTAACTATTCCTTCGGTCAATCAAAGGCGTTCACAGTTTCTGCAGGCGGCCGTTTAGAAGGTGTGCCTGCGTATGACCTGATAGGTAAAAGCGAAAAATGGCGTCGCCCGGGCTATGTGGTATCCGCCGAGCCATCTTTAAATTATAGCTTTAAAAGGATGAATATATTTGCGAATGTGCCTATCGCCGTTGTTCGTAAGCGTATTCAAAGCTATAACGATAAACAAAACTCTATCAAAACCGGTACGGTAATTTACGGTGATGCTGCCTTTGCAGACTATTCTATAAACTTTGGCGTGTCGTTTAAGCTTTAATTAATATAATGGTTATGTAAGTTAGGCCGGGGTGGTTCCCGGCCTTTTTTTGTTTACAACTGCGCTTTTTGTTTAAAAATAATAGATTTACAAAATGAACTCAGCCGAACAAAACTTTAAAGACCTGGGCTTAAACCTACCCCCGGCACCAAAACCCCTTGGTGTTTATAAACCCTGTTTAATTGATGGCAAATACCTGTACCTGTCGGGCCACGGCACCGTTCAGGACGATGGCAGCCTCATCATTGGCCGCATTGGCGATACAATTAGCATGGAAGATGGTAAACTGGCCGCAAGGCAGGTTGGCCTGGCTATGCTGGCTACCATTAAGGCTAACTTAGGCAGCCTGGATAGGGTTAAACGTGTTATAAAAGTATTGGGTATGGTAAACTGTACGCCCGATTTTGAAAGGCACCCGTATATCATAAACGGCGCGAGCGAGCTGTTTGCCAAAGTATGGGGCGAAGAAAATGGCGTTGGTGTACGTAGCGCGGTAGGGATGGGCTCGCTGCCCGACAATATCCCGGTAGAGATAGAAGCCTTATTTGAACTGGTGTAAGCATTATGGCAGCATCTGAGTGGTATACCATCAACAATGTTGACAAACTGGATACGCCGGCGCTGGTGGTATATCCCGACAGGGTAAAATACAACATTGGCCTGGTTAAAACCATGATAGATGATGTATCGCGCCTGCGGCCGCATGTAAAAACGCATAAAAGCCCTGACGTTAGTTTGCTGATGATACAAGCCGGTATAACCAAATTTAAGTGTGCCACCATTGCCGAAGCAGAGATGCTGGGCATGGCTAAAGCCCCCGACGTGTTACTGGCATACCAGCCTGCCGGGCCAAAGCTTCAACGTTTTGTGCAGCTGATAAAAGCATATCCGCAAACGGCGTTTTCGTGCCTGGTGGATAATCAGGTTTCTGCTATGGCCATAGCTGCGGAAGCCACACAGCAAAATATTACCATCCCGGTTTATATCGACCTGAATATTGGTATGAACCGTACCGGTATTATGCCGGCAGAAGCACTTGCGTTATATGAAGCTTGCGCTGGTTTGGCAGGCATACAGGTATTAGGTTTGCATGCTTACGATGGCCATATTCACGATGCCGATTATGGCATCCGGCAGCAGCGGTCTGATGCAAGTATGAAACCGGTTTTAGAACTCGCTGATGCTATTACTGATAAAGGATACTATAAGCCGGTTATAATTGCAGGGGGATCGCCAACCTTTCCAATACTGGCGAAGAGACCTGGGTTGGAGTGCAGCCCGGGCACGTTTGCTTATTGGGACAGGGGCTACCAGTTGGCGTTTCCCGAACAGCAATTTCAAACAGCGGCGCTGATAATTGCAAGGGTAATTTCGTTGCCGGACGAGGGGAAGATCTGTATAGATGTGGGCCACAAATCGGTATCCGCAGAAAACGAATTATCAAAACGGATACACTTTTTAAACGCGCCCAACCTTGTTTTTAGCAGTCAATCCGAAGAGCATCTGGTAGTCGATGCAGGCAACGGTCACCAGTATAAAGTTGGTGATATATTATACGGCTTACCGTATCATATCTGTCCAACTATCGCTTTATATGAACGCGCAATAACCGTTGAAAATAACCTTGTTACAGGCGAATGGAAAAATATTGCAAGAGATAGGAAGATAACAATATAGCAATACATCAATTAACAATACAAAGATGTTCATTATAGATGCCCATTTAGACCTTAGCATGAACGCGCTGGAATGGAACCGCAACCTTACCCGCCCCATTGCCGAAATAAACCAACGCGAAGAAGGCTTAATAGATAGGCCCGACCGTGCAAAGGCGGTGGTGTGTCTGCCCGAATTACGAAGGGGCAACATAGGCCTTGTGGTAGCAACGCAGATAGCGCGTTACGTAGCACCGGACAATCCATTGCCTGGCTGGCATTCGCCGCAGCAGGCCTGGGCGCAGACGCAGGGGCAGCTTGCCTGGTATAAAGCTATGGAAGATGCCGGCGAAATGGTGCAAATAAACAACCTGCAAAGCCTTGATGAACATTTAAGTTTATGGAATAACGGTACCGATAACAGTAAAAAGCCTGTTGGTTATATTCTTAGCCTTGAAGGTGCAGATTCTATAGTAAATATCAGCTATTTGGAAGGTGCATACAAAAACGGCCTTCGTGCGCTGGGCCCTGCGCATTATGGCCCGGGCAGGTACGCCAATGGTACTGATGCAACAGGTAAAATGGGTAAAGAGGGTTTAAACCTGCTAAAAGAAATGGAACGCCTCAACATCATCCTTGATGCTACGCACCTTTGCGATGATGCCTTTTGGCAGGCCCTTGATAGCTTTAACGGCCATGTTTGGGCCAGTCATAACAACTGCCGCGCATTGGTAAACCATAACCGCCAGTACAGCGATGAGATGATCAAAGCGCTGATCGATCGCGGGACAGTGATAGGCGCGGCCCTTGATGCCTGGATGATGGTACCTAACTGGGTCAGGGGGCAATCGACCCCGCGCGGGATGAATTGCAGCCTGGAGGTAATGGTAGATCATATCGATCATATATGCCAGATAGCCGGTAACGCCCTGCATGTGGGTATGGGTACCGATCTGGACGGGGCCTTCGGGCGTGAACAATGCCCCTACGACCTGGAAACCATCGCCGACATGCAGAAAGTGCAATCACTGTTAAAAAAACGTGGCTATAGCGACGCCGATATTGAAAATATGATGCACGGTAACTGGCTGCGATTTTTACGTAACGCCTGGAAATAAAACAAACATGGGTGCAGAGCAGGAGAGGTTAAAGAATACCGGGTGGAAAAAATGGGGGCCTTATGTAAGCGACCGCCAATGGGGAACGGTACGCGAGGACTACAGCGCCAGTGGCGACGCGTGGAGCTATCTTACCCATGAGGTGGCCCGCAGTAAAGCCTACAGGTGGGGCGAGGACGGTATAGCAGGCATTTGCGATCGCGGGCAGCTATTGTGTTTTGCCGTCGCATTCTGGAATAAAAAGGATCCCATTATCAAAGAACGCTATTTTGGCCTTAGTAACGCCGAAGGCAACCACGGCGAAGATGTAAAGGAACTGTATTATTATTTGGATAATACACCTACGCATTCCTATATGAAAATGCTGTATAAATATCCCCAGCAGCCATTCCCATACGACCATCTGGTTGCCGAAAACAAAAAACGCGACCGTACACAACCCGAATATGAGTTGATGGACACAGGGGTATTCAATAATGACGACTATTTTGATGTCATTGTTGAATATGCCAAGCATTCGACAGATGATGTGCTCATTAAAATTACAGTGCATAACCGCAGCAGGCAGCCCGCAAGTTTGAATGTACTGCCCACCGTTTGGTTCCGCAATACCTGGGATTGGGGCTATGATAACTACAAACCTCAGTTATCAGCGTATAAAAATGGTGTTAAAATAAAGCACAAAGAGTTAGGCCCGCTTTGGTTAACTGCAGAGGGAAGCCCCCCAATGTTGTTTTGCGATAACGAAACTAACCCCAAACTGTTTAATATAACCGATGGCCGGTCGTACTGTAAGGATGGTATAAACGACCAAATCGTAAACGGGGCTAACACAATTAACCCGGATAATACGGGCACTAAGGCAGCCCTTAATTATGATATTACCATACCTGCTGGCGAGAGCGCCGTTATTCGCTTAAGATTGTCTGATAAATCGGGGAGTGGCTTTGACGACTTTGATAGTGTATTCGCGCTGCGGCAGCAGGAAGCGGATGAATTTTATAGAACGCTTACACCCGGCGGCGAAAGCGATGCTAAGGCACAAATACAGCGACAGGCGTATGCCGGTATGCTTTGGAACAAACAATTTTATTATTATGACATCCACCAGTGGCTGAAAGGTGACCCGGCAGAGCCCGGGCCGCCCGTGCAGCGCGAACACCAGCGGAACAGCAAATGGCAGCATTTTAACGCCATGGATGTTATTTCGATGCCTGATAAATGGGAGTACCCATGGTTCGCCGCGTGGGACCTTGCTTTCCACTGTGTTGCGCTGGCTGATATTGATATCGGATTTGCAAAAAGGCAGCTTAACCTTTTGGTGCGCGACTGGTATATGCATCCCAATGGGCAGCTGCCGGCCTACGAATGGGATTTTAGCGATGCCAACCCGCCGGTTCATGCCATGGCAACCTGGAAAATATATCAATTGGATAAGAACGCCAACGACGGAAAAGGCGACACTTATTTTCTTGAGCGCATCTTTCATAAGCTGATGCTTAATTTTACCTGGTGGGTAAACCGTAAGGACGAGGCGGGCAACAATATTTTTGAAGGCGGCTTTTTAGGACTGGATAACATAGGCGTTTTTGACCGCAATACCCGTTTTGCAAACGGCGCCCATTTAGAGCAGGTGGACGGTACAAGTTGGATGGCAATGTATTCGCTTAACCTGCTGCGCATAGCGGCCGAGCTGGCTGTCGCAAATAAGGCATACGCGGATATAGCATCAAAGTTTTTTGAACACTTTATTTACATATCGGCGGCTATGTCAAGTTTGGGTGTGGGCGGTGTAAGCGGTTTGTGGGACGAAGAGGACGGCTTTTTTTACGATCAGCTGCGCATGCCGGACGGATCTGCGGAAAAGATGAAGGTACGCAGCATTGTAGGCCTTATCCCCTTATTTGCAGCCGAAGTGCTGAATGACACCGATATTGCCGACAACCCCATCTTTAGGGCGCGGATGGACTGGTTTACGGCCAACCGCCCGGACCTGACCGCGCTGGTATCGCATTGGGACGAAAAAAGCAGCGGCGGTAAACATTTGATAAGCCTGCTTCGCGGCCACCGTATGAAGGCAATACTCGGCTACATGCTTGATGAACAGGAGTTTTTAAGTCCCTTCGGCATACGGTCGCTTTCCAAATATCACCTCAATAACCCCTTTAGCGCGGATATTAACGGCACGCTGTTTAGTATAAAATACCTGCCTGCCGAAAGCGATAGCAATATGTTTGGCGGCAACAGCAACTGGCGCGGCCCGGTGTGGATACCTATTAACTACCTGATCATCGAAAGCCTGAATGATTATTATTTGTATTATGGTGATGAACTACAAGTGGAATGCCCAACCGGATCCGGCAAAATGATGAACCTTAAAGAGGTAGCTGATGAACTTTACCGGCGGATATCAAAGCTTTTTTTGCCCGACGCGCAGGGCCGCAGGCCAATAAACGGCCGGGACGAAAAAGTGCAAACCGATCCTAACTTTAAAGATCACATACTTTTTTATGAGTACTTCGACGGGGACACGGGCAAAGGTTTAGGCGCTGCCCATCAAACCGGTTGGACAGGGCTAATAGCCAGTTGCTTGTATCATTAAAATCAATCGCTATAATAAACCGGCATTGCTTTTTTTCTTTCTTTGGAATAAGCTATGCCCACCATACCTTCGTACCCTTCGCGGTGGCTAAACCGAATGGCTTGTTTATTGGCTTTAATTTTCTCCCAGTCGGCCTTGTCGGCTGCATTTGGGTTTCCAAACGCTTCTTCGAAAGCTTGTGCGCCTGTTATGGCCGGCGATCTGAATTTGTCCTCATCAAAATAATGCTTAAAAATTTCGTTGATCCTGGCAGCCTGCTCACTTTCCGGCATCGATTCGGGGTCTATCAGTAAGTCGATGGTTGAAAAACGATACTGGTAAAGCAATTGGTTGCGGGCGTTCTTAACTTCAAGCAGCCCTTTGGATGTCGACAGGTCTTTACCATATAGCTTAAGCGTAAAAGCGTCTTTTTCCTTTAGATCCGAGAAATAGTGTTTGGTGGAATATTCTTTAATTAAACTGCTTGTATCGGTACTGATACGGACGTCTTCATCAGAACCCGGCTCAGGTGGGGCATTTGAGTTTACGTGTTCTGTTGTACGGGTTGTGTCGGTTTTTGGAACTTTCTGCTCACGGTTGCCGCATGATGCCAATGCAAGCAGCAGGGCAAGGGGTATAATTTTGTTTTTCATAACACCAACAATAACCTGATTGAAGGCTGATAGTTTTATTTGTATTCAATGCGTTGTTTTGACACAATAAAATTTTTTTGTTTGAAAGAATTGATTTAGTTTTACTTAACACTCAAATCAAATCAGTCGGCATGAATTTTAACAGGCGTAAATTTTTACAAAGCACCGGCGCGCTTGCGCTTAGCAGTGCTGTTTTATCAGGCAAAGCAGCATCGTTGTTTAAGGTTATTAAGCACCCTGTTGGCGTGCAGTTGTTCACCTTTTTTAACGTAATAGATGATGATGTTAAAGGTACCTTAACCAGTGTGGCGGGCGATGGTTACAGCGAAATAGAATCGGCATTCAGTAAAAAGGGCGGGTACTATGGGTTAAAACCCAAAGCATTTAAAGCGCTTGCGAACGATGCCGGTCTGTCGTGGAAATCGCACCATGTTCTGGGCGCGCCGTTCAAACTGCCCGCCGGCGCTAAAATGCCAACCATGCCCGACGGTAAGCCTATGGTGATACCACCCATGCTAAACCTGCAGGATAACATGCAGCAACTGGTAGATGAAGCCGCCGAAGGTGGCGTAAGGTACCTGGTTTGCGCTAATTCGCCGACCGGAACAGCTGCCGAGCTAAAATCTACAATAGCGGTATTAAACAAAACAGGGGAGGCAGCTTCTAAGGCTGGGCTGATATTTGCCTATCATAACCACGATATGGAATTTAAAGCGCTTGACGATGGTACGGTGCCTTACGACCTGCTTTTATCAGAAACCGCTCCGGCCCATGTAAAAATGGAACTTGACCTGGCCTGGGCCATAAAAGGCGGTAAGGATCCGGTTGAGATGTTTAAACAGCACCCCGGCCGTTTCCCGTTATGGCATGTAAAGGATCTGGATGCAAGCCGCGAAAACATTTTGCCGGTAGGCAGTGGGACCATCGACTTTAAACCGATCTTTGCCGCTGCGTCAACAGCAGGCATGCGCAGTTTTTTTGTAGAACACGATATGCCGAAGGATGCTTTTGCAAGCATACACAGCAGCATTCAGTACATCAATAAAAACTTAAACGTATAGAAAAGTATATTACAATAGCATAAATATTACTGATCAATCTGTACAGGTGCTATCTTAAATAGGCCTGTACAAATTGGTCGTTGTATATTGCACTAACCAAAGCATTTATCACCGGTTTTTGAGGCGACCCGCTATCCAGTTTGGTGGCATGGTCTTCCAACTCGTCTAAATATGCCACGGCTTCCTGCTCATCTTCAAAAAGCAATACCAGTTTGCCGCTAACTTCGGTGTCTGTTCCGTTGGGCGTTAAAAGGTAAGTTATGCCGCTCAAACACTTTGGCGGATATTTCGGATGATGGTATGGTAATTCGCAACATAATTTATTATTTTTTTTTCTCGATTATATTCCCCGAAAAGCGCATTCGCTCGCGGTTGTTGCTTAAAACGGTTAGGTCTGCAGTACCGCTTGGCGAAATGTTGAATATTAACTGATTGGCGTTTTTAGTATCCTTTGGTTTGATAAGTACATAATACAAACCATTTTTTTTCAACTCTTCTGAATAGGTAAAATCGGTTGACGTAAACTTTATACCTTCATCGCCGCTGCTATAACCGGCGCCTGAATAGGACACACCAAAAAAAGGTAAATAGGAAACAACTGTATCCTTAACTACACGCACATCGTAACCCGGTGTTAAATAGCGCATGTTACCATACGACGGGTGAGCATAGTTAGCTTCGAACGTGAAGTTTTTCGATTCGACCATTTGTTTTATAGCGGCCGCTTTAGCAGCCTGCTTATCGCTTTTTTTAGTTTGCGCAGCCGCAGGGTCCAATACGGTAACCGTAATGAACAAGGCAAATATTATTTTTATTAAGGTTTTCATTTTTAATGTTTTATATATAAACGTTGTTTTTTATTAGACGTTATGTACAGCAAAAAGTTTAATTAATATACCACTATTAACCTGTATAAACACAAGTGGCGGCCCTGTACTGTTTGGCTTAATGCGGATTAAAATACCGGTATATTTAAATGTATGCATCTATGTTATTATTCTGTTTTTAATAAAGATGCACGCCGTATCATTTTTCCATAAAAGGATAAAAAATGAGTCAACAAAAAAAGCCATCCCGGTTAAGGATGGCTTTAAATTCTATTCCCTTTTAGGGGTTAGGGGCACTTATATCAGGCTAACGCTGCGGTTAACAAACTCGGTAAGCTCGGCGCCGGTTAACAGGCCTTGCGATAGCAGGGCCAGATCAAACGCTTGTTTAGCCAGCTGGGCCTGTACACCTTCGTCCTCGCCTTCTAAAATCCGACCGATCAGTTTATGGTTGCCGTTTACAATTACCTTGTAATTATCAGGCATGTTGCCATAAAAGCCCATGCCGCCGCCCATGGCAGCCATATCTTTCATACGGCGCATAAATTCATCCATGGTAACCGTTACGGGCAGCTCATCAGGGCTAAGGCTTTCTAATTGTACTTTATAGGCCGGTTTGTTTATAGCTTTATCAAATATTTCTTTGATCATGGTCGACTGTTCCTCGGTTAATACGTGTTCAGGAGCATCTTCTTTTTTGATCAGTTTATCAGCCACGTCGGCGTCTACGCGTTTTAGGGATGTTTTCTCCAGTTTTTGCTCCAACTGACTGATGAAGTGATTGTCGATAGGTGAGTTCATCACCAATACATCGTAACCTTTTTTATTAGCCGATTGGATGAATGCGTCCTGCTTTTCGGCATCGTTGGTATAAATGTACACCAGCTGGCCATCCTTATCGGTTTGCAGTCCTTCAACCTTTTCCTTGTATTCATTCAGGGTAAAATTCTCTTTAGCGGTGTTGGTCACTAAAACAAAGTCTTTCGCCTTGTCATAAAATTTATCTTCGCTCACCATGCCGTATTTCACAAACAGGCCAATGTCGTTCCATTTTTCTTCAAAACCTTTGCGGTCGTTTTTAAACAGATCGGCCAGTTTATCGGCCACCTTTTTGGTGATGTAGCTGTTGATCTTTTTTACATTGCTATCGGCCTGCAGGAAACTGCGCGATACGTTCAGCGGGATATCCGGCGAATCGATAACGCCATGCAGCAGCATTAAAAACTCCGGCACAATATCCTTAACCTCTTCGGTAATGAATACCTGGCGCGAGAATAACTTGATCTTATTTTTCTGGAACTCAAAATCGTTCTTCAGTTTAGGGAAGTACAATACGCCGGTAAGGTTAAACGGATAGTCAACATTCAGATGTATCCAAAATAACGGGTCTTCGCTAAAAGGGTAAAGTTCTTTATAAAACTTCAGGTAATCTTCATCCTTCAGTTCATTCGGCGCCTTTGTCCATATCGGGTTGGTGTCGTTTATGATGTTATCAACCTCAACGGTTTTATATTTTGGTTTGCCTTCGTCGTCAACACCATCTTCTTCCTCTTGCGTGCTGGTGCCAAATTTTATAGGCACCGGCAAAAATTTGCAGTATTTATCAAGTATTTGCTGTAAACGCTGCTGGTTCAAAAACTCTTCCGACTCGGCATTGATGTGCAGGGTAATTTCGGTGCCGCGTTCTTCCAGGCTGCCTTCGGTAATTTCAAACTCGGTGCTGCCATCGCAAACCCAGTGGGCAGGGGTAGCGCCGTCCTGGTAGCTTAGCGTCTCAATTTCAACTTTATCGGCCACCATAAATGCCGAGTAAAAGCCCAGGCCAAAACGGCCTATAATTTCGTTGGCATCCTTGGCTTCTTTAAACTTCTCCATAAACTCGGTAGCGCCGCTAAACGCTATCTGGTTGATGTACTTTTTAATTTCTTCGGCCGTCATACCAATACCGTTATCAGATATGGTAATGGTCTTTTTGTCGGCATCAAACGCAACTTCAACGCGCAGATCGCCCAGGTTGCCATTGTACTGGCCTAAAGCGGCAAGTCGTTTTATTTTCTGGGTAGCATCAACAGCATTTGATACCAGTTCGCGCAGAAATATCTCGGTATCAGAGTATAAGAACTTTTTGATGATGGGAAAAATGTTTTCGGTGTGAATCGAAATTGTTCCTTTTTCTTGCATAGTAGTACTTTTTTGAAAGTTTGAATGATTTACGGATACACCTAATCAATGCCCGTTCCAAATGAATACACGTTGACAAATTGGCAGAGGGGTGAAGATGTGGGGATGTGCAGATTTCAAATGTGCAGATGCGAAAAGGGTCCGCCCGTCATTGCGAGGTACGAAGCAATCTCTTTGAGCAAATCCTGTATGCAAGGTGTATAAATGTCCTGAAGAGATTACCTCGCAATGAAGCCTTGTTATTATTATTTTGAACCTACTGATGCCGGCGCCGCAGGCGTTGCCGGTTTTGCAACCGGCGCAGGCGCGTTTTGTGCAAAACGTTTGGCTATAACGGCTAATTGCGCGTCGGTTAACTTTGAAGTGGCTTTTAGTATATTGGTAAAATAGGCTACTTCACTTGGGCTGGCGGGGCAGCCAACGTTTTCGCCGTAAGTATCCATTAAGGCGCCGGCGGGCCTTACCTGGCTATCGGCCAGCACCTTGCCTTTGGTATCAAGCACTACCCAAAACGGCAGGCCCGATTTTTCGCCATGAAATTTGGTCATCACATCCATCGAGCCAGGGTTCTCCAAATCCTTTTTGGCGGGCTGTTCCATCACATCAAGCGTGGCTATCACGTAGTTATCATCAAACATTTTCTTCACCGACGGGTCGTTCAACGAGGCTTCCATCTTTTTACACCAGCCACACCACGAGGCATGAAATATCAGCATCACTTTTTTGTTCTCTTTAGAAGCTTTAGCGTAAGCATCCTTCAATACAATTTCGCTTGCAGGCATGGCTGCGGTTTGGGCAAACCCCGATTTAACGGTAAACAGAACAAGCAGTATTAACAGTAACTTTTTCATGGCGGTAATTTTTAAAGCAATTTAGTAAAATTGAGTGAGTTTAGCATAACCAACACCCGCCATTAATAATAGGACATCCGGCTTTGGTGATCATGGTTAACACTTATTTTGCGATATTTATTATAAACATTTGATTATCAATAATTTATAAGAAAATCAATCTTAAATTGTGTTAACCATGTTAACCATGTTTCCATGAGCTTTTGAGTACTATTGTGCTATAGCCTTCAATACCTTATCTGCCAAAGATCTTAAAGCAGTTGCGGTTTGCAGGTCGGTGATATTGCCCTCACTGTCCATTTTTGAGCGGATGTAGGAGATAAGCAGGGTGCCGCCTTCAATAACATCACAATCGATAGCCCCTAATACCTTAAGCAGGGCTGCGTGCGCGTTTTCGCCGCCTGTTGATGCGGTGACCAGCGCTGTGGGCTTGCCTGAGAACGAGCCGCTTGATACCGTCCAATCCAACGCGTTCTTTAATTGCCCGGGGATGCCGTAAGCATATTCGGGGGTACAGATAATAACTGCATCGGCTTTTGCAATAGCTTCCCTTAATCTAATGATGGCTTCGGGTGGTGTATCGTTATCCAAACCCGGGTCGAAAGGGGGGATAGTAGCCAGTTCGTCGTAGATATGATAGCTGATACCCGCAGGCATCAGTCCGCCGATATAGGTTAGTATCTTATGGTTTGATGAGCCTGCCCGCAGGCTCCCGGAAATAGCGAAAATGGATTTGTTTAACATCATTTTTGCGGATAGGCGTCATTGCGAGGAGCCATAGCGACCTGGCAATCTTCGATAGAACAGCAGGCTGCATGCAAATCCTGGATTGCCACGCTACGCTCGCAATGACGGTTTAAATAAACAGGGCTGTTAATAATTTGCAAACTGCAATATAAATACCGAACCTTTACCTTCTGTTGATTGTACCTGGATGTTGCCTTTGTGCAGCAGCATTATTTGTTTACAAAGGCTCAGCCCTATACCGCTACCTGTTTTACGGGTACTAAAGAAAGGGATAAAGATCTTATCCAATAACTCTGGCGGCATGCCAAGCCCGTTATCTGCAACTTTTACCAGCGTACGGTTGTTGCTTTGCATCTCGGCAGACAGGGTAATGCGGGGCTCTCCGCGGTCTTTAACCGCCTCGATAGCGTTTACCAGCAGGTTTATCATTACCTGGTCCAGCAGGTTTATATCGGCCTCAATTGCCAATGCCGGGTCGCGCAGGATGATCTCCAGTTCGATATTCTTTTTTTCGAGCGTAGGGCGCATTAAGCTGGCCAGGTTCTCGAACATATTACGCACCAGTATCTTGTTCAGATCAAGCTTGGTTATCTTATTCAGGTTGCGGTAGCTTTCCGTAAATTTTAGCAGGCCCTCGCTACGGCGCTTGATGGTGTCTATACCCAACGATATGTCTTCCAGGTCAACCCCCTCCAAATTTTCGGTAATATCGGGGCTTTGCAGGCGGTTTTTTAGCGTATCGGCAAGTGACGAGATCGGGGCCACCGAGTTCATGATCTCGTGCGTCATCACGTTCAGCAACTTAGACCATGCCTTTGACTCCGTTTCGTCCAGCGCCTCGCTTACGTTCTGAAAAGCGATAAGCTTGTACATTTTTTCGTCGCTGCGCATTATACTTGCGGTTACCAGCATTTTTACCTGCTGCTGGTCGCGTGTAATGGTCAATACCTTTGAATCGCCCGGTTTAAGCTTTACCACATCCTTATAAAGGGTAGGTTCGCGCTTTTCCAACGAGTGTATGGTTTTCAGATAAGGGATGCTGATCAGTGTTTTAAAAGCTTCGTTTATCCAGCTGATCTCGCCCGTTTCCTGTTCATAGCTTAAAATACCGGTATCAACCAGTTCTAATATCTTTTGCAGGTAATGGTATTGCGTTTCGCGCTCGCGGCTGATGAGTTTAAAGGTGGTATTGATATCATTAAAGCCCTTGCGCAGGGGCTTCAGCTCATTCGGCGCTTTGCGCACATCAAAATGGCGCGAAAAATCGCGGTAGTGGATAGACTCGACAAACTGGTTAACCTCGTCCTGCGCCTTTTTATTAAAGCGTATCAGGTCGAGCACGGAATATATAACCAGGGGCACGGTTATCACATTATATAAAAAGTTGCCGCCGCCCAATAGTAAAAACGCCGTTGCTGTAACAGCCGCAAATAAAAATAGTACACGCAGCACCAGCCGCCATTCGTAACGGTTAAATATCATATTTGCTCAATCTGCGGTATAATGCGGTACGTGTTAACCCCAGCTCTTTAGCGGCGCGGGTAATGTTGCCGTTGTGCTTTTCTATAACGCGCAGTATGGCATTCTTTTCTAAAGTGCTTAACTGAATGTTATCATCGTCAATCATGCTTTCGCCTGGTGTTTCCAATATTGAAAATATCAGGTCATCGGGTTTTAATATGCTATCGTCGGCCATGATCACCGCGCGTTCAATGGTGTATTGCAGTTCGCGTACGTTACCCGGATAATTGTAGCTGCGCAGCTTTTGCAGGGCGGCGGGTTCAAAATCTATCGCGGGTTTAAGGTATTTGCTGCTGTATAGCTTTGCAAAATGCCTGGCCAGTAACACAATATCTTCGGCACGCTTGCGCAACGGCGGCATATTTATTTCAACAGTATTGATGCGGTAAATCAAATCTTTCCGAAACTTATTCTCGTTGGCCAGCTCCTGTAACGGCACGTTAGTAGCACATATCAGCCTGATATCTATATCAACCGGCTTGTTGGTACCCAAACGTGTTACCTGCCTGTTTTGCAGTACGGTTAAAAGCTTGGCTTGCTGCTGTAAGCTAATGTTTCCAATTTCGTCAAGAAACAAGGTGCCGCCTTCAGCCTCTTCAAACCTCCCCATGCGATCTTCGCGGGCATCGGTATACGCGCCTTTTTTATGGCCGAACAATTCGCTTTCAAACAACGAGTCGGTTAGGGCGCCCACATCCACCTTTACAAATGGCTTGTCGGCACGTAAAGACCGTTCGTGTATAGCCTTTGCCATCAGGTCCTTACCGGTGCCGTTCTCGCCCAGTATAAGTATATTGGCATCGGTAGGGGCTATCTTATTCACTTTGTGAAATATATCCTCCATTATTTCCGAATCGCCCAGGATGGATGTTTGGCCCACCCCCCCTTTAACAGATGCCTTGGCACTTTTACTTCCGCCTTCTTTTTTATCGAGCAGGTCTTTTATGGTATCAATCAGCTTTTCGTTATGCCATGGCTTCACCACAAAATCGTTAGCCCCTTCTTTCAAGGATCTAACGGCCAGATCGATATCGCCATAGGCCGTTATCATAATTACGCAAACGTTGGGTTTCCACTCCTTTATTTTACGCAGCCAGTATATACCCTCGTTACCAGTGTTAATGGCGCTGTTAAAGTTCATGTCTAAAAGCACCAGGTCAACCTGGTTACGCTGTAAAAGCCAGTTCAGGTTCTCGGGGTTTTTTTCGGTGATAATTTCGTGTGTCTCTGTTTTAAGCAATAACTTAACTGCCGTTAGCACATCGGGGTCATCGTCAACAATTAAAACAGTTGCTTTTTTTAGTATCATTTACAGTAAGTGATTAGTTGGTGGTCTATAGCATTTATTAGCATACTACTAACCCCTGCAATTTAATATTTTGACACGAAATATCGTACCATTCAGCCTTTAATAACTATTATATTGATAATCAACCACGAACCGTTAACCGCCGGCTGCGACCTTAAAAAGGCACTGTATCATAACCGAACACTTGCTGTAACAGAAGCGAACGGTGTACTATTGAGTTTTGTGTATAATATGTTGAAATACAGTAATTTAATTTGTGGCATGTGTTTTTGTACTCAATTACAAAATATTAATTAATACAGTGGATAGAGTTATACAAAAAAAGAAATGGAGTACTAAGCGCCTGATGACCATTGCCGGTATTGCAGGTGTGGTAATTTTAGTTGCGGGTAGTATATTTTTTACATCGGGCAAAAGTAAATTGAACGTTGATACCGAACGCATTACGATAAGTGAGGTTAAAAAAGGCGCCTTCCAGGAGTTTATTCCGGTTAATGGTGTGGTTATGCCTTTTAACACGATATTTCTTGACGCTGTTGAAGGCGGCCAGGTAGAAGAAAAATATGTTGAAGACGGCGCTATGCTTAAAAAGGGCGACCCGATATTAAAGTTAAGCAACGTTGATGAGGAGCTTAGCCTTGCGGCTCAGGAATCGGCGGTTTTTGGCGAACAAACCCAAATGCAGATAGCCCATAACAACGCGCAGCAAAACACGGTAAGTAAACTTAACCAAATGGCCGAAGTTGACAACGCCTTTAAAGAGGCCGAACGCGTGTGGTTGCTTGATAAAAAACTTTACGAGCAAAAAGCCATTGGCTTACAGGAATACCAGTCAGCAAAAAACGCTTACGATTATGCCTTACGCCGTAAAAAACTTACTACACAGATATTAAAACAAGATACCGCGCTTACCATACAGCAGGAGCAGCAGGCTAAAGAGCACTACGCGCAAATGAAGGCGGCATTAACGCTGATGCGTAAAAAAGTGGCCAGCTTAATTTTAAGGGCACCTGTAGATGGCCAGTTAACCGCGCTTGATGCCGAAGTTGGTCAAAACAAGAACAAAGGCGAGCATCTGGGCCAGCTGGATGTACAGAATGGCTTTAAGGTACAGGTTGATGTAGAGGAGCATTACCTGTCGCGGGTGTACGCCGGCTTGAAAGGCGATTTTACCTTTGCCGATAAAACGTATAAACTGGTTATCAAAAAGGTTTACACCCAAATTGTTGGAAGCCGTTTTAAAGTTGATATGGTATTTGATGGCGAGGTGCCGAAGGGCATCCGCAAGGGCCAAACCTTACAAATACGTTTAGCACTTAGCGACGAAACAACCGCGCTGCTGTTACCTAAAGGTGGTTTTTACCAGCAAACAGGCGGCAACTGGATATTTAAGGTAAGCGACGATGGTAAAACAGCTTACAAGGTAGATATACAGATAGGCCGCTACAACACCGATAATTACGAGTTATTAAAGGGTTTAAAACCTGGCGATAAGGTGATTACTTCGAGCTACGAAAATTATGGCGATATACAGGAACTTGTATTGAAGAAATAGCCTGGTGTTGTAACGTTATTATAAACTATGCGTCTTGTATAAAAGGTCGGAAGAGATTATAAACACAATAAAAATATAAATCACAATTAACAAAAAAAGACCCCGGCCAAGCGCCGGGGCGGGGGAGGCCAAATGATCAAAATTACAAATCTGGAAAAATTTTACCGCACCGAAGAGGTAGAAACCATTGCATTGAACAAGCTTACGATGGAAGTTAACACAGGCGAATTTGTGGCCATAATGGGGCCGTCAGGTTGCGGTAAATCAACCCTGCTCAACATCCTTGGTATGCTGGATGATCCGGATGAAGGCAGCTATGTATTCAACGGAATCGAGGTAGCTCACTTTAATGAGCGCAAACGTGCCGATCTGCGCAAACACAATATCGGTTTCGTGTTTCAAAGCTTTAACCTGATAGATGAGTTAACCGTATTTGAAAACGTGGAATTACCACTTATATACACCGGCGTAGCTTCTTCTGAACGTGTAAAAAGGGTGGAAGAGGTGTTGGACAAAATGCAGATCATGCATCGCCGCAACCACTATCCGCAGCAGTTATCGGGTGGCCAGCAGCAGCGTGTGGCTATTGCACGCGCGGTTGTTAACAAACCAAAACTGATACTTGCGGATGAGCCTACCGGTAACCTGGATAGCAGCAACGGTAACGACGTGATGGAATTACTAACAGATTTGAATGAACAGGGTACTACCATAGTAATGGTTACCCACTCTGAGCATGACGCCCGTTACAGCCACCGCATTATCCGCTTACTGGATGGCCAGACTGTGATGGAAAACATCATGGTATAATACCGCTACTTTTAGTTTAATTAATATAGTTAAGTGTGCCTCCTGCCTGCCTCTCTGCCTGTAAAGGCGGAGGGGTTTGCTTGAGAATTGGCTTATAATCAGGATCGTCATGCTTAAAATTTGACCGGTAAACCGATAGATCATGTTAAAAAACTACATAAAAATAACCTGGCGTAACCTAATGAAGAACAAAGGGTTTACCGCCATTAACATTGTCGGGCTGGCGGTAGGTATGGCCAGCGCCGCGCTTATATTATTTTGGGTACAAAACGAGGTAAGCTACGACCAGTTCCACGAAAAGAAGGACCGCCTGTACCAAATGTATAACCGGTCGAAAATTGAGGGAGAAGTATGGGCATGGGGTACCACTCCAAAACCTATGATGGCAACCCTTAAGCAGGATTATCCGCAAGTTGAACAGGCTACACGTACAACCAACGCCAATTTCCTTTTCACCATAAACGATAAACATTTAAACCTCACCGGTTCTTTCACCGATCCCGATTTCCTGACCATGTTTAGCTTCCCGCTGATACAGGGGAACCCTAAAACAGCCTTAAATGACATGAAGAACATTGTGCTTACCGAAAAAACAGCTGTAAAACTGTTTGGTAACACCAATGTATTGGGTAAAACGGTTAAAATTGATAGCGTTGATTACTTTACGGTAACCGGCGTAATGAAGGACCTGCCGAATAACACCCGTTTCACCTTTGAATACATAATGCCCTGGAAATACTGGGAAAAAATAAATGGCGGCCCTGATAAGAATTGGGGTAATAACTCAGTAGCTACTTACATAGTTTTAAAGCCTAATGTAACGGAAGCGTATTTTGACGGTCAGGTAAAAAATATAACCCGCTCGCACTCCGAAGTAAAAGATATTGATGTGTTTGTGCATCCCGCAACCAAATGGAGGTTGTACTCTAAGTTTGAAAACGGACAAATTGTAGGCGGGCGTATAACAACTATAAAGCTGTTTAGTATAATAGCCGTGTTCATACTACTTATCGCCTGCATAAACTTTATGAACCTGAGTACAGCCCGCAGCGAAAAAAGGGCAAAAGAGGTAGGGATACGTAAAGTAGTTGGCGCCGGTAAAGGCAGCCTGATAGCACAGTTCATGGGCGAATCTATTTTGATTGCATTACTTGCCGGTGCGCTTGCCCTGATCATCGTTCACATATCGCTGCCGTCATTTAACATCCTGACTGAAAAGAACTTGTTTATACCGTTAGCAAGTGCAACATTTTGGATTATTGTGGTTGTGTTTATACTGTTTACGGGTGTAGTATCGGGCAGTTACCCGGCTTTGTACCTTTCATCATTTGCCCCCGTAAAGGTTTTAAAAGGTACATTCAGGGCTGCTAACGCGGCATTATCGCCGCGCAAAATTTTGGTGGTAACTCAATTTTGGTTTGCAATCGTACTTATCATATCAACCATTATTGTTAAAGAACAGCTTGACTATGCACAAAGCCGGGATACCGGCTACAAGAAGACCAACCTTGTTTATACCTTTTTGCAGGGTAATATCGATAAAAATTATGCGCTGATACGCAACGAACTGCTGACAAGCGGCGCGGCTACATCAGTAACAAAAACCAGCGCTCCGATGACACAGGGCTGGAGCGACTCGTGGGATTTTAACTGGGATGGAAAAGACCAGGGCTCTAAAATCGATTTCAATATGTTTAATGTCGACGGCGATTTTAGTAAAACCATGGGCCTTAAAATTGTTGAAGGCCGCGATATCGACATCAAAACTTATCCATCAGATTCATCGGCCATTTTGATCAACGAGGCCGCGCTTAAGCTGATGAAGTTTAAAAACCCAATTGGCCAGATAGTATTGCGCGATAATCATAAGCTTGTTATTGTTGGCGTTGTAAAAGATTTTATCCTGCAATCGCCGTATGAGCCGGTTAAGCAAATGATCATACAAGGGCCAAGCGCGTGGTTCAACGTTATGCATTATAAACTTAACGAAAAGAACACCACCGCCCAAAACCTAAAGCTGGCCGAGGCAGTGTTTAAAAAGTTTAACCCCGACTACCCGTTTGATTACCACTTTGTTGACGAGGAGTACAACCAAAAATTTCAGGACGAGCAGCGTACGGGCACATTAGCGTCGCTTTTTGCCGGGCTTACCATATTTATATCATGCCTTGGCTTATTTGGCCTGGCAACCTATATGGCCCAAAACCGCATCAAGGAAATTGGTGTACGTAAAGTTTTAGGGGCATCGGTGTTTGGCGTAACCTCAATGCTGTCAAAAGATTTCCTGAAGTTGGTTGGCATAGCGTTCATATTTGCTATACCCGTTGCCTGGTATGGCATGCACACGTGGCTGCAAGGGTATTCGTACCGGGTCGAGATAAGTGTTTGGGTGTTTGCTGTAGCGGCCTTTTTAACAACACTGATATCAATTGTGACCGTAAGTTTCCAGGCGGTAAAGGCTGCTTTGGCAAACCCGGTAAAGAGCCTAAGGAGTGAATGAAGTATTTAATGATTTAGTGAATGATCGATCTAAAATGATTGGAATTTAACTTTTTAGAATTCATTTTTTATGATTTAGAACTTGGAATTTAGGATTTAGTATTTAACCAAACCCAACCATTATGTTTAAAAATTTTGTAAAAGTGATGTTTCGTGGCCTTAGTAAGAATAAGGCGTACAGTTTTTTAAATATATTCGGTTTGGCTATTGGTATTACCTGTGCCGCCCTGATTTTTTTATGGGTAGAGAACGAGGTTAACTATGATGCCGGGCAAGTAAAAAAAGACAGGCTTTACATAGCGCGCGAAAATCAGAAATACGATACCTACGTATTTACTCACCAGAGTACTCCCGGTGTAATGGGGCCGGCCATACAAGCCGAAATACCCGGGATTGCCAACGTTTGCCGCGCAAGTGAAGGTAACAGTTCGCTATTATACTCTTATAACGATAAGCCTGTGTTTGCCGATACCTGGTACGCCGAACCATCGGTGTTTAACATGTTTACACTGCCCTTTATTGATGGTGATGCTGCGTCGGCTTTCAAACAATTGCACTCGGTAGTTATCACGCAAAAAGCCGCTATCAAATTTTTTGGTACGGATAAAAATGTCGTGGGCAAAAATATCCGGGTTGACAATAAACAGGATTATACCGTTACAGGTGTTCTAAAAGATATTCCCTTAAATACCACCGTCAGGTTTGAGTGTGTTATGCCCTTTCAGGTATTTTGGGATAAGAGCCCCTGGTTAAAAAGCTGGGGCAATAATTCGTTAAATACATATATCGAACTAAAACCCGGTGTTAATCCAAAAACGGTAGATAAACAGCTTTACGGCTTTATACAAAAACGCGAGCTTCAGAATCTTGGTCACGTGTTTTTATTCGGCATGGCCGACTGGCACCTGTATGATGAGTTTAAAGACGGCATACAAACCGGCGGCGGCCAAATAGAGTATGTGCGCCTGTTTACCATTATTGCCTGGATAATTATTTTCATTGCCTGCATTAACTTTATGAACCTTGTCACAGCCCGCAGCGAAAAACGCGCCCGCGAAGTTGGTGTGCGTAAAGTACTTGGAGCCGGTAAAAGGTCGCTTTCGCTGCAGTTTATAGGCGAGGCGCTGTTTATGTCGTTTATAGCCGCCCTGCTTTCAATTGTTTTAATGGCTTTAGTATTGCCCGCGTTTAACATGCTTGTGCAAAAGCAGCTTAGCATCGGTTTTAATAACTATAACCACATACTTGCCCTGTTAGGCCTTACTGTTGCGTGCGGCTTAATCGCTGGCAGCTACCCATCGTTATACCTGTCGTCATTTAATCCGGTAGCGGTATTAAAGGGCCTGAAGATAAAAGACAGCGGAGCAGCTTACATCCGTAAAGGTTTGGTGGTAATGCAGTTCACGGTATCGGTGGTGCTCATCATCAGTACCGTCATCGTGTATCAGCAAATACAGCATGTAAAAAGCAGGAACCTTGGCTTTGATAAAGATAAATTAATGGAGATAGGCTTGCAGGGCGACATGGCCAAAAACTATGCTCCTATAAAACAAGATCTGCTTAATACCGGCTTTATACAAAATGTAGCATTATCAGATCATTCAACTATTTACGGCGGCAACAACACATCGGGCCTGATCTGGGACTGTAAAGCGCCAGGCTCAGAGGTACTGATATCGCAACGGTATGTTACCCCCGAATTTTTTGAAACATCGGGCCTTAAACTTTTAGATGGCCGCAACCTAAACGAAACCGATACGACATCAAAACCTGTAGCAACGGTTATTACCCAAAGCCTGCAACAACTGATGGGCAAAGGCAGCGCGCTTGGTAAACGCATACATTACCAGGGAGATACTACATCGGCTGTTGTTGTTGGAGTTGTTAACGATTATGTGTACGGCAACATGTACGGCAAACCCGATCCGGTTATGTTTTTTAGCGCAAGCCCGGTACACACAGATAGGATGTATGTTAAAATTAAAGCGCAGCAACCGGTAGAAGCTTCTGTTGCAGCTATACAAGCTGTGCTCAAAAAAGATAACCCTGCATACCCCTTTGACTATCGCTTTGTTGACGACCAGTTTAACCAGATGTTTTTAAGTGAAATGCTGGTTGGCAAGCTATCAAGAGTGTTTGCTGCGCTGGCCATCATTATATCATGCCTTGGCCTGTTTGGCCTGGCCGCCTACACCGCCGAGCGCAGGATTAAGGAAATTGGTATCCGCAAGGTGCTTGGGGCAAGTGTATCGGGTATAGCAAGCCTTTTATCAAAAGATTTTTTACAGTTGGTTATCATATCCTGTGCAATAGCCTTCCCGCTGGCATATTGGGGAATGCAAAACTGGCTCAAAACGTATCAGTACCATATAGACATTCAATGGTGGGTATTTGCCGCTGCAGGTTTTTCGGCAATTATTATAGCAGTTGTTACCATCAGTTTTCAATCAATAAAGGCAGCTTTAGCAAATCCGGTGAGAAGCCTAAGGAGCGAATAGCTGGGGTTAATAATGGATGTTTCAAGCTTCAATTTAGGAGCGGAGTTAGTATCCGGGGATTAGCATTTCAAACATAGAATTAGGATTAATTTAAATATCATGATAAAAAATTATTTAAAAACGGCCTGGCGTAACATACTGCAAAATAAGTTTTATGCAACCATTAATGTTGCCGGCTTAACTGTTGGCCTTGTTGTTGGATTGTTTATGCTGCTTTGGGTTCAGGACGAGCTGAGTTATGATAAAGCTAATTCTAATGCAAAAAACATTTATAAGGTTGGCATAGTTGGCGGCACAGGTATCAGCAAACAGATATTTAACAATATCATTGCGCCCGTCGCAACTTTTGCTAAAAACGAGATACCCGAAGTAAAAGATGCTGTGCGTATCATGTCTATCGGCGATGCGCCTTTCAAGTATAAAGACAAGGTATTTTACGAAAGCGATTTTGCGTTTACCGATCCTTCATACTTTACCGTATTTGATTTTAACCTCATTAAAGGCGACAAACGCAACCCTTTCCCGGATAATAATTCGTTAGTGATAACCGAAAGCACTGCCAAAAGGTATTTTGGCGACGAAGACCCGATCGGTAAAGTGGTGATCATGGGGCAGAATGAGCAATGCAAGGTAACCGGCGTAATACCCGATTACCCTGCTAATTCCAGCTTTCAGTATCATGTATTGTTGCCTATATCGCGTTTTAATGATCTGGCTTATGTGCAAAACAAAAAAAGCTACGATAATAAAACTATAATACCGTCAATAGATGCCGATTGGTCGAACTTTGGCTTTCAGACCTATTTACTGCTAAAAAACAGCAATGTAAGCGCCCAGCTATTAGAGAAAAAGTTACAGGCCATACATGAGCGCAACAAGCCCGAAGATGCGCCGGTGCCTTATCTTACACAGCCGTTGTTGAAAATGCACCTGTACCAGGCCGATGGTACCGACGGCGGCATGTCAACCGTCAGGACCTTCGCTATTGTTGCCTTAATGATATTGATAATTGCCTGTATCAATTATGTAAACCTTTCAACAGCGCGGTCAATGCTGCGTGCCAAGGAGGTAAGCATGCGCAAGATAATAGGCGCGGGTAAATTGCAGCTTTTTATACAATTTATGGTAGAAACTGCGCTGCTGTTTATCATAGCCGCTGTATTTGCTTTTGTACTGATGATTGTATTGCTGCCCCACTTTAACCAGTTCTCGGGTAAGCAGATAACGTTAAATCTTTCTAATTATAACATTTGGTTATGTATTGTGCTCACGCTGGTAGGTACCCTTGCTGCATCAAGCATATATCCGGCGTTGCTTTTGTCATCTTTTGAACCGTTAAAAGCCCTTAAGGGTAAGGTGTCTGTTAGTATAGGTAATGTCGCATTTCGCAGGATATTGGTTGTCTTGCAGTTTGCGGTGTCAATTATACTTATAGCAGGCACATTAGTAATCGGCAGTCAGTTAAAATATATCCACAACAAAAACCTGGGGTACGATAAAGAGAATGTACTGTCGTTCGGCATGCGCAACGATATGCAAAAGCATTTTGATGTGGTGCAAGCCGAACTGTTGAAAAGCCCGGCCGTGCTTGATGTTACGCGTGCGGGTCGTAATATCATTACAGGCGGCAGCTCAACCGGCGATAACGACTGGGACGGTAAACCGCTCAACTCAAACATGTGGTTTAACCAGATCTATGCTGATAAACACCTGATACCATTTTTTAAAATGAAAATTATAGAAGGGGCTAACTTTGAAGGCGTTGTTGCCGATTCGGCCCACTTCATTATAAACGAAACGGCCGTTAAAGAAATGGGCTTAAAAAACCCGATAGGCAAAAGGCTGCGCATACAAACTACAAACGGAACCATAATAGGGGTGGTAAAAGACTTTCATTTTACCACTATTCATAAAAAAATAGAACCTGCCGTTTTTCAATACAGCCCGGATGATTGCTGGCGCGTTTATATTAAAACCACCGGCCGCGATGCGCAAAAAGCTATTGCAGCCCTGCAGGTTTTATGGAAGCGATACAATAATGATGTACCCGTTAATTATGCTTTTTTAGATGAGGCATACAACAAACTGTACACCACAGAGCAAAAGCAAGGCGCACTGTTCAACCTGTTTGCAACTATAGCCATCGTAATATCGTGCCTGGGCCTTTTTGGCCTGGCAACTTATTCGGCGCAGGTAAAAACCCGGGAGATTGGCATCCGAAAGGTGCTGGGCGCAAGCGTAGCCAGAATTATAAGCCTGCTGGCAGCCGAATTTATGGTGCTTATAATAATAGCCATTGTAATTGCCATACCCGTAGCCTGGTTTGCCATGGACAACTGGCTGCAGGATTTTGCTTATAAAGTGAACATTGGGTGGGCGGTATTCCTGTTTGCAGGCGGCGGCGCTACATTAATTGCCCTGGCTACCATTAGCATACAATCGGTTAAAGCCGCGCTGGCCAACCCGGTAAAAAGTTTAAGAAGTGAATAATTAACTGTCATTGGGTCATTGAGTCATCAGGTTTCTATAAGGCCAATGAATCAATGACCTAATGACTCAATGACCTAATATATCATGATAAAAAATTACGTAAAAATCGCCTGGCGAAACCTTGTCAGGAACAAAGGCTTCGCTATCACCAACATTTTGGGGTTAACAATTGGGATGATATGCACCATCTTTATTTTTTTATGGGTGCGCGATGAGATAAGTTTTGATAAGTTCCATAAGAACCATGATACTATTTACCAGGTAATGGCTACGCGCGATTTTAAGCCCACCATTTTTACCGATCCCAACATGGTGCTGCCATTAGCCAAAGCTCTGGAAGGGAATAACCCGCAGATAGTAAGAGCGGTTGTTACTTCGCACCAGGAATCGCACCTGGTTGAGTATGATAACACCAAACTTAAAAAAGACCTCTACGTGGCCAGCGAGGAGTTCTTTAACATGTTCACCTGGAAAACCATTAAGGGCAACCCATCTGAAGCACTAAGAGACCCCAAATCTATCATCATAACCCAATCGGCCGCTAAAGCGTTTTTTGGTGATGCCGACCCAATGAACAAAATGGTAAAGATCGATAACCAGCAAAGCTATAAAATAGCCGCTGTGATCGCCGATCCGCCGGGTAACTCTACCTTTAAGTTCGATTTTATCGAGCCGTTTGATTACACATCTGATTACGTGAAGAACCGGATGAAGGAGTGGACCAATTCGTCGCATAATGTATTCGTGCAAACCACGCCAAACGCCAATATCGCTGCTGTAGATAAATTTATTGATAAGATAAAGCACGATAACTCAAAAGGTGATAAGATAAGCACGTACTATACCTTCCCGATGAATAAATGGCACCTGTACAGTGAGTGGAAGGACGGCAAAAACGTAGGTGGCATGATAGAGTATGTGCGGATGTTTACGGTTATAGCCATCATTATACTGCTGATAGCCTGTGTAAATTTCATGAACCTAAGCACCGCCCGCTCAGAAAAACGCGCTAAAGAAGTGGGCATCCGCAAAACATTAGGATCTGATAAAAAACAGCTTATTACCCAGTTCTTTTTCGAATCTATAATTCTTGCCTTAATAGCCTTTGTACTGGCAATAGGTTCGGTTTACCTGTTGATGCCATTCTTTAACACACTGGTGAGTAAAAACCTGCACCTTACTATCTTCGAACCATTCTTCCTGCTGGGCTCGCTGATCATCATATTGTTCACTGGGGTAGTGGCAGGCAGTTACCCGGCCTTGTATCTTTCGTCGTTTAACCCGGTTAAGGTGCTTAAGGGAACATTTGCGGCAGGTAAAAGTGCAGTGCTGCCGAGGCGGGTACTGGTAGTGGGGCAGTTTGTAATGTCGATACTGTTGATATCGGCTACTATAATTGTTTACCAGCAGATACAGCATATCAAAGACCGCAGCATTGGATACAACCCTAACAACCTGGTTATGGTGCCCTCTTCAAGCGATATCGACAAGAGTTATGCAGCTATTAAACAGGACTTGCTTAACACCGGCTTGATAAGTGCTGTTACCCGTACATCTTCACCAATAACTGAGATCTGGTGGAAATCAGGCTCGCCGGATTATGCGGGAAAGTCGGCCAACGGCGATATCATTTTTTCGGGCTTAAACGCTGATGTGGATTTTACCAAAACCATGGGCATAAAGGTATTGCAGGGCCGCGATTTTACAAAAACGCCAGGCGACACGGCAGTGATGCTGATAAACAAAGCTGCCGTTGAAGCCATGAAACTGAAGAACCCTGTGGGGATGGAAATGCGCTACGGCCGTAAATTTACGGTGGCCGGTGTTATAGATAACATTGTAATGGCGTCGCCTTACGACCCGGTAGAGCCGCTGATGATATACTACGACCCCAACAGTTCAAGTATGATAGATATCCGACTTAAAAATGGGGTAAGCCCGCAGGCCGGCATCAAGGCCATGGAACCCATATTTAAGCAATACAACCCGCAAAACCTGTTCGAATACCAGTTTGTAGACCAGGAATTTGGTAAAAAATTCGTAACCGAAGAATTGATAAGCCGCATTACCAACATCTTCGCCGGGTTGGCTATATTTATCTGCTGTATTGGTTTGGCCGGACTGGCGTCGTTCACCATCGAGAAGCGTTTCCGCGAGATAGGGATACGTAAGGTTATGGGTGCATCTGTACAGCAATTGTTAATGCTTATTTCTACCGAGTTTTTGAAACTTGTTTTAGTAGCTTTTGTAATAGCGGTGCCGCTAACCTGGTACCTCATGAATAACTGGCTGCAAAAGTACACTTATCACGTAGGCATCAGTATTTGGCTGTTTGCCGCTGTGGGTGTATTAATATTGCTTTTGACGATGGTGGTAGTGAGCCTTAACACCATGAAGGCAGCGCTTGCTAACCCGGTAAAAAGTTTGCGTTCCGAGTAGCCATTAGAGACCGGTGATCAGAGATTGGTTACCGGTCATATTTTATTTTAGGATTTAGAATTTAGTTTTTAGAATTTTAATATTATGCTAAAAAACCACTTCAAAACCGCGTGGAGAAATTTTTGGAAACACAGGGGGACCGGCTTTATTAATATTGCCGGTCTATCTGTTGGTATGGCCGCTGCTGTCCTCATATTTATATGGGTACAAAACGAACTCAGTTTTGATAAGCACGAACCTGATGCTGCTAATATCTTCCGTATTAAAAATTATCTTTCGTTAGATAAAACCACCACCTGGGTGTGGGAAAATTCGCCATACCAGATAGGCGACGCCGCTAAAAAGCAGTTACCCGAAATAGAGGCAGTAACCCGCTTAAGGCCTGTTAATTACATGCCGGTGTACTTTAACATCAATGGCGAATTCTTCCCCGAAGAAAAAGCTGCGTATGTGGATAGCGAATGGTTTAATGTTTTTAAGGTTGATTTTGTTAGTGGTAACGCCACGGCATTCAATCAGCACCCGTTTAGTATAATACTTTCGGAAAGCAGCGCTAAAAAGTATTTTGCCAACCAGGATGCTATTGGCAAAACCATAAAAATAGACTCGAACAACTACCAGGTGCAAGCCGTTATGAAAGACGCACCGGCAAATTCAAGCTTTAGGTATGATGCTTATATCCCGGTTGCTGCCAGGCATGCCGATGTAAAGCAGCAGCAAAACGAAATGCAGTGGGGCAACTTTTATTACCTCACTTTCCTGAAATTACGCCCTGGCACAAACATTAAAAAAGTTACCTCCAAAATAAAAAGCATACTCGAAGAAAACCGCAAGCAAAAAAACCTGGAGATAGGTTTAACTCCGCTTAGCGAAATACATTTTGAAAACGACCTGCAAAATTCGAGCATTATACACGGCGATAAAAAGGTGGTAGTAATATTTATTGTGCTTGGTGTGCTGTTACTGCTGATAGCCTGTATTAACTACGTTAACCTAACCACAGCACGGGCCAGCTTAAGAGCAAAAGAGGTGAGTATTAAAAAGATAGTTGGCGCCGGGCGATCACAGCTTTTTATGCAGTTTGTAGCCGAATCGGCATTGGTAAGCCTAATGGCGCTGGTTTTAACCATTGTTATTGTAGCTGCATGTTTACCCGCATTTAACAGTTTTACCGAACGCAATTTTACACTTACGGCAGATTCAGGGTATTTATGGGGCACGCTGCTGATAACTTTGCTTGCCACCATTGTTTTAAACAGCATTTATCCCGCGCTACTTTTATCATCTTTTAAACCTTTAAATACATTTAGAGGGGCAAGCGTGCTGCGCTTAAAAGATACATCGCTGCGTAAAGGCCTGGTTGTGGTACAGTTTACCTTTTCGATATTTTTGATTGTGGGCGTAATAACTATATACCGGCAATTAGCATTCATCCGCAACCAAAACCCGGGTTATAACCGCGAGCAGGTGATGTCGTTTAATGTTTCCTACAAACTGCTAAAAAAATATGATGCGAAGCAAGGGGCGGCATTAATGTCTACCATAAAACAAAAGCTGTTATCACAATCATCCATTGAGGCAGCGTCGCTTACCGACGTGCAATCGGTGCTGAATAATGATGGTTCCTCATCCGGCGATAGTAATGATTGGGACGGGCGTCCGAAGGATTTTGTGCCTCCTATTACTTTTGTTGGCGTTGATCGCGATTACACTAAAGTGGTTAACCTTAAAATGGCCATGGGCAGGTGGTTTTTGCCGGGTACCGAAGATAAGCACAATGTTATACTCAACGAAACCGCCGCCCGCGAATTTAACCTGCATAAACCCTATATTGGGCAGCGTTTTACGGCGCAGGGCGATACAGGGCGCGTAATAGGGATTGTTAAGGATTTTAACTTCCGCAGCTTTCACGAAAAAATAACGCCGCTGGTGATGAAAAATACTGATGAGTATTGCAGTAGCTTCCAGATAAAAGTGGCAGCGCATAAACAAGGGGATGCTATAAAAGCGGTAGAGGCTATTTGGAAAGAAAATTTCCCCGGCGAGCCCTTCTCATACCAATTTGTTGACCAGGAATTCGATAAAATGTATCGCAACGATGCCAAATCATCAGGTCTGATGTCGGTATTTGCTATTGTGGCCATTATTATATCGTGCCTTGGCTTATTTGGTTTGGCAGCCTTTACTGCCGAGCAGCGTGGTAAAGAAATAGGCATACGCAAGGTCCTCGGCGCAAGCGTAACGGGCATTGTATCGCTCTTATCAATTGATTTTATTGTACTGATAGTAGTAGCCCTGCTTATAGCATCACCTTTAGCCTGGTGGCTGATGGGTAAGTGGCTGCAAAATTTTGCTTACCGTATTGATATGCAATGGTGGGTATTTATACTCGCTGGTATAATTTCGGTATTTATAGCCTTTATAACCGTAAGCTTCCAGGCTATAAAAGCGGCTGTGGCCAACCCTGTTAAGAGTTTACGTTCGGAGTAGAAGTAAGAGATCAAGAAGCAAGAGACAAGACACAATTGATTCGGTCTTGTTTCTTGATTTCCTGCATCTTGATTCACTAACTGAAACTGTATCGTAACCGAACATATACTGTTACGCTTGCGAACGTATCTGTAAATGTAAAACAAATGTAACTTGCTGATTATGAGTTTTTTGATTGTTTGGCATTTTTTTTAACTTACCATAATCAAATAACTTTACCATGATCAGTAACTATTTAAAAATAGGGTGGAGAAACCTGCAAAAACATAAGGCTTTCTCCTTCATAAACATTTTTGGTTTAGCAATGGGCATAGCGGCCTTTTGGCTTATTACCTTGTATGTTGCTGATGAAATAAGTTATGACAGGTACAATACCAAAGCCGATCGTATTTTCCGTGTTGCACAGCACGGCCAGTGGAACGGCGGCAAATTCGATCTCGCAATTACCTCGCCCCCTTATGCGCCCACTTTAAAATCAGAGTTTCCGCAGGTTGTTGATGCCTGTCGGATAGACCCGGAAGGCGGCAGCAAGATCAAATATGGTGATAAAGCATTGGAAGAGGGAAGCATGCTGTTTACAGATAACAGCATCTTCAACATATTCAGTTATCAGTTTTTGTATGGTGATGCCAAAGACGCGCTTGCCAAACCACAATCTATTGTACTTACCAAAACACTTGCCGAAAGTATTTTTCGTGATGCCGCACAGGCAATAAATAAAACCATAATACTTGGCGACCAGCCGGCAACCGTTACCGGTGTAATTGCCGATGTGCCTGTAAACTCACACTTTTCTTTCCAAGCGCTGCGCTCGTTCCCGGCCGACTATAAATCAGATGATAGCCAATGGGGAAACATAAGCATTTACACTTACGTACTGCTTAAAGATCATGATAGCTACAAACAGATAGAAGCGGCAGCAGGTACTTTTTTTGACAAGTATCTTAAAAAGGACATGGGAGCAATGAAATTTACGATGGAACTGCAGCCCCTTACTAACATCCATCTGCACTCTGCTCTTAGTTACGAGATCGGCTCGAACGGCAACATCACCTATGTGTATGTTTTTAGTATTACTGCCTTGCTGATACTTTTTATTGCCATAATAAATTATGTAAACCTTACCACCGCGCGCTCGTCCATACGTGTTAAAGAAATTGGTGTACGCAAGGTAATAGGGTCTGGCAGGAAGCAATTGATGATCATGTTCTTCGCGGAATGCATCCTGCTAACTTTTATCTCAACCGTTTTGGCGGCCATTATCATTCAGTTCACCTTACCGTACTTTAACCAACTATCGGGTAAAAGCCTGGTGCTGCTACAATTCGGCACCGCCAAAACCGTTGCCGCGTTTATAAGCTTTTGCTTGATAGCAGGCATTTTAAGCGGCATTTATCCTGCATTATTCCTGTCGGGTTTTAAAACCATACCCGCCATGAAGGGCCAGTTAGGCAACCAGCATTCAACCATTCTTTTCAGGAAATCGCTGGTGGTGTTTCAGTTTGTCATTACCATTGTAATGATAGCCGGCTCTTTCATTATTTATCAGCAGCTAAACTATTTTCAAAAACGAGACCTGGGTTTCAATAAAACACAAACGCTTACTTTTCATATCAACAACCGCGAGGTGCGGTCGAAAGTTGATGCTATAAAACAACAACTGTTATTAAACCCTGCTATTGAAAGTGTTGGCATAGCGGGCAACCCGATAGGGAACAACAATATAGGCGGCGGTGATTTTAACCTTGGGCCTGACGGCAAGGCCACACCCGAATCTAAAATAGTGCAAAGCCTGCAGATAGATGAAGATTTTATCCCTACGCTGCAAATAAAAATGGCAGGCGGGCGCAATTTTTCGAAGGATGTTAGCAGCGACGCTAAAGATGCCATTATTGTAAACGAAACGCTTGTTAAAGAATTGGGCTGGAAAGATGCTGTTGGCCGGCGCGTACGTACAGGAGTTGATAATGACGGCAAGGTTATAACGCAAACCATTGTTGGTGTGGTGAAAGATTTTAACACTTATTCGTTACAGCATAAGATAAGCCCGATGGTTTTATACCTCCCTTCGGAAGCTAAGGATAAAGACAATTTATATGTGCGTATTGGCAAGGGTAACACCCAGGCATCGCTTGATTACATCACGAAAGTTTACAGCGAATTTGATATTGAGAATAAGCCCGAGTTCCATTTTCTTGACCAGAACTTTGCGGCACAATACCAAACCGAGCAAAAACAGGGCAATATCCTGTTGATATTTACAATACTGGCAATAAGTATAGCTTGCTTAGGCTTGTTTGGCCTGGTAACCTTTACCGCCGAGCAACGGGTGAAGGAAATTGGCATCCGTAAAGTGTTAGGCGCAAGCATCAATAATATTGTAAGCCTGTTGTCAACCGATCTGATGAAACTGGTACTTATCGCTATAATCATTGCAAGCCCCATAGCCTGGTTTGCCATGGACAAATGGCTGCAGGATTTTGCCTATAAAATTAACATCAATTGGTGGGTGTTTTTGCTCGCGGGAGGCGGTGCGGCGCTTATAGCACTTGCTACCGTAAGTGTACAATCAATAAAGGCGGCATTAACAAACCCGGTAAAGAGCTTGCGAAGCGAATAGATGATGATATGGTTCATGGTAATTGCAGCTCTGCCATGAACTAAAATAAAAAGCATGCAACCTATAACATTAAAAAATAGTCTTATAGTAAACTCAAATAATTATGAAAAAGTATTTCCTTTTATTTTTAATGGCATCGCCGGTTCTCTTTGCTTCCGCGCAGGACGACAAGGTGCCTTATTACACGCGTTCGCTGGCAAATGACGGTATCAAGGCCGTTTTTGTAAACACCAGCGGCGGTAGTATAGCGGTAAGCGGCGCAGGTACCGAGCAGCCGCATATTGATGTGTATGTGGTTGGCAATAACAATCAAAAGTTAACCAAAGACGAAATAAAAAAGCGCCTTGAGGAGGACTATATCCTTAATATAGATATCCAAAACGGCGAGCTCCACGCTACGGCTAAAAGCCGCCGCAATAACATGAATTGGAGACGGTCGTTAAGCATTGGCTTTAAAATATATGTTAACAAACAAACCACTACCAACTTAAATACCAGCGGCGGCAGCCTGCATTTGGATAATTTAACCGGTAGCCAAAACTTCGAGACCAGCGGCGGCAGTATCCACGCCAATGGTTTAACGGGTATTATAAAGGGCGAGACCAGTGGGGGCAGTATCCACGTTTCAAACTGCAAGCCGGATATTGATCTGGAAACCAGCGGTGGCAGCGTTACAGCCGATAACTGCAGCGGCAAAATACGTTTAGAAACCAGCGGCGGGTCGCTAAACTTAACAAATCTTAAAGGCACCGTTAAGGCCACCACCAGCGGCGGCAGCGTAAAAGGCAATAACATTGATGGCGAACTGATAACTGGCACATCCGGCGGTAGTGTAAACCTGATGGCGGTGGCCGGCAGTGTCGATGCCTCAACAAGCGCCGGCAGCATGCATGTGCAAATGCTGCGCGTGGGCAATTATGTAAAAATTGACGCTAATTCGGGGCATGTAGACCTGCAACTACCGGCAAACCAGGGCGTAGATGTAGACCTGAGAGGCGATGATGTGAATTTTAACATTAGCGGAAAATTTGAAGGCCACAAAGAAAAAGAGCGGGTTACCGGTAAGCTAAATGGCGGTGGGTCGCTGGTTGAGGTACGCGGCGATGGCCACGTAAACGTATCGTCCAGATAATCATCTTTAATAACAGCAAGGTATATGATAAAAAATTATTTCAAAATTGCCTGGCGTAATATCGTCAAGCATAAGGGCTTTTCGTTAATTAACGCGGGCGGGTTGGCATTAGGCATGGCAAGCTGCCTGCTTTTGCTGCTTTACGTTTCCTATCACTTAAACTACGATAAGCAGTTTAACAATATCGATAACATATACCTTGTTGAAAACAATCAGCCCGGCGATGGCAAAATATACACGTTTGCAGCTACGCCACGCCTTGCAGCAGCAACTATAAAAACCGAAGTGCCGGATGCTGTGCGCGCGGTAAGGACAATAAACTACACTGCCGAAGGCTTGCTTACTTATAAAAACAATAGTTTTAAAAAATCGGGCTTGTTTGCAGATGATGGTTTTTTTGATATATTTTCATATCATTTTGTAAAAGGTTCGGCTGCAAATGCTCTAAAGTCGCCAAATTCTATCGTTATTACTCAAAAGCTTGCCAGGACGCTTTTTGGCGACGAAGACCCGATGAACAAGGTTGTAAAGCGTAATAACCAGTTACCTTTAAAAGTTACCGGTGTTATTGATGATGTACCGGCAAACGCCACCTTTCAATTTGAGTTTGTTTTACCCTGGGTGATGTTCGAAGATTCAAATCCGTGGGCAAAAGACTCGGGCTGGGGAAGCAATTTTGCGCGTACGGTTGTACAATTGAAAGATCCGTCCTCATTAACACGCGCCAACAGCATCATGAAAAACATGGTAGAGCGGCATAACGATGGTAACAAGAACCAATTATTCCTTTACCCGTTCAGCAGGTTGCACCTGTATTCGGAATTTGTGGAAGGGAAATCTGTAGGGGGCATGATCGATCAGATTAAGCTTTTCATTACTTTGGCTATATGTATTCTACTGGTTGCCTGCGTAAACTTTATGAACCTGAGCACCGCCCGGTCAGAAGAACGCGCTAAAGAGGTAGGCATCCGCAAGGCTATAGGCTCAAACAGGTCATCGCTTGTCAGTCAGTTCATTATCGAGTCGGTTATCCTGTCACTGTTATCCACAGCGGTAGCTATGGGTATAGTAATTGTTTCGCTGCCTTATTTCAACAATTTATTGGGTATCCAATTAGCACTGCCCTACAACAGTTGGGTAACCTGGGTGGCCATTTTGGGCATTGGGTTATTTACCGGGGTACTTGCCGGCAGCTATCCGGCTTTTTACCTCTCATCTTTCGAGCCTATTAAAGTATTGAAAGGAATATTTAAAGGGGGCACTTCGGCACTGCCGGTACGTAAAGTACTGGTAGTTGTGCAGTTTGGTTTCGCGGTATTTTTAATAACCGCCACCATTTGCATTTACCGGCAGATAAAATTTGTGCAGGAAAAGTCGGCCGGGTTTGATAAGAATAACCTGGTGGAGATACCTATCGAGGGTGATTTGCAAAAAAATGTAGAGGTGCTTATAAACCAACTCAAAAGTTCCGGCGCGGTTACCAACGCCTCGGTGTTTTCGCAAAGCATCACCGAGAATGGCAACAATACGTGGGGGGTAAGCTGGCCCGGCAAACGGGATGATGAGACCGTTTTGTTTGATGTATTTAGGGCCGGTAACGATTTTATTAAAACCGCAGGGGTTAAATTGCTGGACGGACGCGAGTTCTCGTCTGCTAACCAGGCCGACACTGCAGGCAAAACCGTGCTGGTAAACGAATCGGCAGCTAAGGTGATGAAATTAAAAAACCCGGTTGGAACCCTTATAAAATGGGGCGATACCGAGCTTACCATTGTTGGTGTATATAAGGATTTTGTGTGGGGATCGCCTTACGAAAAAACCCGCCCCATGTTAACACAGTATGGCGGTAATAATGGTGCTACCGTTGATTTGCGCTTAAATCAAACTAAAAGTGTCAGCGCCAATATCGAAACCATAAATAAAGCACTTAAATCACTAAACCCGGCGTATCCGCCAACCATCAAATTTGTAGACAGCGATTTTGAGAAGAAATTTCAGAATGAGAAGCTGCTGGCTACCTTGTCAAACTTGTTTGGCGGCCTGGCCATCATTATATCTTGCCTGGGCTTATTTGGCCTGGCCGCGTATGCTGCCGAGCAGCGTGTTAAAGAGATTGGGGTGCGCAAAGTATTAGGCGCAACGGTTTTTAACCTTACAACCCTGCTATCTAAAGACTTTTTAAAACTGGTGGGCCTTGCTATTCTGCTGGCTATACCATTTTCAATTTGGCTGTTGAACAAATGGCTGCAAAAGTTTGAATACCGCATTGCCCTAAGTTGGTGGATGTTGGCATTAGCCGGTTTATTAACGGTGATTATCGCAATAGCAACGGTAAGCTACCAGGCCATTAAAGCCGCGCTGGCCAACCCGGTTAAGAGTTTGAGGTCGGAGTAAGCGTTGGAGGTTAGTGACTGGAGATCAGTCATAACCGTCACGATTTATAGTTTAGCTTTTAGAATTTAGGATTTAGAGTTTAGTATTAGAGTTTAGGATTTAGCATCCCCACATTATGATAAAAAATTATTTAACAATTGCCTGGCGCAGCCTTAGTAAAAACAAGGTGTTCTCGTTCATCAATACGTTTGGCCTGGCCATCGGGCTTGCTTGCTGTATGCTTATCAGCGGCTACCTGTACCAGGAACTTACTTATGATACTTACTCGGAAAATGCTAAACAGCTTTACAGGGTGAACCTGTCGACCATTGGCAACGGCGGAACCGATGTTTACCCGGTTGTTGACGTTGCCGTAGGCGAGGGCATGAAAAACGCGTTCCCCGAAATTAAAGCTTCAACCCGCCTGGGGGGTATGCAGCCCATATTCGTTAAATACCAGGACAAACAGTTTAAAGAAGCAAACATCGTGCGTGCCGATTCAAACTTTCTGCAGTTGTTTTCCATCCCCGTTATAGAGGGCGACAGCAGGACCGCTTTGGTTGAGCCCGGCAGTATTGTGATTACAAAGGATCTTGCTAAAAAGTATTTTGGCGAAGAGGCTGCCCTTGGTAAAACGCTGATAGTTGGTAACCAGCCGCAAAAAATTACCGGCGTTATCAATAAGGTGCCGGATAACTCGCACTTCCATGCAGACGCATTTATGAGCCTTGATACAAGGGCATGGCACCAAACCTGGAGCAACTTAGGATTTTACACGTACCTGCTGCTGGATAAGCATGCCGACCCTAAAAAGCTGGAGGCCCAGTTTCCGCAATTGGTAGCAAAATATGTGGTGCCCGAAATTCAGCATGATATGGGTGTAAGCCTGGCCGAAGCTCAAAAATCTGTAAATACTTTTATCTTTAGTTTACAGCCGTTAACGGATATACACCTGCACTCGCATACTAAATTTGAGCGCGAGGCAAACGGAGATATCAATTATGTTTACATATTTGGCGCGCTGGCCATATTTATATTACTGCTGGCGTGTATAAATTTTACCAACCTGTCTACAGCAGCATCTGCAAGGCGTTCAAAAGAAGTGGGCATACGTAAGGTGCTCGGCTCTTTAAAAAACAACCTGGTAACGCAATTCCTGACCGAGTCGGTGTTACTCACCACGCTCGCGATGGCTTTTGCCTTGGTGCTTGTTTACTTTTTGTTGCCTTATTTTAATGATGTGGCCGGCAAAAATATCACCATGCAATTTTACCTGGGGTACAAAGCCGTGGTTATCGAATTGTTAGTTGCCCTGCTGGTTGGCATCGCCGCGGGTGTTTACCCGGCCTTCTTTATTTCATCATTCAGGATCCTCAGCGTATTAAAAGGCAACAGTAATAGCCAAAACAGCCGCAGCGTGCTGCGCAGCGGTCTAATTGTATTTCAGTTTGGTATTTCAACTGCGTTTATAATAGCAACCTTTATAGTATACCAGCAGCTGCATTTTATGCAAAATCAAAAGCTGGGTTACGATAAAAACCAGATATTGGTAATAAACGATACCTATACCTTAAAAAACAACCTGGTGCCGTTTAAAAATCAGCTGATGCAAAATAAGCAGGTGGTGAATGCCACTATATCAGGCGATCTGCCCACCCGGTCGGGCGATGGCACACAGATCTACCTTAAATCTTCAAACACCAACGCTGCGCACAGCGAGATACATACCAGTATTTATCATATCGACGAGAACTATCTGGCAACCATGGGTATGAAAATGGCGCTTGGGCGTAACTTTTCTGCGTCCTCGCCCGGCGATTCATCGGGTGTTATTGTTAACCAAACCGCTGTAAAAGAACTTGGCATTGGCAACGCCGACCCGATAGGCAAAACCATTGTACGTTCGGGCCAGCGCGAGTTTACGATCATTGGTGTGGTAAAGGATTTTCATTATTCGTCGGCTAAAGAAAAAATAGCGCCTTTAATGATGCTTTACGGCTACAGTAATGGTTCTGTGATATTAAAGGTTAATACCGCTGATATGAGTGGTTTAATTGCCAGTATTAAAGCCCAGTGGGATGACTACCATGCCGATAGCCCTTTTAGCTACACTTTTCTGGACGACCAGTACGCGCAGTTATACGTCGCCGAAGCCCGTACCGGAAAAATATTTACCTCGTTTGCGATACTGGCCGTAATTATCGCAAGTCTTGGCTTGTTTGGCTTGTCGGCGTTCAGCATACGGCAGCGCGTTAAAGAAATAGGCATACGCAAGGTGCTCGGCGCTTCTTCGGGCACCATCACCGGGATGTTATCGGCGCAATTTTTAAAGTTGGTGGCGCTGTCGATTGTTATCGCGGTGCCCTTTACATGGTTTGCCATGCACAAGTGGCTGCAGGAGTTTGCCTACCGGGTTGAAATACAATGGTGGGTGTTTGCGGCAGCAGGGGCAATGGCCCTTGGCGTAGCGTTTATAACCGTAAGCTTTCAAACCATAAAAGCAGCGTTGGCCAACCCGGTAAAAAGTCTTCGAAACGAGTAACCTGTTCTGTATACTTGTAGTCATAAAGTTGTGAACGGTAAACAATAATCCTAAACGCTAAATTGTAAACCCTAAAATAAAAAGGGGCGGGGGAAAGATTAGGATTCAGCGTTTAGGATTTAAAGTTTAGAATTTTAAAAATATGTTTAAAAACTACATCAAAACAGCTTTCAGAAGCCTTAAAAAGAACAAAGGCTTTACCATTATCAATGTGTTTGGCCTTGCCCTGGGCTTATGTGTATGCATGCTTATTGTATTTTATGTGGTAGACGAGGTAGGATACGACGCCTTTAATACGAAGGCCGACCGCATATACCGCGTAAACAACGATATTAAGTTTGGCGGCAACACCAACAGCTACGCGGTTGCACCCCCACCGCTGGCACAAACCTTTGTAAATGATTTCCCCGAGGTCGAGCAGGCTGTAAGGTTTAGGGATCGCGGCGGTTTTAAAGTGCGTAAAGGCGACGAAAACGTTCAGGAGCCTAACGTTTTATATGCCGACCCACAAATATTTGATGTGTTTACTTTGCCCATGCTGCACGGCGACCCAAATACGGCGCTAAAAAACCCCAGGAGCGTGGTGATCAACGAAACTACCGCCAAAAAGTATTTTAATACCGACGATGCGGTTGGCAAATCGTTAACACTGAATGATAGCTTATTTTACAAAGTAACAGGCGTTATAAAAGATATCCCCAAGCAATCGCACTTTACAGCCGATTTCTTTATCTGTATGACAGACCTGCCCGAAAGTAAAGAGGATGCCTGGTTAAGCAATAATTTTAATACCTATATCTTATTAAAAAAAGGGTCGGATGTTAACCGCCTTAGTGCCAAATTCCCGGCTATGGTAAGTAAATATGTTGGCGGACAGTTGCAAGCCGCTGTACACATGAGTTATGAGCAGCTTGAAAAAGGCGGTAATTATTTCCGGGTAAGTTTAACACCGTTGCGGGATATCCACCTGACATCAAACCGCGTAGCTGAATTGCGCGGGAACGGCAACATACAATACGTTTATATATTTTCGGCTATCGCCATATTCATTTTGCTGATAGCCTGCGTAAATTTCATGAACCTGAGCACCGCGCGCTCATCAAACCGCGCACGCGAGGTTGGTGTTCGTAAGGTGTTAGGTTCACCGCGTAAATACCTTATCGCGCAGTTCCTTTCAGAATCTGTTATAGTAACCTTTATAGCTACTGTGATAGCTATAGTAGGGGCATGGCTGCTGTTACCCTACTTTAACCAAATGGCCGATAAACAGCTTGCATTTACGGCAAGTACTATTCCCTGGCTGTTACCGGCGCTGCTGGTTACCACTTTAGTAATAGGCTGCCTGGCAGGTTCGTACCCGGCATTCTTCCTGTCGGCATTTCAGCCGGTTGATGTATTAAAAGGTAAGCTATCCAGCGGTTTCAAGGGCGGCTTCCTGCGCAGTTTTTTGGTGGTTTTCCAATTTTCTATATCCATTTTCCTCATCATCGGCACCCTGGTAATCTATCATCAGCTTAAATTTATACAAAACAAAGACCTGGGCTTTAACCGCGATCAGGTAATGGTCATTAATAATGTTGATGTATTAGGCAACCAGGCCAAAGTATTAAAGGAAGAACTTAGCCAATTACCCGGTGTGGTAAGCACCACCATGACAGGCTACGTACCCACCAGCGGATGGCGCAATAGCAGCACTTTTTTCCAGGACGCAACGAGGGATACCAAAACTGCCTTATCAACCCAGGTATGGGATATTGATGAAGATTATATAGGTACGATGGGTATGAAAGTGGTGCAGGGCCGCAATTTTTCAAAAGCATTTAAGGCCGATTCGTCCTCGTTGATGATAAACGAAGCCGCGGCGAAGCGTCTTGGGGTTAAAAACCCAATTAACAAAGAGTTGTATTACTCGTTAGATAATATGGCGCAAAAATTTAAGGTATTCCGTATAGTAGGCGTGGTTAAGGATTTCAACTTTAATTCGCTGCGCGAAAATATAACGCCGGTGGTATTCTTTCTGAACGAGAACCGTGGAAGCCTTGCCCTACGCTTAAAAGCGACAAACACAACCGCCCTTATAGCGCAGGTAAAGGCAAAATGGCGCTCAGTTTCGCCCAACCAACAGTTAAATTACACCTTTATGGACGAGGACTTTGAAAGGAGTTATCGTACCGAGCAGCGGATGGGCGGTATTTTTGTGGCTTTTACCAGCATGGCCATCATTATTGCCTGCCTCGGTTTATTCGGTCTTGCAGCTTACGCTGCCGAACAGCGCACTAAAGAAATTGGTATACGCAAAGTATTGGGCGCAAATGTATCTGTCATCGTAGCCATGCTTTCAAAGGATTTTATTAAGCTGGTTATAATAGCCATTTTACTGGCCTCGCCGCTGGCCTGGCTGGCCGGTCGTTACTGGCTGCAGGGCTTTGCTTATCGCGATGGCATTAAATGGTGGATAGTAGCATCTGCCGGGGCAGGGGCTATGGGTATAGCGTTCATAACCATTAGCTTTCAGTCGATAAAAGCAGCTGTGGCTAACCCCGTAAAAAGCTTAAAAAGCGAATAAATTAGTGAGAGGTGAATAGTGAGGGGTGGAGTAGTTGGGTCGAATTTTGGGCTTGTAAACTTTTTAAATTTGACAAAAATATTTGTCTTCAAACAAAAATAGCGACAGGTAAATCCATCGCTATTTTTGTTTAGTTAATAGATGTTAAAAATTATAATTTAACATCTACAGTCCTGATATTGTGGAAGTAAACCGCGTAACCCGATCCATGATAAAAAACTACCTGAAAATAGCCTGGAGAAACCTTACCCGAAACAAAATATCATCATTGATAAATATTGGCGGGTTGGCTATAGGTATGGCGGTAAGCTTTATGCTGCTGGTTTATGTTTACAACGAATACAGCTTTGATAAATTTCACTTAAACGGCGATAGGCTGTACCAGGTTTTTAAAAACCAGCCAACTAACGGCGAGATACGCACCAAGTGGTTTACACCACAATTACTTGCCGGTGCATTAAAGAAAGACATTCCCGAGATAGCAAATGCAGCCCGCATAAACGAGCCCAAAAACGTTTTAATAGCCTACAATAGTAAAGGGTTAAAATTTAATGCGGTGGCTATGGATGCGGGTATAATGGATATGTTCAGCTTTGACTTTATACAAGGGGATAAACGCAGCGCCTTGTCTGATGTTTCGTCTGTGATACTTACGGAGTCGACCGCTAAAGCAATATTCGGGAACACGAACCCGCTGGGCCAGGTTGTAAAATACAATAACCAGTTTCCGATGAAGGTTAGCGCGGTAATCAAAGATAACCCGGGAAATTCGAGCTTCACTTTTAAGGCTATTATCTCATGGGATGCGTTCCTGTCGCAGCAGCCATGGTTAAAAGGCGAAAATTGGGATAATTATGGATACGCCACTTATGTACTTCTAAAACCTAATGCATCAGCAGCAGCCGTTAACGTAAAGATAAAAGACCTTATCGGCAGGTATTTCCCGCCCGATAAAGAGGTTAAGCTATTTATGTACCCATTTACCCTATTGCATTTACACGGCGATTTTAAAGATGGTGTTAACGTGGGCGGTCGTATCAGCTATTTACGTTTGTTCCTGTTTCTGGCTATTGGTATACTGGTTATCGCCTGTATAAATTTCATGAACTTATCTACCGCCCGGTCCGAAAAGCGGGCCAGGGAGGTAGGGATTCGTAAGGCAATAGGCGCCGGGCGTACAGCGCTTATCAAACAGTTTATGGGCGAATCCCTGTTACTGGCATTTGCAGCGTTTATCCTGTCAGTAATATTGATATTGGTTTTAACCCCTGTGTTTGCTGATTTAACCGGTATCATGTTAAATATCCCGTATGGCAATTTATGGGTATGGTTAATAGCACTAACGACGACGGCAGTTACCGGCCTGTTTGCTGGTAGCTATCCGGCGCTCTTTCTTTCATCTTTTAACCCGGTTAGGGTATTAAAAGGCCGGTTTTTTAATGCAGAAACAACCGTAAGGCCGCGCCAGGTGTTGGTTGTTATACAATTTACATTTGCCATATGCCTGGTGGTATTCAGCTTTTTTATTCACAGGCAAATCAACTATATAAAAGAGCTGCCCATTGGTTATAACCGCAACGGCCTTATTGAATTGCCTGCAGATGGCGCTATGTTCGATAAGTTTGATAGTTTCAGGCGGGAGGCTATCAGTGCAGGCGCCATTACCGACGCTGCCAGCATATCAGAGCCTATTACCAAAATAACCAGCGCCACATGGCAAAACAGATGGCCGGGCCAGCTACCGGGGGAGGAAAAGACGCCGATAGATTGCATAGCTGTTACCTATCATATGTTGAACACTTACCAGATAAAGATTATTGAAGGCCGCGATTTTGCTACTGACAGGCTTTCCGATTCAACAGCGGTTATCTTAAATGAGGCCGCGGTAAAACTAATGAAACTGAAAGACCCCGTGGGGCAAAAAATTACATGGATGAATGCCGGGCGTACAATTATCGGCGTAGCAAAAAACTTTGTTTGGGGCTCGCCGTACGATGCTGTACGGCCCACTATAATAGGGTTTACCAAAGGCTGGGTCGGGAATATCGGCATGCGGTTAAACCCAGCCAACTCCGTTTCAAAAAACATACAACTTTTGCAGGATATCTATAAAAAATACAACCCAACTTACCCGTTCGATTATACATTTACAGACGAAAGCTTCAATCAGAAATTTAAAACCGAGCAGCAGTTGGGGGCAATGGCGGTAATGTTTACGTGTTTGGCCATCATTATATCGGGTCTTGGCCTTTTTGGCCTGGCATCGTTCTCGGCCGAACGGCGGGGGAAAGAAATAAGCATCCGGAAAATACTGGGTGCAGGAACTGCCGGGCTTTGGCTAAAACTCTCGCAGGAGTTTATTAAATTGGTATTGATATCTTTTGTAATTGGAGCGGCAATAAGCTGGTATAATGTAAACCGCTGGCTAAACACATATACTTACCATACCAATGTCACTATCTGGGTATTTGCGGCAACGCTGTTTTTAAGTATTGCTTTATGCCTGGTTGCCGTAAGTTGGCAGGCCATTAAAGCGGCATTAGTTAATCCGGTGAAAAGCCTGCGAAGCGAATAGATATCAATGACGTCACCTCCAGGGGACAGCACGGTCATGCAAATGCCTAAGTTGTTCAAACAAGTGCTTCACTACCGTTCAGTATAACAAATTCGTACAAAAATCCGTAAATTCGCCTAATGAATTTTTCATCTAAATTGCTGGAGGATGCTGTTGCCGAATTTGCGAAGCTGCCTGGCGTCGGTCAAAAAACCGCCTTGCGGTTAGTATTGCATTTGCTTAACCGCGATAAGGATGAAGTGCAGAAATTCAGTACCGCCATTAGTAAATTACGAAACGAGATACAGTTTTGCCAAACCTGCCATAACATATCCGACCAGCAGGTATGCGAGATATGCTCGTCATATAAACGCGACCATAGCCTGATATGCGTGGTAGAAGACACCCGCGATGTAATGGCTATTGAAAATACCAGTCAATATAATGGTGTTTACCATGTTTTGGGCGGCTTAATATCGCCTATGGATGGCATAGGCCCCGCCGACCTGGAGGTGGATACCCTGGTAGAGCGGCTAAAGGGCGGCGAAGTGAAAGAAGTTATTTTTGCCCTGAGCGCAACCATGGAAGGCGATACCACCATTTTCTACCTGCATAAACGCTTAAAGCTTTTTGAAATAAATATCTCAACTATTGCCCGTGGCATAGCTTTTGGAGGTGAATTAGAGTACGTGGACGAGATTACATTAGGACGATCTATCGTAACCCGTGTTCCGTACGAGAATTCATTATCCTGATAGCTTATGAAACTTTCTGTTATAGTTGTTAATCACAATATGTGCAACAAATTAAGGCAAGCATTATTTACTTTAAATAGAGCTTGCCGCGATATTGATTATGAGTTGATTGTGGTTGACGATGCATCTTCAGACAAGTCGGTGGCGATGCTTGGTAATGAGTTCCCCCAAGCCAAATTGATTGTTAATCAGCACCATGCCGGCGTGGCTAAAGCCCGCAATCAGGGGATTGAAGAAGCCAAGGGCGAGTATGTTTTACTGGTCAATGCGGATACTATTAGCGGCAAAAAAACCGTAGAGCACGTGCTTGAATTTATGGACGCCCATAACGATGCGGGTGGTGTAGGGGTGCGTATGTTAAGCCCGCGCGGCAAATTTATTTCCGAATCCAGAACCGGGTTTTCGCGTGCCTGGGGTGGTTTGCTGAAATTAACCGGCTTGGCCAAACACTTCCCAAAATCGCGCTTGTATAAAAACGATGATGATTGGGTAGAAGATGAGGAGTTTGCAACTACCGAAGTTGACGTGATTAATGGTGCATTTATGTTGTTGCGCCGGTCGGTAGTGAACCATGTTGGCGACTTCGACGAGCGGTTTGTAAAGTTTGGTCATGATATCGATCTTTCGTTCCGTATCCGCCTGGCGGGGTACAAAAATTATTATTTCCCAAAAACCTACATACTCAGCTTTAATACCCGGTTACGCTCTAAATTTACCTGGAGCTATATCAGGCATTTTTATGGTGCTATGATTATATTCGCTGCCAAATATTTGCTCCACATGCCCGAAATAAAAATTCCGGCTATCCCGCAGATGTTCGCACCGAAATATGAAATTGAAAGATAAGGTTGTACTCATCACAGGCGCGTCTTCGGGTATAGGCAAAGCCCTTGCCATAGAGTTTGCCCGGCGCGGCGCCAATCTGGTGTTAGCTTCCCGCCAGTATGTTACCCTTTGCCATATAGCCCAAACGCTGCAAACAGATTATGCCATAAAGGCCATTGCCGTACAATGCGATGTAACCGTGGAGGAGGAGTGCGCTGCCCTTATTAAACAGGCTCAATTTACTTTTGGAAAAATAGATGTGCTGGTTAACAACGCGGGTATATCTATGCGCGCGCTATTTAACGATGTAAACCTGGCCGTTTTAAAAACCGTAATGGACGTTAATTTTTGGGGTGCCGTGTACTGCACCAAATACGCACTGCCGGCTATTACAGCAACTAAAGGCAGCATTGTAGGCGTATCGTCGATAGCCGGCTATAAAGGCTTACCCGGTCGCTCGGGTTACTCGGCTTCAAAATTTGCTTTAAATGGTTTCCTGGATGCCTTGAGAGTTGAAAATTTGAGGACGGGCGTACATATTATGCTGGCATGCCCGGGCTTTACCTCGTCAAATATCCGCAACACTGCCCTTGATAAAAATGGTGTACAACAGGGCGAAAGTACATTAGAAGAAGCTAAAATGATGACCGCTGAAGAGGTCGCCCGAATAATAGCCGACGGTGTAGAGAACCGCAACCGTACTTTGATCATGACGTTACAAGGCAAGCTAACCGTTTTCCTGAGCAAATTTTGGCCTGCCTTTTTAGATAAGCAGGTGTTCAAAGTTTTCGCGAGGGAGAAGAACGCGTTGCTGAAATAGTTCATTGGTCCATTAGTTCAATCGGTTATTGGTGACAAAGAACTAACGGGCAAATTGGCCGGCGAACTAATGAACCATATCAAATTCACTTATTTTACCCATATCCAGTTCTATCCTGCCATCTTCATCGCGGGTAAACATAGGCACAAATTTGGCGTTCCAAACCATATCCTGCGCTATGTAGGATGTACGCGAATGCACCGTTTGCGAAAAAGTATCATCAAACGCTTTCAGCAATACCGAAAAGCTCGCCTGGTAAGTTTCCAGATCCTCGTATATCATATCAATCAGCGGGCTGTTGGCATCAAGCGGATGCACAATGGTCCAGTTTAGGGTAAGCAGGCTCACATATTTACGCTCAAGTTCTAAAGGGAAAAAACGGCGTATAGGTTTGCCGTCAACAACTTCGTTGTACGAAAAAATGACCTGTATATCCAGATCTATCAGCACGTTTTTACGGATATTGGCCAACCTGAACATCAATCCGCGCCCATTATCGCCGTATGGGGCAACCACCATATTTTCGCTGTAGACTATTTTTGCTGATGGTTTTGAAAAACGCCCGTAAAGCAAGCCGGTAGCCAGCGCAAAGGCCAGCAAACCAATCATCGATTCGAAGGCGGCCACGCTGTTGGCTATCACTCCACGCGGGCTGATATGCCCGTAACCCACCGTAGATATGGTTTGCGCCGAAAAAAAGAATGCATCAAGCATATGGCTCATATGGTTATGCGCCGATGCGCCATCCAGGCTATCCATCCCTATCAATACATAAATAGATGCAAAAAACAGGTTAGCGATCAAATATCCGCTGAGTACCACTACCCAAAACCTTGCCCAGCTCATTTTAATGAGCGTGTGATAGGTATCCGCAGTATTAAACCTCGATAAACCCCTGCGCTTTACATTTACCGAACCATCTTTATTAATAAGCGGCTGGTTTTTGATCACCGGCTGAGGGCCGAAGCCAAGATCGTTCTCGGGGTTGATATGTTGTTTGCGTATAGCCATGGTTATTTAGTGATCAGGCGGACTTATTGATTTATGAACAGCCTGATATTTGGATTTGTAACCGATAATTCAATATTCACTAATTGCTTCCGTAAAAATATTATTATGCTTGCTTTTGGCGAAAACAATTTCCATATTTGCCTTAACAATATGAAAGTGCAGATATTAAATAACAATTGGTGGTGGCTTAACGAGAATTCGTAAGGCAGCCTCATTTTTTGTTTTTGATAAATATACAGAAGGGTTGCCAATACGGCGACCCTTTTTTTATGGCCTATTATGAAACAGATACTTAACCACCTTTTTGAACATAAGACATTTACCCGCGAACAGTCGAAAGAAATTTTGTTGAATATAGCGCTGGGTAAATACAATAACTCGCAAATGGCCGCTTTTATGACGGCGTATTGCATGCGCAGCATTACGGTTAACGAGTTGGAGGGTTTTCGGGATGCCATGCTGGAGCTTTGCCTGCCGGTTGACCTGCAAACCGGCGAACTGATAGACCTTTGCGGCACCGGCGGCGATGGCAAGGATACTTTTAATATATCAACACTTGCATCATTTGTGGTAGCCGGTGCAGGATATAAGGTTGCCAAGCATGGCAATTATGGCGTTTCTTCGGGCTGTGGGTCGTCAAACGTAATGGAGCACCTGGGTTATGTGTTCACCAACAACACCGATGCATTGAAGCGCAGCATCGATAAGGCTAATATATGCTTTCTGCACGCGCCCTTGTTTCATCCGGCCATGAAAACCGTAGCACCAATACGCCGAGAGCTTGGCGTAAAAACATTCTTTAATATGCTTGGCCCGTTGGTAAACCCGGCTAAGCCGCAAAACCAAATGGTGGGGGTGTTTAACCTTGAGCTGGCAAGGATATATGCTTACCTGTATCAAAAGTCAGAAGTAAAATATACCATACTGAACGCGCTGGATGGTTACGATGAGATCTCGCTCACCTGCGATTTTAAAACGTTTTCGGCCGAGGGCGAGAAAATAAATAGCATTGAAAGCCTTGGTTTTGGCAAACTAAACGAAGATGAAATAACCGGCGGGCATACCGTAAGCGATTCAGCAGATATATTTATGAAGGTGCTTAATGATGATGCGACGATTGCCCAAACCAGCGTGGTTTTAAGCAACGCCGCTATGGCAATTAAAACTATTCATCCGCAAAAAAGCTTTGCCGATTGCTTTTACGAGGCCGAAGAATCGCTGATAAGCAAAAAGGCACTGGGCAGCTTTAAAGCGTTAATAGCCAATTAAAATGAAAATTAAAGTTTGCGGATTAAGGGATAGTGATAACATTAAGGCTGTTGCCGGTATAAGGCCTGACTATATGGGCTTTATTTGCTACGATAGGTCGGCGCGTTTTATTGGCGCAATGGAGGATGATGAACTGGTAAATATTTCTACAGATATTGCTAAAGTTGGCGTTTTTGTGGATGAGGATGCAGATACCATCAGTAAATTAATATATAAGTATAAGTTCGACGCTATACAGCTTCACGGCAGTGAAAGCCCGGAGTTTTGCGGGATGTTTAAACACGAGGTGGAGGTAATAAAAGCATTTGGTGTAGACGAAAATTTTGATTTTACACAACTGAAAGCATACAAGAACAATGTGAATTATTTCCTGTTCGATACAAAAACGGCGGCGTACGGCGGTTCGGGGAAGACGTTTGATTGGACTATTCTTGATAAATATACACTGGATGTGCCTTTCCTTTTATCGGGAGGATTGAGTTTAGACAACCTGGAAGAAGTAAAGCAGATAAAGCATCCCGCATTTTATGGGGTAGATCTGAACAGCAAATTTGAGGTATCGCCAGCATTAAAGGATATAAATAAACTAACACAAGCATTTACTACGATAAACACATTTAACAGCAATGAAGTACGGAGTTAACGAACAAGGCTATTACGGAGATTTTGGCGGTGCCTATATCCCCGAAATGCTGTATCCTAATGTTGAAGAGTTAAGGCAGGAATACATCAAAATAATAAGCGACCCCGGCTTTACCGCAGAGTTTGACCAGTTGTTAAAAGACTATGTGGGCAGGCCATCCCCGTTGTATCATGCTAAAAGATATTCTGAGAAATATGGGGCTAACATTTTTTTTAAGCGCGAAGACCTGAACCACACCGGTTCGCACAAAATAAACAACGCCATAGGGCAGATATTGCTTGCACAGCGTTTGGGCAAAAAACGCATCATCGCCGAAACAGGCGCCGGTCAGCACGGGGTAGCAACGGCTACGGTTTGCGCCTTGAAAGGTATTGAATGTATTGTTTACATGGGCGAGATTGACATGGAGCGCCAGGCTCCGAATGTGGCACGTATGAAAATGCTGGGCGCCAGGGTAGTACCGGCAACGTCGGGTAGCAAAACGTTGAAGGATGCCACCAACGAGGCTCTGCGCGACTGGATAGGGAACCCGGTTGATACCCATTACATTATCGGTTCGGTAGTAGGGCCGTACCCATACCCTGATATGGTGGCAAGGTTTCAGTCGGTAATATCTGCCGAAACAAAAAAACAGCTATTGGAGCAAACCGGCAGCGAATTGCCTCAATACGCTCTGGCTTGCGTGGGCGGCGGCAGTAATGCCATGGGCATGTTCTATCATTTTTTAGACGACGAAGCCGTAAAACTGGTAGCTGTTGAAGCAGCAGGTAAAGGCGTTGACAGCGGCCACTCGGCTGCAACCACATTTTTGGGAAAAGAAGGCGTATTGCACGGCAGCCGCACCATATTGATGCAAACGGCCGACGGGCAGGTAGAAGAACCATATTCGATATCTGCCGGGCTGGATTACCCGGGCATAGGCCCTCAGCACGCGCATCTGTACAAAATAAACCGCGCCAAATATGTAAGCATCACTGATGATGAAGCCCTGAATGCCGGCCTGTTATGTTCGCAAATGGAGGGCATTATTCCGGCCATTGAAACAGCGCACGCGCTTGCTTATCTCGAAAAAATGACCTTCCAAAAAAGCGATAATGTAGTGATCTGCCTTTCGGGCAGGGGGGATAAGGACCTGGATACTTATATCAGGCATTTTGGGTTTTAAAAAGTCTATAGTCGAAAGCCTTCAGTCTAAAGTCGCTATTTATACTTTGGACTAAAGACTTTCGACTTTTAACTTGTCAGACTGTATCATAACCGAACAGGTACTGTTACGCTTACGTACATATAGCACGCTTGTAAATCTTTATAAATACCTGGTTATTAGTCACTTACTAATTTGGTATATGTTTTAACTGTTATAAAACATATTGCCATAATTATGTTAAAAAATTACTTCAAAATTGCCTGGAGGAATATCATCCGTCATAAGGCGCACTCTATAATCAACATTTCGGGCTTAAGCGTAGGCATTGGCGCCTGTCTGCTCATATTTGTTATCCTCAAATTTGAACTAAGCTTTAATAAATTCAATAAAAACTTTGATGACATCTACCACCTGGTTACCAAACAAACGGCTGAAGATGGCATAAACTATAACCCGGGCGTATCTGTGCCGGCGCTTGATGCCTTAAGGATTGATTTTCCGCAGGTAAAATTTGCTGCTTTAACATCAAGCTACGGCAGCCAGATGACCGTATCCGGTACGGACGATAAGAAGTTTATTGAGCCAATCGGGGTTTTCTTTATGGAACCGCAGTTCTTCGATATTTTTCAAACCAGGTGGCTTAACGGTTCTAAAGAAGTGCTTTCGCAGCCCAATATGGTTGTTATTACCAAAGCTATCGCAACAAAATATTTCGGCGATTGGAATACGGCAATGGGTAAAACCATTAAAATGGATAACACCTTAACCTTACGGGTTGCCGGTATAGTTGAAGATGCGCCAAGTAACAGCGATATACCCTTAAAAATAATGGTATCGTACATCACCTGGAAACAAAGCGGCAAAACATACAGCTACAATAACGAATGGGGATCTATAAGCAGTAATCACCAGATATTTTTACAACTGCCCCAAAACCTAAGCCGCCAAAAATTCGAGGCGCAGCTGGTGGGCTTCACCAAAAAGAACCTGACTGATAAACGTGCTGCGCGAACGCATCTGGCGCAGCCACTTGCCGAAATGCACTTTGATACACTGATAGGCAATACACTTGGCGACCATTCTACCAGCAAGGCAACCATCAGTACACTAACCTTTATCGCTATTTTGATCATCCTAATGGCGTCTATCAACTTCATCAACCTTTCAACCGCGCAATCGGTTGGGCGCTCAAAAGAGGTTGGCATCCGTAAAGTATTGGGCAGCACGCGCAAACAACTGGTGGCGCAGGTAATTGGCGAAACTACCCTGGTTATTGCATTTTCGGTGATATTGGCAGTGGTTATAGCAAAAATAGCTTTACCCTATCTTAAAAATATATCAAGCGTACCTGATGATATTGGTCTGATAAATACAGATACGGCCATATTTCTGGTATGTACCATGCTGGCAGTAATAGTGCTATCGGGTATTTATCCGGCGTTGGTAATCTCGGGCTTTAAACCCGTGGCTGCATTAAAAAATAAAATAACAGCTGCATCAATTGGCGGCATACCCTTACGCCGCGCCCTGGTGGTTGCCCAGTTTGCCATTGCCCAGTTACTTATCATCGGGACCATTGTAGCGGTAAACCAAATGAACTTTGTAAACGAAGCCGACCTTGGCTTTAATAAAAACGCCGTATTGGTTATCCCCGGCTATACAGATAGTGTTAGCCTGAGCAAAGTAAATTCATTTAAACAGCAAATACTGCAAAACCCCAATGTAAAGGCTACGAGTTTCGCCTCGGATGCGCCATCATCAGAAAATAACTGGGGATCAAATTTTTACTTTGACGGCTCGCCAAAAGATGTATCGTTTACCGTTTTTTTAAAATTCGCCGATGCGGATTATTTCAAAACGTTCGGACTGAAGTTTGCTGCGGGTAAAGGCTATGACGAAAGCGACACGGCCCGCCAGGCAGTAGTTAACGAAACGCTGGTGCACAAATTGGGCATCCGTAATGCAGAGGAGGCGATAGGTAAAACCATAAAAATAGGCAGCGGCCGCTGGATGCCTATAACCGGCGTTGTGAAAGATTTTAAAACCAACTCGTTACGCGACGCTGTTAAACCAACTTTTATAACGTCTGCAAAATCAAATTGGTCGCAGGTGGCTGTCAAGATCCAGACAAAAAACTTAAGCAAAACTGTTAAGG